>NZ_UIHC01000173.1 GCF_900499075.1 Roseinatronobacter ekhonensis | reverse complement strand
CTGCGGCCTGCGCGCCTTGGCACACGTCAGCTATCTGGAGAGCACCCGCGCCAAGGCGCAGCTAAACCGCGACCAAGCTGATCAATTTTACACCGGGAACTTGGCCAATTTTGCTCCGGGATTGACAGAGCAAGGCTCAAGCGGCTGAATTGCTCGACGTGTCTGAGCGCACCTTGACACGCTGGCACGCCGAAGGCTCCGGCCCGCCCGTCAGTAAGCATGGCCGCAAATCATATTACTTCAAGGCAAGCGTGATCGCGTGGATCAAGGCCAAGGAACGCGAAGGCGTCCGGGACTAGCCGCGCGACGGATGCACAGCATGCCGCCCCGCCCGACCGCCGCGCTCGCCAGTAAGCTGGCGGCGGGCGGGCGGGGCGCGGTCGCATAGCGGCCGTCCGTCCGCGGCCAGCTTCAAGCCACGCTCTCTTGATTCATTAGACACATATTTCAATTCATTAGACACATATTTCACCGCCAGTAGCAGGTAGACAGGCCCGACATGCCCATGATCTCTATTCGCAAACATGGATTCTCCGCAGCACCAGATCGCACAGATTATCAAGCCAAACAGACTACCCACGGTTTGACATCGACTGTCCGGGGTGCTTGTGCAGGTTGGTCACCACAAGCGATGCGGAACAACGAGCGATTTCTGCAATCCGTAGATTTTGACGCAATCAAAGCCTATCCAGTCCTTGCTGTAACTTTGACTCTCAGAGATGCGCCCGAAACACCCGAGGAATTTAAGCGCCTGCTTGATGTGTTCATCAAATGGCTTCGGCGCGAAGGCTTCGACCTTTATCATTGGGTAGTCGAATGGGCTTTAAGAATACGGCAAGAAGGGGGAACGCCCGTGCCCCATCTTCATATGCTGCTCTTCAATACAGCCGGTGCCTTCGCATCTAGGAGCTATGCCCGAAAGTTGGTGACGGCGTGATTAGGCGGCTTTTTGAAGTTGCTTGATCCCGTCCTTGAATTCAATCCCCTGGATGATCTCAGGCATGCGGCTTGCGCCGTCGAGTTTGCGCCATTT
>NZ_UIHC01000077.1 GCF_900499075.1 Roseinatronobacter ekhonensis | reverse complement strand
GACCACACAAACAGCCGTTTCCTTCATTGACACGTCGAGTCCCACAAAATGCTTCATCTTCTCCTCCATGCTGATGAAAGCGGTAGCGTAGCACGAGAGCTGTCCCTCTGATTACGCCATGTGGTTCCACGGGTGACCTTTTACGTTGCGAAGGTGCAGAAAACACAGGCCGAACCCCCAGGTCTTGCGGGCATCGGTCAGCCCGACCAGCAGATCGGCGATCTCTTCGTTCTCGGCACGCAACTTCGGGCCATAGCGATAGCAGGTCTCGCTGACCCCGAAGGCCCGGCAAGCAAGCGCAATGCTCGCCCCACGTCGCGCCACTGCATTCTCGGCCATCTCCCGGCGTTGAGATGGCCCCGTCACTTTTTTCCGAGGGCTTCCTTGAGCAAATCCGCCTGCATGCTCAGGTCCGCATACATCCGCTTCAACCGCCGGTTCTCGTCTTCCATCGCCTTCATCTGGCTGATCAAGGATGCATCCATCCCGCCATACTTCGCCCGCCATTTGTAAAACGAGGCGTTGCTCATGCCATGCTCGCGGCAAAGCTCCGTCACCGGCACGCCGCCTTCGGCCTGTCGCAGGATCGCGATGATCTGAGCCTCAGTGTATCTGCTTGTCTTCATTCGGAATCTCCTCGTTCATCTTGCCGAGAAAATTCTACTTATCCAGCCCCTTACTTTCGGGGGGGATTACCACTCCACCGCCTTCCGGGTGAAGCAGGATGCAGATGGTGCAGGCTCGGCGATGCATGGCCACCGAAAGGAATGTATGCGTGGAGGATAGTGCTGAACCGGGGCAGCCAGCCGCCGACGCTGATCAATTCGTTGAGGCCTTGAAGAAAGGCCTCAAGAACCACGCCATTAAAATCATGGAACAGACCGGCTTCGATGCCGACGCCGGGGACGGCCTGCCACTCCGGGTCTCGATAGAACTCGGCTTCATCGACATCGCATCGCAACTCCTTGTCGCTGGTGCTGATCCCAACGCGGCCGCCGGAAAGACCAAGTGCCCGATCGTTCTGGCGCTGGAAAACGAGTATTTTGAATTGGCAGACCTCATGCTGAGCAATGGCGCTGAGATCTCCATTCGAGATCAGAATGGCTGGACACCGCTCATTTGGGCCGCAATCAAGGGTCGGCAGAAGGTGGTTGCGTTCCTGATCGAAAGGGGAGCCGACATTCATGTTTGCAGCGATGACGGCTGGAACGCGATTACCGGAGCCTTCTTCAAGAACCATGCGCCGATCGTAAAGATTCTGGCCGATAATGGCGCGAAGTTCGGTGAAAAATATCGGGAGGCAGCCCTGCTTTCGGCCTACGAACACGGCTCCATAGACGTCGTGAAATCCCTGATTTCCGATGGGGTCAGCGTGAACATCGGAACAGCGGAAGGACAGCCGCTGCTCATTCTGGCCATCGCGCGTGGCGATCTCGAGATGCTCGACCTGCTCCTGGAGGCCGACGCAGACGCCAATATCCGGGACATCACCGGCAATCCAGCCTTGGTGAGCGCCATTGCGAATGCGCAGTATTCCTCAGCCATACGGCTAATTGAGCACGGTGCCGCCGTGAACGTCAAAGGGCCGAAATGGTCGGCCATCCATCTTTCCGCCCTGCATGGTCGCACGGACCTGTGCCGAGTCCTTATCGAGGCTGATGCGTCGGTTGATCAGTTGGGAGATTCATCGCACACGGCATTGATGCTCGCGTGCCAGGAAAAGCACGCCCCAACGGTGAAAATGCTGCTGGAGCATGGAGCAGACCCTCATCGCAAGAACTCGAAGGGATTGACACCTGACCAGCTCTCGCATGACATCCTGCACAAACCTACGGCAGCCACCGCAGCTCTGCGACAAGCCGGTAGTGGGTAATGCAAGTCGTTCGTGAGGACGTTTTCGAGGCCGTCAGGCGTGGATACAACGATCTCGAACTCGTTTCCGAGGAAGAAATTACGGCGTATTTCGGCGCCATAGATACGGCGAGCGTGCTGGGGCATTCCAACCATATCAAGGGAATCCTCTTCGAACAGGAATATGTCGAAGCCTTGGAAATGAGCGGAGTCGGCGCCAGCCTATTCGAGGCCACCAATCATCCCGGCACCGATGTCTTGGTGTTCGGTGGCATTGATGGGGTGACGGAGATCCACTTGAAAGCATCAGATTCCGTAAGCTATGTGACGAGTGCGATGCAGGAAGATCCTGAGATTGCATTTGCGGTCACTTCCGAAGTCGCTTCCCAGATCGGAGCCGATCTCATCATCGATACAGGGATCGAAAATGCCGCTCTTGAGGCCGCTGTCGAAGAGGCCTTGTTTGCCGAAGCCATTTCCCCGATCGGCGCATTCTCGCTGTTCCGACTATTCTTGGGCTTCCCATTTTAGCCTCGCTAATGTTGCAGAAGCCGCTTGTAACGGGCGAGACGAGATAAGAAGAATTCAAGAAGATCCGGAAAGTTTGCAAGATAATGGGGGAAGACTTGGCATCACAAGCAATCGGGCAGTTCAGTTCGTTCCTCTCCGAAGATTCGGGTCATGTTGAAATGACGCCATCTGAGCGGCTTGAAACCCTTCTCACGGATCAGTTGGAGCACGCGGCGGCGGCGAAAGAAGGTATCCGGCCATATGAGAGCCTGCGTGGTGTTGGAGATGCGATCAGCGGGGAATATGGCGATCGCGTCCTATTCGAGCTATTCCAGAACGCGCACGACGCGCACGCCGAGGGTAGCCACGGCTCGATCCTGCTGAAACTTGTCGTGCATGATGATAATCGTGCGGACCTCTATGTCGCGAATGCGGGCAAAGGCTTCGATTGGAGCAACGTCGACGCGATCCGGAACATCGGGTTGTCGAGCAAGTCTGTTGGAGAAGGAATTGGAAACAAGGGGTTAGGTTTTCGCTCTGTCGAAACGCTCACCGACGACGTGAGGATTTACTCACAGGCAGAGGCCAAGCGTTCGGAAGTGTTTGACGGTTTCTGCTTCCGTTTCGCGCAACGTGACGAGATCGAACAAGCGGCGAAGCGTGTGACGTCGCCCGAGTTGGCTGCCAAAGTAGCTCGCGACCTTCCGCGATACCTCGCTGCGATGCCGATCGATACGCAGTCTGAAGATATCGCCTTTTTCGCGAACGAGGGTTTCGCCACCGTGGTGCACCTGCCGCTGGAGGGACAGGCGGCAGTCTCCTTGGCACGCTCGCAGACAGTCGCGCTGGCGCAGGCCGAGGTCCCGTTGCTGTTGTTTCTCGAACGCCTCGAGAAGGTCATGGTGGAGATACACGAAGGCGGCCACGTCTCTCGGAGAAGGCTCACTCGAAAGGCCTTAGACAAGCCGGCGCCGGTCGAGGCCTCGAACATTCACTACGAGGTTGTCTCGATCGAGCCTGGCCGCCGCCGATACGTCGTGGCACACAAGTCCGTCGATCGCGAACGGCTGGAAGAAGCCGTCGAGGAGAGCATCGCCAGCGAGCCGCAACTCGCCCGCTGGCGTGACTGGCAGGGTGACCCCAAGGTATCGGTCGCGATCCCATTGAACGCCGCGGAAGCCGAACCGGGCAGGATATACAACTTCCTCCCCATGTCGGCCGAGATGGCGTCGCCACTGGCGGGGCATGTCGACGCCCCATTCTACGCATCGATCGACCGGCGGCGCGCCAACTTCGATCTTCCCCTCAACGCCTTCCTTCTCGACGAACTCGCGGACACGGCCGTGCGGTCAGCGCTCGAACTGAAGACGATCTCCGTTGTGGACGTCCGGAACGCTGTCTTCGACCTGGCAGCCTGGGACCCGGAAGACATGACCCGCCTGGCGCGTGTCTGCAAACTCCGGGGGCTCGACTGGTCGGAACTCGAGGTCGTCCCCGAGGCCGGACGGGAAGGCCGATGTTGTTCTCTGCAGGCCGCCTACGTCTGGAACGAAAAGGGCTACCGCCTGCTGCGCATGCCGCGCCTTATCAAGGCGGGCATCTCCGAGCTCGCTGATCCGGGCCTCGGCGCACGCCGGCTCAACCGACTTTGCGGCATGCTTGAGACGATCCCGCTCAGGGCCATGCCCAACGCGGAGGATTTGGCAGGATGGCTCGAGGCCGTCGCTGCCTCGCTTGTGGCCGACCGCTCCTCCGCCCGGACCTGGGAAACGTTTTATGAGGAATGCCGCAAGGCGCTGCCGTCGGTCCACGAACTCAGTAAACTTTGCGGCAAGAAGATCTTGCGAACGCGCGACGGCGGCACCGAAAATGCAATGGGCAACGAAACGGAGACACCTGTCTTTGTGCGCGAGGCCACCGGCCGGGGCAGAAAGACGGAGGGGGCTCCGCTGCCGCCGAAGGCGTTGGCAAGCAAGTTCTCGATCATGGACGACGCCGTGCCGTTGTCCGCCGAGGTTGTGAGGGATTTCGTCAAGGCCGGCCTCGTGAAGCGATACGACGCCCTTGAAGTGCTGGCGGAGATTTCCACGACGTTCGGTGACAGGCCCGCTCCGAAGCGGCGGGAGGCCGCGCTCAAGTGGGCGTTCGAGGTCTGGCGAGCGGAAGGCTCCAGAGCCGACAAGGTGCTGGCCCAAGCCGGTCTTCACGTCGAGACGGTGAGCGGATGGTGGCCAGCCAGCGAGGCGCGCTTCTCCGAAGGTTGGACACCTACGGGAAGGAACGTCACGACCTATCTCACCGAGACGTCGGTAGTGTCGCAGGACTGCGCAGCGGCTGCCCAAATGCTGCTCTGTTCCGATGCTGCCTGGATCCCGAAGTCGGCCCCATTGAAGAAGGACTGGGTCGAATTCTTGAAGGTCGCCGGTGTCGAAGACGGCCTTCCCCTCCTCTCCGATGAGACGGTCCCAACGGTCGGAACTCCGGCCGACATTTGGAGCGCCTTCTTCGTATCCAGGCGGGAGAATGCGGGACGCAACGCGCACTGGGTCGCGGCGAATGCCGAGATCGACCTGCCCAACCCCTATACAGACTATACGCGACAAGGTGAGCTGTGGCGGTTTCCCGGGCAAATCGAGCACAGCAGGATGCCGCCCGAAGCCCGGCGTCGGCTGGCCGAGCTGGCGATGGTGCAAGCTGCTCAGGACGATAGGGCTTGGGCGACGTGGCGCCTCGGCCGATACGAGAGATCGGCGACCGGTAAGAACGAGACCGAACTCCTCACGCCTGCGGCGACCTTCATGGCAAAATCGCGATGGATTCCGGTCGATGGAGACGACGAACGTTTTCTCCGTCCTGACGAGCTCTGGGCGAGCCGCGACGGGCGGAGGCGTCCACCGCGCTACTTGGATCGGCCGAGGGACAGGTTGGTCGAAATGGTGGAGAATAACGAGGTCCTCTCGACTGTCCTGTTTTCAGCGATGTTGGGACTGCGCGATTGGTCCGATCCGGATCATGCCCCCTATAAGCTGGACGCTATGGCAAAGAACGCGTCAAAGCTCCAGCCTCGGGAGCGGGTGGCCTTTCGCAAGACCTATCAGCAAGCATGGGAAGAGACCTGCTCAAACGAATTGGACGTTCCTGCCGACCTTTACATCTTCGTCGTCACGGCAAACGGAAGCACCGTCCTTCAAGGAGACCCCGAGGCCCCGCCGCGCGTTTTCGTAGCGGGCGACCCGTCCCTCCCGGAGACCAAGGCGGTTCTCGCAGCGGGAGAGGCGGTCTTGGAGCTTTCGGAGAAGGATACCGACACGGATCTTGTCGCTTCCGTGATCGCGAAACTTCGCGAGTGCGGTGGTTTTGACACGCATCCGGTCGACGCCGCGCAGGTTGGCGTCCTGGTCGACGATGCTCCGCTGGTCGTTTCGAACTCGGACCCGCTTCTGGTGGCTGGTGGGTTAGAATGGCTTGCGGAGGCGGCCGTGCTGTCGAACGAGGTCCTGGGACAAGGGTTCGAACGTCAGATCGTCGGCGGCACGGTGGCGGAGAGGTTGCGGCGCGTCCGACTGCGCCGGTGCGGGACCATCAGGCTATCGGTCGGGGGCATTGCCGTAGAGGAGCCTCTGCGCTTCTACGCTCTACCTGACGAAAACCATCCCACGTTGGTCGTGGGCGACCGGGAGGACCTGTCGTGGTCGGTTCTGGCGGAAGCCGCACCTACACTTTCGACGCTTCTCGACGGGCGTCTGCGTTCGTTCGAAACCCTGATGCTCCGCCTCGCCGCACGACGTCCGACATCGGATCCGAGACAGCGCCCGAGCGACGAAGATCTCGCCCGGGCCCTGGGGTGCAAGGTCAGTTTCGTGCAAGATCATTCTCACGCGATGACGACGGACCAGACGCTCATCATGGAACGCTTTGTCCCGATCGTGGCGTGCCTCACCGATCTCGCGACAGCCAATAACCTCTTCGAAGCACTGGGCAATTCATCACCTCGCTCCGAAATCGTGGAGACGTTGGAGAGCATCCGTGACCATCTTGCCTGTACACCTGAAGAGCTGGTCGAGGAACTCGGGAAACCCGACCTGGCGGACGTGCGCCGCAGACTCGACCTGGACTTCGGTGAGCTAAATCGGATGCTCGCCACGCTCGGCCGACCCGTGCTGAGCAATGCGGATGAGCTCAGGCGCCTGTTCGACACCTGGAAAAAAGAGCTGTCCAGCAAGGCACTCGAGCGTATCCGACGGCACTTCTGGTCCGACTTTGAAGCCGAACGATCGCTCGACGGCTACGTCTCGATGCGTGACTTGGACTTCCTCGAGTTCCAGGAGGAATGGGTCCTGGAACTCGAGCACCTCGCCAAAGCGGATGTAGGCGTGCTGTTCGATGCCATCCTCGACCAACGCCTCGGTCCGGATAGTGGAACGGAGCTGGAGCCGCTCGAAAAGGTGCGCAAGTCGTCGACAACCACGTTGCAGCGCTTCGTCGAAAAGAATGTCGGAATTGTCGGCGCATGGTGTTTCGCGAATGAATCTCCCTCCCCCTGGAAGGATGGCACTCTGAGCGTGGTGAAGGAGGTGAGCCGACAAGGTCTGCTGGACTTCGCCCGGGTCAAGGAAGGTGCCGAAATCGCAGTTCTGGACCGGGCTGGCCTTTGGCCGAGCGGCATGCCCCACACCGTCGACACTGATGCGCTGGGGCTAAAACCCGACGACCTTGAGGGCCAACGTGATCGCGAACGAAGACGCCAGGAGCGCCAGGAGACGGAAAAGCGTTCGATCAGCTTCGCAGGAACTTCGCTGGACACGCGAAGAGAGAATTTCGCGAAGTCGCTCGTCGACCTCGCCAACGGCTGCATGTCCGACAGCGACTGGCTGAGCCGCTCACGTCGCCGGTTCACCCTGGCGGAACAGGCGGAAGGCGATCGGCGCAGAGCCGCCCGCGGTGGCAAGAACGGCAGTCGTCGCAGGACAACCCGGGTCACCGAGGACGTCCGCTCCGCCATGGGCCTCGCCAGCGAGTATCTCGCCAGCCGTTTCCTGCAGGCAAAGCACAAGAAACGGTATGACGACCGCTGCTGGGTCTCAGAGAACCGAAGCCTGCTCGAGGTCGACTGGGAGGGAGACGACACCCTTGGATATGATTTCCGCATCCATACTGAAGCGGTCGAATGGCGCTACGAGGTCAAGTCCAACTTGGACGACGCATTCGAATTCGAGTTCTCGCAGAACGAGATGCGCGTAGCGGCCGAATGTTCCTCTGACGGCACCCGGAAGTATCGCATTCTGTATGTTCCCTTCGTGTTCGATCCCTCGCGATGGCGAGTGATGGAGCTACCGAACCCACTGAGCGCCGCCGGGCGGGGTCTCTTCAAGGAAATCGGCGCCGGGGCAACCCGACTAAAATTCGACATCGCAC
Organism: Roseinatronobacter ekhonensis; assembly: GCF_900499075.1. GTDB lineage: Bacteria > Pseudomonadota > Alphaproteobacteria > Rhodobacterales > Rhodobacteraceae > Roseinatronobacter > Roseinatronobacter ekhonensis. The sequence goes on along the minus strand of NZ_UIHC01000077.1, from coordinate 687 downwards.
AATAGGATGGCTTCTAAGCGAGCAAATCTAATGCCAAGTGATGGCAGAGCTTGCGACCATGATACTCTGGCGGCCCCCTTCGATCTTGCCGCGGCGGATGCCTGTGTAGCTTCGGCTCATGAGGGTCTGCTGTCGTGTCCCAGATCGGCGCGGCGTTGCCGCACCCCTCGTTCACAGGGTTCACACCTTGGGGACTGGCTCGGGAAAACTGGTCAATCTCGCTCAGAGTATGGCAGCATGGCCCGGAATGCAGTCCAGGCCGCCCTCCCCGGCTAACCGCCCTGTGCCTGCCGAAAACCGTGCAATGGAAAGACAAGGGACGCGGGGAAATGCCTCGGGTCCCTGCTTTTGCCTCAGGTCGTCAAAGCCCGGTCGAGCGTCGTGCGATGTCCGAAAGACATGCCGCACTCCAGCGCACGTGCATGTCAAAAAAGGGCGGAACGAAGCACTGTCCAGAAGAGAACGTGACCTCACCGACGCGCACTGGCGCGAACTTCAGGCCCGCAAGATAGCGGGTATCGGCAGGTATTTACCGCACACGATAAAATGGCGGTGTCGATTAGAGCGCGTCCGGTTTGACCAGATTCAGGATTCCCTTACTTCATGATCCATGATTCCATGTCTTTGAGCAGATATGGAGATAACAGATGGGCAAACCACATCCACTTGCGTTGCGAGAGCGCGTTG
>NZ_UIHC01000055.1 GCF_900499075.1 Roseinatronobacter ekhonensis | reverse complement strand
TCGTAGAACAGCGCCGGTTGCGCTTCCTGCCTCGGTCCCATCATCGCCGGTCCTCCCCCTCGATTACAGGAATTGAATCAGCAGTTCAGACTTCGATCAAGGAAGAGTTTTTCAACACAATACGCCCATTCATCACCGGATACCGGTGATCCTTGCGCCGCAGGACTGGCCGAAATGGCTGCGCGAGGACGGGCATGGCGCGGCGCCCCTGATGCGGCCCGCCCCGGAAGAGACCCTCCAGTTTTACCGTGTTGGCACGGCGATCAATTCCAATCGCGCCAGCGGAGACGAGCTGATCGACAAGCTGGATGCATAAGCTCCGAAAATCGGACTCGTCAGGATGGCTGCTTTGGCCTTATCATGCGGTAAGCCAGTTTCACCCCGAGAGGTTCCCATGCGCGCGATTTTCCTGACCCTTCCAGCCGCCCTTGCCCTGACCGCCTGTATCGAGGTGGATATGAATGTCGAAGTGTTGGGCGAGGATGAAGCCCGCGTGACCGGATACATGCAGATGCAACGCCAGATGTTCGAGATGTCGGGGCAGGATACATCGTTTTGCGACGAGGATGGCGGCACATTCGTGCTGACTGACACGCATGCCCGCTGCGAGATTGACAAGACCGGAAGCTTTGCAGAGATCCTCGACGATGGGGGCGCAGGCAACCCGCAGGAGATCCAGGCGCAGCTTGTCCATCTGGACAGCAATCGCGTACGCGCGCTGATGCCGCTATCGGCCATGTCCGGACAGATGGACGAAATGGCCAGCGACCCGCAAGCCATGGCCATGGCGCAGCAAATGCTGGCCGGGTTATCGGTCACGTTTTCGGTCAGCGGCGAGAGCATCGACAGCACGACAGGAACCCTGTCAGAGGATGGCACCACCGCAAGCGTCACGCTCGAGCTGGACGACCTGCTGACCCCCGAAGCCCCGCTGCAAGACTTTGAGACAATCGTCCGCTACTAATACCTGTCATCAAAACAGACATGCGACCACTACACTTCAGTGCGGATCGCGCCCCGGCCCACAAGCCGGGGCCTCTCCTCACACGCCCTGCCCGCGCAGATACGCGACCAGCGCCTGCGTGGACCCGTCCTTGCCCGACGCATCCGCGCCGTCCATGACCGGGCCGAGCGCGGTGGCCAGTTCCTTGCCCAGCTCGACACCCCATTGGTCGAAAGAGTTGATGCCTAGGATCACGCCTTCGACAAAGACACGGTGCTCGTATAGCGCCACGATCTGCCCCAGCGTGAACGGCGTCAGCTTGGGATATAGCAGCATGGTCGAGGGGCGATTGCCCGGAAACACCCGGTGGCGCGCCTGCCGGTCCAGTTCCGCCCCGTCCAGCCCCTTGGCGGCCATGATCGCACGCGCCTCCTCCAGCGAGCGTCCTTTCATCAGCGCCTCGGCCTGCGCCAGACAATTGGCGGCCAGCAAGCGGTGTTGGTGCGCCAGATCAGGCTCGTGACCCTGCGCGGCCAGCAGGAACTCACACGGCACAACCCGCGTACCCTGATGGATCAACTGGTAGAACGCGTGCTGGCCATTCGTGCCCGGCTCGCCCCAGACCACCGGGCCGGACTGGCGGCCAAGATCTTCGCCATCCATGCCGACACGCTTGCCGTTGCTCTCCATCTCCAACTGTTGCAGATAGGCGGGCAGCCGTGACAGGCGCTGATCATAGGGCAGCACGGCGCGGGTGGCGTGGCCGCAAAGCTGGTTGTGCCAGATGCCAACCAATGCCAGCATAACGGGCATGTTTTCGGCAAAGGGCGCCTCGACGAAATGCGCATCCATCGCGCGCGCGCCGGCCAGAAACCGCTCGAACCGCACAGCGCCAATCGCGATCATGACCCCAAGGCCGATCGGCCCCCACATCGAATAGCGCCCGCCGACCCAATCGGCGAACCCGAACACCCGTTCTGGCGCGATACCAAAAGCGGCTGTCTTGTCGGCGGCCGTGGACACAGCAGCAAATTGCGCGGTAGGGTCGGTCACTTTCTGCGCCATCCACGCCCGTGCGGTTTCGGCGTTGGTCATCGTCTCGATGGTGGTAAAGGTCTTCGATGCCACGACCACCAGCGTCGTCGCGGGGTCCAGCCGTTCCAGCGTATCGCCGATATGCGCGCCGTCCACGTTCGACACGTAATGCAGGCGCGGCCCGTCATGGAACGGCTCCAGCGCCAGCGTGGCCATTGCGGGTCCCAGGTCCGACCCGCCAATCCCGATATTGACCACATCGGTAATCCGCCCGCCTTGCCCCTGATACGCGCCAGAGCGCACCGCTTCGGAAAAGGCATAGGCGCGCGCGCGTGTCTCGCGCAGGGCGGGCATCACATCGGTATCATCGACCTCGATCACCGCAGCGTCATCCGCGCGCTGTGCAATATGCAGTACCGCACGGCCCTCGGTTTCGTTGATGACTTCGCCCGCGAACATCGCGTCGCGCTTGGCGGCCACGCCCTGCGCCTCGGCCAGCCCGACCAGCAGGTCGCGGCAGTCGGCATCAATGTTGGTCTTGGAATAATCCAGCAGCATCTCGCCCGCGCGAATGCTGAACCCGTTCGCGCGGTCCGGGTCCTGAGTGAACAACTCCAGCATATGCCGCGTGTCGGTCGCGCGCTGATGCTTGGCCAGATCGTTCCATGTGCTCATTGTCTTGGTCCCTCAGCTAATTTCATCTTGCCCCAAATACTCAAAACGGGCGCGAAGCGCCCGTCTTTCTTTCGCTTATTCGGCCCAATGCACCTGCGCATGATCCAGCATCGCGGCAATCGGCGCTTGTTCCGGCGGCAGTTTGCGCGCGTGCTCCAGCGCCGCGCGCTTTTCCGCGCCCGTGATCAGCACATGCACCCGCAATGCCGCGCGCAGCACTGGCAGGGTCAGGGTGATGCGCGGCTCTCCCGCGGCCTCGGCCCGTAGCGCCATCAGGGGTGGCGCGTCGGGCGCCATGGCCTGTGCCAGCTTGTCGGCACCGGGAAACAGGCTTGCGGTATGCATATCCGCGCCCATGCCCAGCAGCAGGACAGAAATCGGCAGATGCGGACGAATACCGTCCGACAGCGCGTCCAACGCGTCTTCGGGCGCGGGTGTGCGGGCATAAAGTGGCACCAGTGTGGCCTCTGCCGCGCGACCTGTCAGCAAGCGGCGGCGCAAAAGCGCGGTGTTGGAACGCGGATTGTCCTCTGGCACCCAGCGTTCGTCATTCAGCATGACCGCCACGCGCGACCAATCCAGATCAGCGCCCGACAGCGTGTCAAAGACCGGCCCCGGCGTGGTTCCGCCCGGCACCGACAATGTCGCGCGGTCCGCGCTGCGCAGGGTTTCGCCAAGCTCTGCGGCAATCCGCTGCGATACCCGCAGCATCATCATGTCGCGGTCGGGGTAGGTGTGAAACTCCATCAGCGCATCTCCCGCCAGCGGCGTCCATCGCGGTGCATCAGCATCATGGACCCTTCCGGCCCTGCCGATGCAGGCTCGTAGGGTTCGGGCACGTCGCCGCGTTGTTCCATCATGTCGATCGCCGGATCGACCCATGCCCAAGCGGCCTCGACCTCGTCGCCGCGCATGAACAAGGTCTGGTTGCCGCGGATCACGTCCATGATCAAGCGTTCATACGCATCGGGAATATCCAGATCATCGCCCAAGGCTTCGGCAAAGCTCATGTCCAGCGCCACGTCCTTCAGGCGCATGCCGCCCGGCCCCGGTTCCTTGATCATCACGCGCAGGTCCATCCCCTCGTCGGGTTGCAGGCGAATGACCAGCATATTCTCGCGCCACTGGTTGGATTCGCCGAAAATGGAATGTGGCGGCTCCTTGAAGGTGACGGCGATCTCGGACGCGCGCGCGCGCAGCCGCTTGCCGGTGCGCAGATAGAATGGCGTGCCCTTCCAGCGCCAGTTCGACACATGCAGCTTCATGGCGACAAAGCTTTCAGTGCGGCTGTCGGGATTGCCGGATTCGGACAGGTAATCATCGCCATCCTTGCCGCGATACTGACCGCGTACGATCTCGGCAGGCGCCACGGGGTCCAACGCGCGAATAACCTTCAGCTTTTCGTCGCGCATGGCATCCGGCTCGAAGCAGTTCGGCGGTTCCATCGCGATCAGGCACAAAAGCTGCATCATGTGGTTTTGCACCATGTCGCGGATCGCGCCAGAGGTGTCATAGTATTCGCCGCGCCCGCCAACGCCCACGGTTTCGGCCACGGTAATCTGCACATGGTCGATATACTGCGCGTTCCAGAGCGGCTCGAACAGGATGTTGGCAAAGCGCACGGCCATCAGGTTCTGAACCGTTTCCTTGCCCAGATAATGGTCGATCCGGTAAATCTGGTCCTCGTGGAAATAACTGGCAAGGCTTTCATTCAGCTTGCGCGCCGTTGCAAGGTCTTTGCCGAAGGGTTTTTCCACCACGATCCGGCTCTCACGGTCAGCAATGCCGCGCTCTTTAAGCCGCTTGGCGATATCGCCAAACAGCGCAGGTGCCACCGAGAAGTAGAAGGCATGCACTTTGCCTGTGCGCATCAGGGCGGCCAGCTCGGGCCAGCCCGCATCGCCACGCGCGTCGATGGTGACATAAGCCAGCATGTCCAGAAAACTCGCGACCGTCTCTGGCTGCACCTCAGGCTGCGGCAGGAACTCTTCAAGCGCCGCGCGCACAAGCTCGCGGAACCCGTCCGCTTCCAGATCGCTTCGGGCCGCGCCAACGATGGTGCAGCCCTCGGGAATCTGCCCTTCCTTCCAGCGCCGATAGAGCCCCGGCAGGATCTTGCGGCGGGCCAGATCGCCCGTCGCCCCGAATATGACCAGATCGAAGCAATCGACCGGAATAACGCGTGCGACCATGTCACAACCTCCGCGATGTTAGCGCTAGCAACGCTTTACCCCGTCACTTGGGGGTGTGTCCAGTGCCAGCATCGGCGCGCGAGGGGTTATGCGTCAAGCTCGGTATCCCAATACAGATAGTCCAGCCAGCTTTCATGCAGATGGTTCGGCGGAAACCTGCGACCCAGATTGCGCAGCAGTTCCGCATCTGGGCGGCGCGGCGTCTGGCGCAGCTTCATCCCGGACTCGCGCAGGGTCTTGGACCCTTTGCGCAGGTTGCAAGGCGCACAGGCCGCAACCACGTTTTCCCAACTGGTCACGCCGCCCAGTTTGCGCGGCACAACATGGTCAAAGGTCAGGTCGTTGCGCGACCCGCAATACTGGCAGGCGAATTCATCGCGCAGGAACAGGTTGAACCGCGTAAAGGCCACGCGCTTGCGCGGCTTGACGAATTCGCGCAGCACCACCACCGAGGGCACCTGAATTTCCATTCGCTGGCTGCGCACCACCTCGTCGTAATGCGCCAGAATATCCACCCGGTCCAGAAACACCGCCTTGATCGCGTCCTGCCAAGGCCACAGCGACAGGGGGTAGTAGGACAATGGCCGGTAGTCTGCATTCAGCACAAGTGCAGGAAAATGCTTCAACGCGACCGGCTCGCGGACAAATTCGGTCCTGAAATCACCATCCATGGTGCCACCCTTCATCTGGCGGCCCCTCGGGGCAAAGACCGCCCCGCTGGGGCCAGCATCGCGCTGCACACGCAGCACGACCGTTAGATTACTATATCTAGGGCAAACAATCTGACAAGCGATTAGAGCGCACCAGATGTCGCAGTTTCGGACCTAGCCCAGAAAAGCGACAGACCCGTGACAACGTTCAAACGCGGCGGGTTTGGATCACGTCGCGCGGCGGATCGTGTCGCCAAGGTTCAGTATGGGGTCGAGTTCTATGCGCTGCGATCCAATCATGCCATCGGTCGGCTTTCCCACAACAATCTGCGCCGCGCGCAGGCCGATGTCGCGGCGGCAGGCATCCGTCGTCGCCAGCCGCAGGCGCAGCCCGTCCAGCAATTCCAGCCCGTTGAACCCTGCAAGGCCCAGACTGCCGGGCACATCCAACCCCTGATCCAGACAGTAGAGCAACCCCCCTGCCCCGATCATATCGTTGGAATAATACAGGAAATCCAGATCGGGGCTGCGTGTGAGCATGGCTTCCGTCATCTCTCGGCCCTTGGCCAGTGACGAGCCACCGGCGTAATCCTCGGTATCGGCCAGCGATATACCCGAGTCTGCCAGCGCTTCATTGAACCCTTCAAGCCGTTTGCGCGCCCGGAAGTCGTCGGGCACCTTGGTGCCCAGAAAGCCAATCTTGCGATACCCCGCGCGCAGAATAGCCTCTGCCATCTCGCGGCCCGCGCGGCGGTGCGAAATCCCCACCACCGAATCAATCGCCTCGCCGTCGATATCCATGATCTCGACCGTCGGAATACCGGCATTGGCCAGCATCGCGCGCGCGGCGTCGGTATGTTCCAACCCTGCCACGATCACACCGGAGGGGCGCCAGGACAGCATCTCGTAAATGACATTCTCTTCGCGCTCTGCCAGATAATCCGTGGCCCCAAACACTGGCTGTAGCCCCGTGCCCTCCAGCCCGGCCGAAATACCGCGCAACACTTCGGGGAACACCATATTCGCCAGCGAGGGGATGATGACGCCGACAAGGTTCACCCGTTGCGACGCAAGGGCCCCTGCGATCTTGTTGGGCACATATCCCAGCGCCTTGGCCGCCGCCAACACCTTGTCGCGCGTCGCGGGCGAGACATCGTCCCGGTTGCGCAACACGCGGCTGACGGTCATTTCGCTGACGCCGCTGGCTTCGGACACATCGCGCAAGGTAAGCGGTCGGGCGGTCTGGGGGGGCAGATATGGGGGCAAACGCGTGGTCCTGTGCAAAGCTTGGGAACAACATGTTAGCGCCCTATTTCGCGGGGGCCAAGTCACCACTTGCACCGGCGGGTCCGGATTGGCACAAGCAGTGCCACGGCCCCGTGGCTCAACTGGATAGAGCAGCCCCCTCCTAAGGGGCAGGTTGCAGGTTCGAATCCTGCCGGGGTCGCCAGCTAGCTAGCGGATATCGGGGTGCCGCACGGGTGTTTGACCAAGCGGTCTGCCCACATTGCGGGCAGGGTTCTACCCGGCTGACGGCGCGGGGGGGGTGGTCAGGTCGGCCTTGGGGCGGTCGTCATCCGGCAACTCGCCAGTCACAAGATAGATCACCTGTTCCGCGATCCCTGTTGCCCGGTCCCCGATACGTTCCAGATGCTTGGCCACAAAATGCAGGTGCATCCCGGCGGTAATGTTGCGCGGGTCTTCCATCATATAGGTCAAAAGCCCGCGAAACAGCGAATTGTAGCTGTGATCGGTCTCCAGATCCGAGGCGATCACGGCGCGGGCCTTGTCGACATCGCGGTCCAGAAATGCCGCAAGCGCGTCGCCCAGCATCTGGCCAACCGATTGCGACATGCGCAGCAACGCACGGTCGGTTCCGGCCAGTTGCGCGTGCGGCCCGAGTTCGGTGCTGCGTTTGGCGATGTTCTTGGCATAGTCGCCGCAGCGTTCCAGATGGGCGCAGATCTCCAGCACCGCAAGCACGAAGCGCAAATCCACCGCGCTCGGCGCGCGCAGTGCGATCAGCTTGATTGTCGCCAAACGTGTGTCAGCTTCCAGACGGTCCAGTGCGTGATCACCGGTTTTCACCTGCGCCGCAAGATCGCGATCACGCTCCAGACAGGCGGTGATGGCGTCGCGCAACGCATCGCGGGCCATGGCCCCGATCTGCGCGACAGAGGTTTCGATCGCCGCAAGATCGCGGTCGAAGCCAGAGACAATGTGTTTGTCGGACATCTGGCGCGACCCTAGCCGATACGTCCCGTCACATAGCGCTCGGTTCGTTCGTCCTTGGGGTTGGTGAAAATCTGGTCGGTTTCGCCGTATTCCACCAGATCCCCAAGGTGGAAAAACGCCGTTTTCTGACTGACGCGGGCGGCCTGCTGCATGGAGTGGGTCACGATCACAACGGTATAGTCCCGGCGCAATTCGTCGATCAGTTCCTCGACCTGCGCAGTTGCAATCGGGTCCAACGCCGAGCAAGGCTCGTCCATCAACAGGACTTCGGGCTCGGTGGCCACGGCGCGGGCGATGCAGAGACGCTGCTGCTGTCCGCCCGACAGGCCCGTGCCCGGCGCGTCCAGACGATCCTTGACCTCGTCCCAGATGGCACCGCGGCGCAGCGCGCGTTCCACGATTACATCCAGATCAGCCTTGTTCTTGGCCAGCCCGTGGATGCGCGGGCCGTAAGCCACGTTGTCATAGATCGACTTGGGAAACGGGTTCGGTTTCTGGAACACCATACCGACCTTGGCACGCAGTTGCACCGGGTCCACGCGCTTGTCGTAGATATCATCGCCGTCAATCCGGATGTCGCCTTCGACGCGGCAAATATCAATCGTGTCATTCATCCGGTTCAGGCAGCGCAGGAAGGTGGATTTCCCGCAGCCCGACGGCCCGATAAACGAGGTGACAGCGCGGTCCACGATGTTCACATCGACATCCTTGATCGCGTGTGTTTCGCCGTAATAGACCTGCACGCCCTTGGCGGTGATCTTGATATCCTGCTGGTCCACATTGGTCGCGGGGTTCGGGGCGTCATACATGACAGAGATTCCTTTGGGTGCCGAGTGATTACTACAGGGCGGATGTGTTTACCATTTGCGCTGAAAGCGTTGGCGCAGAAAAATAGCGATCGCGTTCATGGTGATCAAGAAGCCCAATAGAACAAGGATCGCCGCGGAGGTGCGTGACACAAATCCGCGCTCTGGGCTATCGGCCCAGATGAAAATCTGCGTTGGGAGTGCCGTGGCGCTGTCAAACGGACTGCTGGCGGCAGATGTGATGAAGGCATTCATACCGATCAGCAACAGGGGCGCGGTTTCACCCAAGGCTTGCGCAAGGCCAATGATCGTGCCGGTCAGAATACCGGGCATCGCGAGCGGTAGCACATGCTGGAACACGACCTGGTGTTTCGAAGCCCCGACACCGAGCGCAGCTTCCCGAATGGAGGGCGGCACCGCTTTCAACGACGCGCGCGTTGCAATGATGATCGTTGGCATCGTCATCAATGCCAGTGTCAGGCCGCCCACGAAAGGCGCAGATCGTGGCATTCCAAACCAGCCGATGAATACCGCTAGTGCCAACAGGCCAAAGACGACAGACGGCACGGCGGCCAGGTTGTTGATATTGACCTCGATGAAGTCGCTTACCTTGTTCTTGGGCGCGAATTCCTCAAGGTAGATCGCCGCGCCTATTCCAAGCGGGAACGAGATTACGAAACACGTCAGCAAGACCCAGAACGACCCGACAAGCGCGCCTTTCAACCCGGCGAGTTCTGGAAAGCGCGAATCGGCATTGGTTAGCAGGCCGGTGTTCAACGGCTTCGAGATGAGGCCAAGCTCTGATAGGGTATCGAAATTCTGAATTTCCTCATCTTTCAACCGGCGAAAGTCCTCCGGGGTGTCACGATCAATCAGCCCTTTGTTCAACTGGTCATAGGGGTCTGACGTTGCCACCTTCAAAGAAATCGTCTGTCCGATCAGGCTCGGGTCTTCCACGATCATGTCGCGCAAGGTGAATTGAGCGCCGTTGGACAGGATCGAAGACAGAACCCGCGCTTCGGCACGGTCAGTCATATCACTTTCGGGAAAGTACTGCCCCAAAGAGTCGCTCAAGACATCCCGGAACCCGCCACGTGGAAGGTTTTCTTCGGGGATCTCCTGCGGGTCGACAAAGACATCAAGCTCTACATGGGTTTGTGTAAAGGCTTGATACCCGGTGCTGAACAGAGAGGCCAGCAGGATGAACAGAACCGTCAGCGCAAAGCCGATCGCGGCAATTCCAAACCCCTGAAGGATCATCTGCTTGCGTTTGCGTTTTGCGAGGCCCTTGCGAACGGTATCCATCGTGCCGCCGTGGTGGCCCGCGCCGCGGTATTCTGGTGTAGTGTCAGACATCTGGGCCAACCTTTAGTCGTAAATTTCACGATACTTGCGGACAATCCGCAAGGCGAAGACGTTGATGACCAGCGTTGCGAGGAACAACATCATGCCCAAGGCAAAAGCAGCCAACGTCTTGGGACTATCGAACGCTGTATCGCCGATCAACAATGTCACGATCTGAACCGTCACAGCAGTAACGCTGTCCAGCGGGTTTATCGTCATGCGTGCGATCAGGCCGGCGGCCATCACAACGATCATGGTTTCGCCAATGGCGCGGCTCACGGCCAGCAACACGCCCCCGACAATGCCGGGGATCGCGGCTGGAAACAGCACGTTCATCATCATCTCGCCGCGCGTTGCGCCAAGTGCCAAGGCCCCATCGCGCAGCGATTGCGGAACGGCGGACAACGCGTCATCTGCGAATGACGAGATGAAGGGGATCAGCATGACACCCATCACACCGCCCGCCGCCAGCGCGGTATTGGACGCGACATCCAGCCCAAGGTCCGCCCCCAGCTCGCGAAGTGCGGGCGCAACGACAAGGATGGCGAAGAAGCCGTAAACAACCGTTGGCACGCCTGCGAGGATTTCGAGAATCGGTTTGATCACCGACCGCACGGCGTGCGGCGCGAATTCGTTCAGATAGATCGCCGTCAGCAAGCCCACCGGAACGGCAACAGTCAAGGCGATGGTTGCGATCACGATCGTGCCCAGGAACACCGGCACAGCGCCAAATGCGCCTTCTGCCGCGATCTGGTCTTCACGAATGGGGATTTGCGGTTCCCAGCTTGTGCCGAACAGGAATTCGCTCAAAGGCACCATCTGGAAAAATTTGAACGTCTCATAAGTCAGCGCGAACACGATGCCGATCGTGGTGAAAATGGCGACCGTTGCGCAAAAGATCATCAGGCCGGTGGTGATCTTCTCGACCTGCTGACGCGCCCGGTATTCCGGGGCGACGCGGCTGCGCGCGAAAAGCACAAGCGCCACCGACAAAGCGGCGACGGCCGCGATCAGCAGCCAATCAGACCACGCTTCATACGCAATTAAACGGTCGGCAGCGGCCAGTTTCCAGTCTTCCGGCGTGCCGAAAACGCGACCACCTGCAATGGACCGGATCTCTGCGCCGATCAACTGCACTTCGCCAGTTCCCAGACCGTCAAGCGTGCCGGTTGGAAGGGATGCGAACATCAGGCTCTCGATCACCGCCCCTTCGAAGCCAAGCCAAAGAAGGACGAACGTCAGAACGGGCACGAGGACCAGCAGGGCCGAAAACAGCCCGTGGAACCCGGACAGCGAATGCAGCTTTGTGCCATCAGCGCGAATGGCGCGGGCAGACTGCAAGTTGATCATGTATCCGACGATGGCGGCGACAAGAAGGATCGCGAATGGCAGCATGCCCATGTGAAAAACCTTCGGGTGTCAAAAGGAACCGCCCGGCAGACGCCGGGCGGTAGATTAGTAACCAGTCTTATTCCGGAGCGGACATTTCAACTTGGTTTGCAACGCGCTGGCGCAGTTCTTCGCGGGCCTCTTCCGACAGAACGACCAGACCGCGCTCTTCCAGATAACCACCCGGTGCGAGTGCGTCATCGGACATGTACTCGGCGATGAATTCTTCAAAGCCGGGGATCACGCCGCGATGTGCGTTCTTGATGTAGAAGTAGAGCGGACGCGAGATCGGGTAGTTGTCGCCGATCGTTTCCGGGGTCGGCTCGACGCCGGCGATGGTGACGGGCTTCAGCGTGTCCTGGTTCTCGTAAAGGAAGGAATAGCCGAAGATGCCCATCGCGTCGCTGTTCGCTTGCAGGCGCTGCACGATCAGGTTGTCGTTCTCGCCAGCTTCGATGAACGGGCCGTCGGTGCGCATGCGTGCACAGTTCTCTTCGGCCCAGTCTTCGTCATGGTTCTGCGCGACGTAGTCGAGCTCCATGCAGCCTGCGACCATAGCCAGCTCGACGAAAGCGTCGCGCGTGCCGGAGGTCGGCGGGGGCCCCAGAACCTCGATCTCGACTGCCGGGAAATCGGGGTTGATCTGGTCCCAGGTGGTGTAGGGGTTTTCGATCCACTCACCGTCGACGGGAACCATCGCGGCAAGGCCTTGATAAACTTCGGACAGTTCCATGTCCCAAGCGAAGTCATTGTCGCGTGAGATAGCGATGGTCAGACCGTCGGAACCGATGCGGGCTTCGGTGATGCTGGTCACGCCGCCATCCATGCACAGCTGGAATTCAGAGGCTTTCATAGCGCGCGATGCGCCGGTGATGTCAGCGTAATCTTCGCCGATGCCGCCACAGAAGATCTGCATGCCGCCGCCGGTGCCGGTCGATTCCACGATGGGCGACGGGAAGCCGGTGTTGTTGGCGAACTGTTCTGCAACAGCTTGGGTGTAGGGGAACACGGTGGACGAACCAACGCGGCGCACTTCGTCGCGTGCGACAGCGGCGCCGGCGGTCAGTGCCAGAATGGCAACTGCGGAGGTGGTGAAAGTTAGCTTGGACATGATTACTCCTTAGCATTCGCTTTGGACCGGTCATCCGATCTCGGATTGCGGATAGTGCGATTCTGCTACGCTTCTACGACAGTTGCATGACGGTTTTGTAACACGGTCGCGGATCAGGCCGGGATACCGGGTTGCAGCCACCCCAATGCGTCGGGTTTCTTAAGGCCGGGCTATCACGCCAATCGTATTGAAAAAAAGGTCTTTCGGTGGACTGGTCACGCCCGGAAGGCCGGTATCCAAGACGCGCACCGGCGATTCGACAGATACGGCGCTAGCGAGCGTATCCGTGCCCGAATCGCCCTAGACCTACATGTGGAATGTTCACAACCAGACCATTCAGGGACGTGAGCCAAGACTCATCCCGTCGATGCCGATGTTCAGCGCGGTAATTCTGGTCGCCTTGCTGCTGATCTACGACTTTCCAGCTATTTCACTGTGGGTGCCTCGGTTGTTTTGAAATGCGCCTGCTGATCATCGATTCGAACACATCGCAGAGCGTGACCGCGCGCATATCAAAAGCTGCACACGCCATGGCGCAGTCGTTGGGGACACTGGCTGCAAGCGCAGGTGATGTCAGCGATCCCGGCATTGTCCAGCGCAGGTTAGGCCCGTATCGGACGCAACGCCGCCAGAGGTTTCGCTTGCACCGGGCTTTTCAGAGATATATCGGTATCCGACGATAAACGATATAAGGTTATCCCGATGCTGGACACCCCGCCCGAGACTGCTGATATGCGGATGGCCGCAATGGCCAAGGCATTGAGCCATCCCGCGCGATTGCGCATCTTGCGGCTACTGGCGCGCACGCCGGGCTGCATTGGCGGCGATATCGTGGAGGCGGTCGGTCTTGCGCAATCCACCGTGTCCGAGCACCTGCGCATCCTGAAGGATGCCGGCGTGATCGAGGGGCAGATTGACCCGCCACGGGTTTGCTATTCGCTTTGCCCCGGAGCCTTGCGCCCCCTGTCCGACCTGATCGCCGCGCTGGATGTCATACAACCCGAAACCGGCTGCTGCATCGTGCCGTCCCACCCTGAAGGCTAATTCATGTCTCTGTTTGATCGCTATCTTTCCCTGTGGGTTTTCCTGTGCATCGTCACGGGCATCGCGCTGGCAATGGTGTTGCCCGGCCTCTTTGCGGTGCTTGCCTCGCTTGAATACGCCTCGGTCAATCTGGTTGTTGCCGTGCTGATCTGGGCCATGGTCTACCCGATGATGGTCGCCGTGGACCTGAGCGCGCTGAAAGGCGTGGGGCAGCGGCCTAAGGGACTTGTCATCACCGTCGTCGTGAACTGGCTGGTCAAGCCCTTTACCATGGCCGCGCTGGGTGTGCTGTTCTTCGAGCATGTTTTTGCCGGGCTGATCGATCCGGCAGATGCGGGCCAGTACATTGCCGGGCTGATCCTGCTGGGGGCGGCGCCCTGTACGGCCATGGTGTTCGTCTGGTCGCAATTGACCAAGGGCGACCCGAATTACACGCTGGTGCAGGTGTCGCTGAACGATGTGATCATGGTGTTTGCCTTTGCGCCCATCGTCGCACTTCTGCTGGGCGTGACCGACATTGCTGTACCGTGGGAAACGCTGGTTCTGTCAGTGGTGCTCTATGTTGTGTTGCCGCTTGCGGCAGGCGTGCTGACCCGCGCCCGCCTCTTCCGTTCGGGCGGAGAGGCGGCGGTCTCTGCCTTTACATCAAGGATCAAGCCCGCCTCGATTCTTGGGCTTTTGCTGACGGTCGTGCTGCTTTTCGGGTTTCAGGGCAATGTGATCCTTGAGAACCCGTTTCTGATCGTGCTGCTGGCCACGCCCATCTTGATCCAGTCCTACGGGATATTCGCGATTGCCTATTTCTGGGCATGGCGCTGGCGCGTGCCCCACAAGGTAGCCGCCCCTTGCGCCCTGATCGGCACGTCGAATTTCTTTGAACTGGCGGTGGCCGTTGCAATCGGCCTGTTCGGCCTCAATTCCGGCGCGGCGCTGGTGACGGTTGTGGGGGTGCTGGTGGAAGTGCCGGTCATGCTGTCGCTGGTCTGGTTCGCCAACCGCACGCGCGAAAGGTTCCCGGCATGACAGACACGCCCCAACTGCAGGAGCGCGCTTTTGCACCCATTGATACCGACCGCCTGCTGGCACCGGCACTGTCGGATCATCCGCCGCGCATTCTGATGCTTTACGGGTCATTGCGCGCGCGATCATTCAGCCGCCTCTGCGCAGAGGAAGCGGCGCGTATTCTGACGCGTCTGGGGGCAGAAGTGAGGTTCTTTCACCCTTCCGGCCTGCCGCTTGTCGATGATGGCGTAGATGCCAGCCACCCCAAGGTGCGCGAATTGCGCGACTTGTGCGCGTGGTCCGAAGGTATGGTCTGGTCCAGCCCCGAACGCCACGGCGCCATGACAGGACTGATGAAAACGCAGATCGACTGGATCCCGCTATCCGACGGAGCGGTACGCCCGACGCAGGGCAAGACCTTGGCGGTAATGCAGGTTTCAGGCGGGTCGCAAAGCTTCAATGCGGTGAACCAGATGCGGCTTTTGGGCCGGTGGATGCGGATGCTGACCATCCCCAACCAATCCTCGGTCGCCAAGGCCTTTCTGGAATTCGACGAAGCAGATCGCATGAAGCCCTCGGCCTATTACGACCGCGTGGCCGATGTGATGGAGGAACTGGTCAAGTTCACGTTGCTGACCCGCGACCGCGTGGAATATCTGGTGGACCGCTACTCGGAACGCAAGGAAAGCGCCGCCGAACTGTCGGCGCGGGTCAATCAGTCTTCAATTTGAGCCACCTTTGCGGTTGAGAGCCGCTGGACAGGCTTGCCACGACATCGGCCCGCGCGAAGGCCTGCGGCCCCGGCCTTTGGCGGACCCAGCCCCACCCATCCTGACCGCGCCCACGGCTTAATCCAAACGGTGGCGCGAATAGAAACGTTCGATTTCGCCCGTGGTGGGCGCCTGCCCTGTAAACACCGCCACATAGGCCGGCATCCGGGCAAGGCGCTCCTCTCGGGATTCGACAGTGGCCATGGAGATATATCCAACCTGCGTAAGATATACTCCGAGTCCTGCAGAAGCCGAATTTGTTGACTTGACTGCTGGGTTTGGAACGATTCAGCTATTGCTTATGATCCGCCCTGACTTTCTTTCCTCACCAGCCCGCCTCGAGCTTGAGGCTTGCG
>NZ_UIHC01000126.1 GCF_900499075.1 Roseinatronobacter ekhonensis | reverse complement strand
CGCAAGCCTCAAGCTCGAGGCGGGCTGGTGAGGAAAGAAAGTCAGGGCGGATCATAAGCAATAGCTGAATCGTTCCAAACCCAGCAGTCAAGTCAACAAATTCGGCTTCTGCAGGACTCGGAGTATAACAAAATCCTCGCCCATAATCTGAGAAGGCGCATCCCAGAGTTCTTCAACTTTATGAAGGTTGAACAACAAATTGAATGGAATGAGCGCCTTTGGTGCATGCATGCGTGGGGCAGCAAAGGGGACGCCAACTCGGGAACATACCGGTATATTTGCGCTCATTACGACCTTCCCTTTCTCAATTTTAGCCAAGCCTCGTTCGATGTCGCATGCAAGTCGGCAATCGAACAGCTGAATAATAGAGATTCTCAAGATTATGCGTTTGACTATATCTTAATTGACGAGAGCCAGGATTTTCCCCAATCTTTCTTGGATCTGTGCGAGCTGGTCGCACGGGAGTATGTGATTGTGGCCGGCGATATTTTTCAGAGCATCTTTGATGCTAAAATAAAGCCCAGTATTTCCCCCGACTTTCTCCTTAGAAAATGCTATCGAACCGACCCACGTGCATTGATGTTTGCTCACTCATTGGGGATGGGGCTCTTTGAAGACAAAAAACTCCGTTGGCTCGAAGATGATGAATGGATTACGTGCGGATACATAGTCGAAACATCCCCCGACAAAAGCTTCTACCGTCTGAAGAGGGAGCCCCTACGACGCTTTGAGGACATAGCAAACGCGGATACGCCAGCAGTAGCTGTATTGGAGCAGCCGACCAACGATCTTAAGGCTATTTCGGAGACAATACTGAGTGCAATCGAAGATATAAGTCAAAACCACCCGACGGTGACTCCCGACGATATTGGTATCATTTTGGTCGATAGCGGAAATGCAATCTATGCGTTGTCAGACGTCCTTGCTCAGATGATACCGCGACGCACGGGTTGGCATGTGAACAAGGCTGTAGAAACAAAACAAAAGATTCCTGGTAGGATTTTTATTAGCAACCGCAATAATGTGAAAGGACTAGAATTCCCCTTTGTTGTTTGCGTGACCAGCGGATTGAACAGAGATTACGCCTATCGGAACTCGCTTTACATGACGATGACTAGGTCCTTTTTAAAGTCATATCTCATTATTACCTCGAAGCAAGATCATGGGTTGATGGATAAGATCATGGGCGGTCTAGAGGTTATTAATAGGGATGGCGTCATAGAAGCGCAGCCTCCGACCGCCGAAGAGCGCGAGGAAATCATGACGACGATCACGCAAGCGAATATTCGGACATCTTTTTATGACGTCTGCGAAGAGATATTCAACGAGCTGGATGTGTTTCCAATATTTAGACAGGAACTGAGAAAGGTAATTACTTCGACAGCAAGTGAAGACTTCGATCGAGACGAAATCCTCCGTATTGCGAGTTTTAATTACGAAAATATGCTTAAGAAGGGCGAGAGATGAAGGAACTCTCTTTTAAACTGGATGAGTATCAACTCGGAGCTTTGTTTCAACCGTTCCGGAAAAAGCCAAATATCGTTCTCTTCTGGATGGAGGCCATCAAGCTCATTTCCTCCTACGTACCACCTTCCTCTGAAGACAGCGCGGGTGAACTGCTTGTGCAGTACGGCAAGATGAGACGAATAATCGTCTATTCCAAGAGCAAAGCGTTTTCAACAGCGTTTCCCTTCTCAATCTCCGATGTCGACGGCGTAATAAAGTTTAGTTTGAGCTCAGGGATAGAAATCACTAGTCGGATATCGTCCGAAGTAGTTTCCTTTTTCAGCACTGGGAAGGCTTTTGGGAACGACGAGGCCTTAGGTCTGCTTGATGACCTTGAGCAATCCAGTAGCGATCCTGACACGCTATGGAGGGTTTTAGGTGAGCTAATCCAATCAGATGACGGCTATATTCGGTTTGATCATGATCCTGAGCGGGAGAATGGTGATTTGCACCCCTTAAATCATTTAGATATATTCTATTCACAATCAGCAACATTCAAAATAGGATTGAGGCGGAAGTATAAGGTTGTGCAGATGATTGATATTCTCGACATAAATTCTAATTGCAGTTTTTTAGAAGTGAAGTAAATCTCCCCCCGTTTACGCCGGACACCTTTACCAAGAGCGTGAATTGATTACGAAGTTTCGGTTTGGAGATGGAGGTGTTTAGCGGGAATGCAGTATAGTACCGGCAGGTGAAGTATGCCTCTTTTCTCACTGCATCAGTTCGTGAAACGCACGGCGGAGACTGGCTTCCCTCCCTATGTGCCTAATGTCTATGTCTATTTTTCGGGGCAGATATAAGACACTCGCTGGAAGGCTGACGAAAGGCCGGTTTGGACCTTGAGCGCCCTGCCCGCTGCTGATGCTGACGGTCGTGTGCATGGGCTAGCTGAGTTGAATATTTTGATCACCATTGCGGACACCGTGCGGACACGGGTTTGCGCAACGCATAAAGCGCCCCGTAGGGCGCTGCGTAAGGTGCTGATATGATGTATAATTCTGGTTGCGGGGACAGGATTTGAACCTGTGACCTTCAGGTTATGAGCCTGACGAGCTACCTGGCTGCTCCACCCCGCGTTGGTTGTTTAGGAATGGTTGATTATCAGGTTTGGCGGTGAGCTACTC
>NZ_UIHC01000003.1 GCF_900499075.1 Roseinatronobacter ekhonensis | reverse complement strand
CGCAAGCCTCAAGCTCGAGGCGGGCTGGTGAGGAAAGAAAGTCAGGGCGGATCATAAGCAATAGCTGAATCGTTCCAAACCCAGCAGTCAAGTCAACAAATTCGGCTTCTGCAGGACTCGGAGTATAGTTGATCTTGGCGTCTGCCTCGGCCTCGTCGAGCTTGGCCTTCATCTTGTCGATCTCGGCGTTCCACTGGTCGATGCGCGCCTTGGCCTTCTCGATATACTGTTCGCGTTCGGACATTCATGATCTCCTTCTAATTTTGACCTGAAAAACCTGAGAAGTTGAAGCGTAGCTCACAGTTGGGTTTGCCCGACTGACTTGGGTTAGTGACGGCGCACATCTCTGACGTCCATCCTGTGGCTTTGAGTGATGGAGAAAGAATAGATGCCCGATACGGAAAAAATGACGCTGCCTGTCGTCGAACTCGCCCGCGAAAATAACGAGTTCCGCAAGGTCCTGTGGACCGGCGAAAAGACACAGCTGGTGCTGATGGCCATCTCCGTGGGCGGCGAGATCGGCGGCGAGGTGCATCAGGGGCACGACCAGATGCTCTACTTCGTCGCGGGCACAGGTGTGGCCAGGATTGGTGATGTGGAAACGAACATCGCCGATGGCGATGTCGGTATCGTGCCCTCGGGCGTCTTCCACAACTTCCGCAACACCGGGTCCGGGATGCTGAAACTGTTCACAACATACAGCCCGCCTGAGCATGAGCCGGGCACCGAGCACGCCACCAAGGCTGAGGCTGATGCAGACGAATAAGCCCATAAAAGTCGATACCGTCATCGTGGGCGCGGGGAGCGCCGGGCTGTCTGCGTTGCGCGAGGTGCGCCGCTATACCGACGATTTTCTTGTGGTGAACGACGGCCATTGGGGCACCACCTGCGCCGCCGTGGGCTGCATGCCGTCGAAGGCGCTGATCGAGGCGGCGCACGCGTTTCATCGGCGCTTGACCTTCGAGGAATTCGGCATTCAGGGCGCCGAGGGGTTGCGCGCCAACATCCCGGCCGTGCTCGCCCGTGTGCGCAGGATGCGTGACGGGTTCGTCAAAGGGCCGGAAAGCGTGCCAGACAAACTGGGCGACCGCGCCGTTTCAGGTCGCGCGCGGCTTCTGGGGCCTGGCCGGCTGGAGGTGAATGGCGACGAGATCGAGGCGCGCGCGATCATCCTCACGCCGGGCAGCCGCCCGGTGGTGCCCGGACCCTGGCGGACCTTCGGAGACCGGATCCTGACCACGGACAGCCTGTTCGAGCAGGATGACCTGCCCCGCCGCATCGCGGTGGTCGGCATGGGCGCAATCGGGGTCGAGATGGCCCAGGCCCTGGCCCGGTTGGGGCTGGATGTGGCCGGGTTCGACGCGGCCGAAACGCTGGCCGGCATTGACGACCGTCAGGTGCTGGAGGCTTTCCGTCCCTTGATCGAGGCCGAGATGGGCTTGCATACGGGCGCGTCCGCCGAACTCGAGGACGCGGGCGGCACGATCCGCGTGAGCGGCGCGGGCGGGGTCTTCAAAGCTGATGCCGTGCTGGTCGCGATCGGGCGTCGCCCCAACATCGACGGGCTGGGGCTGGACACGTTGGGCGTTCCGCTTGACGACAAGGGGATGCCCCGGATCGATCCCGCCACGCTGCGTATCGGCGAGATGCAAGTGTTTCTTGCCGGCGACGCGAACGGCTATCGTCCGCTGCTACACGAGTCTGCCGACGAGGGGCATATCGCCGGGCGCATGGCTGCACCGGATGCTTCGGATCACGGATTGTGTCGGCGTACGGCCCTGTCGATCGTGTTTTCATCGCCGCAGGTGGCGCGGGTCGGGCCACCTCTGTCGGATCTGGATGAAGACACCACTGTCTCGGGAAACGCGGATTTCTCGGATCAGCCGCGCGCCCGCATAGCCCAGACCGCCGCGGGCTTGCTGCGCCTTCACGCCGAGCGCGAGACCGGTCGGCTCCTGGCCGCCGAGATGTGCGTGCCAGCCGCCGAACACTTGGCGCACCTGCTGGCCCTCGCGGTCGAACGGCAGATGACGGTGGCGGACATGCTGGCCATGCCGTTCTACCATCCGGTGCTGGAGGAGGGTCTGCGCAGTGCCCTGCGCGACCTTGCGAAGGGTGTGGCGGCCGTCGGTGGCTCGGACCTGTCGGACTGCAAGCCGATGGGTCATGATGCCCTGGACTGACGCAGGCCCTGTCGTCCCGGCAAGATTGGCGTCTGCGATAATGGATGACCTTTAAGTCTTCCGGCGACTGGGACTCGCGGTGGCCATCGGGCTCCTATTCGGGCTCGAACGGGGCTGATCGGATGACACGCCCGCGCGATGGCCTATTTTTGCGAAGAGTGTCACGCGGTTGATAAAGACGACGTTAGGAGCGAAGCGAGCAAACGATGCCTCACGACCACGCCAGCGGTCATATCGACCCCAAGTCCGGTGACCGGCGCGTGTCCATCGCGATCTGGGCCAACGCGCTCCTGACCGTTGCACAGGTCATCGGCGGAGTCCTTTCGGGCAGCCTAGCCCTGATCGCCGATGCGCTGCACAATTTCTCCGATATGGCCTCGCTGGTCATCGCCTTTGCCGCGCGCAAGATCGCGCGGCGCCCCGCGGACGAGCGTATGACGTTCGGTTACGGCCGGATCGAGATCGTCGCGGCGCTGATCAACTACACCACGCTGATCCTCGTCGGATTCTATCTGATCTACGAGGGCAGCATGCGGATGATCGACCCGCCCGAGATCGTCGGCTGGACGGTGGTAATCTTGGGCGGCGTCGCACTGGTAGTGGACACGCTTACGGCGCTGCTCACCTATTCCATGCAGAAGGGCAGTGTGAACATCCGCGCGCTGTTTGTGCACAACCTGTCTGACGCGCTTTCTTCGGTCGCCGTGATCATTGGTGGCGCGATGATCATCCTCTACGACATGCGATGGGTGGACCCTGCGATCACCATCGGCATCGCGCTCTATATTCTCTACCTCGCTTTCACCGAGATCGGCGGCCCAATCCGGACTCTGATGCTCGGCAGCCCTCCAGACATCGACAATGGCGCGGTCGTCGCCGCCGTCCGCGAGGTCGACGGGGTGGCAGACATCCACCACGCCCATTTCTGGCAGATGGAGGAGCATGCTGTCGCATTCGACACGCACGTGGTTCTCAAGACAGGATCCTGGGATTGCCTGGAGGATATCAAGGACACGATAAAGCGAATGCTTGAGCGCGAATTCGGCATCACCCACTCGACGCTTGAGTTTGAGCGTGAGGACCGCGCCCACCAAAACGCCAGCCTCTATGGCCACGGGGCGAGCCGAGGAAAGCAAGATGGTGATTGATGCATTTTGCAGCTCGACGATGCAGCAGAAGGATAGTCTCCTGCGAGATATATTGAATAATTTACAAATAAAAACAATTACTTGATAGGCGGAGAAGGTTCGCTGCCAGTCGCGTTCCCTCCGCCACTTGCAATTCCGAGGCTATTGGATGCTGTACTTCGGCGCGGCAGCGTGGCCGGTATGCGGGGTCCGTATGCGCGTGGCACAAGCCCGCCCGTGGCCCTTACATGGCTTCAAGGCCGGGCTTGCAGGCTGTCGTAAACACTGTGTCGTCGATTTTTCTGCACAGGAAATGAGCATTTGCAGAGTCACGGTGGGTGGGGTGGTCTTGGCTGTTATCGCGGCGAGGGCAAATAGCTTTGCGGAAAATCACTATTTTCCAATCGCTTGCTTTGGAGGGCGACCACCCGTGCAGGGGGCTGTTTCCCGAAAGCGCGTATTTCAAAAATTTTACCATCTGGTCAGAGATGCCGATCTGTGCTCGACTATACAGAGTAGCCAACGGGAATCAGCCATGACGACACCGCAGCGAAGCGACGGAGTGCAACCGGGACGGTTGGAGCCATCCACCCTCGATCAGAACTTCCGCGATGCCTATCCGCCATACGACGCCCATGAAGCGGTCGTGGCCGCTGACAGGTGTTATTTCTGTCATGATGCGCCGTGCATCACGGCCTGTCCGACCGAAATCGACATTCCGTTGTTCATTCGGCAGATCGCCACGGGAACGCCGGATGCAGCGGCCCGCACGATCCTTGACCAGAATATCTTGGGCGGAATGTGCGCCCGGGTTTGCCCCACCGAAACCTTGTGTGAGCAGGCTTGCGTCCGCGAAGCGGCCGAGGGTAAGCCGGTCGAGATTGGTCAGCTTCAGCGGTATGCGACCGACACGCTCATGGCCAAAGACATACATCCGTTCAAGCGCGCCGCCCCGACCGGCAAGACCGTCGCTGTCGTTGGGGCCGGCCCTGCGGGTCTGGCCTGCGCGCATCGGTTGGCGCTGCATGGGCATGACGTGGTGATCTTCGAGGCGCGCGCGAAGGGCGGGGGCCTGAACGAATTCGGGATCGCCGCGTATAAATCGACCGATGATTTCGCGCAGCGCGAATTGAACTGGCTTTTGCAGATCGGCGGGATCGAGATCCGCTATGACCAGCGGTTGGGACAACAGACGAGCTTGCAAGCCTTGCGGGATGCCTATGACGCGGTCTTTCTTGGCATGGGATTGACGGGTGTGAACGCATTGGGCCTTGCCGGAGAGGAGACAGGGCATGCTGAGGATGCCGTTGATTTCATTGCAGAGTTGCGGCAGGCGCAGGAGCTTGGCGCATTGCCAATAGGGCGGCGCGTGGTGGTCATTGGCGGCGGTATGACCGCAATTGACGCAGGCGTGCAAGCCAAGCTGCTGGGCGCGGAAGAGGTCAGCATTGTCTATCGGCGTGGTCAGGACGCGATGTCTGCATCGCGCCATGAGCAGGAACACGCACAACGCAAGGGGGTGCGCCTGATCTGCAACGCGGCGCCCGTCGGGATAGAGGGCAATGGCACTCTGACCGGTGTGACCTTTGCCTATACCGAAATGCAGGGCGGCAAGCTGGTGACAACGGAAGACAGGTTCACGTTGCCCGCCGATCAGGTGTTCAAAGCTATCGGCCAGACGCTTGCGGGGGTGCCTGACGGGCTTGCGTTGGACGGGCGCAAGATCGCGGTGTCCGAAACCGGCGCAACCTCGATCAAGGGGGTCTGGGCCGGGGGCGACTGCGCGGCCGGTGGCGATGATCTGACCGTCACGGCTGTCGCCGAAGGCCGTGATGCGGCCGAAGATATGCACCGCAGCCTGATGGGGTGACACCTGTCCCGGGCCTGACCCGGGACCTCTGGACCAAGAGGCCCCGGATCAAGTCCGGGGCGCAACACGCAAGGCCGAACCGACGCATCCACAGACAGGGAGTTGCCGCCATGGCTGACCTAACCACGGACTTTCTGGGCATCAAAAGCCCCAACCCTTTCTGGCTGGCCTCTGCCCCGCCGACCGACAAGGAATACAACGTCCGCCGCGCCTTTGACGCAGGCTGGGGCGGTGTTGTCTGGAAAACACTCGGGGCCGAAGGGCCGCCCGTGGTCAATGTCAATGGCCCGCGCTACGGCGCGATCTGGGGCGCAGACCGGCGGCTTCTGGGTCTGAACAACATCGAGTTGATCACGGACCGGCCCTTGCAGACCAACCTTGAAGAAATCGCGCGGGTGAAGGCGGATTACCCTGATCGCGCAATGATCGTGTCGCTCATGGTGCCCTGCGACGAGGAGTCGTGGAAAGCGATCCTGCCGCGCGTGGCGGAAACCGGCGCAGACGGGATAGAGCTGAATTTCGGCTGCCCGCACGGCATGAGTGAGCGTGGCATGGGTGCGGCCGTGGGCCAGGTGCCCGAATATGTCGAAATGGTCACGCGCTGGTGCAAGATGTATTACGACAAGCCGGTGATCGTGAAGCTGACGCCCAACATCGCCGATATTCGCGGCCCTGCGCGCGCGGCCAAGAATGGCGGGGCCGATGCGGTGTCGCTGATCAACACGATCAATTCCATCACCGGGGTCAACCTAGACAGCATGAGCCCCGAGCCGATGATTGACGGGCGCGGCACACATGGCGGCTATTGCGGCCCTGCGGTGAAACCGATTGCCCTGAACATGGTCGCCGAAATCGCCCGCGATGCCGAAACGCTCGGTCTGCCGATTTCCGGTATCGGCGGCGTGACAACATGGCGTGACGCGGCAGAGTTTATCAGCCTTGGCGCGGGCAATGTGCAGGTTTGCACGGCGGCCATGACCTACGGCTTCAAGATCGTCCAAGAGATGATCTCTGGCCTCAGCCAGTGGATGGATGAGAAGGGCTACACCTCTGTCGAGCAGGTGGTGGGCCGTGCCGTGCCAAACGTGACTGATTGGCAGTATCTGAACCTGAACCATGTGACCAAGGCGCGGATCGACCAAGACCTTTGTATCAAATGCGGGCGTTGCTATGCCGCCTGCGAGGACACCTCGCATCAGGCGATTTCCATGTCGCCCGACCGCGTGTTCGAAGTGATGGATGATGAATGCGTCGCCTGTAACCTGTGCGTGAATGTCTGCCCGGTGGAAGACTGTATCACCATGGAGGTGTTGCAGCCCGGCGCGATGGACGAACGCACCGGCAGTGTTGTGGAAGACACCTATGCCAACTGGACGACCCATCCGAACAACCCTTCGGCCAAGGCTGCTGAATAGCTTGGCAACCGAAGCGCAAGGCCATGCGGCGATGCTGCTGTTTTCGCTGCTGGTCTCGCTCAGTTTCTTCTTCGGGCATTTCATTGCTGGCGATATCGACCCCGGTGTGCTGATGGCCCTGCGCTTCGCCGTCGCGGCGTTTATGTTGTGGGGTCTGCTGCTATGGTTGCGTGTGGCCCCGGTCTGGGCGCGGTTCTGGCGCTTTGCCTTGGTGGGCGCGCTGATGGCGATCTACTTCATCACCATGTTCGAGGCTTTGGCGCGCACTACAGCGGTATCCACCGCCGCCGTGTTTACGCTGACCCCGCTTATGGCCGCAGGGTATGGCTGGCTGATCCTGCGCCACAATACCGGGCCTTGGGTTTTGGCGGCGCTGCTGATCGGGGCGGCGGGGGCAGTCTGGGTCATTTTCCGTGCCGACCTTGCCGCATTGTTGAGGTTCGAGATCGGCACGGGCGAGGCGATCTTCTTTTTCGGCGCGCTCGCCCATGCCGCCGTGCCCGCCCTGTTGCGCCGCTATTGCCAAGACGTGTCGCCGCTGCAATCTTCGTTCGGGACAACGGTTGGTGCGCTTTTGGTCACATGGGTCTATGCCGCGCCAGAAGCCATGATCACGCCGTTTCTGGACCTGCCCGCGCGCGTCTGGTGGGTGCTGGCCTATCTTGCCATTGTCACAACAGCGCTGACCTTTTTCCTGCTGCAATACGCATCCAAACGCCTGCCGCCCGCCAAGGTCATGGCCTATACCTACCTTGTGCCGACGTGGGTTGTGGCGTGGGACATCAGCGCCGGACGTTGGCCCGCAAGCCCGATCCTGTTCGGCATCGCGGCCACGTTGATTGCATTGCTGATGCTGCTCAGGGTCGAAGTGCCCGCACGAAAAACTCCGTAAGAAACGCATCCGCCTCGTCATAGAGGCCTGCTTTGCGGTCTGGGCCCAGCACCGCCTCGACCTGAATGTCGAAATCCGCATAGTGCTGTGTCATTGCCCAGATCGAGAAGATCAGGTGATGCGGGTCGATCTTGGCAATCTTGCCCTCGGCGCTCCAGCCAGCGATCAGGGCCGCCTTGTCATCGACCAGCGCCTTCAGGTCGCCCGACAGTTGCGGGCGCATACGCGGGGCACCGTGCAGGATCTCTGTCGCGAACATTTTGCTTTCGCGCGGCATGTCTTGGCTCATCCGTAGCTTTCGCCGCATGTAGGTCAAGATTGCGGCCAGAGGGTCCGCATCCTCGGACAGGTCGCGCAGAGGCTGCACCCAAACCTCCAGCAGGCTTTGCAAAAGCTCCGTGTAGATCGCGTCTTTGCTGCCGAAATAATAGACAACATGCGGCTTTGACATGCCGGCCTTGTCGGCGATTTTCTCCAGTGTCGCGCCGCGCAAGCCGTCTTCGGCAAAAGCCTCCAGCGCGGCCGCCAGAATGACTTCGCGTTTCTGGCGCTGGATGCGGGTCACCTTGCGGGGGCTGTTCATGCGTGCTGTCGCCTTTCCAATTCAAGCTGCCCAAGTTGAGAGCAGCATTCAACCATTTCACACGACCTTGCAGTATTTTTCTGTCCAAATGGTCAAAAATTGTTGACCTGAGGCCAAGTGCTGGCCCACGCTTGCCAAAGCCAGTGACGCCGGTAACGGAATCTCACCTGCCAAGAGGGACAAGACATGCGCAACGGCCAGAATTTCCGCATAGATCCGGAGCGGCTCTGGGACAGCCTGATGGAGATGGCCAAGATCGGCCCCGGTATCGCCGGCGGCAACAATCGCCAGACGCTGACCGACGCCGATGCCGAAGGTCGCGCATTGTTCCAGTCATGGTGTGACGCGGCAGGCCTGACCATGGGCGTCGATACGATGGGCAATATGTTCGCAACGCGGCCCGGCACCGACCCAAACGCGCTGCCGGTCTATATGGGCAGCCATCTGGATACCCAGCCTACGGGCGGCAAGTATGATGGGGTTCTGGGGGTTCTGGGCGGTCTGGAAGTTGTGCGCACGCTGAACGATCTGGACATACAAACCAAGCACCCCATCGTCATCGTCAACTGGACCAACGAGGAAGGCACACGCTTCGCGCCCGCCATGCTGTCCTCGGGGGTGTTTATCGGCAAGCACACGCAGGCTTGGGCGTATGACCGGGTTGATGCCGAGGGCAAAAGCTTTGGCGACGAGTTGAAGCGCATTGGCTGGGTTGGCGAGGAGCCGGTCGGCACGCGCAAGATGCATGCCATGTTCGAGTTGCATATCGAACAAGGGCCGATTCTGGAGGCCGAGGGCAAGGATGTCGGCGTCGTAACCCACGGTCAGGGGCTGCGCTGGATCGAATGCACGGTGACGGGCAAGGAAAGCCATACCGGGTCAACGCCGATGCATATGCGCAAGAACGCGGGGCGCGGGTTGGCGCTGGTGACGGAACTGGTGCACGAGATCGCGATGGCGAACCAACCCGGTGCCGTTGGCGCGATCGGGCATATCGACGTCTACCCCAATTCGCGCAACATCATCCCCGGCAAAGCCGTGTTCACGGTCGATATGCGCACACATATTCTGGACAAGCTGAACGCCATGGTGGCCGAGTTGATGGAGCGCGCGCCGAAGCTTTGTGACGAGATCGGGGTGGAGTTCGATTGCCATATCGTCGGCCAGTTCGACCCGCCCGCGTTTGACGAAGGCTGTGTCGCGGCCGTGCGGGCGGCGGCCGAGGAACTGGGCTACAGCCACATGGACATCGTCTCGGGCGCGGGGCATGACGCCTGCTGGATCAACGATGTGGCACCAACTGCGATGATCATGTGCCCTTGCGTCGACGGATTGTCGCATAACGAGGCCGAGGATATCACCAAGGACTGGGCGAAAGCGGGCACCGATGTGCTATTGCACGCGGTGCTGAACACGGCGGAGATTGTGGAGTGAGCACCCAAGGAACGCAGCCCGCCCCGGCCTTGAGCCGGGGCCTTGCGCCAAGCTTGCTGGCAGGGGAAATTTGGACAAGAGGCCCCGGCTCAAGGCCGGGGCGGGCTTCAAGGTTTATTAACCTCGGTGCGCCATGCTTCCGCCATGTCGCATTACGTCTACATCATGGCCTCTCGTCCCGGCGGTGCGCTCTACACGGGCCGCACAACCGATTTGCAGCGTCGCGTCGCGGCCCATCGTGCTGGGCTGAGCACGCATACGGCCAAGTACAACATCAAGACACTTGTCTGGTTCGAACCGCACGACGACTTCGAGCAATCGTTGCGTCGAGAGCGCGCGATCAAACGTTGGCGGCGCGGCTGGAAGATTGCTCTGATTACCGAGTTCAACCAAAACTGGAAAGACATGGCACACGCCATACCAGACTAGCGGGGCGCAAGGCCCCGGATCAAGTCCGGGGCGGGTGCCGTAGAGGAGGCACCCCATGACCACAGTCATCAAGAACGGCACCATCGTCACGCATGACCTGACCTACAAGGCCGATGTGCTGATCGAGGGTGGCAAGATCGCCCAGATCGGCCCGAACCTGACGGGCGATACAGCACTTGACGCCACCGGCGCCTATGTCATGCCCGGCGGAATTGACCCGCATGTGCATCTGGAAATGCCCTTCATGGGCACCTATTCGACCGATGATTTCGAATCCGGCACCCGCGCGGCGCTGGCGGGCGGCACGACGATGGTGGTGGATTTCTGTCTGCCCAACCAGGGCGAAAGCCTGCTTGATGCGATCAAGCGCTGGGACAACAAATCCACCCGCGCGAATTGCGATTATTCGTTCCACATGGCCGTGACATGGTGGGGCGAGCAGGTGTTCAACGACATGAAAACCGTGATCGAAGAGCGCGGGATCAACACGTTCAAGCATTTCCTCGCCTACAAAGGCGCGTTGATGGTGAATGATGACGAACTTTATTCCTCGTTCAACCGTCTGTCGGAATTGGGCGGGATTGCCATGGTCCATGCCGAAAACGGCGATGTGGTGGCCGAACTTGCGGCCAAGCTGAAGGCGGCGGGCAATACCGGGCCAGAGGCGCATGCTTATTCCCGCCCGCCGCAGGTCGAGGGCGAGGCCACCAACCGCGCCATCATGATCGCCGATATGGCAGGTGTGCCGCTCTACGTTGTCCACACCTCTTGCGAGGAAAGCCACGAGGCCATCCGCCGCGCGCGCCAGCAAGGAAAGCGTGTCTGGGGCGAGCCCCTGATCCAGCACCTGACGCTGGATGACAGCGAGTATTTCAACCCCGATTGGGACCATGCCGCGCGCCGCGTGATGTCGCCACCTTTCCGCAACAAGCAGCATCAGGACAGCCTGTGGGCCGGGCTGCAATCCGGGTCGCTCTCGGTTGTCGCCACGGATCATTGCGCCTTTACCACCGAGCAGAAGCGCTACGGTGTTGGTGATTTCACCAAGATTCCCAATGGCACCGGCGGGCTGGAAGACCGGATGCCAATGCTCTGGACACACGGGGTCGAAACCGGGCGGCTGACGATGAACGAGTTCGTGGCCGTCACGTCGACCAATATCGCCAAGATCCTCAATTGCTACCCGCGCAAAGGTGCGATTGCCGTGGGCGCGGATGCCGATATCGTCGTCTGGGATCCGGCCAAGACTAAGACAATCAGCGCAAGCGCGCAGCAATCTGCCATTGATTACAATGTGTTCGAGGGCAAAGAGGTGAAAGGCCTGCCGCGCTTCACGCTGACACGCGGGCAGGTCGCCATTCATGACGGCGAGGTGCGCACGCAGGAAGGCCACGGCCAGTTCGTCAAGCGCGCCGGAAACGGTGTGACAAACCGCGCGCTGAGCACGTGGAAAGACCTGACAGCCCCGCGCCCCGTGCAACGGACGGGAATTCCCGCGACGGGGGTGTGATGCTGTCCGGTTTGTCGGCATTCCCGCTGACGCCAATGGATCAGGATGGGGTGGTTGACACCGATCATCTTGGTCGATTGGTCGCCCGGCTTGCTGGCTCTGGCGTGGACTCCATCGGGGTTCTCGGCTCGACCGGAAGCTATATGTATCTGAGCGCCGACCAACGCGCGCGTGCGATCTCTGCGGCGGTTGAAGCCGCCGGCAATATTCCGGTTCTGGCCGGGGTTGGCGCGCTCCGGACGTCTGATGTGGTCAGCCATGTGCGCGCAGCAGAGCGCGCAGGTGCCGCCGCCGCTTTGCTGGCCCCGGTGTCTTACCTACCCCTGAGCGATGCAGATTTCGCCGGGCTGGTTGCGGATGTCACGGCGGTGTCTGCGCTGCCCATATGCCTGTACAACAATCCGGGCACGACGCATTTCACCATCAGCGAGGATCTTGTCGCGACGCTTGCCGCCAATCCGCAGGTGGTGGCTGTAAAGAACCCGGCCCCCGCGACGTCGGCTGCGGCACAGGCCCAGATCGCGTTTTTGCGCCGCAAGACTCATGATGGCTTTGTCATTGGCTATTCAGGTGATGCGCTTATCCATGTCCCGCTTGGGGCAGGCGCGGATGCTTGGTATTCCGTCATTGCCGGGGTCTTGCCGGATTTGGCGCTTGCGATCTGGAGCGCGCGCGGCGACGATACGCGCCTATGTGCTGAACATGCCAAGGCAGCCGCGCTTTGGGAAGTGTTCAAAACCTATGGTGCAATTCGTGTTGCCCCGCATATTCTGGATCTTTTGGGGCTTGGTCCCGCCCCGCTTCCACGTCCGTTGCAGCCTTTGTCCCATGACATCATAGCCCAAATTGACGCGGCCCTTGATGCAATGAAAGTCCCGGCATGAGTGCAGTTATTTCAGCGGAGAACCTGTCGCTGACCTTCCAGACCAATGATGGCCCGGTCCATGCGCTGAAAGACGTGGACCTGACAATCGACAAGGGCGATTTCGTCTCTTTCATCGGGCCGTCGGGGTGCGGCAAGACGACTTTCCTGCGGTGCATCGCGGGGTTGGAGACACCGACCGCGGGCACACTGAGCGTTAATGGCATGGCCCCGGATGAGGCCCGCCGGAAGCGCGCCTATGGCTATGTGTTCCAAAGCGCGGGGCTGTATCCCTGGCGCACGATCGGCGGCAATATCCGCCTGCCGCTGGAAATTATGGGCTACGCGAAGTCCGACATGGTCGACCGCGTGCAGCATGTGCTGAAACTGGTCGAGCTTGACGGGTTCGAAAAGAAATTTCCGTGGCAGCTTTCGGGGGGGATGCAGCAGCGGGCCTCTATCGCGCGCGCACTGGCGTTTGATGCGGATATCCTGTTGATGGACGAACCGTTCGGCGCGTTGGACGAAATCGTCCGCGACCACCTGAATGAGCAACTTCTGAAGCTCTGGGCCAAGACCGGCAAGACCGTGGCGTTTGTCACGCATTCCATCCCCGAAGCGGTCTACCTGTCGACCAAGATCGTGGTGATGAGCCCGCGACCGGGGCGGATCAGCGATGTGATCGACAGCACGCTTCCGCGCGAGCGCCCGCTGGATCTGCGCGAATCGCCGGAATTTCTGGCATTGTCACACCGGGTGCGCGAAGGGCTGCGCGCGGGGCATAGCTATGACTAGGGCCTGTGCGATTCCCGCCCCGGCCTTGAGCCGGGGCCTTGCGGCCCAGCTTCGACACGCGAGGCCCCGGATCACGTCCGGGGCAGGTGGCGCCCATGCGTAACCTGTTGCCGATCCTGACGGTGCTGGGCGGCATTCTGGTGCTCTGGTATCTGTCGGTCGCGCCCATGAATATCCGCGTGGCGCTGGATCAGGCCGAACGGGCAGGGGCTGACATCGTGCCCGAAGGGTCGGTCGAGCGGCGTGCGGTGCCCGCATGGCGTTTGATGGCGGATAATCGCGACCATGTCCGCGCAGGCTACCAGCTTGACCGCCCGCGTCTGCCGACGCCTGCGCAGGTCGGGCAGGAGTTGTGGAAAACCACCGGCGAGATGGCGCTTAATGGCCGCGCTTGGTCCAAGCGTTCGCTTATCTATCACGCATGGATCACGCTGCACTCCACGCTGTGGGGGTTTGCGCTGGGCACGGCGGTCGGCATTCTTGGGGCGGTCGCAATTGTCTACAGCCGGGTCGCGGATATGAGCCTGATGCCTTGGGCGATCATCAGCCAGACCATTCCCATCGTCGCCTTGGCCCCCATGATCATCGTTGTATCATCGCAACTGGGGGTCGAGGGACGGGGGCTGCCGAAAGCGATCATCTCGGCCTATCTGTGTTTCTTTCCGGTTCTGGTCGGCATGGTCAAAGGGCTACGGGCGCCCGAAACCAGCCAGCTAGACCTTCTGAAAACCTATGACGCCAATGGCTGGCAGAGCTTTTTCAAACTGCGCCTGCCGGCGTCTTTGCCATTTCTGTTCACGTCGCTCAAGGTCGGGGTTGCGGCGGCGCTGGTCGGCACAATCGTCGGAGAGTTGCCGACAGGGGCCATTTCCGGCTTGGGCGCGCGCATCCTGATCGGCGATCAGTTCGGCACGCCGCTGGCCATCTGGTCAGCCCTGTTCGCCGCTGCCATCCTTGCGGGCCTTCTGGTGACGCTGCTTGATCTGGTGCAACGCTTGGCGCTGGGACGGATGGGAGCGCGCGCATGACGGCCCTTGTCCTTGCCTTGGTGTTCTGGATCGCGGCTTGGGGCTGCAACATCTGGCTGGCCAATTCGCGCTGGCGGGACACGCGTGCCGTGCGGATTATCGTGCCGGTTCTGTTCGGCGTGACCTTGCTGGTTTTGTGGGAAGGCATCGTACAGGGTCTGGATGTCAGTCAGGTGATCCTGCCGCCACCCAGTCTTGTGGCGCAGACGTTTGCGACCTCTCTCGACATACTCTGGACCGATTTCGTACAAACCGTGGTGAAGGGCGCGTTCCGCGGCTTTGCCATCGGGGCGGTGGCGGCGTTTTTATGCGCCATCGCCATCGACCGCTCGGCGTTTCTGACACGGGGCCTGCTGCCCATCGGCAATTTCCTTGCCGCCCTGCCCATCGTGGGTGTTGCCCCGATCATGGTCAACTGGTTCGGGTTCGACTGGCAATCGAAGGCGGCGGTTGTGGTCGTGATGGTCTTTTTCCCGATTCTGGTAAACACGGTGCAGGGCCTGAAGAGCAGCGAGGCGATGCAACGCGACCTGATGCGCACCTACGCGGCCAGCTATACCCAGACGCTGTTCAAGCTGCGCTTGCCTGCCGCCATGCCGTTCATCTTCAACGGATTGAAGATTGCCACGACATTGGCCCTGATCGGCGCTATAGTTGCTGAATATTTCGGCTCTCCGACCCGCGGTATGGGTTTTCGTATCTCGACCGCCGTCGGCAGCTTGTCGATTGATCTCGTTTGGGCTGAAATTGCCGTCGCAGCAATGGTGGGCACAAGTGCTTATGGCGTCATGGCGTGGATCGAACGCCGGGTGACATTCTGGCACCCATCGCATCGCAACTAAAACCATAACCAGCAAGGGGGAAGACCATGAAACTGAAAACAACACTGACCGGAGCGGCACTGTCGCTTGTCGCGGGAACGGCGCTGGCCGCCGATGATGTCTCGCTTCAACTCAAATGGGTCACGCAGGCCCAGTTCGCGGGCTACTATGTCGCGCTCGAGAACGGGTTCTACGAGGAAGAAGACCTGAACGTCACCATCCTGCCCGGCGGTCCTGATATCGCACCGACGCAGGTTCTGGCCGGGGGCGGCGCGGATGTGACCGTCGAATGGATGCCCGCCGCGCTGGCTGCGCGGGAAAAGGGGCTTCCGATGGTCAATATCGCCCAGCCGTTCAAGTCGTCGGGCATGATGCTGACCTGCCGCAAGGATGCCGGGATCGAAACCATTGACGATTTCGCGGGCAACACGCTTGGCGTTTGGTTCTTCGGCAACGAATTCCCGTTCCTGAGCTGGATGAGCCAGCTTGGCCTGTCGACCGATGGCGGCGAGTCCGGGGTCGAGGTTCTGCGACAGGGCTTCAACGTGGACCCGTTGCTGAACGGGCAGGCGGCCTGCATTTCGACCATGACCTATAATGAATACTGGCAGGTCATCGACGCGGGCCTGACCCCCGACGATCTGGTCTTGTTCAAGTATGAGGATCAGGGCGTCGCGACACTGGAAGACGGTCTGTATGTGCTGGAAGAGAACCTTGCCGATCCGGCCTTTGTTGACCGGATGGAGCGTTTTGTGCGCGCGTCCATGCGCGGCTGGAAATGGGCCGAGGAGAACCCCGAAGATGCCGCGATGATCGTGTTGGAATACGACCAGACCGGCGCGCAGACCGAGCAGCATCAAATCCGCATGATGGGTGAGGTTGCCAAGCTGACCGCAGGGTCCAACGGGTCGCTTGACGTCGCGGATTACGAGCGGACGGTGGCGTCGCTTCTGGCAGGCGGCTCCGACCCCGTCATCACCGAGCAGCCCGAAGGTGCATGGACCCATGCCATCACCGACGCGGCACTGAACTGATCGAATACAGGGCGGGGGACAGTCCCCGCCCTGTCTACACCCCTGTTCCGCGACATGCCCCATCGGCATCCCGTGCCGCATCAACGGCCATGTTCCCGAGTTTTCCGGCCTGACCCAACCCCGCACCGGCGATTGACGCGCCTGCCGCTTGGCGGTATGCACCCCGTGTGACGCGTAGTTGCGGCACCGTGGCGATTTGTCACCCGATTGCGGGCCACGTTAATCACACCGCTAAAGAGGTCTGGGCCAGCCCCCGACCTGCTTCAGGTTCGGGGGTTTTTGCGTGGCCGCAGGGCCGATGGGGAATGACATGAGCCAAGACTGGAACACACGCACGAAGCTCGTGCATCAGGGCGCGCGCCGCAGCCAATATGGCGAGGTGGCCGAGGCTATCTATATGACACAAGGCTTCGTCTACCCGACAGCCGAAGCCGCCGAAGCGCGGTTTCTGGGCGCAGGGCCGGACGAGTTCATTTATGCGCGCTACGGCAACCCGACCGTGGCCGCGTTCGAAGACCGCATTGCCGCCATAGAGGGCTGCGAAGACGCGTTCGCCACCGCCTCTGGCATGGCCGCCGTGTCCGGTGCGCTGATGGCAATGCTGCGCGCGGGCGACCATGTGGTCGCGGCACGGGCGCTGTTCGGGTCGTGCCTGTATATTCTGGAAAACGTTCTGGCCCGCTACGGGGTCGAGATTTCCTTTATCGACGGCACCGATCTGGACGCGTGGCGCGCCGCAGTCCGGCCCGACACAAAGGCTGTGTTTCTGGAAAGCATGTCCAACCCCACGCTAGAGGTTATCGACCTGCGCGGCGTGGCGCAGATTGCCCATGCCGTGGGCGCGACGGTGGTGGTGGACAATGTGTTTGCCACCCCCGTTTTCAGCCGCGCCGTAGAGATGGGGGCCGATGTGGTGATCTATTCCGCCACCAAGCATATCGACGGGCAGGGGCGTGCGCTGGGTGGCGTGATCTGCGGAACCCGCGAGTTTATTCGCGGCACGGTCGAGCCCTATATGAAGCACACCGGCGGCGCGCTTTCGCCGTTCAACGCGTGGGTGATGCTGAACGGAATGGCAACGCTGGACCTGCGCGTGCGCGCGCAAGCCGCCAATGCCCAAGCCATTGCCGAAGCGTTGCAGGATGATACGCGGTTGGCGCGGGTAATCTATCCCGGGCTGCCCGATCACCCGCAACACGCGATTGCCGTCGACCAGATGTCCGGTTTTGGCACGGTGCTGGCGCTGGACGTGGCAGGCGGACAAGATGCGGCGTTCAAGCTGCTGAATGCCCTGAATATTATCGTGATATCCAACAATCTTGGCGATGCGCGTTCGATCGCGACGCATCCGGCGACCACCACGCACCAGCGCCTTCCCGACGACCAGAAGGCACTATTGGGGATAACCCCCGGCCTGATCCGGCTATCCGTCGGCCTGGAAGATGCAACCGACCTGATTGCGGACCTACGCGCCGCGCTTGGCGCGATCTAGGCGAAAGGTGTCGCGAAAAGGGGCGCCTCGGCCATGAAAAAAGTGGAAAAGCACGATTGGGCGCTTACCTTTAGGTCCGACAGACAGGAAGGACGATCCAAGATGAACGTGCATGTCCCAGGCCTAGAACAGACCCCATCGGAAGCAGAGGCCGAAGCCGCGCTGGAAACCCTGCGCCGCTTTGCCGATGGTGCTTCCGGCGATGCGCGCGCGCGGGTCGAGGCGGCGGCAACCAGCCTGTTGCCCGCCACCAGCTATCCCGACCTGAACCGCGATTACCCAGAAGGGTTTCGCGCGGATGCCGCGTATAAAGCGGGTCTGCCCGACCTTCAGAACGGCCCTGCCAGCCTGATCGTGGGCGCAAAAGCCCCGATCCAGCATGTTGGCATTTCGAATTTCCGGCTGCCCATCCGGTATCACACCCGCGACAATGGTGATCTGACGCTGGAAACCTCTGTCACCGGGTCCGTCAGCCTGGAGGCCGAGAAGAAGGGCATCAACATGTCGCGCATCATGCGCAGCTTCTATGGCCACGCAGAGCGCACGTTCAGCGCGGATGTGGTGCGCGCCGCACTGGAGGATTACAAGGCCGATCTGGAGAGTTTCGACGCCCGCATCATGATGCGGTTCAGCTTTCCGGTGAAGGTGGAAAGCCTGCGTTCTGGCCTGCACGGCTACCAGTATTACGATATCGCCATGGAAGTAGTGGACCGCGCGGGCGTGCGCCAGACCTTCATGCATCTGGATTATGTGTATTCCTCGACCTGCCCGTGTTCGCTGGAACTGAGCGAACATGCCCGCGCCACGCGCGGGCAGTTGGCGACGCCGCATTCCCAGCGTTCCGTCGCGCGGGTGTCTGTGCAGGTTTTGCCCGGCAACAAGCTTTGGTTCGAGGATTTGATTGACCTGTGCCGTGCCGCCGTGCCCACCGAAACACAGGTCATGGTCAAGCGCGAGGACGAACAGGCCTTTGCCGAGTTGAACGCGGCCAACCCGATTTTCGTGGAAGATGCCGCGCGCAGCTTTTGCGAGCAACTCGACGGCGATGCGCGCATCGGCGATTTTCGGGTGGTTGCCAGCCATCAGGAAAGCCTGCACAGTCACGATGCCGTCAGCGTCCTGACGCATGGTGACACGTTCGAGTCCGAAAGCTTGGACCCGCGCTTGTTCGCGAGCCTGTTTCATGTTGGCTAAGCACGACAAAAACTGCGGCTAGGTCGCGGCGGCGATTGCGCGCTTGACAGCCGGGCGCGCAGCGACAAAGGCTGCGCGCTATGTTGGACCTGCGCCCTGTCATATACCTGATCGGCGTGCTCACCCTGACAGTGGGCGCGCTGATGTTGTTGCCCATGGCGCTGGATCTGAGCGCGGGCAATCCCAACTGGCGTGCATTTGCCGAAGGGAGCTTTCTGACCTGCCTTGTCGGCGCGGTTCTGGCCGGGGCGACCCGCAACGCGCTGGGGCAGGGGTTGGGCCGTCGGCAGTCCTTTCTGATGGCGACCAGTCTGTGGCTGGTCCTGCCCGGTTTCGCGGCCATGCCATTCATGTTCGGCGCGCCCAATGTCGGCTGGACCGATGCTTATTTCGAGGCGCTGTCGGGCATGACCACGACCGGCACCACGGTGTTCGTGGGGCTGGATGACATGCCGCGCGGGGTTCTGCTGTGGCGGTCCATGCTGCAATGGCTGGGCGGGCTGGGTATTGTCGTGGTGGCGCTGGTCTTTCTGCCGGTGCTGCGCGTCGGCGGTATGCAGCACTTCCAGTCCGAAGGGTTCGACACGCTCGGCAAGGTGATGCCGCGGGTCTATGATATCTCGCTCGGGCTGCTTCAGATCTACATCTCGCTCACGCTCTTTGCCGTGATTGCGTATATGGGCTTTGGCATGAGCGGTTTTGACGCGCTCAACCACGGCATGACCACGATTGCGACGGGCGGGTTTTCGACCACCGACCAGTCCTTTTCGGCATTTCAGGGGCCGCTGGAATATGTCGGCGCGCTTTTCATGGTGCTCGCCGGTTTGCCCTTCATTCGCTACATCCAGCTTCTGGGGGGCGATCCTTGGGCCTTGTGGCGCGATGTTCAGGTGCGCGCGTTCCTGCGCTGGATCGGCTACGCGGTGGCCGTGGTCATCCTGTACCGCATGGCCACGGGCGAGGGCGCGTTCTTGGATGTGTTGCGCGGCACCCTGTTCAATGTGATCACGTTGTTCACCGGCACCGGCTATGGCAGCGAGGATGTGGCCGGTTGGGGTGATTTCCCATTGATGGTGGTCATGCTGGTCGGTTTCATCGGGGCCTGCACGGCATCAACCGGTTGTTCGATCAAGGTGTTCCGCTTTCTGGTTCTTTTCGAAGCGATCAAGCTGCGGATGCGCCAACTTGGAAGCCCGCATCAGGTGATCGCGCTGCGCTTGGGCGGCAAACGGCTGGAAGAGGATGTTGTCTCTTCCGTGATCGTAATGTTCACAGCCTTTGCATTGGCCTTTGTGCTGCTTTCGGCTGCTTTGGCATTGTCCGGGTTGGACACGCGCACGGCGCTGACCGCCGCCTGGACCGCGATTTGCAATGTCGGACCGGCTTATGGGCCAGAGGTGGGGCCAACGGGCGCGGTTGACCAGTTTTCCACTGCGGCCAAATGGCTGATGATCCTTGGCATGTATCTGGGGCGTCTGGAACTGCTGGCCGTTCTTGTCTTGTTGATGCCCCGCTTCTGGAGAGGATAGGCCGCCTGAATGAAACCGTTCATTATCATTCAGTTACGGCCCGAAGCTGATGTTGCGGATGATGAGTTCGCCGCCATTTTGCGGCGTGCCCGTCTGACCGCAGGCGATGTGCGCCGCATCCGGCTGGAGCGCGAGACGCTGCCCGAAGATCTGGACCTTGCGGCTTATAGTGGCGTGATCGTTGGCGGTGGCCCCGGCTGTGTCAGCGACCCGCCCGACCGCAAAACCCCGATGGAGGCGCGGATAGAGGCGCAGATCCTTGGTCTTATGCCGCGCATTGCCGACAGCCGGACGCCATTTCTGGGGTGCTGCTACGGCATTGGCATTCTGGGCCGGTATCTGGGCGCGCCGGTGTCGCAAGAGCATCATTCCGAACCTGTCGGCCCGATCATCTGCACGCGCCGTCCCGAGAGTGCGGGCGACCCCTTGCTAGAGGGCGTGCCGGAGCAAATGACCGCGCTTGTCGGCCATAAAGAGGCGATGGACGCTTTGCCAGCGGGTGCGGTGCACCTGCTGCACGGGGCGCGCTGCCCCATCCAAATGCTGCGATATGGCGACCGAATCTATGCCACGCAGTTCCACCCCGAAGCCGATGGTGCAAATTTCGCCCTGCGCATTCGCGTCTACAAGGACAAGGGCTATTTCGACCCGACCCAAGCCGACAGCCTGATCGCGGCCTGTGACGGCGTGCAGACGGAAGCGTCAGGCCGGGTGTTGGCGAATTTCGTGCGCCATTTCGTACGCGATTAGCCATTGCGCTTGCGATCCCCGATTGCGCCCGCGCAGCCTTTGGGCTAAATCCCGCCCCACGCCGGCATAGCTCAGTTGGTAGAGCAGCGGTTTTGTAAACCGAAGGTCGGGGGTTCAAGTCCCTCTGCCGGCACCATGAAGCCCAGATTTGCGGATAATCCCGGCAGCCCGTGTCTGACAGCGGCGGCAGGCATGGCAGCGCGGCGCTTGGCCCTATATACACAAGGGCGACTCGGACCCTTTGCAAAGGACAGGTCTTGACCGTGGCAACCGACCCCGAAACCGTGACAACCTCTCCCGTGTTGGAGCGGGATGGCGGCGTGTGGCGGTTGTCTGGGGTGTTGACGGTGCGCAACGTATCAGCGCTGGCCGCAGAGCTGCCACGCGCCCAAGGCGCGCTGGACCTGTCAGGGCTTACACGGCTGGACACGGCCGGGGCCTATTTGTTGCACAGCCATTCCGGCGCGCTGGAACTGACAGGTCTGCGCCCCGACCATGCGGCACTGCTGGACCGTGTGGCGGGGACCATTCCGCAGCCGCCAGACCCGTCGCGCCACCCATTGACCGCTGCGCAGATCCTGGAACGGATCGGGCGGATGGTCGCCAATGCGGGCGGTTTCCTTGTAGAAATTACTGACATGCTGGGCTTGTTTCTGGCGCGTCTGGGCCGCATCGCCCGCCATCCCGGTCAGTTGCCGATGACGGCGTTGGTGCACCATGCCGATCAGGTGGGATGGCGGGCGATTCCCATCGTATCGCTCATGTCGTTCCTGATTGGTGTGGTGCTGGCCTTTCAGGGCGCGGTGCAGTTGCGCCAGTTCGGGGCAGAAATCTTCGTCGTGGACCTGATTTCGATCTCGATCCTGCGCGAACTGGGCATCTTGCTGACCGCGATCATTGTGGCGGGGCGCACCGCGTCCAGCTTTACCGCCGCAATCGGGTCCATGAAGATGCGCGAAGAGATCGACGCCATGCGCACCTTGGCGATTGATCCGGCCATGGTGCTGTTTGTGCCGCGCATTCTGGCGCTGCTGATCACGCTGCCCATTCTGGGGCTGGTGGCCAATGTCATGGGCCTGTTCGGCGGCGCGCTTATGTCCTGGATCGAACTGGGTATTTCGCCCGCCGTCTTTCTGACCCGCCTGCTGGAAGAGACGGGCACCAACCATGTGCTTGTCGGGTTTGTCAAAGCGCCGGTTTTTGCCATCATCATTGGCGTGATCGGCTGTCATGCCGGTATGCAGGTGCGCGGCAATGCCGAAAGCCTTGGCGCGCAGACCTCCTCCGCCGTGGTCCGCGCGATTTTTGCGGTTATTCTGGCCGATGCGCTGTTTTCCGTCTTTTTCGCGATGATGGATATCTGATGACACGCGATGTGGTCATAAAACTCCGCGGTTTGCGCAACGCCTTCGGGGCGGACGTGGTGCATGACAATCTCGACCTCGATGTACATCGCGGCGAAGTGCTGGGCGTGGTCGGCGGCTCTGGCACGGGCAAATCCGTGCTGCTGCGCTGCATTGCAGGGCTGCGTCCGCCGCAGGCGGGCAGCATAGAGATTTTCGGTCAGGACGCGCTGAACTGCTCGGAAACCGCGCGCCGCGCGATTGACCAGCGCATGGGCGTCATGTTTCAGGATGGCGCACTGTTTTCCAGCCTGACGGTGCGCGAGAATGTCGAAGTGCCGATGCGCACGATCGACGGGCTGGATGCCGGATTGCGCCGCGAACTGGCCGATCTGAAAATCGCCATGTCGGGCCTGCCCTACAAGGCGGGTGACAATTACCCGTCGGAACTGTCGGGCGGCATGCGCAAACGCGCGGGGCTGGCGCGGGCGCTCGCACTCGACCCTGAAATCGTGTTTCTGGACGAACCCACGGCGGGGCTGGACCCGATCGGCGCCTCTGCTTTCGACGAATTGATCCGCGGACTTAGCCGCGCAATGGGGCTGACCGTGTTCATGGTCACGCATGATCTGGACAGCCTGCACGCCTGCTGCGACCGAATCGCGGTTTTGGCTGACCGGCGGGTGAAGTATACTGGCACGATGGAAGAGATGCTCGAGATCGACCACCCATGGGTGCATGAATACTTCCACGGGCCGCGCGCGCGCGCCGCGATCGCCACCAAGGACAAGGTCAGCTAACCCATGGAAACCAAGGCAAATTATGTTCTGATCGGGGTGTTCGCACTGCTGGGCTTTTTCGGTGTGATGGGCTTTTTCCTAGCCTTTGGCAAGGTCCAGTTCGACCAGCAATATGCCTATTACGACGTCCGATTCGACAGCGTTTCCGGACTGTCGCCCGCTGCGGATGTGCGCTTTGCCGGTCTGCCCGTAGGGCGCGTGACCGATATTCGCCTGTCGCCCGATCAGGATGGCACTGTCTTGGTCTCGCTGGAAGTGCAGCGCGATGCGCCGGTGCGCGCCGATACCGTCGCCGTGGTCGACAGCTCCGGCATTACCGGTGTGTCCTATATCGCGCTGTCGGCTGGCAGCCCCGATGCGCCGCTCATCAACAACCGCGAGGATGTGCCCGAACTGCAAGCGGGGCGCTCGACCATTCAGTCGCTCACCGAAGGTGCGCCGCGCATTCTGGACGAAGCCTTGCAGGTTGTCGAACAGGTCAACCAGCTTTTGGGCGAGGAAAACCGCTCAAGGGTCCAGAATATATTGATAAACCTAGAGACATCATCGGGCGAGATTTCGCGCGCACTAGACAGTTTCGCAGGGTTTACCGACACGGTTCAAGCCGCGACCGTGACCTTTGCAGAATTTGCAGATAATCTTGAGCCGATCCTGCTACAGGCCGAAACAACATTGGAAAGCCTGCAATTTGCCGTCGATGAGGGTGCTTTGGTTGCGACCAACGCCCGCATCGCGTTCGAGACCGGGACACAAACGTTGGAAACCGTAGATCAGTTTGTGGCCCGTGATCTTACCGAAATGGTCGCACAGCTGCGGGACGATGCCACGGCCCTGCGCGGGGAATTGGAAACCGCCAGCCAAGAGGCAACGACCATGTTCGCCGACCTGTCGCGCACAGGCCGGGCGACCACAGAACGGATGGAAGCGCTTGATCCCGCATTGGCGCTGCTAGAGCCGCTTCTGGTGCGCGCGGAAACCACGCTGCAATCGGTAGAGCAAATGTCCGACAGCGTGGAAACGCTGGTCAGCGGAGAAGGCACGCTTCTGGTCACTGAGGCCCGCGAGATGGTCGCGCGCGCAACGGTCGCGGCCGATAGCGTGGCGACGATTGCGGAAACCGATCTTCCGGTCATCATGGCCGATATCCGCGCCGCCACCGCAGAGGTCCGCACGGTCGTGGATACGGTCGGAAAAGACCTTAGCAACGTGTCGGGCAACATCGACGCGCTCAGCACGTCCGGCCTGCAAACGCTTGACCAAGTGACTGAAACCTTCGGGAATGCCAACGCCACGCTCGAAGCGATCAACCGCGCGCTGGACACGGGCGAGGGCGCGTTGGAAGCTGCCGAGCGCGCCTTTATCGGTGCTGACAGGGTCATCAACGAAGATGTTGCCGCAATCACCACCGATCTGCGCGATGTGCTGGACCGGCTGGGTGCCGCGGTGGATGCGGTCTCTGCCGATATTCCCGCCGTCACGGCAGAGCTGCGCGCCACCGCCGAAAGCGCTGCGCGCACCTTTGACGATCTGGGCCAAGTGGTGCGTGACAGCGCCGGTCCGGTGCGCGATTTCACCTCCGCGGGTCTGCCCAACATTACGCAACTTGCCCGCGAAGCGCGCGGGTTGATCGCCAATCTTGACGGGCT
This sequence comes from Roseinatronobacter ekhonensis, assembly GCF_900499075.1. Taxonomy (GTDB): domain Bacteria; phylum Pseudomonadota; class Alphaproteobacteria; order Rhodobacterales; family Rhodobacteraceae; genus Roseinatronobacter; species Roseinatronobacter ekhonensis. The sequence continues at coordinate 153,775 of NZ_UIHC01000003.1, read as the reverse complement.
GACGCGCAAGCTGGAAAGCGATCCTGCGCGCTTGCTTCTCAACAGCCAGACACCGGAGTTCAGAAGATGAAGTTTGCCCGTCTAGCCATTGTATTTTCAAGTATTTTATTGATTTCTGGCTGCGGTGCGATATCCGCGCTGAACAAGGCATCAACGCCGCTGGATGCTTACGAATTGCGCGCGCCATCGGGCTTGCCGCAAGCCACGCGCAGCCTGTCGCGCGCGCTGAGCGTAGAGCCACCGACGACCTCTGGCGCACTGGATACGGACCGCATTCTGGTCAAGCCCAATGCCGTGCAATCGCTGTATCTGCCCGATGGTCGCTGGGCCTCTGAATTGCCCGCAATGTGGCAAACCATGGCCCTGCGCGCGTTCGAGGATACCGGCGCGTTGTCCTATGTCGGACGTCGCCCGCTGGGTGCGGTGGGCGATTTTGCCCTGATCAGTGAGATCACCGATTTTCAGGCCGAACTGGTCGGCGAAGAGGCCGCAACGATCCGGCTGCGCCTGACCGCGCGGATGGTGCGCGAAAGTGACGCGCGGGTGATGGCGCGGCAGGTCTTTTCTGCCGCGGTGCCGGTCGAGGGCACGGAAACACTGGCGCTTGTCAACGGGTTCAACACGGCGTCAGACACGGTCCTGGCCGATATCGTGCGCTGGGGATTGCAGGTGATGGGCGTGACACTGCCGGCGTCATAACCGGGGCGCTGCCCCGGACCCCGGAGTATTTTGAGCAAGATGAAGAAGGGTCCGCAAGGTGCTGAAATCACTATATGACTGGTGCTTGGCAATGGCCAGTCATCGCCACGCTTTATGGGTGTTGGCATTTGTCGCCTTCATCGAATCCTCTGTGTTTCCCATCCCGCCCGATGTGTTGATGATCCCGATGATCATCGCGCGACCCTCAAGGGCGTTCCTGATTGCCGCAATAGCGACCGTGGCCTCTGTCGCGGGTGGGCTTTTGGGCTACTGGATTGGCGCTGGCGCGTTCGAACTGGTGGGCCGTCCGGTGTTGGAGTTTTACGGCAAGGACGCGTATTTCGCAGAGTTTTCCGCGCGTTATGCTGAATGGGGCGCTTGGGCCGTGCTGATCGCGGGCGTCACGCCTTTCCCGTACAAGGTTATCACCATCCTGTCGGGGGCGACCGCGTTGTCGTTGCCGGTGTTCATCGTCGCCTCCATTGTGGCGCGCGCTCTGCGCTTTTTCATTGTCGCCGCCCTGTTGTGGAAATTCGGCGCACCGATTCGTGATTTTATCGAGCGGCGGCTGGGGCTTGTCTTCATCGTCTTCGTGGTGTTGCTGATCGGCGGGTTCTACGCGGTGAGGTATCTGTGAGCAGATCACGACAGTTACAGCTTTTGGCGCTGACCGGTTCGGCCGGGTTGTTGCTGGGGGCGCTTGCGTTCCAGTATATTGGCGGAATGGCGCCTTGCGCCTTGTGCATCTGGCAGCGCTGGCCGCATTTGGTCGCACTGGTGGCAGGCGCGGGGCTGGTGCTGCCCGGGCCATGGGCGCTTCTGGGCGCGCTTGGCGCGGCGGGGTCAGGGGCGATCGGGGTTTACCACACCGGCGTAGAACGGCGCTGGTGGGAGGGCCCGTCCAGTTGCACATCCGGCGGCGACCTGTCGGGGATGAGCGCGCAAGAATTGCTGGACCAGATCATGGCTGCGCCGGTGGTCCGCTGCGACGAGGTGCCGTGGGAGCTGATGGGCCTGTCGATGGCCAGTTGGAACGCGGTGCTGTCATTTGCGCTGGCGGGGCTGTGGCTGGCGAGCCTGCGCGATTAAGCACTTGTTCATGCATCCGGCCTAAGCTGGTGTCGGAACAGGCGCTGCGCGGGACAAGATGACCAGTTATCATTGCATAATAGATCTGAAGCCGAACGCGAATGAACTTGCCTTTGCGCAGGCGGTTTCGACGTGGTTCGGGCTGTTGCAGACCGCGGGCAAGGTCGCGCGCTGGCATTTGTCGCGGCGCAAGTTGCGTTTGGCCGGGGCCGGGTTCGGCGATTTCATGCTCGTGGTGGAGTTTGTGGATATGGCGCAGATGGACCGCGCTTTTGCCCATCTGGAAGAGGGCGATCATGATGCGCTGCGCAGCTATACGCAAATGCATGGCATGATCGACCGGGCAGAAGTGGGCCTCTACCGTCCCTATCCCGACCCCGTGGCGGTTGAACGGCTGTCGTTGATATAGGCGCGGTGATATAGGCGCGGTGCCGCTTACAGCATGGACGGCAGAACCAGATCGGGGGGGCGGTGGCCATCGGCAAAGGTCTTTATGTTGATGATGACCTTTTCGCCCATCTCCGCGCGCCCCTCGCGCGTGGCCGATCCCATATGCGGCAACAGGACCACATTGGGCAATTCGCGCAAGCGGGGATTGATCTGGCGTCCGCGTTCGAACACGTCCAGCCCGGCCCCGGCGATCTCTCCGGCGCGCAGGCCGCGGGTCAGCGCGTTCTCGTCCACCACCTCTCCGCGCGAGGTGTTGACGATGATCGCCGATGGCTTGAGCAGTTTCAGCCGCCGCGCGTTGAGCAGGTGAAAGGTCGCGGGCGTATGCGGACAGTTCACGGAAATCACATCCATCCGGGCGACCATCTGGTCAAGGCTTTCCCAATAGGTGGCCTCTAGCGCGGCCTCGGCATCTGGCCTAAGCCGGCGCCGGTTGTGGTAATGGATCTGCATTCCAAAGGCGCGGGCGCGCCGGGCCACGGCCTGACCGATCCGCCCCATGCCCAGAATACCCAGCCGTTTGCCGCCGATTCGCGTGCCAAGATTGGCCATTGGCTGCCAGCCCGCCCAATCGCCCGACTGCATTTGCGCCAAGCCTGCCGGTATCTGCCGTGTGACCGCCAGCATCAGCGCCATGGTCATGTCGGCTGTGTCCTCTGTGACCACGCCGGGGGTGTTGCTGACAAGAATGCCGCGCTGCCGTGCGGTGGCGACGTCGATATGGTCGACGCCCGCACCGTAATTTGCGATCAGTTTCAACCGCTCACCGGCCTGACCCAGCAATCCCGCTTCAATATTGTCGGTCAGCGTCGGCACCAGCACGTCGCAGTCCCGCACCGCCGCCACCAGGGCGTCACGGGACATGGGGCTGTCGGTCTCGTTCAGGCGCAGGTCGAACAACTCTGACAGGCGGGTTTCGACGGCGTCGGGCAGGCGTCGCGTAACAACAACACTCAGGCGGGATTTCGGCATGATGCGGGCTCATCTCTTGCGTGTCGGGTCTGTTGTGGCAAACTGCCTGTTATCGGCGCGCGCGACAAGACCGGCTTTGATATTCCGGCAGGCGTGGCCACGAGCAGACAGCAGTTTTTCCAGAGGGGCTGGCCCATGCGGGCCGGTCGGCAGGCATATGAAGACAATCAGAATCCGCGCGATGACGGCGGCGGCGGTTGCGGCGATACTTTTGCCGGTGATGTCGCTGGCACAACAGCGCGGGCCGGTCACGAACCTGCCCTTGCCGCGTTTCGTCTCGCTCAAGGCTGGCGAAGGGAATGCCCGCCGTGGCCCCGACCTGTCGCACCGGATAGACTGGGTTTATAAACGGCGCGACCTGCCGTTAAGGGTGACGGCGGAATTCGAACACTGGCGGCGGGTCGAGGATATGGACGGGCAGGGCGGCTGGATGCACTATGCGCTTCTGTCCGGTGTCCGGACCGCGCTGATAAACACCGATATGACCGCGTTGCGTGCCCAGCCGGATGCGGACGCGCGCGAACTTGCACTGCTGGAGCGCGGGGTGATCGGCAGCCTTCAAAGCTGCGAGTCGGGGTGGTGCCAGATTGACATAGACGACCTGCAAGGCTGGCTGCCGCGTGCAGCGCTTTGGGGTGTTGAGTCCGGCGAGGTGTTCGACTGACCCCGCGCGACTATCGGTCCAAGCCTATTGATATGATTGCGTGGTTATTGCGCCGTGCAATGCGCGCCGGTCGGGGCCTGTCCTGACCCGAGCGCAATCGCAGGGGGCGCGGTGAACAGGTCGGGCGCACCGCTGCGCGCCAGATCAACCGCAAGGACGAGGCCGATCAGGCACACGGCCAAAGCACCAACAGTCACGCGGGAGAGTGCGGATAGGGTCATGCCGGCGCTCCTGTCAGTTGGGCAGCGGGGCGCAGAACCAAGGGCCGTAGTTTCAGCCCAAGGGTCGAGCCTGCGAAAGCCGCCGCAAGCCAAACCCAGCCATGTAGCGACCCGGTGGAAATTCCGCTGAAAAACGCGCCCACGTTGCAGCCAAATGCCATGCGCGCCGAGTAGCCAAGCACCAGCCCCGCCAGAAGCACCAGCGCATAAGAGCGCGCTGTCAATGCCCGCGCGGGCGCGCCCGGATCAGACCGCCAGCGCATGACGGCAAATGCGCCCAGCAGCAGCCCGATATTGGTCAGCGAGGTGACATCGGTCAGGATGGATGCATCCAGCCGTTCAGCATTGCCGGGATTGGCCCAGAAGCCTGACACGGCCAGGTCCGCGCCGCCCGCCTGCGCGATCTTGGCGCCCCAGAGCCCAAGCCCGTAGACAATGCCCCAAGGTTGGCCCGCGACCACAAGGTTTGCCAGTGCCAGCGCCGCAATCAAGGTTGCCGCCCACCACAGCCGCGCAGGCGGCAGGCGTTTGCCGGGTGCGGCGCGCCAGATGACCAGTGCGGCCAGTGCGGCCAGACCGGCAAGCGTGGCAAACAGCCCCCCATTCGCACCGAATACCCCTTGCATGGACAGCACCGGCAGGCTGGCCAGCCCTGTCCACCAGCCCAGATGCAGGCTGCCCGCGAAACTGCCGCCGATAAAGCCCAGAAGGGCGATGAGCCCGACAAGGTTGCCCGATCCGGCATTGATCAGCGTGCCCGACCCGCAGCCCATGACAAGCTGCATGGCCGCGCCAAAGACAAAGGCACCAAGGATCATGCCTAGGCCAACCGGCGCATGCGCGGGCGACAGCTCGCCCCCATGCGCGGCCAGCAGCGGAAAGGCGACCGAGGCCACCAGCGCGATCGCAAGGAACTGCGCGAGCAGGCCGCGCCCGTCGCGTTCCGCCACGATCAGCCGCCACGGCCCCGCAAAGCCGAAGCGCAGCCCTTCCAGCACCAGCCCGAAGCCGATGCCAATCGCGACCAAAAGCCCCGCGCGCGGACCGGCCATTGCAAAGGTGAACACCAAAAAGGCAAGCACAAGAAGAGTGACGAACGCGCGACGCGGGAACATGGGGCGGCCTTTCAAGCTGGTCCCCGGCACTGCATGTGGCAGGCCGGGGCGGTCGAGTATTTATGGCAAGATGAAAGGGGTTAGAAAAGCCCGCTCACCCAGCGCTTGGTCGAGAGCCACAAATAGGCGACGCGGCTTGGTTCGTTGTCGAGCGCATGGCCGTGGATGGTGTATTCCGCCATGCTTTCGGCATAAAGGCGCGTATTCGGCACTTCTGCCAATTCGCTAAGCGCGAACCAGTTGAGCGCGGCCCAATGCCCGGTGTTGCAGAAAGAGACCGTGACAGGGGCGTCCTGTAGGCCCTGCGCGTCGGCGATGGCGCGGGCCCGCTCGGCGCTGACCATCAGCCCGTCCTCAAAAAACTGGCTGAATTGCAGGTTTTCCGCGCTGCGGATCGTGCCGGGGCGGGCGATGGACCAGGTTGTGCCCTCGAAAAAGCCTTGCGGGCGGCTGTCAACCAGCCGGGCGTCACCACTGTCGACTAGGTTCACGACTTCTGATGTCGGGATATACCAGTCATCGCGCCACTCGGCGTAGAAATCGGATTCGGTCGCTGTGACCTCTCCCGTTGCGGTTGGCAGGTCCGCCGCGGCCCAAGCCTGATACCCACCGTTCAGCAGCGCGAGATCCTCGACACCCAAGGATTTCAGTGTCCAGTAGACGCGGGCGGCGGCGCCCATGTCACTGGGGCTGTCACCGTTATGGACGATCACAGTCGGGCGCTCGGCGGTAATACCAACGCGCACGGCTTCGGCTTCGTATTCAAGTTCGGGCTTGATCGCGCCCGGATTGGTCGGGCCTGCGCGCCACTCGGCATAGGGCGAGAAGACTGCACCGGGGATATGGCCGGCCTCAAAGTCGCCGGTCACGCGGATGATGTGGATATCCTCACCACGCTCCAGCATTGCCGACAGGTCGGCGGGCGACAGCAGCGGCTGCCAGCCTTCCGGAGCGGCCATGGCCAGTGCGGGCAGGGCGGTCAGTGTTACGGTCAGAGCGGTTCTGCGCAGCATATCATAGCCTCCGGAAGTTTATGTGTTGTCGCTCAGCTAGGCTCGTGCCCCGCACCGCGCAAGGCACGGACTTGGCCGCTGCTGCGGCATCGCGCGGCGTTAATTTTGCATGGCCCTTCACCGGGGAAACAGGCGTTCCATGTCGGGGCGCAGGCTTGGAACGCTGTTGTGTGTGGGGCAGGGTTCTTGGCAAATGGCCCTTATTTGCAAGTTTGCTGTCTAAAGCGGCGCTTCGCGCCGTCGCGCCCGTTTTCCCAGCTGCGATTCGCGCCATGCAATTAACAGGCCTGCCGCGATTACCAAGCTTGCGCCCATCAGCATCTGCGCAGTCGGCACCTCGTCGAACAGGAAAAAACCCAAACCGATCGCTAAAAGGAGCTGCGCATACCAAAACGGTGCTAGGGCGGATGCATCTGCGTAGCGATAGCTCGCGGTCAGTAAAAGCTGACCAATTCCGCCCAATATGCCCGAAGCAACAAGCAAGGCTGCAACACTGGCTGACGGCACCACCCAGCCGAACGGCGCGGTCAGCAAGCCAAGAAGCGCGGCCGTCACCGCAAAATAAAAGGCGATGGCCGGGGTGCTTTCGGTGGCTACCATGCGACGTAGCAAGATTTTGACAAGACCAGCCGCCGTGGCTGAACCTAGCGCCGCAAGCGCGCCAATCCGCGCGGCGTCTTCATAGGTGGTGCCAATTCCGAGCCGGGGCCAGACCACGATCAGCACCCCGATCAAGCCCAGCAGGACCGCACTCCAGCGCACCAACCTGACATTTTCCCCCAAGATCAGGACGGCAAATACCACGGTGATCAACGGGGCCGCGAACTCGATGGCCGTGACCTCGGGTAATGGCAGCAGGGACAGTGCGAGGAAATTCAAGGACAACGCCACCGTGCCCAACACTCCGCGCAGCAGATGCAGTTTTGGTTGCACGATGCTCAATCCGTCGCTGATCCGGCCCTGCAATGCGACCCAGCCCAAGATAAGCGGAATAGAGAATGTGGCTCGTGCAAAGACAGCCTGCCCTGTCGGAACCTCGACAGTCGTAGCTTTGACGCAGGCGGCCATGCAGACAAGCACAACCATCGCGCCAATGTGCAGCGCGATGCCGGTCAGGGGTTTGGCGGAATGGCCGCGGGTCAGCATGGGGCGGGCCTTTTGATGCTTCACATGTGTAATAGGGTGGATGCGGCGGGAATGCAATTCGGGCGCCGTGGCATTCGGGCGCCTTGCCAATTGCGCGCGCGCCTTCTAGCCATAGCGCAAGACATGACAGGGGGTCGCGATGACCGACACGCCACTTGACCAAGCCCATGCCGCGACAGAGGCCGCGCCTGACGATATTCCGACCCGGCTGCGCTACTACGCCCGCCTGACAGAGGGTGAATTGTTCCTGCTGCTGGAGCGTGAGGCCACCGGAGATAATCTGGACCCCAAGGTGTTCGAGTTGGAGGATGGACCGATCGTGCTAGCCTTCGACCGCGAGGACCGCTTGACCGAATTCACCGGCCTGCCCGCGCCCTATGCTGCGCTTCCGGGCCGCGTGGTGGTCGAGATGTTGGCGGGCAGCAATCTGGGCATGGGGCTGAACCTTGGGGTCGCGCCCTCGGCGCGGGTATTTCCGCAAGAAATACTTGTCTGGCTGGCCGAGACACTGTCGGAACGGCCCGAAGAACTGGAAAACCGCGTGTCGGCGTTCACTGCGCCGCGCGGTTTGCCAGAGGCATTGCTGTCCGCGCTGGATGCGCGACTGGCGCGGATGGAGGGGCTGGCCGCGCTCGCCTATCTGGTCGGCACTGAATACGAAGGCGGTGCACGCGGCCATATGCTGGCTTTTGTTGATGTGGCAGAGGGCGCAGAAAGCGCGCTGGCGCGGGCGGTTCAGGGTGCTTTGGGCTTTTCGGGCTTGGAAGCGGGACAGTTGGACGTGACCTTCCTGAGTGCCGACGATCCGCGCGCGGCCGAACTGGCGCGCATGGGTTTGCGGTTTGATTTGCCGCAACCGTCACAACCGGTCGAGATGAAAGCGCCGGGGCTGGACCCGGATGCGCCGCCGCGGTTGAAATAGACACGTAATGGTCCGCCGCGCGCGGACGAAGTGATTGGCATGAGTGACACCAGTTCAATCCTTGACCGCATTGGGCAGACCCTTGGCCGCTGGCTGGAACGCGACCGCGTGGAATTCGAGCCGCGCGCGGCGCTTGACCCCGACACGCTGGTGCGCAGTCTGCGGCGCGGCGATGTGCTGCTGGTCGAGGGGCGGGCCAAGATCTCGACTGCGATCAAGTATCTGACGCAAAGCACATGGTCGCATGCGGCTGTCTATATAGGCGATATGCTGCCCGACCAAGGGCCGCACATGCTGGTCGAGGCAACGCTGCAAGACGGTGTCCACGCGGTGCCGCTATCGAAATACGAGCGCGCGAATTTCCGTATTTGCCGCGCAGTCGGGTTGTCAGAGTCTGAACGCGATGCTGTGGCGCGGTTTATGATTGCGCGGCTCGGGTATGAATACGACCTGCGCAACATCATTGATCTTGCGCGCTACCTGTTCCCGACACCGCCCATTCCGATCCGCTTTCGCCGCCGGATGCTGGCGCTTGGGTCGGGCGACCCGACACGCGCAATCTGTTCGTCGCTGGTGGCGCAAGCGTTTCAATCGGTGCGCTATCCGGTCCTGCCCGATATCCGCCGGTCGCGCGCGCACGGGTCCGACTATTCGCGTCGAGAGATTTTCCATATCCGCCACCATTCGCTGTTCGTGCCGCGCGATTTCGACCTGTCGCCGTATTTCGAGATCGTGAAGCCAAGCATCCGCAACGGGTTCGACCATGCCGTGATTGAATGGGCGGCCCCATCCGAGGCGAAAAACTTGGGGTAATATAATACCTAAATTGTAACATGTTGATTATGCTTGCTTAATCCAAGCCAGCGCCTCTTGACCCTTGCGCGAATATCCGTAGAAGACACCCAGCGCCCCGCTTGGGGTCTGAAATGTTCTCTCTCAAGGGTAAACCCATGAAAACCTTCTCTGCCAAACCGGCGGATATCGAGAAGAAATGGATCATCATCGACGCCGAAGGTGTCGTGCTGGGCCGTCTTGCCTCGATCATCGCCATGCGCTTGCGCGGCAAGCACAAAGCGTCCTTCACCCCGCATATGGACATGGGCGACAATGTCATCGTGATCAACGCTGAAAAAGTGCAGATCACCGGCAACAAGCGCGCCAAGCCGAATTACTGGCACACCGGCCACCCGGGCGGGATCAAGTCGCGCACCACGGGCCAGATTCTGGAAGGCCGCTTCCCCGAGCGCGTGCTGATGCAGGCGGTCAAGCGTATGCTGCCCGGCGGCCCGCTGTCGCGCCAGCAGATGACCAACCTGCGCGTCTACGCGGGCACCGAGCATCCGCATGAAGCCCAGCAACCCGAAGTTCTGGATGTCAAATCCATGAACACCAAGAACACGCGGAGCGCATGACCATGAGCGACGATCTCAAAACACTCGACGATCTAAAATCGGTCGTGACCCCGGTTGCCGAAGAGGCACCCGTCCGCGAAGCCGTCCGTGACGAGCTGGGCCGGTCCTACGCCACCGGCAAGCGCAAGGACGCTGTTGCCCGTGTCTGGATCAAGCCGGGGTCCGGCAAGATGCTGGTGCGCGACAACAAGGGTCAGTTCATCGACTACACCAAGTATTTCGCACGCCCGGTGTTGCAGATGATCCTGCGCCAGCCGTTTCAGGTGGCCGGTGTTGTCGACCAGTTCGACGTGATCGCAACGGTGGCCGGTGGTGGCCTGTCCGGTCAGGCTGGTGCGGTCAAGCACGGCATCTCGAAAGCGTTGCAGCTTTATGATCCGGCCCTGCGCGCGCCGCTCAAGGCCGCCGGTTTCCTGACCCGCGACAGCCGCGTCGTGGAACGCAAGAAGTTCGGCCGCGCGAAAGCCCGCCGTAGCTTCCAGTTCTCGAAGCGTTAAGCGCCCCGATCCGAAATTCGAAAACGCCCGGTCCAGATGGTCCGGGCGTTTTTCTTTTCGGCTTTCGTCTGGCAGCACATCTTGGTTTAGTGGCATCGTGCAAAGGACAGGAGGTCGCATGTATTCCCATCTGCTCGTCACCGTCGCGTATGAAGGCCAGCACGACGCCGCCCCGTCGCTGGAGATTGCAGGCGCATTGGCTGCCGAGGGCGCCAAGGTCACGCTGCTCCATGTCATGGAACCCGCGCCCGTCTTCGCGCTGGATTACCTGCCCGATAACTGGCGCGAGGATATGCATGCTGCGATCAAGGCAGATCTTGGCACACTGGCTGCGCAGTTCGAGCATGGCTCTGCGGTGGTCGTCGAGGGCGATCCTGCAAGCGAGGTGCTGGAGTTTGCGCAAACCCACGGGGTGGATTGCATCGTCGTGGCCTCGCACCGGCCCGGAACGCACAGCCTGATGCTGGGGTCCACCGCGAATAAAATCGTTGCCCGTGCGCCCTGTGCCGTGCATGTGGCGCGCCGTGGCTGACGCCTTGATGCGCGGTTGCAAGCCGTACCGGCCATGCACGACTGAAAAACCCCCGCAGGCCAAGCCTTCGGGGGTTCGTTCGATTGCGGGGTCGAAACCCTGCTTTCGGTCCTGTCGAGCTTAGAGCCCGTTCTCGCGTTGCGCCTTCTTGCGCGCCAGTTTGCGCGCGCGGCGGATCGCTTCGGCCTTTTCACGGGCCTTTTTCTCGGACGGTTTCTCGAAATGCTGCTTGAGCTTCATTTCGCGAAACACACCTTCACGCTGGAGTTTCTTTTTCAGCGCACGAAGGGCCTGATCGACATTGTTGTCACGAACCGATACCTGCATGTGGTTTTCACCACCTTTCCAAGTTAAAGTTGCATAAATCGCAGGAAGCGGTCGCATAGCAGAGCCTTGGCGCTATGTCCAGCCGTATGACCAGAATGGAGGGTGTTCCATGACCGATCTAACCGAAAAACTGCTTGATGCCGCGTTGATCCATGTGCCGTTCGACGGCTGGGGCGATGCCGCGCTGCGTGCCGCCGCCGCCGATTGCGGGGTGGACATGGCCGCCGTCAAAGCCGTGTTCCCGCGGGGGGGCGTGGATATGGCGCTGGCCTACCATGCGCGCGGTGATGCGTTGATGCTGGCGCGGCTGGCAGAGCATGACCTGTCGCAACTGCGCATCCGCGAGCGGATTGCGCTGGCGGTGCGGTTGCGGCTGGAAGCGGCAGAGGACCGCGAACTGGTCCGGCGCGGCAGCACCCTGTTCGCCCTGCCGATCTATGCCGCCGACGGCGCACGCGCGATCTGGGGCACAGCGGATGCGATCTGGACCGCCTTGGGCGACACCGCCACCGATTACAATTGGTACACCAAGCGTGCCACGCTCGCGGGTGTCTATTCCGCAACGGTGTTGTTCTGGCTGGGCGATGACAGCGAGGGCGCGCAGGCGACATGGGCGTTTCTGGACCGCCGGATTGACGGCGTGATGCAGATAGAGCGGGTGAAGGGCGCGGCCCGCAAGAACCCAGTATTGCGCACGCTCTTTGCGGGGCCAAGCGCGGTGCTGTCGTGCATCAAGGCGCCAAGCAGCCGCGCGCGCCCGGACCTGCCGGGCTATATGCCGCCGAAGCCCCAGGGTTGACGCCACCGCCCCCACGCCGCAAGTTGCGCTGATCAAAAGCAAGACGGGACAGGCGCGATGGCGGTCGGAAAAGAGATCCTTACATGGTATGAGGGCGCGTGGCACGAGGGCAATGCGCCCATTATCGGGGCGGCTGACCACGCCGCGTGGCTGGGCAGCACAGTGTTTGACGGTGCACGCCAGTTCGATGGCGCGCGCCCCGATCTGGACCTGCACTCTGCCCGCATCATCCGTTCCGCCGAGGCGATGGGGATGATCCCGCCGGTTGATGCGGCCACGGTGCAGGGCCTGATGGAAGAGGGTTGTGCGCGCTTTGGCGCGGACCGCGCTCTCTACCTGCGCCCGATGATGTGGTCGCGCGACTCTGCCCCCGGTATCATCGACGTAGAGCCGGAAAACACCGGGTTTTCCATCTGCATCGAAGCGCTGGACATGCCCGCCGCTGGGGGATTTTCGCTGACCGTCTCGCCCTTCTGCCGCCCGCGGCCCGACATGGCGGTGACAGAGGCCAAGGCCGGCGCGCTTTACGCCAACAATGCCCGCATTATGGCTGATGCCCGCAAGCGCGGCTACTCCAACGCGCTGTCGCTGGATGTGGAGGGATTCGTGGCCGAAACCGCGTCGACCAACGTGTTCATGCTGCGTGACGGTGTGGTGTTCACGCCGGTGCCCAATGGCATGTTCCTGAACGGGATTACCCGCCAGCGTGTGGTATCGCTGCTGCGCGCCGATGGGGCCGAGGTGGTCGAGGCCAGCCTGACGCTGGAGGATTTTGACGCGGCAGACGAGATCTTCGTGACCGGCAACATCGCCAAGGTCATGCCGGTTGCGCGCTACAAGGACCGTGAGATGGGCACGCCCCGGATGGGTTTGCGCGCGCGGGAGCTGTATTGGGATTACGCCTTGTCCGGTGGCGAGACCGTCGCGGCGCTGCGCAGCATGGCAGGCGGTGTCTGAGGGGCGTTGCCCCTCTGGTCCCTGCGGGACCATTCACCCCAGGATATTTTTGCAAGGATGAAACACGGGAGGGGAGCAGGGATGGATCTGCCACATACGATGCGCGCGGTCGAGATCGCGAAACCGGGCGGGCCAGAGGTGTTGCGCGAGGTCGAACGCCCGGTGCCGGTGCCCGGCGCAGGACAGGTGGTGGTGCGTATGGCCTATGCGGGCGTGAACCGCCCCGATGCGCTGCAACGCGCGGGCGCCTATGACCCGCCGCCGGGTGCCAGCGATCTGCCGGGGCTGGAGGGCGCGGGGGTGATTGCTGCCATCGGCGCAGGCGTTGCCCGCTGGAAGGTGGGCGACCGGGTTTGTGCGCTGTTTCCTGGTGGCGCGTATGCCGAGCATGCCGCGACCGATGCCGGGCAGGTTTTGCCCGTGCCCGATGGCATGACCCTGCGCGAGGCAGCCTGCCTGCCGGAAACCTGTTTCACCGTCTGGTCCAACGTGTTCATGCGCGGTGGCCTGCAGGCCGGAGAGCGGTTTTTGGTGCATGGCGGGTCGTCCGGGATTGGGACGACGGCCATTCAACTGGCCCATGCCTTTGGCGCGCGGGTTTTCGCCACTGCCGGGTCGGCTAAGAAATGTGACGCCTGCACGCGTTTGGGGGCCGAGCGCGCGATCAACTACCGCGACGAGGATTTCGTGGCGGTGCTGCGGGGCGAGGGCGGCGCGAACCTGATCCTTGACATGGTGGGCGGCGACTACTTGCCGCGCAACCTGAAGGCTTTGGCCGAGGATGGGCGGTTGGTGCAGATCGCCTTTTTGCAAGGCCCCAAGGTGGCAGTGAATTTCGCGCCGCTGATGATGCGGCGGCTGACGATCACCGGGTCCACGCTGCGACCGCAATCGGATGCCGCAAAAGCCGCGATTGCCGCAGAGCTGGAGGCCAAGGTCTGGCCACTGATTGCCGCGGGCCGTCTGGCCCCGGTCATGGACAGCGAATTCCAGCTGGCAGATGCGGCGGGCGCGCATGCCCGGATGGAGAGTTCCGAGCATATCGGCAAGATCGTGCTGGCCATCGCGCCTTCCTGACGCGAAAGGGCCGGTCCTACAGACCGGCCCTTTGAAGTTCAGCGCGACACAATCAGGGGAATGCGGCGCGGTCCCAAGCCGCAATCGCGGCAGCCTGGTTGGTGCCATAGTCGGCAATATTGGTGTCGCTGCGCTTGAAATCGTTCCAGTCGCGCATCGGGCCGGAAATGACCGTATCCTCGACAACGGGGTATTCGTTGTTCGAATCGGCCAGAATGCTCTGCACGAAAGGCGAGGTCAGGTATTCGATGAATTGCACCGCGTTGTCACGGTTCGGCGCATTCGCCACCACGCCGATGCCCGAGACGTTCACATGGGTGCCGCGCCCGTCCTGATTGGGGAAAATCGGCAGTACTTTGGCCGCCACTTCGCGGTCCGCCGGATTGGCCGAGGTTTGCAAGCGGCCCCAGTAGTAGGTATTGGCGACGGCAAGATCGCATTCGCCCGCCGCGAGAGCCCGCAGCTGGTCGGTGTCGCCGCCTTGCGGGTCGCGGGCCAGATTGCCTTTCAGCCCCTCGGCCCAGGCCTGCGCCTCTTCCTCGCCATGGACATGGACCATCTCTGCCATCAGCGACACGTTATAGATGTTCGACGAGGTGCGAATGCATACCTCCAGCCCAAGATCGTCGCGCGCCAGATCCTCGTAGGTGGTCACACCGTCGGGCATTCCGGCATCTGCGTTGTAGTAGATCACGCGGGCCCGGCTGGTCAGGCTGTAAAACAGCCCGTCGGGATGGCGCAGATCGGCGGGGATGCGTTCGTTCAATACGTCGCTTTCGACCGGCTGGAAGATGCCCGCTTCCACGGCGCGGTGCAGGCGGCCGCCATCGACGGTCCAGAACAGGTCGGCCGGGCTGTTGGCGCCCTCGGCCTCTATCCGGGCCTGAAGCTCATCGCCCGAGCCATCAAGGATATTCACCTCGATCCCGGTTTCTTCGGTGAAACGCTCATAGATGACCAGGTCTGTGTCATAGTGGCGCCCGGAATAGAGGTTCACCTCTTGGGCCAGCGCAGGGAGCGCTGTTGCCAGCGCCATCACGGATACGGTTGCAAACCGAAGCATGGAAGTCTCCTTTGTTACAGCTTTCCGCCTGCCTGGGGCACCTGCACGCAGGCTCCCGCTGGGTTGGCTGTTTTGGCAGGGCGCCCCCTGCCTCGGGACTGACATAACGCGCCAGAACAATCTTGACAATAATAATCGGTTATTATTTTCCGACGCTGGATATTTGCTTTTCCTGACGCCGCAAAGCCGGTAATCAAACGGTATGACAGACCAGCCCATCCCCAGCCGGATCCGCCCGCGCGCGCGCTATTCGCCTTGGGCGGTTCTGGCGCTGATTGTTGCGGCCATTATCCTGATGCCCATTGTCAGCGTGGTTAGCCGCGTTTTCATGCCCGCCGAAGATGTCTGGGCGCAGCTTATCGACACGGTGCTGCCGCTCTATATCCGGAATTCCGTGCTGATGGTCCTGGGCGTGGTCAGTCTGGCTGCGCTGATCGGCGTGGCCACGGGTTGGCTGGTCGCGGCGTATGAATTTCCGGGCCGGCGCGTGTTCGAATGGGCGCTTATGCTGCCCTTGGCCATGCCGGGCTATGTGATTGCATATGTCTATTACGACCGGCTGAGCTATTGGGGCCCATTTCAATCGGGGCTGCGCGACCTCTTCGGATGGGAAGGGCAAGGCTACTGGTTTCCCGAAATCGCTTCTGTGCCCGGTGCTATTTTCGTGCTGGCGCTGGTCTTATACCCTTATGTCTACTTGCTGGCGCGGGCGGCTTTTATCGGCCAGTCGCAACACCTGATGGAGGCGGCGCGCACGCTGGGACATAGCCGCATGTCTGCGTTTTTCCGAGTGGCGCTGCCCATGGCATGGCCTGCGGTGGCCGCGGGTGCCGCCTTTGTCGCCATGGAAACACTGGCCGAATATGGCGCGGTGTTGCATCTGGGCGTGCAGACGCTGACCACCGGCATTTTCCGCACATGGTTCGCGCGGGGCGCGCCGGTGGCGGCAGGGCAGCTTGCGGCGCTTCTGCTGCTCTTCGTGGTCGCGTTGTTCTGGGCAGAACGACTGGCACGGGGCAAGCGGCATTTCGCGTCTGACAGTGGCGGACGGTCGGGGCGGCTGGTGCGCGCGCCGCTTCGTCCGCGCGCCGCCTTGCTGGCGTTTGTGATATGCGCTCTGCCGCTTGGGCTGGGCTTTGTCTTTCCTGCGGCGGAACTGGCGCGCTTGGCCATCATCGCGGGCGACCCGATGTGGGGGCCGCGCTTCTACGCCTTTGTGACCAATAGCCTGACCATGGCGGGCGGGGCTGCGGTGCTGCTTGTCGGGGTTGCACTGCTCTTGGCCTATGCCAAGCGCTTGCAGGGCGGGCCGGTTGTGGCGGTCGCCACGCAGGCCGCCAGCCTTGGCTATGCATTGCCGGGTGCCGTGATCGCGGTCGGCATTCTCATTCCGATGGCGGCCTTCGACAACGCGCTAGATGCGTTCATGCGCGCGTCATTCGGCCTGTCTACGGGGCTTTTGTTGACCGGCACCATCACGGCGCTTATGTTCGCCTATGTCGTGCGCTACCTAGCTGTCGCGCTCAAAACCACAGAGGCCGCGTTCGCCCGCATCCCGCGCAGCATGGACGACGCCGCGCGCAACCTTGGCATGGGGCCTGCGGGGCTGCTTGCGCGGGTGCATATCCCGCTTTTACGCCGGGGCATGCTCACCGCCGCGATTTTCGTCTTTGCCGATGTCATGAAAGAACTACCCGCCACGCTGATCGTGCGGCCGTTCAATTTCGACACGCTGGCGATCCGCGTGTTCCGGCTTGCCAGCGACGGGCGGCTGGAAGAGGCTTCCACCGCTGCGCTGCTCATCGTTGCCGTGGGTGTCCTGCCGGTCATCATTCTAAGCCGGGCGATGAACCGATAGTCAGGCTTCATCTTGCCTGAAATACTCATGTCCCATCCGCAGCCACACGGCGCGCCGAAGGGCAAGGACGCACGCTGTCGGCCCGCGTGGCGCCGCGCAGCGGGGCCGTCTTTTGGCCTGACGGGTGGGGGCGGGTCGCAGGCCCGTCCGCGCCCGTCAGGGCGCCCCCTTATTTAACAAAGATCTCGCGCGGGGTATTGCACAGCAGTTCCGGCCCGTGTTCGGTAATCAGCACCGGCTCGGTCAGTTCCAGCCCGCCATCCTCTAGCCAGAGTGCGGGCATGAAATGCATCACCATGCCGGGTTTCAGCTCGGTCATGTCACCGCGCCGCAGCGACAGCGTGCGCTCGCCCCAATCGGGCGGGTAACTCAGCCCGATGGAATAACCGCAGCGGTTGTCCTTCTCGAAGCCGCGTTTGTTCAGTGTTGCGTTGAACGCATTGGCCACGTCTTCGGCGCGCCCGCCGGGGTGGCATTGCGCAAGCCCCGCTTCGGTCGCTTCCAGAACCGCCTCTTCGGCATGGCGATACAGGTCCGGCACAGTGCCGAAAAACAGTGTGCGCGATTGCGGGCAATGGTAGCGGCGGTGCACGCCCGCGATCTCGAAAAAGGTCGATTCGCCCGCGCGCATGGGCCGGTCATCCCATGTCAGATGAGCAGAGGTCGCATCCAGCCCCGATGGGGCCATGGGCACGATGGCGGGATAGTCGCCCCATTGTCCATCCGCGCCTTCAATCCCGGCGCGCGTGATCTCTGCCACCAGCTTGTTCTTGGGCATCCCCGGTTCGGCCACGTCCTGAATGACCTGGTGCATCCGTTCCACGATCCGCGCGGCACGGCGCATATACAGCAGTTCCGATTCCGATTTGACCAACCGTTGCCAGTTTACCAGCCCCGTTGCGTCCTCGAACCGGGCCTCGTGCAGATGGTTGACCAGCGTGTGATGCGCGGCGGCGGAATAATAGTAATTGTCCATCTCGACCCCGATCCAGCCGGTATTCCAGCCACGATCGACGATCAGTGTGGACAGCGATTCCATCGCGTGTTTCTGAGGGTTCTGAACATAGGTGTCATCATAGGGCACAACACTTTCGGGGCTGCGCATGAACACGGTGCGCGCGGCCCCCGGACCGTCAATGCCACGGCCCCACCAGACGGGTTCGCCCTCCATCGGCAGCAAGATCGCCTGATGCACATAAAAGGTCCAGCCATCATAGCCGGAAATCCAGTTCATGTTCGATGGGTCGGAAATGACCAGCAGGTCGATCCCGCGTTTTTCCATCTCGGCGCGGGTGCGTGCGATGCGCGCTTCGTATTCGGCATCGGTAAAGTTCGGGTTGGTGGTGGTCATGGGCGTGCGGTCCTGTGGCGCGAGAACGAAAAACCCCGACGCGAAGGACGCGCCGGGGCAGGTGGATCAGAGTGCGCCTGTGACGTCTTCCAGCGCTTGGGCTGTCACATCCGCGACCTTGTCGACCTCTGCGGGCGTGATGCACAAGGGCGGCGCAAACCCGATGATCTCGCCCTGCGGCATCGCGCGCGCGATCACGCCATGCTTGGCCATGGCCCCCACAACCTGCGCGGTGGTCTTGTCGGCGGCGTCGAAATCGGTGCCTGCGTCGGGGTCGCGCTGCAATTCCACGGCGGCCATCAGCCCTTCGCCGCGCACATCGCCGACAAAGCGGTGGCTGCCCAGCCGTTCGCGCAGCGCGTTTTGGAAATACGCCCCAGTCTCGCGCGAATTCTGGACCAGTCCCAGATCATCCACCAGTTTCAGGTTTGCCACGCCCGCCGCCGCGCCGATGGGATGCGCGGAATAGGTCCAGCCATGGCCGAACGGGCCGAACTTATCCGTGCCCTCTTCCAGCACCTTGAACACGCCGTCGCTGACAATGCTGCCCGACAGCGGCGCATAGGCCGATGTCAGCCCCTTTGCGATGGTGATGATATCGGGCGTGATTCCGTAATGGGTGGACCCCATCATCGTGCCCAGACGGCCAAAGCCGGTGACGACCTCATCCGCGATCAGCAGGATATCGTGCTTTTTCAGGATCGGCTGGATCGCTTCCCAATAGCCTGCGGGCGGGGGGACAATGCCGCCGGTGCCAAGGATCGGCTCGCCGATAAAGGCACCGATATTGTCCGCGCCTTCGCGCTCGATCAGCGCCTCCAACTCTGCCGCGCAATGAGCGGTGAACTCGGCTTCCGACATATCCCTGCGCGGGCGGCGGAAATAGTAGGGCGCTTCGGTATGCACGACCTCTGCCATGGGCAGGCCGAATTTGGCGTGGAACGGCGTGAGGCCGGTCAGCGACCCGGTCACAAGGCCGGACCCGTGATAGCCGCGCCAGCGCGAGATGATCTTGCGCTTTTCGGGGCGCCCTTTCACGTTCCAGTAATACCAGACCAGCTTGACGTTGGTTTCATTCGCGTCCGAGCCGGACAGTCCGAAATAGACCCGGTTCATATGCGCGGGCGCGCGCTCGGCGACCATATGCGCCAGAGTGATGGACGCTTCGGTTCCATGGCCGACATAGGAATGGTAATAGGCCAGCTCATGCGCCTGTTTGGCGATGGCCTCTGCGATTTCGGTGCGCCCATAGCCCACGTTTACGCAGTAAAGCCCGGCGAACGCATCCAGAAAGCGGTTGCCGTCGCGGTCCTCAATATGCACGCCGTCGGCGGTGGTCACGATACGGGTGGCGCTTTCGCCGCGCGCGTGCTGCGCGAAATGCGTCGACGCGTGCAGGAAATGCTCGCGGTCCCACTGGTTGAGCTGGTCATTGGTCAGCATCGGATGTCCTTTCTTACCCGTTTTGCGGGCAGGTCTGTTCAGGGGGTGGTCGGGCTTTTGTCCAGCGGGGCCAAGCCCTTATGGAGTTTTGCGCACCAACCGGTAGCTTCCCTCGGGCAGGTCAAGCGCTGCGGCCAGATCGCGCAGTTGCGACAGCGACAGCGTGACGACCGCTTCGGTCTGCGCGCCCGCGTCGAACTGCGCCACGCTTACCCGGTCATCGGCGGCGCGGATAACGATATCCTCGCGCAGGCTGGGGCTGCCTTCGTCGATCAGGGTGATGATGGTCGCGTCGAAATCATGCTCGATGGTAAACATGTCGGGCACGCTAGCCCAGAGCAGGGGCTATTGAAAGGGGGCAGACCGAATCCCCTTGGGGCGGGCGCGGTTTATTCGCCGCGGCCCCGCCAGATCCGCTGCAAGGTCGCGTCTTTCAGCACAAAATGATGATAAAGCGCGGCCCCCACATGCCCCGCCAGCAGCAGGCCAAGCGCAATAGCGGCAACCCGGTGGCCCAGTCGCGGGGGCAGATCAGTCAGTTCCGGCATCGGCGCGCCGCCATACAGCGCGCCGGGCAAGCCAGAGAGCACCGACATGGCAATCCCGCTGGCCAAGAGTGCCAGAAGCGCTGCATAGATCAAGCGGTGCACCCAATGCGCAAGCCCCGCTTGCCATGCGGGGACCGACACCAGGGGCGGGGGGTTCGCCAAACCGCGTGCCAGATTGACCAGCCGCGCCACTGTCAGGGCCAAGACAAGAATCGCCACAGGCAAATGCACCTGCAAGGCCTGAACCTTGGTCGCGGGATCGTCCGACAGACCGGCGCGCAAGCCGCTTCCCACAAGAACCATGATCAGCGCGGCGCTGCCCCAATGCAGCGCACGCACGGTGGGGCTGTAGCCTGTTGCCTGAACCGACATGGCGCGCCCCTTACAGATCGGGCCGGATCGCGGCACGCATGGCGACCATCATCGGAAAACCGCCGATGAATTCGCTTTCGCTGAGCAAGGCGTCGCCATCCAGATCGGCGCGGCGGAAATCATGCGACATGGCAATGCGGTATTCACGCTCGTTCAGGCTGTCATTGCCGTCGCGGTCCCAAAACGCGTAGACAATCTTGGACGCCGTGACATAGGCCTCGCCGCGTCCCTGCGTTTCGGCAATGCGCGCAAAGCCCGGATCCCAGCTTGCGAATTCGGCGTAGCTCACTTGGCCATCGCCATCACCATCCATGGCCGCAAAGGACGAGGCGCGGAATTGCTCGATATCGCCCATATTGACATGATCCCCACCGGGGCTGAGCATACTGGCAAAGATGGTTTCGGCCAGCTTGCGGCCTTCAATTCCGGCTTCGTCGCTCTGGGCGCTGGCCTGGCCTGCAAGGGCCACAAGAATTATAGCAGGAAGTGTCAGTCTGGTCATGGCTTCTCTCCGTCGGGGGGATGGTCTATAAGATTCAAACAAGGTAATTATTTACATGACAACAAATAACATGGCAACAAAAAATCCGACCGCCCCGACCTCACTTGGGCGGGAGTTGAATTTTGCCGCGGGCGCGGGGAATGCCGTGGTCGCCCGCTTGCTGGCCCCGTATGACCTGAGCCTTGCGCAATGGGCGGTGTTACAGACGCTATGGCGCAATGGTCCGCTGAAACTGGTCGAGATTGCGCGTCTGACCGGCAACGCCGCCCCCGCAACCTCTCGGCTGGTGGACAGGATGGTCGACGCGGGCCTTGTGACCCGGTCAGAGGTTCCGCAGGACCGCCGCACCGTGACCGTTGCCGTCGCGCCGCGTGGCGAGGAGTTGCGCCATCTGCAAGATATCTATCAACAGGTGAACGCGGTTTTGATGCGCGACCTTACGCCAGAGGACGCGGACCGCCTGTTCAACCTGCTGGCGCGGGTGGAACGCGCGGGGCGCGACTGGCTGGACCAAACGGGTGCAGGCTAGGCGCAAACCGCCGCAAGGGAAGTTTGCCCTTTGCGGTTTCCGCGCGATAACGGCTGCATGACCATTTTCAGGCCTATCACCCTCATACGTCTTGGGCTGGCGCTTTTTGTGCTGGGTTTCGGGTATTCCGTTTTCCATATCGGGATTCCGTATCAAGATCCGACACCCGAAATGCTGGCATATGAGCGGTTTCATGGCATGATCGGGGACCGCATTTTGCTGATGGGCATAGCGCTATTCGTGTCGGGCTGCCTTTGGGGGCTGGTGCGGCGTTTGCGCTAGCGCGACAGCCGTATAGCGGACGGGTTCGTCCCCCGCGCCCCTTTCCCCGCCTGCACAAAGCGGCTATGGCCTGCGGTCACATCCCTGCTCAGGAAAGCACCTCTCATGCCAACGATCCGCCTAAAACCCAAGGCCGAAGCCCGCGCCATCCGCCATGGTTTTCCGTGGGTCTTTGCTAACGAGGTTGTGACCGACCGGCGCACCCGTGCGATTGCGCCCGGAACATTCGCGCAGCTAGAGGAACATGACGGGCGCGCCTTGGGGCTTGTGACGGTCAACCCCGCCTCCAAGATCATCGGGCGGATGATGGACCGCAACCCCGAAGCGCAGATCGACCAAGCATGGATTGCGGCCAAGATCACCCATGCACTGGCCATGCGCACAGCACTTTACGACACCCCGCATTACCGGCTGGTCCATGCCGAGGCTGACGGGCTGCCCGGCGTGGTCATTGACCGGTTCGGGGATGTGGCCGTGATCCAGCCCAATGCCGCTTGGGCCGAGGTCAATTTCGACCTGATCGCCGGTGCCTTGGCAGACGTGACCAGCGTGGCGACGATTATCCGCAACGGTTCTGGCCGCGCGCGCAGTCTGGAAGGATTGCCAGAGGTGACGGAACTGGCACGCGGCACGCTGGACGGGCCTGTGCCGGTGCCGATGAACGGGGCGACCTATATGGCCGATGTATTGGGCGGGCAGAAAACGGGCTTGTTTTTTGACCAGCGTCCGAACCACGCGTTTGCCGCCAAGCTGGCCAAAGGCGGCACGATGTTGGATGTCTTTGCGCATGTCGGCGGCTTTGCGCTGGCAGCGTTGGCGGGCGGCGCGACACAGGCTTTGGCAGTGGACAGCTCCGCCCCCGCACTGGCCTTGGCCGAAGCGGGCGGCAAAGCCAGCGGCATGGGCGACCGGTTCGAGACCCTGCAAGGCGACGCCTTCGACATGTTGCAAAAGCTGGCCGATGAAGGCCGGCGCTTTGACACCGTCATCTGTGACCCGCCCGCTTTCGCGCCCAACAAGCCCGCGCTGGACGCCGGTCTGCGTGCCTATGAGCGCGTGGCGCGCGGGGCGGCGGCACTGGTGGCGCCGGGGGGCTATCTGGGCCTGTGTTCATGCTCTCACGCCGCAGACCTGACCAGCTTTCGCAATGCGTGCGCGCGCGGGATCGGGCGTGCGGGGCGGCGCGGTGTCATCTTGCACACCGGTTCTGCCGGACCGGACCATCCGCAATTGCCGCAACTGGCGGAAAGCGGCTACCTGAAAGCCGTGTTCTTCCGGCTGGACTGATGCGGCTTGTTCTGGATGCCTGTGTGCTCTACCCCACGGTGCTGCGGGAGTTGCTGATCGGGGTGGCCGCGCGCGGTGGCTTTGTGCCGCTTTGGTCGGCGCGCATCCTTGGCGAATGGCAACATGCGGCCGCGCGGCTGGGACCAGAGGGCGCTGCGATTGCATCGGGCGAAATCGCGGTGCTGCGCGCGCGCTGGCCCATGGCAGAGCTGCCCGCAGACCCCGTGCTAGAAGCCCGCTTGTCGCTGCCCGATCCCGCCGATACGCATGTTCTGGCGGTCGCGATGCGCGGCGACGCAGAGGCGATCGTCACGCTTAACCTGCGTGATTTTCCCCGCAACCGGCTGGAGGGGCTGCGCGCATTCTCGCCTGACGAAATGCTGATGGATCTGTGGCTGCAAGACAGTGCTCTGGTTGACGCTGCGGTGGCAGAGGTGCAGGCACGGACCGAAGAGATCTCTGCCCGCCCACAACCACTGCGGCCCCTGCTGAAGCGCGCGCAACTGCCGCGTCTGGGCAAAGCGTTGGGCGGGTAAGTTAAGCGTCGGCACCAGCGGCAGGGTGCGGCCTTGCTGTGCGCCGGATTTTCAAAACCCCAGCGATTTGCGCAGCATGTTGAGCGCCATCACCATGATGAAAACCGCGAACACCCGTTTCAGCGGTTTCGGGTCCATTGCATGGGCCAGCTTCGCCCCCATGGGTGCCGTAATCAGCGTCATTGCGACCACAAGCGCAAAGGCGGGCAGGTTGACGGCCCCGATGGTGAAAGGCGGGGCATCGACAACCGGCACCAGCAGAAAGGTCAGCACCGACGGCAGGGCAATGATTATCCCGAACCCCGCCGCCGTGGCGACCGCGCGGTGAATGGCCACGCCGTGCAGCGTCATCAGCGGCACGCCGAACGACCCGCCGCCAATGCCCATCAGCACCGATAGAAAGCCGATGACCGGCGCTGTCACCAGCTTCTTGATGCCTCCGGGCATTGCCGTGCCCAGTTGCCAGCTATTGCGGCCGAACCCGAAATAGAGGCCGATGAACATCCCCAAGACGCCGAAAATACCCTGTAGCACCACCGAGCGCAGGCTGGCCGCGACCAGCACACCAACGACCGCGCCAGCACCGATCCAGGCCGCCCAGCCGCG
This sequence comes from Roseinatronobacter ekhonensis, assembly GCF_900499075.1. Taxonomy (GTDB): domain Bacteria; phylum Pseudomonadota; class Alphaproteobacteria; order Rhodobacterales; family Rhodobacteraceae; genus Roseinatronobacter; species Roseinatronobacter ekhonensis. Next base: position 129,506 of record NZ_UIHC01000003.1, on the reverse strand, counting down.
CAGGATGTCCCAATCGACCGCGCCCTTGCGGTTATGGCTTTGGACCGAGCGCGCCGATGTCACGATGATGGTGGCGAGCGACGTGGCCAAGCAGACTTGCATCAGTTGGGCACTGCCATACCCCATGGCGGAAAATGTGTAGAAAAATGCGGGCACCAGAACAATGCCGCCGCCAACGCCCAGCAATCCCGCGACCACGCCCGCGAAAGCGCCGATGACCAGCAATGTTGCGGCCATCTGCGCCAGCAGCCATGGGTCGGCGGTCACGCGGCGGCCTCTGCGGCCTTGATGCGGATACGTTCGACCATGGCGCGCAACCCGTTGGAGCGTTGCGACGACAGGTGTTGGTCCAGCCCCAGCCGGGCCAGTTCGGCAGGCGCGTCAATCTTGGGCACGTCGCCCACGGGCTGGCCCGCATAGAGCGCATGCAGCACGGCGATCAGCCCTTGCACGATCATCGCGTCGCTTTCGCCCGCGAAATCGAACACGGCATCGCGGCCGGTGCCGGCGATCAGGGGCTGGATCCAGACCTGACTGGCGCATCCATCGACCTTGGTCGCAGGAGTTTTCAACGCCGCATCCATGCCGGGCAGGGCGCGCCCCATCTCGATGACGTGGCGGTAGCGGTCTTCCCAACCGTCCAGAAACTCGAATGTTTCGACAATATCCTCGAATGCGGGGCTGGCCATGCGCGTTCCCTTTCGTGCTATCGCGACACAGGTAAAGCGCGCCCGGCGCAAGGTCCAGCCTGCGAGAGCACTTTTCAACGTGGCGCATTTGCGCTAACCCGAAAGCGTGCCTGTGCCAGATGAGGACTGACCCGATGCAAAAGCCCGCCCTTGCCGCCCTTGCCTTGGTGCTCGCGCTTGGCGCTTGCGGGTCGGGGAGCTGGTCGCGCCTGAACCCGATGACCTGGTTCGGCGACGATTCGGTCGAGACCATCGCCCCATCAAGCGGGTGGGCCAGCACTGTCGACCGCCGCGCCTTGGTGCCGGTCGTGTCGGACATGGAAGTGCTGCGAACCCCGGAAGGCGCGATTGTCCGCGCCCGTGGCACGACCGCGACTCAAGGCTGGTGGGACGTGCAACTGCGCCCTGTGAATGACGAAAAACCAGTCGATGGCGCGTTGATCTACGAATTCGTACTGGCAGAGCCGCGGCAGCGCACCGGCACTGGCCCGGAACAGTCGCGCAGTGTGAACGCCGCTGTGAAAGTGTCGAATTACACGCTTGCCGGTGTGCGGCGCATTGTTGTGCGCGGTGCGCAGAACGCGCGGAGCGTACGGCGCTAGGCGGCGCGCGGACGATTTCAGGCCATGAAGCGCCCAAAACGTCGGCGCGCAGTGGCACGGTCTACCAGAAGCGGTTGATGATTTCGGGCGGTGAGGGTCAGAGCGCGATGACTTCGACACGCTCGCCCTTGACCGCCAAGGCCAGTTCACCCGCGCATAGGCGCAAGGCATCCTGCCCGAACACATCGGCACGCCAGCCGCGCAGGGCGGGCGCGTCGCGCAGTCCGGCCGCGATCCCGTCCAGATCGGCGCTTGACGCGATGAGCTTGGCGGCAACCCCTTCATTGTCGGATTTCGCCTTGAGCAGAACGCGCAGCAAATCCGCGAGCGCGGGGTTGACCTGAAGGTTCTCACGCCCTGACGCGGCCTTGGGCATGTCATCGGGCGCGCATTCCAGCCCGCGCGCAACCGCGGCCAGAATTCCGTCCGCGATATCGCCGCGCCGGGCCTCGCGCAGCAACAAGCGCGTGCGACCAAGATCATCGGCGTTGCGCGGCTTGACCGCCGCCAGTTCCAGCAGGGCGTCATCCTTGAAGACCCGACCGCGCGGGATGTTGCGCTTTTGCGCATAGGCTTCGCGAAAGGCGGCCAACTCGCGCAGCAGCGCCAGAAACTTGCCCGAATCGTTGCGCGTCTTGATGCGTTTCCACGCGTCTTCAGGCCTGACGATGTAGGTTTCGGGATCGAGCAGAACCTCGATTTCCTCGTCCAGCCACGGCGCGCGCCCGGTTTCGGCAAGCATGGCGGCCAGTTTTTCATAAATCACGCGCAGATGTGTCACATCGGCCAGCGCATATTTCGCCTGCGCGTCTGATAGCGGGCGGCGCGACCAATCGGTGAAGCGCGAGGATTTGTCCACATTTGCCTTGGCCAGCTTGCGCGCCAGCGTCTCATACCCCACCTGATCGCCAAAGCCGCAGACCATCGCCGCGACCTGCGTATCGAACAGCGGACGGGGCAGGGTGTCGCCTTCGATGCAGAAAATCTCCAGATCCTGGCGCGCAGCGTGCAGCACCTTGACCACAGCATCATTGCGCATCAGCGCGTAGAACGGCGCCAGGTCCAGCCCGTCCACCAGCGGGTCGACCAAGACGGCGGGCCCGGAGGTTGGACCATCCGCACCGGGCAGCGCCATCTGCAACAGGCACAGCTTGGCGTAATAGGTCCGCTCGCGCAGAAACTCTGTGTCTATGGTGACGTATGGCGCAGCGTTGGCCTGTTCGCAAAAGGCGGCGAGCGCGTCGGTCGTGGTGATCAGCGGGATGGTCGTGTCTTTGGTCATGGCCCAGAGCCATAGGCAAAATCGCAAGGCTTGGAAAGAACTTCTTGGCGGGTGCCCCCTTGTCAAGCGCCCAAGCCCGTCTTATACGCCGCGACACGGTCGGAGTGTAGCTCAGCCTGGTAGAGCACTGTCTTCGGGAGGCAGGGGCCGGAGGTTCGAATCCTCTCACTCCGACCATTTTCACAGCAAGATTCTGGACGTTGCAGCCAACGCTTTGCCCGAGTGGCGCGCCCGTTTCCTGTGGCGCGCCATTTGAGTATTTAGGGCAAGATGAAGGGGATAGCCCTAGTCCACGAAGGCCTTCTCCACGACATACTCGGCGGGCGCGCTATTGGCACCCTCTGTCAGGCCAGCCTCTTCAAGCACGCGCTTGATGTCGAGATTGAAGTCAAGCGAGCCGCAGACCATGGCGCGGTCATGCGCCGGGTCCATGGGGGCGATCCCCAGATCGGTGAACACTTTGCGCGACGACATATTGTCGGTGATGCGGCCCATACGGTCGGAGGGTTCGCGTGTGGTGGTGGGGTAATAGTGCAGCTTGCCCGCGACCAGCTCGCCGATCAGGGGGTCTTTGGGCAGGTCTTCAACCAGATTGCGGCCATAGGCCAGCTCCGCAGCCTCTCGGCAGGTGTGCATCACAACGACCTGCTCATACTTCTCCCAGGTTTCGGGGTCACGCAGCAGCGAGGCGAAAGGCGCGATGCCGGTGCCGGTGGCCAGCATCCACAGTCGTTTACCGGGCAAAAGCGCATCCAGCACCAGCGTGCCCACGGGTTTGGGGCGCAGGATAATCTGCTCGCCCGGCTGAATGTGTTGCAAGCGCGAGGTCAGCGGGCCGTCGGGCACCTTGATCGAGTAGAATTCAAGCTCTTCATCCCAGGACGGCGAGGCGATGGAATAGGCGCGCAGCAGCGGTTTGCCATTGTCACCGATTAGTCCGATCATGACGAATTCGCCCGACCGGAACCGCAGGGATTGCGGGCGTGTGCAGCGAAAGGCAAACAGCCTGTCGGTGTAATGCGTGACAGATGTGACGGTCTGCGCGTCGGGCAGGGTGGGGGTTGCCTTGGTCGGGGCAGTCTGGTCGGTCATATAAGGCGACTCTCTGTTCGGGCGGTGGGTGCTGTCAAAGTCTTGAACGTGATACGTCTTTGCGCGCTCAGTAAGCCTTGATGCAGGTCAATATCAAGGTATCGGTCGTGCGATAAGGAGGAACTTTCACAGTTTACAGGAATATGTTCCAAAACTGGCTTTCATATTCGACCTCAATGAAATAATTTCCCAATGTGACCGCAATACATAAGAGAGCAGCATGACCGCAGAGATTGATGACCTTGATCGCCGCATTCTGGCCGAACTGCAGCGCGACGCCAGCCAGTCCCTAGATGAGATCGCGCGCAAGACAGGGTCCAGCAAGACCCCGGTCTGGAACCGTATCCGGAAATTGCGGGCGGCGGGCGTCATCCGCAATTATACGGTGTTGCTGGACGAATATGCGCTGGGGCTGGAAGCCTGTTTCTTTGTGCTTGTGCGGACCTCGTCGCATGAAGCCGGGTGGCAGGCCGCGTTTCTGGACGCGGTGCGCGCCCGCCCAGAGGTGATGGAGGCCCATAGGCTTGCGGGCGATATCGACTATATCCTGAAGGTCAAGGTGGCCAATGCCCGTGCCTATGATCGCTTCTACCAATCCCTGATTGAAGATGTCAGCATTTTCAACGTGACTGCGCTGTTGTCGATGGAAGAGATCAAGTTCACCACCGAAGTCCCGCTTTAGAACAGGAAGTGCTGAGCGGATGGGTTGCGATGTGATAGAGTCGCGCATCTGCGAAGGAGGTCTTGATGCGTCTGTTCTGGGTTTTCGTGATGGTGTGGCTGACGGGTGTCGGCGCGCAAGCGCAAACCTTGCCGCAGCTCTATGACGTGACGGGCGTTGCGGCGGATGATGTGCTCAACATCCGTGACGCGCCATCTGCAAGCGGTGCGATCATCGGCGCACTTGCTCCAAATGCCCGTGGGGTAGAAGTGGTGGCGCAAAATGCCGCTGGCACCTGGGGGCAGGTCAACGCGGGGGAGCGCGCGGGCTGGGTGAGCCTGCGCTACATGTCCGCGCGCGGTGTGGTGATCGACGCGTACAACCTGCCCGTCGGGCTAAGCTGTTCCGGAACGGAGCCGTTCTGGTCGTTGGACGCGGTTGGCGGCATGTTGCGCTACCGCACACCGGACATGGCACCGCGCGAGTTCTCTGTCTGGCTAGCGCAAGACAGCGGTATTGGCCGCGATCTGCGCCGCATGGTCCGTTTTGGCGGGGTTGGTGGGCCGGGGGTGGCGTTCCTGTATCCGGCAGCTTGCAATGACGGCATGAGCGACCGCGCGTTTGGTCTGGCGATCAGCCTGATGACGGGGCCGAGCAGCCCAATGCGCAGCGGCTGTTGCAGCCTTAGTCGCTAAGCGCTGCGACCCATGCCTCCAGTCGTGCGCGGTTGGCGCCCATGTCGGAATAGCCGTAGCGCGCGCGTGCAAAGGCTGTCAGGACGGATCCGTCGCCAGCCGGTTCGATAAAGACGCTGGTGTAGTCGGGAAAGCCCATTACGCGCGAGCGGGTGCGATAGGTCATATGCCCTTCGGACACGCGCCCCGCCAAAAGCGTGGCACCATCTGCAAGCGCCACCTCGTGCAGGCGTTCGGCCAAGGCTGTCGGGGCCGTATCGAAGATCGGCGCGGGGGCGTCGCCATCGCCCATCCGCAGCAAGTGGAAGTTGGGCGTGGTCGGGCGGGCAACCCGGCGCGGGTCCAGATGCCAGCGCGCGGGGTCGTTCGGGGCCAGCCGCACCCAGCCCATGCCGACAACCGCCGCAATCAGGAGTGTCAGTAGGATCAGTTTCAACATGGCGCCGCCCCTTGCCTTGTTCGACCGTGTCTTGATGACGGATGGCACCCTCGGGCGCAAGCCCGCGCCGTGTGTGCCAAAAGCATAAGCACCCGCGCATTCGTGACCGCCCATGACGCCGCTACACTTTGACAGCCCGCGATCCGGCCCAATACGATTGGATGCAAGACGTTCGCGCTTCGATTGCGGTAGAATCGGCGAAAAAGCTGCGCTAGATCAACGCACCGATTGCCAGATGCCGCTAGGCTTGGGGCGCGAGGATAGGTCGCACGCACCGCGTGCGACGGTTTGGAGGGAAATATGCCGTTTGATCCACTGACATTCTGGTTGCAAGGCTCGATGGTCTGGGCCTCTGTGTTCCGGCAACAACAACAGGCTTACATGCGTATGCTGTGCAATATGGCAAACGCCGTGCCGCATGAAACCGCGGCCGATGTCGCGGCAGAGGCTGAGAGCATGCGCCGCAGCAAGCCCAAAACGCAACCGCTGCACCGCCGCCCGCGCGCAACCAAGGCAGCACTAAAAACCAAGCCGGTTCCGGCCTGAGTCAGCCGTCGCGCGCCAGGTCCGACAGGATCGGACAATCAGGCCGCGCGTCGCCCGCGCAGGCCTGAACAAGGTGTGCCAAGCTGCGGCGCATCTCTTGCAATTCGGCCAGTTGCGCGTCGATACGCGCCAGCTGCGCGCTGGCCAGTTTGCGCACATCGGCGCTGGCGCGGCTTTGATCGGTATACAGGCTTAAAAGCTGGCGGCATTCCTCGGTCGAAAACCCAAGCGCACGGGCCCGGCGCAAGAAGGCCAGTTTGTGCAGGTCATCCTCTGAAAAATCGCGGTAGCCATTGGCACGCCGCGTCGGAGCTATCAGGCCGATATCTTCGTAGAACCGGATGGTTTTGGGCGGCAGGCCAGAGCGTTTGCCCGCTTGCGATATGTTCATAGCGCGCCTCCGAGTGTCATGAACCGCAATCTGAGCGCATTGGACAACACAAATACCGAACTGAGCGCCATTGCCCCGGCTGCAAGCATCGGCGACAGCATAACCCCCGTAGCAGTGTAAAGCACCCCGGCGGCAACGGGCACCAGCGCCGCGTTATAGGCAAAGGCCCAGAACAGGTTCTGGCGGATGTTGGTCATGGTGCGGGCAGATACGTCCAGCGCGGCCAAAACCGCGCGCGGATGACCCGAAGACAGCACCACATCCGCCGTATCGACGGCAATGTCTGTGCCGGTGCCGATGGCAAGGCCGATATCGGCCTCTGCCAGCGCGGGCGCATCATTGATCCCGTCACCGACAAAGGCCACGGCGCCATGCGCGGCGCGCAACTCTTGCAGGGCTGTCACCTTGGCTTTGGGCATCACTTCTGCGGTGACATGGTCAATGCCCAGATCGCGCGCCACGGCATTGGCGGTCGCGTGGGCATCGCCAGAGATCATGGCCACTTGCAGCCCGCGGGCATGCAGGTTTGCGACCATCTGCGCCGCGCCCGCGCGCGGGCGGTCTGCGACACAGACAAGCGCCACCGCCACGCCATCGACGGCAAGGAAAAAGGGTGTTTCGCCCTGTTGCGCAGCATCGGTCGCGGCTTGGTCCAGCGCATCGACGGCGACGCCCTCGGCCTGCATCAATCGTGCGGCGCCCAGCAGCACGCTCTTGCCGTCGATATCTCCGCGCAGGCCCAGCCCGGTCAGGGATTTCACGGTCTGCGCCCTCGGCACGGGCACGCCCTGTTCTGTGGCGGCATCGCGCAGCGCGGTCGCGATCGGGTGATCGGAATCGCGCTCCAACGCGGTGGCCAGCCCGAGGGCGGTGTCTTGGGACATATCGCCCAAGGCCACGATCCGCGTCAGGCTCGGCCGCCCTTCGGTCAGCGTGCCGGTCTTGTCAAACGCCACGACACGGACCTTTTCTAGGCTTTGCAAGGCGCTTCCCTTGCGAAACAGCACGCCCAGTTCCGCCGCGCGGCCCGTGCCCACCATCACCGATGTCGGTGTGGCCAGCCCCATCGCGCAGGGGCAAGCGATAATCAGCACCGACACACCCGCAACCAGCGCAAGGTTAGCACCTGCGCCAAAGGCCAGCCAGACCGCCACCGTCAGCGCCGCCACCGCCATGACCACGGGGACGAAATACATCGTCACCTTGTCGACAAGGGCCTGCACCGGCAGTTTCGCGCCCTGCGCCCGTTCGACCATGCGGATGATCTGCGACAGAACGGTCTGCCCGCCGGTCGCGGTCACACGCATATCAAACGCGTCGCCCGCGTTGATGGTGCCGCCCACCAGCTTTGCACCTGTGTCCTTTGCGCAGGGCAGGGGTTCGCCGGTGATCATGCTTTCATCCAGCAACGCATGATCCGTGGCCAGCACCCCATCTGCGGCCAGTCTTTCGCCGGGGCGCAGGCGGAGCACGTCATCGGGGACGATGTCATCCAGCGCGACCTTATACTCTTGCCCGTCCTGCACCTTGCGTGCGTGGCGCGGCTGCATATCCATCAAACGCGCGATTGCCGCACCCGTGCGCCCGCGCGCCCGCGCTTCCAGCCAGCGGCCCAACAGGATGAGGGTCACGATGACGGCGGCGGCCTCGAAATACACCGCTTGCGCGTTTTCGGGCAGCAGGGTCGGCACGAACAAGGCCACGCTGGAATAGCCCCAAGCGGCGAGTGTGCCAATGGCGACAAGGCTGTTCATGTCGGGGGCTGCGCGTGCCAGCGCAGGCAGTCCGCTTGTATAGAACGCACGCCCCGGAAAGATCAGCACCAAGCTGGACAGAATGAACTGCCCCAGCCAAAGCGGGGTTTGCCCGATTGTGTGCAACACCCAGTGGTGAAAGGGCGGCAACAGATGCCCGCCCATTTCCACGATGAACACCGGCAGCGTCAGCGCCAGCGCCACAAAGAAGCGCCGCGAAAGCGTACGGGCCTCTGCGGCCTGACGCGCGGTCGTGTCTGGGCTGCTGGTTTGGCTGACGGGGCTGGCCGGATACCCTGACGCGGTCAAAGCCTGTGCGAGATTGGCGGCTTGCCCCGCATCCAGCACATCGGCCTGCACGCGGCCCGTGGTCAGGTTGGCACTGGCGCGCAGCACGCCGGGCTGGACGGTCAGGGCTTGTTCGACCCGTGTGATGCAGCTGCCGCAGGACATGTTGCCGACCTCGAATTCCAGCGTCTCTGTCCGCATGGGATAGCCTGCGCGGCGCAAAGCGGTTTGCAGGTCGGTCACATTGGCATCGGGTGCAAGCGCGACTTCAGCGCGGTGACTGGCCAGATTGATCTGCGCGGAAACAACGCCGGGCACGTCCGCCAGCGCGCGTTCCGCGCGCCCGACACAGCCCGCACAGCTTAGCTTTTCCACCCCGAACCCCAGTTCAGAGACATGATCCTCGGCGGCCGTTTGCGTCGTCATGCGTCACCCATAACCTTGGTTATTGGGGATATGGGGCTTCCACAAGCAGGAAGGTCAAGAGGGGCTTTGCAGCATTTTCAGAGCGGCGTCGTGCAACGGTCCGTTTGCCGCCGCCAACACTTGCCCGCCATCATGCGCCGGACCGCCCTGCCAGTCGGTCACAATGCCGCCCGCCGCCTCTATCACGGCGATGGGCGCGCAGATGTCATAGCTGTTCAGCCCCGCTTCTATCACAAGGTCGATATGGCCCGCCGCCAGAAGCGCATAGGCGTAGCAGTCCATGCCATAGCGGGTCAGCTTGCAGGCCTGCGACACACGTTGAAACGCCGTGCGCTCTTTCGCCGTTCCGATTTCGGGAAAGGTCGAAAACAGGATCGCCTGATCCAGCGCCGTCGTACCGCGTGCCTGCAATGCGACCGTGCCGCGCGGGCCATGCAGTTCTGCCACGCCAAGCCCGCCGACAAAGCGTTCCTGCGTGTAGGGCTGGTCGATCACGCCCAAAAACGGCCCATCCGCATCGGCCAGCGCGATCAGCACGCCCCATGTGGTCGTGCCGCTGATATAGGCGCGGGTGCCGTCGATCGGGTCAAGCACCCATTGCAACCCGCTGGTGCCGGGGCTTGGGCCGTATTCTTCGCCCAAGATGGCATCATCAGGGCGTTCGGCGGCCAAGATTTCACGAATCGCGGCCTCTGCGGCGCGGTCGGCAACCGTCACCGGGTCAAACCCGGTTGCGAGCTTTGTCTCTGCCGTCAGGCCGGGTGCCCGAAAATGCCGCAGCGTTTGCGCGCGCGCGGCATCTGCCAGCCGGTCGCACAACGCCAGCAGGTCGCGATGGTCTTGCAATGTCAGATCGGTGCGGCGCATGGCGGAAGTCCAAGTAAACGGAGATCCGCCAGTTCTAACTGTGCCGCAAGCGGATGCAAGCCGTTCAGGCCGCATCCCCCAGCGCGCGGGCCAGATCGAACAGACGGCGGCGCTGGGCTTCCGGGATGGCATAGTAGGTGCGCAACAGGTCGAGCGTTTCCTTGCTGCCCATCATATCGGCGGCAGAGGCGTCAGCAGTATCCTCGCTGCTCTCCAGCCCCTCGAAAAAGAAGCTGACCGGCACTTCCATCGCGGCGGCGATATCCCACACCCGCGAGGCCGAAACACGGTTCGCGCCGGTTTCGTATTTTTGGATTTGCTGGAACCGGATGCCAACGGCATCGGCCAGTTGTTGCTGGGTCATCCCAATCATCCAGCGCCGATGGCGCATTTGCTGCCCAACATGGCGGTCTACGGGGTGTGTCATCTCGTCCTCTTTGTGCAATGTTACTCATACGCAGCGGGCTGGTTTCTTACTTGGCTACGCATCTGCACCACCCGCAGTTGCACGATTGCGCTTTTTTTAGCCGAGAAGTGTAAAAAGACGCTTTCCGGCGCGCTTGTTGGATTGTTTCGCATTTCGCATTGCAATTTGCAAAACAACCTTAAAGAGAGTTGCGGAATGCGCAATTCGCGCGCGGCAGTTTGGCGCTTGCTTACGCAATCGCAGCACGGCACGCTGTCGCAAAAGCCCAGAGGATCACGATGCGCGCCTTTCGCCTTGCCGCCTACGAATCGACCCCGCAGCTCCAGCAAGTGGAGATGCCCGCGCCGGGGCCCGATGAGTTGCGCATCCGGGTCGCCGCATGCGGGTTGAATTTTGCCGATCTGCTTATGATGCAAGGTAAATATCAGGAAAAAGTCGCGCCCCCATATACGGTCGGCATGGAACTGGCTGGCACGGTTGACGCCATCGGCGACGGCGTCAGCACGTTCAAACCCGGCGACCGTGTCGCGGCGTTTACGGGGCAGGGCGGCTTGGCCGAGTATGCGGTTTGCCGTGCCGAGATGTGCGCGACCATGCCTGCGTCCATGCCCTTTCCCGATGCCGCGGCGTTTCTGGTTGCCTATGGCACCTCGCATCTGGCGCTTGCGCATCGCGCAAATTTGCAACCGGACGAAACGTTGGTCGTTTTGGGCGCGGCGGGCGGCGTCGGGTTGACCGCGGTTGAAATCGGCGCGCGGATGGGCGCGCGGGTTGTGGCCGTCGCGCGCGGGGCCGACAAGCTGGCGGTGACCGAGCGCGCGGGCGCAGAGGTCTGTCTGGATAGCGGTGCGGACGGGTTCGACCTGCGCGCCGAATTGAAGGCACTGGGCGGCGCACATGTCATCTATGACGCGATCGGAGAGCCGCTGGCCACGCCTGCCATGCGCGCGCTACACCCCGAAGGCCGGTTTCTGGCCATCGGTTTTGCAGGTGGCACACCGCCCGCGTTTCCCGCGAACGTGCTTTTGGTCAAGAACCTGAGCGTGATCGGTCTGTATTGGGGGGCGTATCTGCGGTTTGCGCCCCAGGTGATGACCGGCTCTATCGCCACGCTGTTCGGCTGGTATAACAGTGGCAGCCTGCGCCCGCATATCAGCCACACGCTGCCGCTGGAGCAGGCCGCAGACGGGCTGGAATTGCTGCGCAGCCGCCGTTCTACCGGGAAAATCGTCATCACGATTTAATCAGGCTTTATCGAATTTCCCGAAATCCTGTGTGTTTGACTCCGGTTTTGCTTGAAAACCGCGCCCATCATGCAAATATCTTATCGCAAGGTGATCCATCACCGCATGTATTTCGCCAACGGAGGACGCAATGGCAGATTTCAACACGATGCGCGCGCAGGTAAGCGGCGCTCGCGCTGAACAGATCGACACCGGGCTACGCGCCCACATGAACAAGGTCTACGGCACCATGTCCGTGGGCATGCTGATTACCGGGGCCGCAGCTTGGGCCATCGCAGGGCTGGCCACGACGACCGACCCGTCGGCGGCCGCCGCCCAACTGCCAAATGGCACCTACCTCAACGGGTTGGGTAGCGCGATCTACATGTCGCCTCTGCGCTGGGTCATCATGTTCGCGCCACTGGCCTTCATCCTGTTCGGCTGGGGTGCGCTGATGCGCCGGGCGTCGGCAGCTGGTGTGCAGCTTGGCTTCTTCATCTTTGCTGCAGCCATCGGTTTGTCGCTCAGCTCGATCTTTCTGGTCTTCACCAGCTTCTCGATCGCGCAGACCTTCCTTGTGACGGCCATCGCCTTTGGCGGTCTTAGCCTTTATGGCTACACCACCAAGAAGGACCTGTCCGGCATGGGCACCTTCCTGATTATGGGTGTGATCGGCCTGCTCGTTGCGATGATCGTCAACATCTTCCTGCAAAGCCCGGCCATGATGTTCGCCATTTCGGCCATCGGTGTTCTGATCTTCGCCGGTCTGACCGCGTTCTACACGCAGCAGATCAAGAGCGAGTATGTCCAGCACGCCATGGCAGGCGATCAGGAATGGCTGGACAAGGCCGCGATTGACGGTGCTCTGTCGCTCTACATCAGCTTCCTGAACATGTTCCAGTTCCTGCTGATGTTCATGGGTCAGCAAGAATAAACCGTCTGAGAGTAAGGTAAGGGCCGGTCGTTTGACCGGCCCTTTTTCATTGGAAACCGCATGTTTCAAAGCCTGACGCACCTGCGCGGCGCGTGGCGCATTATCGTCGCAAAGCCCCGCCAGGTCCGGCGCCTGCTATTGCCGCCCTTCCTGTTGGCCATGGCGCTGAAGGCGTGGCTGAGCGTGCAAGCCACTGGGCAGGTCTGGCCCGATCTGCCGCCCGCAGCACCTGTCGGGCCAGAGCTTGCGGTGCGGGTGGCTTTGGGCCTTGCGCTCGCGGTCATGGGACTTTTGTGGCACCGCGCAATCTATTTCGGCGCGCGTGCGCCGCTGTCACCAAAACTGGCGTTGCGCTATTGGGGGCAGGGTGCGGCGCTAAGCGCGCTGGCCGCCATACCCTTTTTGCCGCTTGTGCTGGGGTGGGTGCCAAGGCAGGCAGTCTTTGCCGCCGACGCGGTTTCGCTATCGCTGGTGCTTTGCTTTGGGATCGTGGTTGCGCGCGCCGCAGGCGGTGAGCGTTTGGCCTTGCGCGCAGTGTGGTCGCCTGCGCAGGCAGGTGCGGCGTCGGTTTTGGCGGTGTTGCTGGCACTGGCGCTGCTGGCGCAGAGTGCTGCTGTGTCGGCCCTAGCCGCGCTGCATTCCGGTGCAGCTTTCCTGCTGGATGGCGCGATAACATTTGCGCTGATCGTGACGGTCCTGACGCTGATGTCGCGCCCCGGATCATAAAAAAACCGCGCCAAATGGCGCGGCTTTCAAATTGCCAAGGCGGGTGCAAGATTACTTGATCTTGCCTTCCTTGTATTCAACATGCTTGCGCAGAACGGGGTCGTATTTGCGCACGGCCATCTTCTCGGTCATGGTGCGGGCGTTTTTCTTGGTTACATAGAAATGCCCGGTCCCCGCGGTCGAGTTCAGACGGATCTTGATGGTGGTTGGCTTCGCCATGTCATTCTCTCCTGCACCGGTCCGTCGACGCTACGCGCGCCCTGACCGCAAATTCTTGAACCTACCTTCTACTGGTCAGCCCGCGCGTGTCAACCGGATTCGCCGGTGTTTTGTTCGGTGCGCGGGGTTTTTCGCGCTATCGCGCACCCGCGAACCGGGTTTCCCAATCGGTGCGCTGCTCGTCAGTGATCTTGGCGAACAGAACCTCCGGCACCGCAAAGGCATGACCGGCGGGCAAAGCATCCAAAGCCGCGCCAAGATCGTCGGGCCATGCCCAGTCGTCGCTGCCCATAGCCGCCATCAGGCTTGCGGCTGCGTCGGGGATGAACGGGCGCGAGATGATCGCGTAGACACGGATCAGGTTCAGCGCCAACCGGATCTGCGCCGCCGCTTGTTCCGGGTCTGTCTTGTAGGTCGACCACGGTGCGGCATCTTGCAGGTATTCGTTGCCCAGCACCCAGAGCGCGCGCAATTCGGTGGCAGATTTGCGGATGTCCATGCCTTCCATACGCTCCTCATAGGCGCGCAGGCGGGTGGTCAGGTCCGTGATCAACTGCGCCTCGCGCGGGCCGTATGTCCCGCCATCGGGCACCACCTCGCCAAATTTCGAGCGGCAGAATTTCGTCACGCGGCTGGCAAGGTTGCCCAGAACATCGGCCAGATCCTTGTTGACCGAGGCTTGGAAGTTCTCCCACGTAAATTCCGCATCCGAGCTTTCGGGCGCGTGGGACAAAAGCCACCAGCGCCAGTAATCGGCGGGCAGCAGCGACAGGGCCTGATCCATGAACACGCCGCGCCCCAAGGACGTGGAAAACTGTCCGCCATCATAGTTCAGGTAATTAAAGGACTTGATGTAATCGACCATCTTCCAAGGCTCGCCCGACCCCATCAGCGTGGCCGGAAAGCTGAGCGTGTGGAACGGCACGTTATCCTTGCCCATGAACTGCACATAGCGCACATCATCGGCCCCGTCGTCGGTGCGCCACCAGCGCCGCCATGCACAGTCATCCAAGCCTTGCGCTTCGGCCCATTCGGCGGTGGCAGCGATGTACTCGATGGGCGCGTCGAACCAGACATAGAACACCTTGCCGTCCATGCCCTGCCAGGGTGCTCCGTCAAACTGTGCGGGCACGCCCCAATCCAGATCGCGGGTGATGCCCCGGTCCTGCAAGCCGTTGCCGTCATGCAGCCATTTCTTGGCAATGGACGTGGTCAGCACCGGCCAGCCGTTCTGGCTGTCGATCCACTGGTCCAATCGGTCACGCAGCGTGGATTGCCGCAGGAACAGGTGCTTGGTTTCGCGCACCTCCAGATCGGTCGCGCCGGAAATGGCAGAGCGCGGGTTGACCAGATCGGTCGGGTCCAACTGCTTGGTGCAGTTTTCGCACTGATCGCCGCGCGCGCGCTCATAGCCGCAATTGGGGCAGGTGCCCTCTATGTAGCGGTCGGGCAGGAAGCGGCCATCGGTGATCGAATAGACCTGGCTTTCGCTCACTTCCTCGATCAGCCCGGCCTCTCCCAGCTTGGCGGCCAAATGCTGTGTCAAAGCGTGGTTCTGCGGGCTGGACGAGCGCCCGTAATGGTCGAAAGACAGCCGGAACCCGCGCGCCAGTTCGGCCTGCGTGTCGTGCATTTCGGCGCAATAGGCGGCCACGGGCTGCCCGGTTTTGGCGGCGGCCAGTTCGGCGGGTGTGCCATGCTCGTCGGTGGCGCAGATGAACATCACCTCGTGCCCGCGCGCCCGCATGTAGCGCGCATACAGATCGGCGGGCAACTGGCTGCCCACAAGGTTGCCCAGATGCTTGATACCGTTGATATACGGCAAGGCCGATGTAATCAGGATGCGCGCCATCTATGCCCTCATGAACCCTGTTTCGATCACGGGTGTAGACCTATCGCGGCCAAGGGAAAACCCCTCTCTTAGCCCTTTGTGGGCGGCTCCAGGCATTGCGCAAGCTTCGCGAATGCCCCGCGCACCCCATGCGGGGCCATTTCGCCCATAAACGCATCCAGCGCCGGCCAGACAGCCACGGCGCGGTCAACCAACGGGTCCGATCCCGCCTCATACAGCCCCGCCTGTATCATCACCTCTGACCGGTCATAGGCGCCCAAAAGGCGCCGGCCTTCGGAAAGGCGTGCGTTTTCCTCGGGGTTGGCCGCGCGCGGCAGCGACCGGCTGACAGAGCGCAGCACATCCACCGCCGGAAACCGCCCGCGCTCGGCGATGGCGCGGTCCATGACGACATGACCATCCAGCACCCCGCGCAGGATGTCGGCCACCGGTTCCTCCATGTCAGACCCGGCGACCAGAACCGTGAAAATCGCGGTGATCGCGCCCACCCCGTCTGCGCCCGGCCCTGCGCGCTCCGCCAGCGCCATAATGCGGTGCGACAGCGACGGGGGAAAGCCCCGCAAGCTGGCACTTTCGCCGCGGGCAAGGGCCACTTCGCGGTGCGCTTCGGCCATGCGTGTGACGCTGTCGGCCAATAGCAGCACATGCTTGCCCTGATCGCGGAAATGTTCGGCCACGGCCATCGCGGCTTCGGCGCAGCGTTTGCGGGTCAGCGCGGGCTGGTCGGACGTGGCGGTCACAATGACCGCGCGTTTCAGCCCGTCCTCGCCCAGCACATCCTCGACGAACTCGCGCAATTCGCGGCCGCGTTCTCCAATCAGCCCGATGACCACGACATCGGCCTCCACCAGCCGTGCGAAATTGCCTAGCAGCATGGTTTTGCCCACGCCCGAACCGGCAAACAGGCCGATGCGCTGGCCTTGGACCAGCGGCAGGAACGTATTGAACACGGCCATGCCCGTGTCGAGCCGTTGGCCAAGCCGACCCCGCCGCGCGGGCGCAGGCGGCGGGGCCGTCACCGGGCGGGGGCGCGCACCCGCGGCCAGTGGTCGCCCGTCCAGCGGCTGGCCGAACGGGTCTATCACACGTCCGATCCAGCTGTCATCGGGGGCCAGATGGCGCGGGCCGACCAGTTCCGCGCGGTCGCCCAAGGCCAGCCCCGAGGGCTCCCCATTGGGGAAGACGTGGACGGCATCGCCTTCCAGCTTCACCACCTCGCCGCCGATCGGGGCGCCGCGCGCGGGTTCCAGCGCGACCCAATCGCCCAGCCGCGCATCTTGCTCCAGCCCCGCCAGCACCACGCATTGCCCGTGGCTTTCGCTCACGCGGCCGAACAGGCGCACCGGTCGCAACCCGGCAACAGCGGCCCGCAGTTTTTCGATCTGTTCCATGATCCTCCAACCAGATTCGCGTTCTTGCTTACCGAACATTAAGCGAATCAGGCTTAAAGCTTTGTGTATCGCAATGACGGGAGAAGCCCTCATGTTAGACACACCAGCCATCATGCGGCTGTCACAGGCCATGGCGCGCCACGCGGCGGAGCGTCAGGTCGTGATCTCGCAAAACGTGGCAAATGCCGACACGCCGGGCTACCGCGCCCGGGACGTGGCGCCGTTTGCCGCCTATCTGCAACAATCGGGCGTGATGGACGCAATGCGCGCGGGTCGGTTGCAACATATGCCCGCCGCGCGGCTGTCCGAGACCGCCGATACCATGTCCCCCAACGGCAATAGCGTGTCGCTGGAGCGTGAGATGATGCGCGCCGCCGAAACCCGTCAATCGCACGATCTGGCGCTTGCGGTCTATGGCTCTGCGCGCGGTATCCTGCGCACGGCGCTCGGGCGATAGGGGGGATCATGGCAGACCTGTTTTCCACATTCGCCATCGCCGCGTCGGGCATGGATGCGCAATCGCGCCGCATGCGCCATGTAACCGAGAATATCGCAAATGCCGACACGCCGGGCTACCGGCGCAAAACCATCGACTTCACCGCCCAACTGGACCGTGCGCGCCATGTGACCACTGTGGCCGCAGGCCCGGTGCAACTGGACCGGGGCGAGCTGCCGCGCATCTACGACCCCGGCCACGCGCTCGCCGATGAGGACGGGTATTACCGGGGCTCCACCGTGAACACGATGGTCGAAATGGCCGATGCCCGCGAGGCCGGGCGCAGCTACGAGGCCAATCTGGCGATGTTCGATCAGGCGCGGCAGATGTCGCAAAGCCTGCTCGACCTGTTGCGCCGTTAACCAAAGGATATTGAACCATGCAAATTCCCTCATCTCTGGCCATTAACGGCTATGACCGTGCCCGCGACGCGGCCCAACCCGGCGCGCCGCAGCCGCGCGCCGAAGCGGCTTTCGGGCAAGCCATGGGCAGTTTCGTCTCGGGCTTGCAAGCGTCTGAACAGGCCGCGACCGCGTCCATGGTCAGCGGTGCCGACCCGCATGCGCTGGTGCAGGCGCTGGCCGATACCGAGCTGGCGGTGCAAACCGCCGTCAGCGTGCGCGACCGCGTGGTCGAGGCGTATCTTGAAATTCTGCGCATGCCGGTCTGACGCGATGGATGAGGTGATCTTTTTCGACACGCTCCGTCAGGGCCTATGGATCGGCACGCTGATTTCAGCCCCCATCCTTGGCGCGGCATTGGTGGCGGGCGTGGGTGTCGGGCTGTTTCAGGCGCTCACCTCGATTCAGGAGATGTCGCTAACATTCGTGCCAAAGCTGCTGGCCATCGTTCTGGTTTTCTGGGCGTCCATGAGTTTCATGACCGCCACTCTGGTCGGGTTTTTGCACGATGAAATCCTGCCACTGATCGCGGGGGGCTGAGCATGGACAACGCATCTTATGTCATGCTTACCCGCATGTCGGGCTTGCGCCGCGAATTGCAGGTGGTGGCGCATAACATCGCCAATTCCGCGACCACGGGCTACCGCAAGGAAGGCGTGCTGTTTTCGGAATACGTGGTCGGAATGGGGCAGACGGAACCGTCGGTCTCCATGGCGCTGGGCAATACCCGCCAGACCATCCAGATACAGGGCGCGCTGTCGCAAACCAATGGCCGGTTCGATTTCGCGGTCGAAGGCGACGGGTTCTTTCAGCTTGAAACCGCCCAAGGCCCGCGGCTGACGCGTGCGGGGCTGTTTACGCCGAATGCGGCGGGTGAATTGGTCAATCCCGACGGCCACCGCCTGCTGGATCTGGGCGGTGGGCCAATTTTCGTTCCCCCCGATGCCCGTGATGTCAGTCTGGCGCGCGATGGCACCCTCTCGGCGGATGGCGCACCAATCGGGCAGGTCGGCGTCTTTGCGCCCGCAGACCCCGTTACAATGACACGCGCCGCGGGCACCCTGTTCGCGGTTGAGGGAGAGGTTATCCCGGTCGAAGCGCCGCAAATCCTGCAAGGGTTTCTGGAGGACTCGAATGTTGACCCGATGCTGGAGATGTCGCGCATGATCGACGTGCAGCGCGCCTATGAGAGGGGTCAAAGCCTGATGCAACGCGAAGATGAACGGATCAAGGGCGTCATCCAGACGCTTGGCCGTTAACCCGAACCGGAGGTCCGAATGAAAGCCCTGCAAATTGCCGCAACCGGCATGACCGCACAGCAAATGCGCGTCGATACGATTTCCAACAACCTCGCGAATATGAGCACCACGGGCTACAACGCCCGCCGCGCCGAATTCGCCGATCTGCACTACCAGCAATTCGCCCGCGCCGGCGCTATCACTGCCGCCGATGGCACCGTGCTGCCCACTGGTGTGCAGGTGGGTCTTGGCGTGCGTCCGGCGGCGGTCAGCATGCAAATGCAGCAAGGGGCATCAACCTATACCGGCAACGATCTGGATGTCGCAATAGAGGGCAAGGGCTATTTGCAAGTGACCCTGCCGAGTGGAGAGGCCGCCTTTACCCGTGACGGCGGCCTAAAGCGCACGGGCGACGGCCTGATTGTCAATTCCGAAGGGTATGAGGTCGCGCCGGGCATCGTCATCCCCAATGATGCGCGCGACCTGTCGGTAAATTCCGAGGGCGAGATATACGCCTATTTCATCGGTAATGTGCAGCCGCAACGGCTGGGGCAGTTGAACCTTGCCAATTTCACCAATGAAAAGGGGCTGGAGGCGATCGGCTCGAACCTGTTTCTCGAAACCGAAGCCTCTGGGCCTGCCATTCAGGGCGTGCCGGGGCAGGACGGGCTTGGCACCTTGCGCCAGGGATATCTGGAAGAAAGTTCCGTCGATCCGGTGCGCGAGATGACTGAACTCATAAAGGCGCAGCGCGGATACGAATTGAACGCAAA
The DNA here is from genome assembly GCF_900499075.1 of Roseinatronobacter ekhonensis. Classification (GTDB taxonomy): domain Bacteria; phylum Pseudomonadota; class Alphaproteobacteria; order Rhodobacterales; family Rhodobacteraceae; genus Roseinatronobacter; species Roseinatronobacter ekhonensis. The sequence continues at coordinate 110,094 of NZ_UIHC01000003.1, read as the reverse complement.
GGTCATCACGGCGGCAGACCAGATGATGGGCGCAACGGCGCAGGTGCGCTGATGAAACTGTTGCTTCTGGCGCTTATCCTGCCGTGGCCCGCTTTTGCCGATGCGCTGGTCGCGACCCGGCTTATCCGTCCCGCCGAGGTGTTGCGCGCCGTCGATGTCGAGGTGCAGCGCGGGTCGCAGCCAGGGGTTGCCAGCGACCCCATGCAGGTCGTGGGGTTGGAAGCGCGCGTTGCCATCTATCCGGGCCGCCCCGTGCGACTGGCCGACCTTGGCCCCGCAGCGGTGGTCGAGCGCAACGAGACCGTCGTCATGATCTACCGTCAGGGCGGGTTGACCATTTTGTCCGAGGGGCGCGCGCTGGGTCGCGCGGCGCTGGGCGACAGTGTGACGGTCATGAACAGCACGTCGCGCCAATCCGTTCAGGCGCGCGTGACCAGTTTCGGGCAGGTCGAGGTCGGCGGGATGCTCGCCCCATGACTGCCCGCTTTGCCCCAACAAAGGAATGCCGATGCGACCTGTCCTGATTTGCCTTTCGTGCCTGTCTCTCATGGCTTGCGAGCCGTTGTCCGAAGTGGGCCGCGCCCCCGCTTTCACCGCGCCCGAGGACAGCTTTGAGCATGCTGCACTCTACCGGATGCCCTTGCCCGAAGAGGCAACGGCCGAAGCGCCGCCGGACCGCGCATCGCTCTGGTCGGCAGGACAACGGTCGCTGCTGGGCGACCGCCGCGCCTCTGGTCCGGGTGATATTCTGACCGTGGTCATCGAGATCGACGACAGTGCGCAAATTTCGAATTCCACGGCGCGCGGGCGGTCGGGCTCTACCAGTATGGCGGGCCCGTCACTGTTCGGGATACCCGAAGCGATCGACCGGCGTTTGCCGGGCGGCCTTAGCATTGCGGCGGGAGCCAGCACCGAAGGGGCCAGCGATTTTTCCGGCAATGGCAGTGTCAGCCGCAACGAGCAACTGACCCTGCGCGTCGCCTCGACCGTGGTCGAACGTCTGCCCAACAACATCATGCGCATCGAAGGGCGGCAGGAAGTCCGGGTTAACCACGAGCTGCGAGAGCTGCTTGTGACCGGCTATGTGCGCCCCGAAGATATCTCGCGCAAGAACGAGATCGGCTACGACAAGATCGCGAATGCACGCATTTCTTATGGCGGGCGGGGCGTCATCTCCAGCATGCAGCAACCTCGCTACGGGGCGCAGATCCTTGAGATTGTCACGCCTTTCTGAGGGGCTTTGAAAGAGGGCACCATGGCCAAGATCCTTCCTATCGTGTTGATTCTGCTGGGCCTTGGTGGGGGCGTTGGGGCGGGCTTTGCTTTGCGGCCCGCGCCCGAACCGCCTAGCGAGGATGGCGCAGCACCCCCGCCGCCCATAGACGCGCCCGTGACCGAGCTTTATGTGCTGGAGGGCCAGTTCCTGGTGCCGATTGTCGAGCAGGGCAGCGTCACCTCTATTATCGTGATCGAACTTGCGCTGGAGATTGACGATACCGCAAACTTGGCGGTCGCTGACAAAGAACCCTTGTTGCGCGACCGAATGCTGCAAATTCTGTTCGACCATGCCAATATCGGCGGGTTCGAGGGGATGTTCACCTCGAGCAACAATATGGCACTGTTGCGAAAGTCCCTGTTGGAAGCGGCAACGCAGGTCATGGGCCGCCGGGTCGTCTTTGAAGTGTTGATCACGAATATCCTGCGCAACGGCGCTTGACCCCACCCGCTGCTTGGCCCAGCTTTCGCAAAAGAATGGAGGCTGGAATGCGTGACGCGACCGAACTGGAACCTGACATGATGGCGGCACTGGCCCGCTTGTCGGTGCGGGTGGGATTGAACCTGCAACCCGATCAGGAATTGGTCATGACCGCGCCGACCGCGGCTTTGCCGCTGGCGCGGGCGATTGCGGCCGAAGCCTACAGCGCGGGCGCACGCCTGGTCACGCCCATCCTGAGCGATGGCGACATCGCGCGCGCGCGATATGCGCATGGCCATGATGCGGGGTTCGACCACGCGCCGGCATGGCTTTATGACGGGATGGCGCAGGCCTATGAAAACGGCGCCGCCCGACTGGCGCTTGTGGGTGAGGATCCGTTTTTGTTGTCCGATCAGGACAGCGCCCGCGTTGGTCGTGCCAACCGTGCCAACGCGGCCGCATATCGACCCGCGCTGATGCATATCTCTGATTTTCGCATCAACTGGTCAATCATGGCCTGCCCGACGCCTGCGTGGGCTGCGCGCATTTTTCCCGACCTGCCCCCCGCAGAGGCGTTGGCGCGGCTTGCGCAGTCTATCGCGCAGACCGCGCGTATTGATCAGGAGGACCCGGTCGCCGCCTGGAGCGCGCATAATGCTGCATTGGCCAAGCGCTGTGAGGTGTTGAACGCGGCGCGTTTCGACGCGTTGCAGTTTTCCGGGCAGGGCACCGATCTGCGCATCGGGCTGGCAGAGGGGCATTTCTGGCAGGGCGGCGCAAGCCGCGCGCGCAACGGTGTGACCTGCAACCCCAATATCCCGACCGAAGAGGTGTTCACGACCCCGCATGCGGGCAAAGTGGACGGCGTGGTGCGTGCGACAAAACCGCTGTCGCATCAGGGAACGCTGATAGAGGGGATCGAGATGCGGTTCGAAGCCGGACGCGCGGTCGAGGCGCGTGCAGCGCGCGGACAGGATGTTTTGTCGCAGATGATCGCAACAGATGAGGGCGCGGCGCGTTTGGGCGAGGTGGCGTTGGTGCCGCACAGCTCTCCCGTGTCGCAATGCGGGCATCTGTTTTACAACACGTTGTTTGATGAAAACGCCGCCTCGCATATTGCCATGGGGCAATGCTACGCCTCTTGTCTGGAGGGCAGTGACTTGACGCCCGAAGATATCGCGGCGCGCGGCGGCAATAAAAGCCTGATCCATGTGGATTGGATGATCGGCGACGGGCGCACGGATGTCGACGGTATGCGCGCGGACATGGACCCTGTACCGCTGATGCGCAAGGGTGAGTGGGTGATCGGCTGACCGGCCTAGGGTTTGCGCGCGGCCAGTTTTTGCAGCGCTAATGTGCGGCCAAGGGCGCGCGCGGCCCTTGGTTTTTGCTCGGCGACCGCAGCGCTTTGGCGGGCTAAGGTCTGGTTCAGGCGTATGCGCTGCTGCTCTGCCCAGCGGGCATGCGCCAGCCTCGCGGCATTCAGCGCTGGATCGTCCGAAATCTCGACCCGCGTTGACAGTTTTGCGATACGCGCTGCCATGTCCTGACGCGCGCGTGCCAGCCGGCCCAAACGTGCCAGTTCACGGTCGCGGATCAAGCCTGCCAGCAAAGACAGCTGTGCGTGTCGCCCGCGTGTCATGCCCAACGCCCTTTGGCGGCTTTGGCGCGCATTGCCTCTGCAAAGCGGATCGCGGCAGCGACGGCGGCGAAATGTCGGGCGTCGATTTCGGCCCCGATATTGACCGTTGCGTGCAGCGCCCGCGCAGTGGGCGGGTCGCTGTGGATCGGCACCCCGGCGTCGCGCGCGCGCTCGCGGATGCGCGCCGCGACCTCGTCCGTGCCCTTGGCAACGCAGATTGGTGCCGCAGCCTCGAGCGCGGACCATTTCAGCGCCACCGCGTAGTGTTCGGGGTTCACGATGACCACACTGGCGTCGGGCACATCCGCAAGCATCTGGTTGGTGGCGATCTCGCGCCCGCGGCGCGTGCGCTCGCCCTTGGCGTGCGGATCTCCCTCGGAATTCTTCATCTCGTCGCGCATCTCCTTGTGCGACATTCGGTTCTTGCGCAGATGCTCGGCGCGCTGCCAGAAGAAATCCACTGCCCCGATGAGCGTGGACAGCACGAAGACCAGCAGCAAAAAGCGCAGCACCATCTGCATCAATTCGGTCGAGGCGACCGCAGGTGTCAGATACAGGCTGCGCAGTATGGCGGGCAATTCGTGCAGCAAGAACACCCAGAGCACGACAGAAATGATTGCCAGTTTTACCGTGCTTTTGCCGAATTCGAACAGCCCATTGCGCCCGAACTTGTTTTTGGCATTGGAGATGAGCGAGACGCGCGACAGCTTGGGTTGCAGCTTCTCGGGGGCGAAAATGACCGCGCGCTGAGCAAAAAGCGCGGCCCAGACCAGAAAAAACGGCACAGCGAACAGGGGTAGGGCGGCGCTGACCGTGTCCAGAAGCACGGTGCCGATGATCGGGGTGCCGCCCGTGCTGGTTTGGGCCGCGATGCTGTCGGCCTGTTCCAGCAGGACGGTGCCAAGCTTGCCAATACGTGTGATGCTGGTTTGCCCAAGTGCAACGGCAGCGAGCAATAGACCCAGATAAGCCGCCGCCGTGTTGATGTCGGTCGAGCGCGGCACCTCTCCCTTGCGGCGCTGTTCGTCCAGCTTGCGCTCTGTGGCCTCGAATTCCTTTTCGGTGGCGTCTTCCTCGCTCATGGTGGCCCGCCTGTCGGGTTCATGATGAAGGCTGTGAAGGCGTCATGCCAGATTGGCAGAACTAGCGGGGCTGTCATGAACAGCAGCGCCAACCCCGCAAAGGTGATTGCAGGCGCGCCGACGAAGGCGACCATAAGCTGCGGCATGGCTTTGTTGATTGCGCCGAGTGCAACATAAAATACCAGCGACAGGATGACGAAGGGCATGGCCAGCGTGAACGCCAACGAAAACGCCTGCGAGACCTGTGCGACGCCCCAATCTGCTGTATCGGCGGGGGAAAGGAATTGTCCGGGCGCGAAGAGCTGGTAGGACAGCAGCAGAAGCTCTGCCAGCCGAACGTGCAAGCCAAGCGTGACCGCCAGCGCCAGCCCGCCCATGACCAGAATTTGCGACATTGCGGGTTGTGGGTCGACCCCTGCGCCACCGAAGAATTGCGACAAAGAGGTCGCCTGTGCGGCGATGGTTCCGGCGATCTGCAACACGATCACGAACAGGCGCAAGCCCGCGCCAAGCACAAAGCCGGCCAAGGTTTCGGTCGCGACGAGCCCGAGTAGTGCAACGGGCTGCTGCGGCACTGCGGGCAACTCTGCGGCAAGGGCCGGGGTTATCACCGCCGTGAAGGCGAGCGCCAGCGCCACTCGCACGCGCAGAGGGATCACCGCCTCGCCAAAGGCGGGCAGTAGGGCCATCATGGCCCCGACGCGCAAGAACACCACCAGCGCGGCGGTCAGCGTCGGGCCGAAGCTGTCACCAAGCCCGGTGAGCGCTGCGACCAGATCAGAGCTCATGCCGCGATTGTTCCGACAAGGGCGGGGCGCGCTTCGAACCCGATTTCTTCGTAGCTGAGCACAGGAGCGACCAACCCCTTGGCCACAAGCGCTGTGCGCAGGAACCGGCGGCGGCGCGACGAGGTGACAAGCGCGGGGCTGATTCCGCTGGCGCCCAAACCTGCCAGCTTTTCGGCGATACCGGTGGTCAGGCGACCGAAATCCTCTGGTGGCAAGGCGATGTCGGCACTGCCCTGATCGCCCGAAAGCTGGTAGGTCGCGAACATTTCTTCCCATTCCGGTGCGAGCTGCAACAGCGGCACCGTGCCGTCGGGCCGCTTGAGCCGGGCCACAAGTTGAAAGCCCAGACGTTGGCGGACATGTTCGCAGAGCGTTTCCGGCGTCTGGCCAGCCCCGCGCATTTCGGCCAACGCTTCCAGAATCAGCGGCAGGTTGCGGATGGACACCCGTTCGTCCAGCAGCAGGCGCAGCACGCCCAGTAGCATGTCCATGGGCACCTTGTCGGGGATCAGTTCTGACAGCAGGCGCTTGTTGGCATCGGCGCGGGTGGCATCGGTCAGGCTGCCCAGTTCATCCAGCACGCGGTTCAGGCTCCGGTAGGTCAACAACCGCCCGAGGTTGGATTTCAGCACCTCCAACAGATGGGTGGCCAGCACTTCTATCGGGGCCACAACGGTCGCGCCCGAAAGCGCGGCGTCTTCTTGTGCGGCGCTGTCGATCCAGCGGGCGGGCGCGCGGTAGACCGGCTCCGACACATCCTCTCCGGGGGCGTCGAGCGTGCGGTCGGTGCCGATAAGGGCCAGAACCTTGTCTTGCCGCAGCCTGTCGCGGGCCTGTTCGACCCCGTGGATCAGAATGGCATAGCTGCCTGCGGGCAAGGTCGCCTCATCCGTCAGACGGATTTCGGGCAGGATCAGCCCGAATTCGCGGGCGACATGGGCGCGGATATTGCTGATGCGCGCATCCAGACCCAAACCGGGGTCGAGCACCATTGGCACAAGGTCGGGGGCGAACTGGACATGGATTTCGTCCAGATCCAGCACATCGCCCAAGCCGGGTGCCGGGGCGGGCGCGCTGTCTGGTTGCGGCGCGGTGTCCGGGGGGGCGGCCGCCTTTTGGTAGGCCAGATAAGCCAAGCCCAGCAGCAATACCGCGCCCGCGATAAAGGGCACGAAAGGCAGGCCGGGGACGAAGGCGAAGAGCGCCATCAGAACCCCAACGGTTGCCAGCGCCGAGGGGTAGCGGCCCAACTGGTCAAAAAGCTGAAGGTCGGTCGCGCCATTCGCGCCGCCGCGGGCCAGCAAAAGCGCCGCCGCGATAGAGATGATCACCGCAGGAATCTGGCTGACCAGTCCGTCGCCCACGGTCAGAATGGCGTAGGTTTCGAACGCGGCCCCCAGCGACATGCCGTGCATCATGGTGCCATTGATCAGCCCCATCACGATATTCAGAAGCGTGATCAACAGCCCCGCCACCGCGTCGCCCTTGACGAATTTCGACGCCCCGTCCAGCGAGCCGTAGAAATTGGTTTCCGCCTGTTCGGTTTCGCGGCGGCGTTTCGCCTCTGTGTGGTCAATGGCACCGGCCGACATGTCGCTGTCGATGGCAAGCTGTTTACCCGGCATCCCGTCCAGTGCGAAGCGGGCGCCGACCTCTGCCATGCGCCCCGCGCCTTTGGTGATGACGATGAAATTCACGATCAGCAGCACAAGGAAGATGACGACGCCCAGAAATACCGATCCGCCCATGACGAAATTGGCGAACCCCTCGATGACGCCGCCCGCGGCATTCGTGCCGGTATGCCCTTCGCCAATGATCAGCTTGGTCGAGGAGACATTGAGCGACAGCCGCAGCATGAGCGATGCCAGAAGCACGGTCGGGAAGATCGAGAAATCGAGCGGGCGCTGGATGAACAGCGTGACCGTGAACATCAAGATTGCCAACGCAAAGGACGTGGCCAGCCCAAGGTCGAGCGCCCATGCAGGAATGGGCAGGATCATCATCACGATGACGGCCATCAGCGCGAGCGCAAGCAGGATCGTGGGCTGGAACAGGGTCTTTGGGTCGATTTTCTTCATCTTGGCCCCCCCGATTGCGGGATAAGCGGGGCCGCACCATCCAGGACCGCGACGGGTACGAGCGAGCCAAGCGCGCCGCGCCCACCGCCGCCGAGCAGCACAAAGCCGTTTGGCGCGCGCGCAGGCGGCATCTGCGGGTTGGATCCAGTTTGCGGTAATGGGCCAAGATGTTTGGCGACGGTTTCATAGCGGGCAAGGTAGCGCGCGGCATATTCGGGTGTGCGCGAATGATAAGCGCCGACCGCCGCTTTCCAGTCGCCCAGCCGCTGGAAATGCGTCCGTAAATAGCGCGCTGCGTAATTGGCGTTTTGCGCGGGGTCGAGCATGTCCTCGATCGAGGCGAAGGACGCGCCATGCCAATGGTAGTTGAGTTGAAAGCAGCCGAAATCCAGATTTCGCCGCCCGGTTGCAAGTATGGCCCGTGCTTTTGCGGCGGCGTCGGCTTTGCTGTCGAGCCAATGGCTGGTCCCGCCGGCATTGAGCGCCCATGGCCACGGGCGTAGCCTGTCACCCTGTTTGCGCCCGGTTTCCAGCAGTGCCACGGTGCGCAATATGTCAAGCGGCACGCCATGGGTGCGCGCGGCGTTCTGTGCGGCGCGGTCGCACAGGGCCGCCCCGCTTTGGGCCAGCGCGGGCCATGCAAAGACCAGCAGCATCAGCCCGGCCGCGCCGATATAGCACAGCCGGGACGGTTTCAGGCCGGGTCGTGCAACTTTGGAAAGGGGCACAGCACACTCCGATTCGAACGCTTCTGCAGGTCCGAGATCAGGTGTAGCGCAGGGTTCCTTACCACTTCGTAAGCGTCAGGGCAGAAGCGGCGCAATCTTGTCCCAATGCAGGTTGAGCGCGGCGGCGATGGGCAAAAGCGCCAGCGCTGTGTAGAGCGCATCATGGCGCTTGTCCCAGACGCCGGTATGGCGGGCCAGAGCCGCCACAGCGGGATAAACCAGAACCGCCGCAATCGCCTGACCCAAAAGCGCGCCGGGCAAACCGAGCAGCGCTGCGCCCGCTAGAAAGCAGGCGGTCTGGACCACGGCGCGGATGGCCACGACGCGGAAAAAGCGCTGCGAATCGCCGCGTGCCAGCGCGGCCTGATCATAGGTCAGCATGATCAGCGACAGCATTTGCGCGCAGCTTATCATCACGATAATTGGTCCGGCCTCTGCGTAGCGGTCATCATAGAGCAGGTCGATCAACCCCGGCCCGATCAGCGCCATGATGCTCAACAAAACCATGACCGCGCCGGTTAGCCCCATGCGCATACGACGGATTTTGCGGTCATGTTCGCCGTTTTGTCCGGCAAACGCCTCTCGGTAGGATGGGATCAGCAGTTTCGACATCATCGTATGGGCCATGAGCACCGGAAAGAAGGCGAGGAAATAGGCGATATTGTAGATGCCGAGTTTCTCCACCGTCAGGAACACGCCCAGAATGGCGCGGTCGCCCTGAAGCAGAACGAAGCCGAAGGCCGAAGAGAGCATGATCCAGCCCCCGAAGCGCAAAAGCTCGTTGCCCGCGGCCTTGTCCCACGCCAGCCGGTTGCGTGTACCTGCCAGCAAGCTCCACTCCATCAGCAGTTTTGCAGCCCCGGTCACAAGCACACCCGCGACCAGCGCCCAATAGGTCTGATAGATCCATGCCAATGTCACCATCACAACAATGCCAATGGCCTGCGAGGCAAGCTCGATCCCCATGATACGCCCCAGTTGCAGGTGGCGCTGCGCCGAAAATACCCGCGTCGGGGCCGCGCCCAGCATGATCAGCGACAGCCCGCCAAGCGGCAATATCCACATGAGTTCCGGCGCTTCGTAAAGCCATGCTGCGGGCCATGCCAGCGCGCAGGCAACAAGCCATAGGAACACCCCGCGCATCAGGTTCAGGGTCCATGCCGTGTTCAGGAAATCCGGGTCATCGCCGCGTTTGTGTTGCATGATGGATTGCGGAACACCGGTATCCGACAGCATGGTCAGACCCGTCAGAACCATCGCCATCAGCGCCATCAGCCCAAAGGCTTCGGGGAACAAAAGCCGTGCAAGGATCAGGTTCGATGCGAACCGCAAGCCTTGGCTGAGCACGAACCCGCCAGAGGTGAAGGCCGCGCCGCGCATGACTTTCTGCACGAAACTGCGGGGAGCCTGTGGGGTATGATCGGTGCCTGCGCTCATGATGTATCTGGCCTTTTGCCTTGTTTGCGCAGGGTATTGCACCGAAAATCGGCAATCTTGTGGCGCGGGTCAGGTGACTTTGGATCGTGCGTGATAGTCGGGGCGGTCCCAGCGGCCTGTGGCCATGATATCGCATAGGATATCGGCTGCGCGCGTCACATCCTCGGGCGACAGGTAAAGCGGGGTGAAGCCAAAGCGCAAAATATCGGGCGCGCGGAAATCGCCGATCACGCCTTCGGCGATCAGGGCTTGCATAATGGCATAGCCTTGGGTGTGGCGGAAGCTGACTTGGCTGCCGCGCTGGGCAGGGTCACGCGGCGTGGCCAAGCTCAGCATGGGGCAGGCGGCCTCAACCCGTTCGATAAAGATGCCCTGCAACTCCAGCGACCGCGCCCGCAGGTCGGACATATCCACGCTGTCCCAGACATCAAGCGCGGCGTCGAGCGCGGCGAGTTGCAACACCGGAGGCGTGCCCACGCGCATCCGCTCGATCCCCGCGCCGGGGCGGTAGTCCAGATCAAAGGCAAAGGGCGCTTCGTGACCCAGCCAGCCCGACAGCGCGGGGCGCACATGGTCGGCAAGGCGGGGTGCCACATAGATGAAGGCCGGGCCGCCGGGGCCGGAATTGAGGTATTTATAGCTGCACCCCACGGCAAAATCGGTATCCGCGCCCGCCAGATCGACCGGGATCGCGCCCGCCGAATGCGCCAGATCCCAGACCACCAGCGCGCCCGCTGCGTGTGCGCGTGCGATCAGGTTTGCCATGTCGTGCTTACGCCCGGTGCGGTAATCGACCTCGGTCAGCATCAGCACGGCGACGGTATCGTCAATGGCGTCCTCGACGGCCTCTGGCGCGACGGTTTTCAGCACATAATCAGGCCCTAATGTGCGGCACAGCCCTTCCGCCATATACAGGTCCGAGGGGAAATTGCCGGTGTCCGACAGGATCACCCGCCGGTCCGGTCGCAATTCCAACGCAGAGGCCAGCGCCTGATACACCTTGATCGAGAGCGTATCGCCCATGACCACGGTTCCGGGCGCGGCCCCGATCAGCCGCCCCACACGGTCGCCCACGCGCGCGGGCAGATCCATCCACCCCGCCTTGTTCCAGCCGGTAATCAGCATCTGCCCCCATTCGTCGGCAATGGCGCGCGCCACACGGTCCTTTGCCGCGCGCGGCAGAGGGCCAAGCGAGTTGCCATCAAGATAGATAACACCGTCGGGCAGGTCGAACATGGCGCGGGTGCGGGCGAAGTCGGTCATGGCGGTCCTCTTTGGGATAGTGACTATTCGGTGGCGGGTCCGGCGCGGTTGGTCAAGGCATCACAGGGGGTTGCGCAAAATATTCATTTCAGCGAATGTCTGCGGGTGAGAGGTGTGGAGGTTTCATGCGCGTTGTTCTGTTGGCCCTTTTCCTGTTGCTGCCCGTCACCGCGCAATCGCAGGAGTTAGAGGGCGCGCTATCCGAATATCTGGATTTCGCGACCGAGGCTGAAGGCATCATCGCGCCCGCCCAACTGACCGCAGACCTGTTGCCGCAGGTGCAGTTCATAGATGTGCGCAATGCGGCGGCATTCGGGACCAACCCCATCGCCGGTGCGATCCATATTCCGTGGCGCGAGATTGTCGCGCGGTTGGACGAGGTGCCAGCCAGCGGGCTGGCAGTGCTCTATTGCGATACCGGCGCGATTTCGGCGCAGGCGATGTTCGCCGCGCGGCTGATGGGGCGCGACAATGTGCTGGTGCTGCAAGGCGGACGCGCGGGGTGGCCTTGAAACTGACGCTCGATTACCCGCCGGTCTGGTTGCTGGGCGCGCTGGGCCTTGCACGCGCAGAGGTGACCTTGCTCGGCCCTGCCTTTCAAATCGGCGTGCTAGGCTTGCTTGGCAATGCGCTGTTTTGGGGCGGGCTTGCGATCATGGCGGTCGCGGCGCTGTCCTTTCTGCGGGCACGCTCGACCATCGTGCCGCATGAAACCCCGGCCAAGCTGATCACTGGCGGGCTGTATCGGCTGTCGCGCAACCCGATCTATTTGGCGGACCTGATGCTCTTGGGTGGCCTTGCGCTGGTCTGGGGGTCAGTTGCGGGGCTGGTGTTGGTGCCCGTTCTGGGCCGCATCCTGACGCGCCGCTTCATAGAACCCGAAGAGGCCCGCCTACGCGCTGCATTCGGGCCAGAGGCAGAGGCCTTCTTCCAGCGCACCCGGCGGTGGATCTGAGCCGACGCCTGACCATGCGGACCCTCGCGACACCAGGTCGCATGATAGCCCTAACCTGTCGGAAACGCCCGCCCGCCCTTGCAAATGCGTCACTTTTCCGCGATGCACGGGCAGTCAGGATAGGGGAGGATCGCTGCGCTGCCGCAGCGTTCTTATCGTAACGTTTATTGGTGCCTTGTGAAATATTCTTGCGCGGGCTATGCAGTCGCAGGATTGAAATGATCGCGGGGTGTCCCGCATCACAGGCGCTTTAACAAGCAAAGGGGGACGACGCGTGAAAGTCGGGGCCTTAAAAGAGATCAAGCCGGGCGAAGCCCGTGTTGCGCTGACGCCGGACTCTGCGGCGCAACTGCAAAAGCTGGGGCATGAGTGCCTTGTGCAATCTGGCGCGGGCGAAGCTGCCGGGTTTAACGACGCGACCTATGAGGCCGCTGGCGTGACGGTTGTTGCCGATGCCGCGGCTTTGGTGGATGGCGCTGATATCGTCATCAAGGTGCGCGAGCCCGAAGAGGCCGAGGTCAAGCGCTTGCGCGCAGGGCAAACCCTGATCTCCTTCTTCTGGCCCGCCCAGAACGAAGCGATGCTGGACGCCGCCAAGGACACCGGCGCGACCGTGATCGCGATGGACATGGTGCCGCGGATTTCCCGCGCGCAGAAGATGGACGCGCTGTCGTCGATGGCCAATATCGCGGGCTACCGCGCGGTGATCGAGGCGGGCAACAACTTTGGTCGCTTCTTTACGGGCCAAGTGACGGCGGCGGGCAAAATCCCGCCCGCGCGTGTGCTGATCGTGGGTGCCGGTGTGGCAGGGCTTGCCGCCATTGGCACCAGCACCTCGCTTGGCGCGATCACCATGGCGTTCGATGTGCGGCCCGAAGTGTCCGAGCAGATCGAATCGATGGGGGCGGAATTCGTCTTTCTTGAATTCGACGAGCCCGCGCAGGATGGCGCGGCGACGGGCGGCTATGCGGCCCCCTCCAGCCCCGAGTTCCGCGAAAAGCAGCTTGAGAAATTCCGCGAACTGGCGCCGACCACCGATATCGTCATCACCACGGCGCTTATTCCGGGCCGCCCCGCGCCCAAGCTCTGGACCGAAGACATGGTCAAGATGATGAAGCCGGGCTCTGTCATCATCGACCTTGCGGCGGAAAAGGGTGGCAATTGCGACCTGACGGTCATGGATGAGCGTGTTGTCACCGAAAACGGTGTCATCATCATCGGCTATACCGATTTCCCGTCGCGCATGGCGACGCAATCCTCGACACTGTATGCGACCAATATCCGCCATATGATGACGGACCTGACGCCCGAGAAAGACGGCGTCGTCAACCACAACATGGAAGATGATGTCATTCGCGGCGCGACCGTTGCCCATGCGGGCGAGATTACCTTCCCGCCGCCACCGCCCAAGGTGGCCGCGATTGCCGCCAAGCCGAAGGAAAAGGTCAAGGAACTGACGCCGGAAGAAAAGCGCGCCAAGGAAGTGGCCGCGTTCAAGGCGCAGACCAAGCAACAGGTCACACTGATTGCGGTGGCTGCCGTGCTGTTGCTGGCCGTGGGGCTTGTCGCGCCTGCCAGCTTCATGCAGCATTTCATCGTGTTTGTGTTGTCGGTGTTTATCGGCTTCCAGGTTATCTGGAATGTCGCGCACTCGCTGCACACGCCTCTGATGGCCGTGACGAACGCGATTTCGTCGATCATCATCCTCGGCGCGCTGATCCAGATCGGGTCATCCAGCCTACTGATCACGGTGCTGGCAGCGGCCGGTATCTTCATGGCGTCGATCAATATTTTTGGCGGCTTCCTCGTGACACGGCGCATGCTCGCCATGTTCCAGAAATCGTAAGGCGGGGGATCAGGTATGGAATACGGATTCACGATTGCGACCTATGTGGTCGCGGCAGTTCTTTTCATCCTTAGTCTGGGCGGTCTGTCCGGTCAGGAAAGCGCGAAACGCGCAGTCTGGTATGGCATTGCGGGCATGGCAATTGCCGTGATCGGCACGCTGATCGGACCGGGGCAGGGGCTGTGGCCCGCGTCGCTTGTGCTGATCGCACTGGGGGCGGGCGTGGGCTACCAGCTTGCCACCAAGGTGCAAATGACGCAAATGCCCGAACTGGTGGCGATCATGCATTCGCTAGTCGGTCTGGCGGCGGTCATCGTCGGTTTCAACGCCGACATCACGATCAACATGGTTCAGGCCGCACAGTCGGCGGGGGACGCCTTGGAAGGCGCCTTTGCAACGCTGGTTGCCAAGAAAGCTCCGGTCGAGATTACGATCTTGCGGGTCGAACTGGTGCTGGGCATCTGGATCGGTGCTGTCACCTTCACCGGCTCGGTCATCGCCTATGGCAAACTGGCGGGCAAGGTCGACACGTCGGCCAAGCAACTGCCCGGCGGCCACCTGCTGAATGCAGCGGCTGCGGCAGGCTCGCTGGTGCTGATGTTCGCCTACTTGGGCGGCATGGGAAGCTGGACGCTGGTTCTGCTGACCATTCTGGCGCTTTTCATCGGCTACCACCTGATCATGGGCATCGGCGGCGCCGACATGCCTGTGGTGGTGTCCATGCTCAACAGCTATTCGGGCTGGGCGGCAGCGGCGATTGGTTTCTCGCTTGGCAATGATCTGCTGATCGTGGTCGGAGCGCTGGTCGGGTCGTCTGGCGCGATCCTGTCCTACATCATGTGCAAGGCCATGAACCGCAGCTTTGTCAGCGTCATCCTTGGCGGCTTTGGCGGTGCGGCCAAGGGCGACCAGATGGCTGTCGAAGGCGAGCAAGTCGCGATCGACGCAGGCGGCGTGGCGTCGGCCCTGAACGAGGCCGACAGCATCGTCATCGTGCCGGGCTATGGGATGGCTGTGGCCCAAGCCCAGCAGACCGTGGCGGAACTGACCCGCAAACTGCGTGCGCAGGGCAAGGAGGTGCGCTTTGCCATCCACCCCGTGGCGGGCCGTTTGCCGGGGCACATGAACGTGCTTCTGGCCGAGGCCAAGGTGCCCTACGACATCGTGCTGGAGATGGACGAGATCAATGACGATCTGCCATCGACCGATGTGGTGATCGTCATCGGCTCGAACGACATCGTCAACCCGGCGGCGCAGGATGACCCCAACAGCCCCATCGCCGGCATGCCGGTGCTGGAAGTGTGGAAGGCCAAACAGGTCTTTGTCAGCAAACGCGGGCAGGGCACGGGCTATTCGGGCATCGAAAACCCGCTGTTTTACAAGGACAACACCCGCATGTTCTATGGCGATGCGAAAGCCAGCTTCGACAGTCTGGTGCCGCTGATCGACTGACGGGCGGCTGCCCTCCGACACCACGAAAACCGCTGCCCCCACAGGGTGGCGGTTTTTTCATGCGCGCATGCGCCCGCCGAATAAGTGTTGCCCGCTTGCAAGTATGCACAAGGACACCGCCCGCGCGCTTTTCTTTGCGGCGGTGCAGAATATGCTTTAGGGCAGACATATACAGCGCCAGCCAAGGTCAGCCCCCATGCCTCCCATTCAGGACCATCCCGACCGCTACGCCATGGTCAACGAATTGCACGCGCGCCCGGCGGCCAAGATCACGGCGCCGATGACGGCGACGTTTCTGGCCATCAAGCCGCCGCGCTTTGCCGCCAAACGCTCGCGCGAGGATGACCGCGACCACCTGCTGGCGCTGCTGGAGCGGCACGGCGCCGGGCACCCCGCCCCTGATGCCACGCATTTCTCGACCGATATGGGCCGCTACCATATGAAATGGGAAAGCCATACAGAGTTCGTGACCTACACCACATTCGAGCAGGGGCTGACCGACCGGCCGTTCGATCCGGCCAGTTTCGATGTCTACCCCGCCGATTGGTTGGGGGACGCGCCGGGCAAGCGTCTGACCTCTATCATCATGCGCATAGAGGTGATGCCGGACAACACCGAAGACATGATCGACAAGATGCTGGACTGGTTCGTGCCCGAAAGCCTTGCGGCCTCGGCGGTTCTGGACGGTGTCGCGGTCATTGCCAGCGATTTTCGGATTGATGCCGCGGGCCATATCCGCATGGCGCTGTTCGTGAAACAAGGCACTGGCGGGCGGCGCGTGGGGCGTATTGTCCAGCGCATGTGCGAGATAGAGACCTACAAGACCATCTCCATGCTGGGCCTGCTGCGCGCGCGGTCCATGTCGCCGCAAATGGGCGCGCTGGATGATGAGCTGACCCGGTTGACCCGTGCGATGAATGAAAGCGGGTCGAAATCCGAGGAAACGCTGGAACAGCTTTTGCGGATTTCCTCGGAGTTGGAGAATATGGTCGTCGAATCCTCCTTCCGTTTCGGGGCGACCGGGGCCTATGAGGCGCTTGTGCATCAGCGCATTCAGGTGCTGCGTGAGGCACGGTTCAACGGGCGGCAGACCCTGCACGAATTCATGATGCGCCGGTTCGATCCCGCCATGCGCACGGTGAAATCGGCCGAGGCGCGGCTGGCCAAGATGGCCGAACGCGCCATGCGGGCGGGGCAGTTGCTATCGACGCGGGTGGATGTGGAACGCTCGGCCCAGAACCAGGAATTGCTCGCCAGCATGGACAAACGCGCCGACCTGCAACTGCGCCTGCAACATACGGTCGAAGGGCTGTCGGTGGTCGCGATCAGCTACTACGCGGTGAATTTGGTGGCCTATCTGGTGATGCCACTGGCGGAACCTGCGGGCGTGTCCAAAACCGTCGCCATGGCGGTGCTGGCGCCGGTGGTGGTGCTGGGGGTCTGGGGAATGGTGAAAAGGATCAGGGCTAAGTTTGAGTGAGGTTCTGCCCCCGTATACTGATATTGTTTGGGCTTTTTCCTAGATAGACGGTGAACACGGAGAATTAAAATTTGGCAAAAACTATTGCGCTTGACCAAAATAAGTGGATTGAAATTGCTATTGCTTGGAAGACGCAAGATAAGAATATACACCAAGCAGTAAAATTGAAAAAGCTTGTCGATCTTGTGAATTCTGGTCGTGTCAAGTTTCCTCTTACGTTTTCAAATATCTATGAAACCTTTAAGATAGGTGATGATAACCGTCGACGAGAACTTGCACTTGTACAGTCGGTGTTGAGCCGAGGCCTGTGTTTTGTTGGAAGATACCAACAACGTCAGAGGGAGATAGAAAAAATCCTAAGATATAACTTTAAAGTAATCCCATACGATGAGAATGACCAGTGGTATTTGACACGCAGGTTTTGGGAAGCGGTTATCCCCACCAATCGGTTAATCGGAGATGTTCCAATCTCTGAGCCGCATGTTTCATGGGTTGACGAAAACTCTAGCTATGCATTATTCTCATATCTCTCTGAAACTGATGAAGTAACACGACAAGCCGCTGTAGGGAATTTCTCCACTGAAACGGCCGCGCTTCTCGGACGAATTCAACAGCGAAGAGAAGCGCAACGAGAATTGGGTCTTTCTATGCGGAGGAGAGCCCTAAGCTTTAGTATGTTTTTGGAAAATCAAGATCATTTCTGGGAGGCCGTCGCAAGCGTTGGTTTATCAGACAGAGCATTCCGGGATTGCCCTGACAGCTTTAAACGAGACTTGATCAGGAAAGTGCCATGCCTGTTCATTGAAAGGGAGTTAGCGCTGAAACTCGAAGCAGAGAACACTGAACTTACAGAAAACGACGTGCGTGACATTTTGTTCATGTCAACAACGCTACCATATGCTGATGTTGTCGTTGCGGAGAAACCTTTTGCACAGCGTGCTAGACAGGCTGGACTAGATCAAGAATTCTCGTCCCAAATAACCTCTGACTTAACAGATATACTTAAGAATTAAGTGCAGCGCCAAACAGTTGGTCGTTTTTCGTCTCAAGCCGCCCGATCCGCCGTGAACTGCAACCGCGCCAGCCGCGCATACAGCCCGCCCTCAGACACCAGCTCGTCATGCCGTCCCTGTGCCACGATCTGCCCGTCCTCGAACACCACGATCCGGTCGGCCTGTTTGACCGTGGCCAGACGGTGCGCGATCACGATGGTTGTGCGGTCTTTCGACAGGTGGTCGACGGCGCGCTGCACGGCGGCTTCGGATTCGGCATCCAATGCCGAGGTCGCCTCGTCCAGCAGCAGGATCGGGGCGTCGCGCAATATGGCGCGGGCGATGGCGATGCGTTGGCGTTGCCCGCCCGACAGCATCACCCCGCGCTCGCCCAATTCGGTGGTGTAGCCGTTGGGCAGTTTCTCTATGAACAGATCGGCGGCGGCGGCGCGTGCGGCGTCCTTCACCTCTGCATCCGTGGCACCGGGCCGCCCGTAGCGGATATTTTCCAGCGCCGAGGTGGCGAAGATCATCGGGTCTTGCGGCACCAGCGCCATGACCTGCCGGAAATCGGTGCGCGCCATGTCGCGCAGGTCCATCCCGTCGATCATCACCTGGCCCTGCGCCGGGTCATAAAACCGCATCAGCATTTGCAGGATGGTCGTCTTGCCCGCGCCCGACGGGCCGACCAGCGCCACGGTTTCGCCGGGGCGCACATCAAGCGTGACGCCGTTCAGCGCGCGCTCGTCAGGGCGGGTCGGGTAGGTGAAGGTGACGTTGTCGAACCGCACCTCGCCCCGTGCGGGGCGCGGCAGGGCGCGGGGTGCGGCGGGATCAAGAACGGTGTCGACCGCGATCAGCAGTTCCACAAGCCGCTCTGTCGCGCCCGCCGCGCGCTGAATCTCCGACCAGATTTCCGACAGCGCCCCGACGGACCCGGCGACGATCACCGCGTAGATGACGAATTGCGCCAGCTCACCCGGTGTCATTGTGCCCGCCGATACGTCGCGCGCGCCCACCCAAAGCGTGCCCAGAATACCGGCAAAGACCAGGAAGATCACCACCACCGTCAAGGCCGAGCGGGTCAGGATGCGCTTGCGTGCCACGTCGAAACTGATTTCGGTCACGCGATCGAATTCTGCGCGGCTGGTCGCTTCTGCTGTGTTGGCCTGCACGGTTTGCACCGCGCTCAGCGCTTCCGAGGCGTTACCCGAGCTTGCCGCGATCCAGTCCTGGTTCTCGCGCGACAGGGTGCGCAGCTTGCGCCCCATGACCACGATGGGCACGATGATGACCGGCACCATCAGTAGCACGAAGCCGGTCAGCTTGGCCGATGTCAGTGCCAGCAGCGCCAGCCCGCCGATCAGCATCAGGGCGTTGCGCAGCGCGATCGAGACGGACGACCCGATCACCGACTGGATCAGCGTGGTGTCGGTTGTCAGGCGTGATAGAACTTCACCGGTCATGATCCGCTCATAGAACGCGGGCGACCGGTCGATCACCTTTGCAAAGAGCGCCTTGCGGATATCGGCCACGATGCGTTCGCCCAGCCTTGTGACGAAGTAGTAGCGCAGGCCCGTGCCAAGGGCCAAAAGCCCTGCAAGCCCAAGCGCCGCACCGAAATACTGGTTCAGCATTGCCATTTCGCGCGCTTCGAACCCGTCGACCACGCGGCGCACCGCCAAGGGCAGGGTCAGCGTGATGGCCGCGGTCGAGATCAGCGCGACCATGGCCACGATCAGCAAGGTGCGATAGGGGCGGATGAAGGGCCAAAGACCGCGCAGGGCCGAGATATTCTTCGATTTGGCCCGCGCATCGCGCGCGGCGGTCGTGTCTGTCATGGCAATCCGGCTCTTGCTATTGCGCTATGGGTGTAGTCAAGCGGTCCCTCTGGGGCAAGCCCTTGGGGGCGGGCATTGCCAAACACCCTGCGGCGAACTGGCACAGCCATGCCGCCGCCGTGCGCCGTCCAGCGCAATTTTCAGCACATCCGCAGCATTTTCCAATGGCAACGCAGGCATGACCGCGCTGGTCATTCTCATGCAGAAATCGGGATCAATGCGGAAAGCGGGCCCGACATTGTGTATTATGCGGGCGGGGTGGCCACGGTGGGCGATGTTGCATCGAGTGTGCCATGGCGTCCGCGGCAGGTGGGTCTGGGCCGTTTATGCGCCGTCAGTCACCACTGCTGTTTGCATTTTCCAAATGATTGCAAAGCCTTACAACGGGATGAAAGGGTGGCCCTACATCTTTGGCGAAGGCAAGGCCAAAGACATGATCGTCTTCGACTCAGTCGGCGCGGAGTCGAACCTTGGTTCGGTGCTGGACTTCTCGGATGCGGCTTTGTTCGTAATATCGGTTGTGAACGCAATCGGCCTGCATCAATGCTGCCGATCATGAAACGCTTGGATAACAGCTATAGGTCGCGCCTGAAATCGGGCGAGGTCAGAGCGTTCGAATAGGCAAACGGGTCCGGCCCCGCCACAACTCTAGGCGGCTTTCTGCATCCGCAAAAAGGTGAACAGGCCCAGCTTGGTCAGGTGCTTTTCCTCAACCAAGCTCAACGCGTCTACCCCAAGCACGCGATCTTTTGGGAAGTTGGAATGCCACCCCAGATAATCTGCGAACGGCGCGAATTTGCGCTCAAACCATGCCAGACACCCCTCTTCGCGGGCGAAATGGTTCACCACCAAAATTTGTCCGCCGGGTTTGCAGACGCGCGCCATTTCGGCCATTACCTGCTCGGGGTCCGGCACGACAGAAATAAGATGCATCGCGACCACGATGTCGAAACTGTCATCGGCAAAATCCAACTTGCGCGCATCCATCTGACGCAATTCGCGTACTTGGCTCAGGTTTTCCTCGGATACCTTGGCGCGCGCACGCTCCAGCATATCTTCCGAGAAATCTATGCCCGTGACCGACACGCCAGGCGCGTAATAGGGCAGCGCGAGCCCTGTGCCGACGCCGACTTCCAGCACGTCCCCGCCGGTCTGGTTGGCCACCTCGGTCGCATGACGGCGACCGGCATGGGTGATCTGCCCGAAGGTCGCGTCATAAATCGGTGCCCAACGGCGATAACTCGTGGTAATCGATTCTGGCTTCATGTCATCCCCCTGTTGCGTCAAGACTTGTAGACTTGACGCCAAAGTTCAAGGCGACATTGCAGTTTCGCCAGTGACACACGCGTTACATGGCGAAACTTATGCCACAGCCGCAACTGGAAGAGGCATTGGGGTTGTCGATCACGAACCGTGCGCCGATCAGGTCTTCGGAAAAGTCGATCACCGCGTTTTCCAGAAATGGCAGCGAGACCGGATCGACCAGAACCTTGTGGCCGTCGCGTTCCAGCACCAGATCGTCATCGGCAGGCTGGTCAAACCCGATATCATACTGAAAACCCGAGCATCCGCCGCCATTTACGGCGACGCGCAGGGCCTTGACCTCGCCTGCGTCTTCGGCAATCTCGGCGAGGCGGGCAAAGGCCCGGTCACTGACACGAGGGGGGATGGCAAAGGACATGGTACGCCTTTTCCTGTCATATTCCTGATAACTACACTCTGATATAAGCGCGGAACCTGCGCGGGGCAAGCCGACCGGAGGGATCATGCTCAAACCCTATGCCACACAGCCCGAAGACTCGCGCGGGCGGGCCTACCCGGAGGCGATGAGCACGTTTCGCTCACCCTTTCAGCGTGACCGCGACCGGATCATCCATTCCAGCGCGTTCCGACGCCTGAAACACAAGACCCAAGTGTTCATCGAACACGAGGGCGACTACTACCGCACCCGCCTGACCCATTCGATCGAGGTCGCGCAAGTCGCCCGCACCCTAGCTGCGGCACTGGGCCTGAATACCGATCTGGCAGAGGCGATCGCGCTGGCGCATGATCTGGGCCACCCGCCCTTTGGCCACACGGGCGAGGATGCGCTTTGCGCATTGATGGCCCCGTATGGCGGGTTCGACCACAATGCCCAGGCCTTGCGGATCGTCACGCGGCTGGAACGCCATTACGCCGATTTCGACGGGCTGAACCTGACATGGGAAACGCTGGAAGGGATCGCCAAGCATAACGGGCCGGTCACGGATGCGGGCGGCCACCCGCTGAAAGGCGAGGTGCTGCCCTATGCGCTGGCCGAATGCAATGCGGGCTTCGATCTGGAATTGTCCGGCTATGCCAGCGCCGAAGCACAGGTGGCAGCGATTGCCGATGACATTGCCTATAACCACCATGACCTGCATGACGGGTTGCGCTCTGGCCTGTTCACCGAAGACGACCTGATGGAACTGCCGATCACCGGCCCGGCCTTTGCCGAGGTGGACAAGCGCTATCCGGGGCTGGAGCCGATGCGCCGCCGCCACGAGGCGCTGCGCCGGGTCTTTGGCGTGATGGTAGAGGATGTGCTGCTGGTGGCGGGCACGCGGTTGGGGCCTGCCGATCTGCATTCGGCGCAGGATATCCGCGATCTTGGGTTGACCATCATCCGGTTTTCCGACCGGCTGTTTCGCGAATTGAAGGTGATCCGGCATTTCCTGTTCACCCGCATGTACCGCGCCCCAAGCGTGATCGAGATGCGCAGCAAGGTGACGGCGATGGTCGAGGATCTGTTCCCGCTATTCATGGCGCGGCCGGACCTGTTGCCGCCGGAATGGCGTCTGGATATGGATATCGCAAAGGATGAAACCGCGCTGGCGCGGATTGTGGCGGATTACGTGGCGGGTATGACCGACCGTTTCGCCATTCAGGAACATGCCCGGCTGCTCGGCGCGCCTGACCGGTAAAGGGGGCGCCGCTTGGCCCCCATCGAGGGGGCCGCGCAGCGGCGCGGATCGTCCGCGCTGGGGGCGCTGCCCCCGTCGCACCTGCGGCGCGACTCCCCCGGGATATTTTTGCAAGGATGAAAAATGGAGAGCAGGATGCGTGATAAAGAAAGCCTAGTGCGGCGGATGGCATGGCCCGAGAGCGCGTCGCGCGCCGTTGGCACGCCGATCCAGCCATCGGTGGTCTATGCCTCGCCCGATCCAGACACGCTGGATGCGCAGTATGAGGGCCGTGTGCAGGGCTATACCTATGCGCGCGAGGGCCACCCGAATGCCGATGTGCTTGCGTTCAAGATCGACAGTCTGGAACGCGCGGATGGCGGGATCGTGCTGGGGTCCGGGATGGCTGCGGTTGCGGCGGTGCTGATGGGGCTGACGCGCGCGGGCGATCATGTGCTGGGCGGCGACCAGCTTTATGGGCGGTCACTGCGGCTGATGCGCGAGGATCTGCCCCGTCTGGGTGTTGCCACCTCGTTGGCCGACCCGACCGACGCGGCGCGGTTCATTGCCGCCATCCGGCCCGAGACGCGGCTGATCCTGCTGGAGGTGGTGTCGAACCCGACGCTGCGGGTGGCAGATATGGCCGCGATCATGGCAGAGGCGCGGGCGCGCGGGGTGCTGGTGGTGGTGGACAACACGTTTACCACGCCGCGCGGCTACCAGCCATTCGCGCATGGTGCCGATATCGTGCTGCATTCGGTCACCAAGATCCTGGCCGGACATTCGGATGCAACGCTTGGTTATGTTGCGGCGGCTGATCCTGCGCATCGCAAGGCGATCTATGATTTCGCCGTGACGGTCGGGTTTACCCCCAGCCCGTTCGATTGCTGGCTGGCCGAGCGGGGTCTGTATTCCTTCGAGTTGCGCTATGACCGGGCAGAAGAGAATGCGCGCGCGCTGGCCGATCATATCGCGGGTTTGCCGGGTGTGCGCCGGGTGCTTTACCCGACACGCCCCGACCATCCTGACCACAACCGCGCCGTGGCCCTGCTTGGAACACGCGGCGGGCATATGGTCAGTTTCGAGATCGGGGGCGGGCGCGCGGCGGCCAACCGCCTGACGCAGGCGGCACCCAATATCGCGTTTGCGCCGACCTTGGGCGATATCGGGACGACGCTGTCGCATCCGGCCAGTTCCTCGCACCGAGCACTTGGGGCCGAGGGACGCGCCGCACTTGGCATATCGGAAGGGTTTTTCCGGGTATCTGTGGGGGTAGAGGATATAAACCTGCTGACGCACGAATTCGAAACCGCGATCCGCGCGGCCACGGCCTAAGCCGTTTGGGTTCTTGACAGGCCCCCGTTTGCTGGCGGATGCTGCGGCAAGGTGTCGCGCTGCGTCGCGGCCCACCAGCGGAGGAGGAAAACCCATGCTTGTCAATCAGATCGTGCGCAACAAGGCCGGGAGCGGCGTGGTCACCTTGCCGCGTGGAACGTCGCTGGAACAGGCAGCACAGCTTTTGTCGGAAAAGCGGATCGGGGCGGTGGTCATCTCTGATGACGGCGCGACGGTGGCGGGGATATTGTCGGAGCGCGACATCGTCCGCGAATTGGGCAAGCGGGGGGCTGCCTGCATGGCCGATACGGTCGACGCGGTCATGACACGTGATGTGTTCGGCTGTGCGCCAGAGGATGACGCGGATGTCGTGTTGCAGACCATGACCGCGAAACGCTTCCGCCATTTGCCGGTGATAGAATCGGGTCGCATGATCGCGTTGATCTCGATCGGGGACGTGGTCGCAGGCCGCCTGTCAGAACTGCAACTGGAGAAAGACGCGCTGACCGGCATGATTGCCGGCTATTGATGCCAAGGGTTGCGTTTTGCCGCGCAATATTGTTGCGTGGCGAAAAACGCGAGGGACATCATGCGCATCGGTCTTTACCCCGGAACATTTGACCCGCTGACGCTGGGCCATGTCGATATCATCACGCGCGCCGCGCAGCTTGTCGACAGGCTGGTGATTGGCGTGGCGATCAACCGCGACAAGGGGCCGCTATTCAGTTTGGAAGAGCGCGTGGCGATGATAGAGACCGAGGTTGCCGAGTTGTCCGCGCGCACCGGTGTCGAGATCATCGCTCACCCGTTCGAGAACCT
Organism: Roseinatronobacter ekhonensis; assembly: GCF_900499075.1. GTDB lineage: Bacteria > Pseudomonadota > Alphaproteobacteria > Rhodobacterales > Rhodobacteraceae > Roseinatronobacter > Roseinatronobacter ekhonensis. The sequence continues at coordinate 85,739 of NZ_UIHC01000003.1, read as the reverse complement.
TCTGATTGATTGCGCGCACGAAGTGGGCGCGTCGATCATCATTCGCGGGCTGCGCGCTGTCACGGATTTCGAGTATGAGTTCCAGATGGTCGGCATGAACCGCGCGATGGATGACAGCGTGGAAACCGTGTTCCTGATGGCAGAGGCCCGCCATCAGGCGATTGCATCGAAGCTGGTCAAGGAAATCGCGCGGTTGGGCGGGGATGTCACGAAATTCGTGCCCTCCGCGATCAAGGCGGCGCTACTGGAAAAGCTGGATCAGCGCCCGTAAACGGCCTGCGCCGCGAGTTTTGCGGCATCGGGTTTGTAGATATCCAGGTCGATGGCGACATCGAGCGGCATGGATTCCAGTTCCGCTTTGGTGCGCGTGTAGGCGGCGCGTTGTTGCAGGCGGGTTTGCAGCGTGGTGAGAAGCGCGGTCATTGTAGGCTCCTTTCGGTGTTTGCGTTAACTTGCTCCAAAGATGGGCCATGCTGCGGCGCAGCGCAAGCCACAGGGATGCAAAGCCGCGTTGCATTGGATGCAAGTGTTTGAGGTGACGATGCGACAGAGCGCCATCGGTGGGCCGGGGACTGCCGATCCGACCGATGATCGAAAGCAGTTTATGGCAGCCAAGCTCATGTGACATGGGATCTGCGCGCCTGTGGCAGCCAATCGGCAGGCCGCCGCACGGCCCGCCGATGACGCGGCGGGCTGCGCCCTTGTTCCGTGCCAAGGGGCAGTCCATGAAAAAAGGGCGCCCAAGTTGGGCGCCCTTTCTGTTAAACTGACACTTGAGGCGTCTTACATCCGACCGGCGACGTTGTCCCAGTTCACCAGCTTTTCGAGGAAGTTCGACAGATACGCCGGGCGCTTGTTGCGGAAGTCGATGTAGTAGCTGTGCTCCCACACGTCGCAACCCAGAAGCGCGGTTTGGCCAAAGCACAGGGGGTTCACGCCGTTTTCGGTCTTGGTCACGCGCAAGGAGCCGTCCTTGTCCTTCACGAGCCAGCACCAGCCGGAACCGAACTGGCCTGCACCAGCAGCAGCGAAGTCTTCCTTGAACTTGTCGACAGAGCCGAAGCTTTCGGTCAGCGCTTTTTCAAGCTCTCCCGGCATGCCGCCGGTGCCTGGACCCATCATCTCCCAGAACTGGACGTGGTTCCAGTGCTGGCTGGCATTGTTGAAAATGCCCGATTGCGCAACTGCGCCCGACTGGTAGGTGCCGGTGATGATATCTTCGACCGACTTTCCTTCCCACTCGGTGCCCGCGATCAGCTTGTTGCCGTTATCGACATAGGCCTTGTGGTGGATGTCATGGTGAAATTCGAGCGTCTCGGCGCTCATGCCCAGATCGGCCAGCGCGTCATGTGCGTAGGGAAGGTCGGGAAGTGAAAATGCCATGCTTTCCTCGTCTTTCTTTATGGGTTTAGCTGCACTCTATAAGAGACCTCCGCCCCCAGCCGTCAAGGGGTGGCGCGGGAAAAACACCTCGCGCCACCCGTCTGCGTCAGCCTTTGCGGTCGGCAGGGTCCAGACCCGCGCCCGCCCCATGCATCCCGCCAGAGACCTCTTCGGTCGCTTCCCCTGCCAACTCTTGGGGCAGGATCAAGTTCAGTATGATGGCGATAAAGGCGGCGGGCAGGATGCCTGATGTCAGCAGAACGCGCGGAGTATCCGGAAGGTGTTGCAGCGCCGACGGCTCCAGTTGCAGGCCCAACCCAAGCGACAGGGAAATCGCGAAGATCACCATGTTGCGGCGGTTCCAATGCACATCCGACAGCATGGAAATACCGGCGGCCACGACCATGCCGAACATCACGATCACACCGCCGCCCAGTACTTCGATGGGGACTGTCGAGATGATCGCGCCCACCTTCGGAAACAGCCCTGCCACGATCAGCAGCACCGCGCCAAAGGTCACGACATGGCGCGACATCACGCCGGTCATGGCGATCAGACCCACATTCTGGCTGAAGCTGGTATTGGGCAGCGCGCCAAACAGGCCCGACACGGCGGTGCCCAGACCATCGGCATAGGTCGCGCCAGAGATTTCGCGGTCGGTCGCTTCGCGCCCCGCGCCCCCCTTGGCAATGCCCGACACGTCGCCCACGGTTTCCACCGCAGAGACGAAGGCCATTGCGCAGAAGCCGATGATCGCGGCGGCGGTGAATTCCAGCCCGAAATGCAAGGGGTTGGGCAGCGCGAAAACGGCGGCGCGGCCAACATTGCCGAAGCTGACCATGCCAAGCGCGAAGGCCACCGCGTAGCCCGCCAGCAGGCCCAGCAACACGGCGGAAATGGCCATCATCCCGCGGGTGAAAAATTTCAGACCCAAGGTGACGAAAATCACGACCATCGCGACCGACCAGCTTTGCAGGTTTCCGAAGGCTTCGGTTCCCATTGCCGGGACGCCACCGGCGGCGTATTGCACACCCACGCGCACCAAGGCGAGGCCGATCATGGTGACGACCAGACCCGTGACCAAGGGCGGCAGCGCGAAGCGGATGCGTCCGATGATGGGCCCAAGCGCCGCATGGAACAGCCCGCCCACAAGGATGCCGCCCATGACCGCTGCCATCGCATCGACGCCTTTGCCCGCCACCAGCGGGATCATGATGGGGATGAACGCAAAGGACGTGCCCTGCACGATGGGCATACGCGCGCCTATGGGACCAAGGGTGATGGTCTGGAACAGCGTGGCGACGCCGGCAAAGAACATCGACATTTGCAACATGTAGATCAGGTTCGGGAAATCGGGCGAGTTCGAGCCGAAGCCGAAGCCGGCCGCACCAGCCACGATGATCGCGGGCGTCACGTTCGACACGAACATCGCCAGCACATGCTGCACGCCCAGCGGGATCGCCTTGTAGACGGGTGGCATATAGTCCACGTCGCGCAACTGCGCAGGCGTGCCAAGGGAATTGTCTGTCATTGTCTGTCCTCCTCCAAAGACATGCGGGATTGGTCCGCCAAGGCGGGTGTCCCAGTTTTCGCGGGTCTTTTGCTTAGGGTGTGCGCACCTCCCACGGGGGGGTGAACCAGTGCTCCTCCAGGTTCGGGGTGGGGCCGATGCGGTCTATGACCGCGAACAGCCCCGGCGTGGCGAGGGGTGTCAGAACCCCGTGCCATGTGTTGCGGTGAAAATTGATCGCCTGCGCGCCAGTGGTCAGGAACGCCAAGGGCGTGCCGGGGGTGCCGTTTGCATCTGGGGCGACGACCACCAGAAACGGGTGTTGGTGCATAGGGATGAAGGCTTGAGAGCCGTCCGGGTGGCGCTCTACCATGTTCAGAGCATAGGGCAGGGCGCGCGGCTCTGCATTGAAGATCGAGATCCCCGCGCGGCCCTCCGGCCCGAAATCGAGCTTTGCGCGGTCATGGAAGCGCCCGCATAGCCCTTGATTGATGATCTTGTCGGGCGCGCCGTCAATGTCCAGCACATCGCCGAAAGGGGCGAATGCGGTAGCCGTCAGGGCCTGAGTGCGCACCACCTGCATCATGCCCGGCCCCCGCCGTTGCGCCATGAGTATTTTTGGCAAGATGAAATTGTCATGGCAGCATATCCGTCAGGCGCAGCGCGGCGATACGTTCCACCTGCGCGCAGGCAGTGGCGAATTCGGTCGCGCTGTCATTGGCGATGCGGGTCTGGAATGCCGAAAGGATGCTGTCCTTGGTATTGTCGCGCACGGCGATGATGAAGGGAAAGCCATGCTTGGCAACATACTCGGTGTTGAGATTCTGGAAGCTGGCGCGTTCGGCATCGGTCAGCGCATCAAGCCCGGCGCTTGATTGCTCGGCCGTGGACTCTGCGGTCAGGCGCTTGGCAGCGGCGAGCTTGCCCGCAAGGTCGGGGTGCGCGCGCAAGACCTGCATCCGGGCCTCGGCACTGCCCCTGCGAAACGCGCGCGCCATGGCATGCGCCAGCCCCGCCGCGCTGTCATGCGCGGGGCCCAGTTCCAACGCGTGCGCGGCTTCGGCGACCCAAGGGGAATGCTCATAGATGCCGCCGAATTTGGCGACGAAGCTTTCGCGGTCCATCTGGCTGGGGCGCGCGTGGCGCTGGTGCGGATGATGCGTGGCCCAATGCTGCGCGATCTGTGCGCGCGTAGCGAACCACACGCCATCATGCGCCATGGCATGGTCCAGAAAGCGCATCAGCCCCGCGATCTTGCCCGGACGCCCGACAAGCCGGCAATGCAGCCCGATAGACAGCATTTTTGGTGCGCCTGCGTCACCTTCGGCATAAAGCACATCGAACGCGTCTTTGAGGTAATCCTCGAAATCGCGGCCCGTGACCCAGCCCGGCGCGGTGGCAAAGCGCATGTCATTGGCTTCAAGCGTATAAGGTAGGATCAGTTGGTCGCGGTCGCCAATTTCCATCCAATGCGGCAGGTCATCGTCATAGGTGTCCGAAATCCAGTCGAACCCGCCGGTTTCGGCCACCAGCCGCACGGTGTTGGTTGAGCAACGCCCGGTATACCAGCCGCGCGGCGCGGCGCCCGTCACTTCGGTATGCAGGCGGATGGCCTCGGCAATGGCGGCGCGCTCTTCCTCCTCGGGCATGTCGCGATGCTCGACCCATTTCAGCCCGTGGCTCGCAATCTCCCAGCCCGCGCTTTGCATGGCCCCCACCTGTTCAGGACTGCGGGCCAAAGCGCTGGCCACGCCAAAGATGGTCACAGGCAGGTCGCGGGACGTGAATAGCCGGTGCAGCCGCCAGAACCCCGCGCGCGCTCCGTAATCATAGATCGATTCCATGTTCCAGTGGCGCATTCCCGGCCATGGGGCCGCGCCGGGGATGTCGGACAGAAACCCTTCGGACGCGGCATCACCGTGCAGCAGGCAGTTTTCGCCGCCTTCCTCGTAGTTCAACACCAGAGAGATCGCGATCTTCGCGCCTGCCGGCCAGTCGGCCTTGGGCGGGGTTGGGCCATATCCGGTCATGTTGCGGGGGTAGCGTTGCAAAGGGTGCCTCCGATCGTGATGCGATTATGTGATAAAGCAGAATAATCATTTCCGCTTTCTCGAATTTCTTGAAAGACCTGCGTGCCGCGCACAAGAGCCTGCGCTGGTGTTTTGCACGGGCTTGCGGCTAGATGCACGCAAAGCCGACAAATGGAGGGCGATATGGCCGGATTTCTGACCACTCATGTTCTGGACACCGCGCGCGGGCTACCCGCTGCCGGGCTGGAGGTTGTGCTCTACCGGCTGGACGGCGACACCCCGGTCGAGCTGGCACGCATGACCACCAATGCCGACGGACGCACCGACAGCCCGATCCTGCCGCAAGATCGGTTCGCGACCGGAACCTATGAGCTGCGCTTTGCCGCGGGTGACTACTTGCGCGCCTCAGGTCAGGCCGGCGCGGACCCGTTGTTTCTGGATATGGTGCCGATCCGCTTTGGCATAAGCGATCCTGATAGCCATTACCATGTGCCGCTGTTGCTGTCGCCCTTCGGGTTTTCCACCTATCGCGGCAGCTAAGCTGCTTGACCGGTCCGGTCCGTCCGCGCATAGCTGTGACACAGTGCAAGGACAGGTATGGCAAACCGGTTAGTGATCTATTCCAGCGCCCCCGCGCAGCAGCGTGAAGACGGGCTGTGGCTGGACGCGAAATTCGTGCAGGGCATGGAGCGGCATGTGGCCGAATGGCCCGGCCCCGTTTCGGTCGTGCTGCGCGATGTCGGATTGCCCTTGCCGTTCGGGGTGCATTGCCCGCCGGGGTCACTGGGGTTCGATCTGGCCATTGTGCCGCGTGGCGCACCGATCACCCCGCATCTGGGGCGCGATGTGGCCCTTGTTGCTGCCGCCGCCGATGACCATGAAGCTCTGGACTTTCCGGCACAGGTGAAAGCCGTCGATGCCAAACTTGTCTATGTGCTGGAATACACGCTGGGCACGCGGTTGCGTATATTGTGGATGGACCGCACGCGCGGGCTGGCGCGGCGGTTGCGCTCTGCGCTGTGGACCCTGAAGCAGGAACGCCGGTTGCGCCGCGCCCTGCGCGCTGCCGATGCGGTGCAGTTCAACGGATATCCGGCCTATGACGTCTATCGCGGGCTGGTGCGCGATGCACATCTGTATCTGGACAACCGGCTGAGCGGCGACATGATGGCGCGGGACGACGAGATGACAACCCGCGCCGAGCGATTGCGCAGCGGCGCGCCGTTGCGGCTGATCCATTCGGGACGTCTGGAGCCGATGAAAGGCGCGGGCGACCTGTTGCCGGTTATGGACCGCCTGGCCGCGCTGGGCGTAGAGGCCACGCTGGATATTTACGGCACGGGCAGTCTGGAGGCCGAGATCGGCGCTGGTCTGGCCCGCTTTGATGGCCGCGTGCGCCTGCATCCACCGGTGGATTTTGTGCGCGAACTGGTTCCGATCAACCGCAGGCAGGCCGATGTTTTCCTGTCGTGTCATCGCCAGTCGGACCCGTCTTGCACCTATCTCGAGGCGATGGGCTGCGGGCTTGCGGTGGCGGGGTTCGACAATGGCATGTGGCGCGGAGTCCAAGAACGTAGCGGCGGTGGCGGTCTGGCACCCTTGGGCAATGTCGCCGCGCTGGCCGATCTGATTGCGGGGTGGGACCGGGACCGCGACCGCCTTGTGCTGGCCTGCGACAGCGCGCGCGCCTTTGCCGCAGAGCATGAATTCGACGGCGTGTTCTCCGCCCGGATGGCGCATTGGTGCAAGGTGGCGGGGCTTACGGAACAGGCGCAGTAGCGGCGAACAGGGGCAGATCGACATGTGGAAATCCCTAGGTCCGGCCATGGCGCGCGTCAGCCTACTCGAGGCCCTGCGCGCTGGCCTCGGTGCCCTGGTCGCGGTCGGGCTGCTTGGTTTGTTCCTGCTGTCGCCTGAAATCGACACGGAATTCGGTCTCTATCTGGTCGCGCCCTTTGGGGCTTCGGCGGTGATGGTCTTTGCCATCCCCAACAGCCCGCTCGCACAGCCTTGGTCGGTGATTGTCGGCAATACGCTCGGGGCGCTGATTGGCGTTTCGCTGTGCTACGTTGTGCCGGACGCCGCCTTGCGCGTGGCGCTCGCCGTGGCGGGCGCGGCCTTTGCCATGGCGATGCTGCGCGCCTTGCACCCGCCTGCGGGCGGGGTTGCCATGGCGGCGGCTCTGCACCCCGAAGAAATCTTCCCTCTGGGCTTGTGGTTCGTGCTGACGCCGATCGGGCTGGGCGCGGTGTCTTTGGTCGTGATGGCGGCGGCCTATGCGCGACTGACCGGGCGGATTTACCCGTTCCGCCAGTATGACGGGCCGGTCGGGCAGGCGCCAGGCGTGCAGGGTGTCAGTGCCCGGCTTGGCCTGTCAGAAGGGCAGTTGTCGGCCATTCTTGAACGGTACCGGCAATCTTCGAACCTTGGGGCAGCGGACCTTGCGCGGCTGATCGGGGCGGCACAAATGGAAGCGGCGGCGCAGTTTGCCGGCCCGCTAACTGCGCGCGATATCATGTCGCCCGACCCTGTGACGGTTGCGCCCGATACGCCCTTGGGCACGGTTGCCGATCTGTTTCAGAAACACCGGTTCACCACCATCCCCGTGGTCGGTGATGGTGGGCGGTATGCGGGCACGTTGCACCAGATCGACCTCATTGCGCGGGCCGCACGCGATGCGGGGGTGCTGAAAGGGCGGTTCGGTGCCGCCATGGCGCGCCTGCTTGGGCAGGGCGGCGCCATGCCGGAAGTCGCGCAGGACATCCTGCGCGCCGGTGCCGAAGGCGTGGCCCCCGACACGCCGCTGGCCGCACTTTTGCCGCTGATGGCGGATGGAGAGGTCCATGCGGTCCCGGTCATAGACGCGGGCCGGGTGGTTGGCGTTGTGTCGCGCACTGACCTTGTCGCCATTCTGGCACGACGTGCGGCCTTGGACGCGGGTTAAGTCTCGGCCATCGCAGCGCGCATACGCGTTGCGATGAAATCGACGAACAACATCACCTTCGGGTCGCGCAAGCGGCGGTGCGGGGTCAGCGCGGCAAGCGTCGCTGGCAGTGGCGGGGTATCTGTCGCGACCGGAACCAGCGCCCCGCTGGCCAGATGCTCGGCCACCTCGAAGCGCGGTTTCAGGATAATCCCGCGCCCGTCCAGCGCCCATCCGGTCAGCACATCGCCGTCATCCGACTCGAACGGCCCGGATATCTTGAAGCGTTTCGGCCCGTCGGGCGTTTGTAGCGCCCATTGAAATTCGGTGGCACCGGGAAAGCGCAGTGTCAGGCAGTCGTGCCTGTCAGCCACCAGTGCCGCCCCGTCACGCGGCATCCCGCGGCGCGCGACATAGTCAGGCGAGGCACACAGCACGCGCGGGCAATCGGCCAGCACCCGCATTTTCAGCCCCGAATCTTCCAGCGTGCCAAGGTGAAAAGCCAGATCCAGCCCTTCGGCGGTCACATCCACCTTGCGGTCCGACAGGCGCAGGCGCAGGTCGATCTGCGGGTGTTCGTCTTTGAACACGGGCACATGCGGCGCGATCAGCCGCCGCCCAAGGCCAAGGGGGGCGGCCACGAAAAGCGTGCCGCGCGGTTGCGCACTGGCATGGGTCAGCGCCGCTTCGGCATCTTGCACCGCATCCAGCACGCGTTGCGCGCCCTCGTAGAACAGCCGCCCGTTAGAGGTGGGTTGCAGCGACCGCGTGGTGCGGTTGAACAGCCGCGCGCCCAAGTGCTTTTCCAGCTCCGCCACCCGCGACGACGCAACGGCGGGCGACGTACGCTGGTCACGGGCCGCAGCCGACATGCTGCCCAATTCATAGACACGCACGAACATGCGTAGGTTGCTCAGGTAGGCCATGTTGATTTTCAGGCTGCATTTGAAAGTGCTGGGTGTTTTATGGAATTAACAGAAAGCGCCGTGCCAGTATAGCCTGTGCGCAACTCATTCAGGAAAGGGGCCAAAATGTTCGAGCTTGCCGTGATCGGCGCATGGGCCGAGTTTGCCGTGCGCTGGCTGCATGTGATCACCGCCATCGCGTGGATCGGGTCCAGCTTTTACTTCATCGCGCTGGATCTGGGGTTGCGCAAATCCCCAAGCCTTGCGCCCGGCGCGTCGGGCGAGGAATGGCAGGTCCATGGCGGCGGATTTTACCACATCCAGAAATACATGATTGCCCCGGACAAGATGCCCGACCACCTGATCTGGCACAAATGGCAAAGCTACTGGACATGGATGTCGGGCTTCGTGCTGTTGGTGCTGGTCTATTATGTTGGCGCGGAATTCTACCTGATCGACCTCGACAAGATGGATTTGCAAGTCTGGCAGGCGGTGGGGATTTCCGTGGCCTCGCTGGGCCTTGGCTGGGTGATCTATGACCAACTGTGCAAATCGCGTTTTGGCGAGGATAACACCCGCCTGATGGTGTTCCTGTTCGTGCTGCTGGTCATCATGGCCTGGGGCTACACGCAGGTTTTCACAGGGCGCGCGGCGCTGCTGCATCTGGGCGCGTTCACCGCCACGATCATGTCGGGCAATGTGTTTTTCATCATCATCCCCAACCAGAAGATCGTTGTGGCCGACCTGAAAGCGGGGCGCACGCCAGATGCGAAATACGGCAAGATCGCCAAGCAACGCTCGACCCATAACAACTACCTGACGCTGCCCGTCCTGTTCCTGATGCTGTCCAATCACTACCCGCTGGCCTTCGCGTCCGACTATAACTGGCTGATCGCGGGGCTGGTGTTCCTGATGGGGGTCACGATCCGGCATTTCTTCAACTCCATGCATATGGGGCAGGGGTATAAATGGTGGACATGGGCCGCGACTGCGGTGCTGTTCGTGGGTGTGGTGATCCTGTCGGTGATGGGCCAGCCCAAGGATGTCGAAGAAGAGGTGGCCAGCCTCTCGCCCGCTACCGCGCGCTTCATGGTCGATGCGGGCTTTGAGGATGTGTATTGGACGGTGCAGGGCCATTGTTCCATGTGCCACGCCGAGGAACCGCTCTGGCCCGGCCTGCACTGGGCCCCAAAAGCGGTGGTTCTGGAAACCGAAGCACAGGTCGCGCGCGCCGCGCAAGCGATCTACCTGCAATCGGGCGTCAGCCATGCCATGCCACCGGGCAGTACGGTTTTGATGGATGACTATGCCCGCCAGGACATCCGCAACTGGTTTGAGCGCGCGACAGGGTCGTGACGGCTGCCCGGCACGCTTAGCCGCGCAGCGCATCCGCCAGCGCCGCGCCATGGCCCAGCCCGAAAATCCAGCCTTCCTCTGGCAAGGCGGGTGACGGGGGCGGCGCGAAGAATGCGGGCAGGGTGCCTTCACGGTTCAGCCCCAGTATTGCCTGCGCCAGCAGCGTGACTTGCGCCGCATCACGCACGGTGGCCGCGTCGCGGGCGCGCACCGCGTCATCGACCAACGCGGTATAGGTTTCGACCAGCACCACGGGGGTATCCGCCCCCTCGAATGGCCAGACGGCGACCGCGCCATCGTGGCGCGCGCGCAAGCCCGCCAGCACCGGCAAGCCGACTAGGTTTTGCGCTCCCACCGCGCCCGCGCCCGCAAGCTGCCAGCAGGATTTCGGGACCATCCCCAAGGCACGGGCATTGCGTTCGGTCAGCCGGAATTCCTGCAGCCCGTCGGGAAGCGCGGGTTTGCGGCGTGGCAATCCCGGCACATCGGCGCGCGCGCCATTGCCCCAGAACGGCCCTCCACCCGCAAACAGCGCGTTTGCCTGCGCCGCGACCTCGCGCAGGTTGTGGCGGTTGGTGGCGTCATCGCGGATGCGCGTAGCCAGCCAGTCCCAAACCGCCAGCGCGCTGCTTTGTCCGGTCAGGGCCGGGGCGAAGCGCTCGGGGAACCCAAAGGACAGGTCACAGGCGATCAACAGCCGCGTTCCGGTGTCGCGTGTCTGCTGCACCAGCGCGTCCAGCCGCGCGGCGGCCAGCGCGCGGGTTGGCAGGTTTTCAGCCGTGGTGCCCTTCGGCCCCGCCACGCCCAGCCAGATAGAGTCGCGCCCGCGTTTTGGCGTGCTGGCCGCAGACCAGTCCAACACGGCGATGCGGTCGAAGCTCATAGATACCTCTGCGCGCGGGCCAGATCGTCGGGGGTGTTGATGTTGAAGAACGGATCATGGGCCGCGCCCTCGAAGACCACGCGATTTGCGCCGACACTGTCGGCCCATAGCATGACCTTGCGCGTGCCAGAACCCAAAGCCGCGCGTAGCTCTCCCCGCAGGGCGACGGGCCATAGCCCGATTGTGGGATGGACGCGGTCGGTCGTCGCCAGCACCGGGTGCGCGCCGGATTGCGTGCCAAGCCGCGCCGCCAGATCGGGCGGAAAGAACGGCGTGTCGCCCGCAACTGTCAGGACATGCGGCGCACCAAGCCCTGCCGCCCAGTCCATTGCCGCCAGAATCCCCGCCAAGGGGCCGGGATGCTCTGGCACGCTGTCGCGCAACACGGGCAGGCCGTACTGCGCAAAACGCGCCGCCGCGCCATTGGCATTCAGCGCAACTGGTGCCGCTTGCGGGGCCAGCCTGTCCAGAATGTGGTCCAGCAAGGTCCGTTTCCCCAGCTTCAGCAAGACCTTGTCGCCCCCGCCCATGCGGGTGGCCAGACCCCCGGCAAGGATTACGGCTGGCGGTTTGGCGCGGGTCATCTTGGCACTTTCACACGGGGCGGGAATGGTTTAGCCAAAGTCGAGGCAGGCAGGTGGATTGTCAATGATCGGCTATATTGTGGCGCAAGGGCGGGGCGCGTCCGACCGTATCATGGCGGATGCGGCGGCCCTTCTGTCCGCCCATGGCCTGCGGCTGGCGGGCGCGGTCCAGCACAATCCCGAAAACGCGGCCGGGCGGCGCTGCCATATGGATTTGCAGTTGCTGGCCTCAGGCCAAAGGCTGCGCATCAGCCAAGACCTTGGGCCGCATGCCGTGGCCTGCCGCCTGAATGCAAGCGCGCTGGCGCAGGCCGTGGGGCTGGTCGAGTACGATCTGGCACAGGGGGCCGAGGCGTTGGTCCTCAACAAATTCGCCAAGCAAGAGGCCGAGGGGCGCGGTTGGCGGTCCGTCATTGCCGTGGCAGTATCCGCAGATATTCCGGTGGTCATGGCGGTCAGCGCCGACAGCCTTGCCGCCTTTCACGCCTATGCCGGTGACATGGCGCAGGGTTTGCCAGCGGACCCGAAGGCGATTTGCGACTGGGTCTTGGCGCAGCACGCACAGGCTGCCTCTTGATCAGCATTGCGGTGTTTCTGACCGGCCTTGGCGTCGGGCTGGGGCTAATTCTGGCCATCGGCGCTCAGAACGCCTTTGTGTTGCGGCAGGGCTTGCGCGGCGAACATGTGCTGGCCGTGGTGCTGGCCTGCGCGATATCCGATGCAGTTCTGATCGTGTTGGGCGTGACCAGTTTTGCGCGGATCGCGTCGGTTCTGCCATGGCTGGACCCGGTCATGCGCTTTGCGGGTGCCGCGTTTCTGGGCTGGTATGGCTGGCGTGCTGCGGCCAGCGCCCTGCGCTCGACAGAGGCGCTGGTTGTCGCGGGCCAAGCCCCGCCCGCGCCGCTGGGGCGCGTTCTGGCCACCTGCCTGGCGCTGACATGGCTGAACCCGCATGTCTACCTGGATACGGTTGTGTTGCTCGGCACCATTTCGACCCGCTTTCCGGGCGATGAACTCAGCTTCGGGGCGGGCGCGGTTGCAGGGTCGTTCCTGTTCTTTTTCAGCCTTGGATATGGCGCGCGCCTGTTGCGGCCCTTGTTCGCCAGCCCAAAAGCATGGCGGGTGCTGGACGGGCTGATTGCGCTGGTCATGTGGGCGATCGCGGTCAAGCTTCTGGCTTTTACATAGCGCGCTGCGTTTGATTGCGCGTCATGTTGCGGTGTGGTGTGGCCCATCCGCCTTGCAGCGATAGGGCTTGCGGCTTAGGTATGGCGAAACCAGATGGAGTTTGACATGACCTTTCCCCCTCGCACGCAAGTGTCCCGCCCTACCCATGATCTTGACCGCCCGCGCGGCAGGGCCGATCTGGGCGATCTTCCGGTCTGGGATTTCTCTGCATTGTATGCCGCGCCTGATGCGCCGGAAATCGCGCAAGACTTCGACTGGCTGGACCGCGAATGCGCCGATTTCGCCGCCACCTACGAGGGCAAGCTGGCCGGGCTTGATGCGGCGGGCCTGCTCGATTGTGTGACCCGCTACGAGGGGATCGAGCTAAAGGCCGGGCGGCTGATGTCGTTTTTCGGGCTGCGCTATTACCAGAACACGGTCGATACCGCGCGCGCCAAGGCGATGTCGGACGCGCAGGACCGCGTGACGACTGCGACGACTCCGCTGGTGTTCTTCTCGTTGGAGCTGAACCGCATTCCCGACGCAGAGTTTGATGCCAAGCTGGCCGAAAACGCCGATCTGGCACGCTACGCGCCGGTTTTTGAGCGGATGCGCGCCATGCGCCCGCACCAACTGTCGGACGAGCTGGAAAAATTCCTGCACGACCAGTCCACGGTCGGGGCTGCCGCGTGGAACCGATTGTTCGATGAAACCATGGCGGGGCTGGAGTTTCCCGTCGTGGGCGAAGATGAGCCTTTCGGGCTGGAAGCCACGCTGAACCTGTTGACCGACCGCGACCGCAGCCGCCGCGAGGCGGGCGCGCGGGCCTTGGCCGCAGTGTTCGGGGCGAATATCCGGCTGTTTGCGCGGGTGCACAACACGCTCGCCAAGGAAAAGGAAATCGAGGATCGCTGGCGCAACATGCCCAGCCCGCAGCATGGCCGCCATCTGGCCAACCATGTCGAACCCGAAGTGGTGCAGGCGCTGCGCGACGCCGTTGTTGCAGCCTATCCGAAGCTGTCGCACCGGTATTACGCGCTCAAAGCCAAATGGCTGGGGCTGGACGAATTGCAGATCTGGGACCGCAACGCGCCCCTGCCGACGGAAGCCGCGCGCACCATTGCGTGGCCCGAAGCGAAGGACATGGTGCTGGACGCCTATGCCGGTTTCTCCCCCAAGCTGGCCGATCTGGCGGAGCCGTTCTTCGACCGTGGCTGGATCGACGCCGCCGTGACACCGGGCAAGGCACCGGGCGCGTTCGCGCACCCGACCGTGACCGACGCGCACCCGTTCGTGATGCTGAACTACCTTGGCAAGCCGCGTGACGTAATGACGCTGGCCCATGAATTGGGGCATGGCGTGCACCAAAGGCTGGCGGCGGCGCAGGGAGAGATGTTGTCTTCTACCCCGCTGACACTTGCCGAAACCGCCAGCGTGTTCGGCGAGATGCTGACCTTCCGCCGGATGCTGGCCAAAGCCACGACCGACGCAGAGCGCAAGACCCTGCTGGCGGGCAAGGTCGAGGATATGATCAACACCGTCGTTCGTCAGATCGCGTTCTACGATTTCGAATGCAAGCTGCATGATGCGCGCCGCGGCGGAGAGCTGACGCCCGACGACATCAACGCGCTGTGGATGAGCGTGCAGGCCGAAAGCCTTGGGCCGGTCTTCATCTATATGGAGGGGTATGAAACCTTCTGGTCCTATATCCCGCATTTCGTGCATTCGCCGTTCTACGTCTATGCCTATGCGTTCGGCGACGGCTTGGTAAACGCGCTTTATGCTGTCTATGAAGAGCAGCCAGAGGGTTTTCAGGACAAATATTTCGAGATGCTCTCGGCAGGCGGGTCCAAGCACCATAAGGAGTTGTTGGCCCCGTTCGGTCTGGATGCGTCCGATCCGGCCTTTTGGGACAAGGGCCTAAGCATGATCGCGGGCTTCATCGACGAATTGGAAGCGATGGAATAGGGCGGCTCGATCCGGCATTGAAGACGGCGCGCAGATTGGGTCTGCGCGCCTTTTTTGGTTTTTCCGTCCCGGTCCAAGGGTGTTGTGGCCCGGCGCTACGTTCTGCCGCCCGTGATGACCCGCAATATTGGTGCTGGATCGGGTGCCGCCATTGCAGGTTTTGCGCTTGCAAAGCGGCGCGGGCGGCGTCCGATCTGGCCATGGCGTTCCAGCACCCCCAGAACATGTGTGATGCGCCCGTCATCCCCTGTCAGCGGCATAAGCGCAAGCTGCGCGATCATGTCTGGCTGGCCAAAACCGGGTTCCGCCTGCAAGGCCAGCGTGGCGCGCACACCGTGGCCCACCTGTTCCAGCGCGGCCATGATCTCTGCCCGCGCGGTGTCGCTGAACAACGCCGTCAGCGGCATGCCGCGCAGGTCCATGCCCATCGTATCCTCTATCGCGTGGCCGCAGAGCCGGATGCGGGCGACCCGCGGGCTGACAAATTCGGCCAGAAAGACATGCGGCAGCGCATCGGCCATGACCGCAGGGTCAAGCGCATCGCGCGCGGGCAGTGCATGGCGGCTGCGCAGGCTGGACCAATGGTCGCAAACCTTGGCCACCATCGCAAAATCCGTGCCGGTTTGCGGGCGGGAGGGGAAGGTCGTATCACTCATGACAATATCTCTCAAACAAGTGGTGGGCGCAGGGCATCTGATGCCGAATGTGAAATTCCACCGGCTTTCATATTTAGGAAAGCTGGATTAACACCATCTTAATAGACCAAATTTTGCCTGAATTCTGCCGTATTCTTGGCAAGTGGTTAACCTGAAGTGGACCGGCGCAGCATGTTGAACTCTATGACGGGCTTTGCCAGCCAGCGCGGCGAGGCGCTTCTTGACCAGACCCGCACCCTGTGGGACTGGGAGTTGCGGGCGGTCAACGGGCGCGGGCTGGATCTGCGGTTGCGCCTGCCCGAAGGCTTTGGTTTTCTAGAAAAACCCTTGCGGGGCAAGCTTGTTGCGCGGGTCGCGCGCGGCAATGTTACCTTGTCGCTGCGGCTGCGCCACATGCGTCCCGAGGGCGCGGCACAGGTCGATCAGGCCGCGCTGCAAGACCTGCTTTCAAGCCTTGCGCAGCTTCACGCGCAGGCGGCGGATGCCGGTGTGGCCCTGTCACAGCCGACCACGCTGGAGCTGTTGAACGCGCGCGGCGCGCAGGCGACCGGCCATGATGTTGCCACATTTGACACCGCCGAATTGGGCAAGCTGCTGCTGGCTGATATAGAAACACTGCTGGCCCGGTTCGCGGACACCCGCGCACAGGAAGGCGCGGCGCTCGGTGCGATCCTGTCTGACCAACTGGACCAGATCGCGGCACTTGTTGCACAAGCGCGCGAGGGGTTGCCAGACCGCGACCGCGCCATGCAGGTGCAGTTTCGCAGCATTCTGGCGCGGTTCACCGAGGCCGACCAGATCGACCCCGGCAGGCTTGAGCAGGAACTGGCCATGCAGGCCGTCAAGGCCGATATTGCCGAAGAGCTTGACCGGCTGGACGCGCATTGTGCAAGTGCGCGCGCGCATCTGGCCCAAGGCGGCCCAGTCGGCCGCAAGCTGGAGTTTCTGACGCAGGAATTCAACCGCGAGGCCAACACGCTCTGCGCGAAAGCCCAGCATATGGAGTTGACGCGCCTTGGTCTGGCGTTGAAAAGCGTGATCGACCAACTGCGCGAGCAAGTCCAGAACCTGGAGTGACCCAATGATCCGACGCGGGCTATTGATTATTTTGTCGTCGCCTTCGGGCGCAGGCAAATCCACCTTGGCCAAGCGGCTGATGGCGTGGGATGACAGCCTGCGCTTTTCGGTATCTGCCACGACGCGCCCCCCGCGCGAGGGAGAGGTGGACGGGCGCGAGTATGACTTCCGCAGCCATGACGCATTCGCCGAGATGATCGCGGCGGGCGAGATGCTGGAACATGCCGAGGTGTTCGGCAATTACTACGGCTCTCCCAAAGGGCCGGTGGTCGCGGCGATGGAGGCCGGGCGCGACACGCTGTTTGATATTGACTGGCAGGGCGGCCAGCAGGTGCGCAATTCCAGCTTGGGCAAGGATGTGATTTCCATCTTCATCCTGCCCCCGTCCATTGCCGAACTTGAACGCCGGTTGCGCACGCGCGGGCAGGATAGCGACGCGGTTATCACCGACCGGATGCGGAAATCGCGCGACGAGATCAGCCATTGGGCAGAATATGACTATGTGTTAATCAATGATGACTTGGACGTGACAGAACAACGGTTGCAGAGTATCATTTCAGGGGAACGGTTGCGCCGTGACCGGCAACCGGGGCTGAACGATTTTGTGCGCAACCTGAATGCGGAGTTTGAACAGTTCCGCGCCTGACCCGACGGAGTGACGATTTAACGTTCTGGTATGGTTCTACGTGTAGCTTGGTGTGATCGTCTTTCGGGGTGTTGGTAATGGTTTTGGTGCATTTGATCGTGGCGCTGCTTTCTGGGCTCGCAGGGGTCGCGTTTGGGGCATTGCTGGGGGTGCCGGTGTTGCATATCGGCGCGCTTTACACGCTATGCGGGGCAATGGGCATGTTGATGTCCGTCTCTGCGGTTATCGCGATTGCCGATGCGTCGGATTCGCCACGCAGACCGGCGCAAGACGGGTAGCTGCGCGGTTCAATCCATGTTTTGCTTTGCCAGATGGTGCGAATGCAAGGCCGGGCAGACCTATGGAAATTGACAAATCAGCGCATCGCAAGGCGGCTGCCGTGCGCCGCGCGCAGGCGCATGAACAGGCCGGGCCAAAAGCGGCGCAAGCGGCATGCGATGTAGTGCAGCGCCATTTGCGCGCTGTTTTCGGGGCAGGGTTGCCACGTGTCACGCTCGCTGGCTATATGCCGATGCGCTCGGAAATCTCGCCGCTTGCAGCGATGTCCGCGCATCCCGGTCCGGTCTGCGTGCCGGTTATTGCCGCGCCGCACACGCCGCTGGATTTTCAGCGCTGGTCGCCCGACACACTCTTGGTGCGCGGCGCGTTCGGGGCCGATATTCCCGCTGTGGCGGACCCTGTCACGCCGGTTGCGCTGATCGTGCCCTTGCTGGCTTTTGATGCGCGGGGATACCGGCTGGGTTATGGCGGCGGCTTCTATGACCGGACGTTGGCGCTGTTGCGGGCGCGCGGCGATGTGCTGGCAATCGGTCTGGCCTATGCTGCGCAGGAACAGCCCGAAGTGCCGACCGAGCCGACGGATGAACCCCTTGATGCCATCGTGACAGAGGGCGGGGTGACAAGCTTCGCGCGCAGCGACAGGTAAGCGGGTCGCCCGCACGCATGGCGTCGCACGCGCCCGATGTCACCCTGCCGCCCGTTATGCGGGCAGGTTTTGCACATAGAACGCGTCGCCATGCCGCCGTATATACCACCGTGCTGGCGGGGCCATGCGGGCGCGCAAGCGTGTCAGGTGCCATGCGGTGCCGACCGGGTCCGTTGCTGGCGTGTCGTGCTCCGGGCAGGGGGCCATGTGCCAGCGGGTTTCGACCCCCGGTGTGCCGCCATCGCCCGGTGTCAGCACCAGTGCGCGCAGGCTGCTGCCGGGATGGCGCGTACGCCGCCGAGCCAGCCCTTCCTCTGCGGCCAGATGCAGGCGCCGCAGCGGTGTCATGGCCACGGGTTCGGCGAGATCGGCCACCACCAGCGCGCAGGCGCCGCTGCGCAAGCCGTCTTCGGCGCAGGATAAAAGCTCTGACGCGCGCGCCGCCTCTGCTACGATCAGCCCGCCGGGGGCGGCCCATTCGGCCAGCCCTTGCGGATACAGGCGGTCCGGGTTGTGGCGCAAACGCAGCCACAGCACCGGCGCGCCCCATGCCGCGACCCATGCCGCCAGAACCCGCCGGGCTGGGCCGCACAGCTCATGCGCGCGGCCCTCGGCCAGCTCAAGCGTCTCGTCCAGCGCGCTGTTGTTCGCATCCAGCATGGCATCCTCAGATGTTCACTATATGTTCCATAGTTATCGCATGGTGTCCGGCAAGGCAAGAAAACGGTTTAACTCCGCCGCAGAGCCGCTAAGTTGCGCGCATGCATCGCAACCAAGAAGGATGGCACCCATGCGCAAACTGACACTGGGCCGCAGCGACCTGACGGTTTCGCAATATTGTCTTGGCACCATGACCTATGGCAGCCAGACCGATGAGGATGACGCCCACCGCCAGATGGATATGGCATGGGAGGCCGGGATCAACTTTCTGGACGCGGCAGAGATGTATCCCGTGAACCCCGTCACGCTGGAAACCGCGGGCCGGACAGAGGAGATCATCGGGCGCTGGCTTGCCAGCCGCAAACCGCAAGGGGCCGTGGTTGCGACCAAGATCACCGGCGAAGGCTCTAGCGCGGTGCCCGGCGGGGTGCCGATTTCGGGTGAACGGATGCGCGCGGCCGTTGATGCCTCGCTCGCGCGGTTGCAAAGCGACTGTATCGACATCTACCAGTTGCACTGGCCCAATCGCGGATCCTACCATTTCCGCAAAAGCTGGGGGTTCGACCCATCGGGCCAGAACCGCGCCGACACCGTGGCACATATGCGAGAGATCCTGACCGTCGCGCAAGACTTGGTCAGGGCGGGCAAGATTCGACATATCGCGCTGTCGAATGAAAGCGCCTGGGGCACCGCGATGTGGTTGCGACTTGCCGAAGAAGAGGGGCTGCCGCGCGTCCTGACCCTGCAAAACGAATACTCGCTGCTGTGCCGCTATTTCGATCTGGACATGGCAGAGCTATGCGTGAACGAGGACATTCCTTTGCTGGCCTATACGCCCTTGGCGGCAGGTCTGCTGACCGGCAAATACGCGGGCAACGTCACGCCCGACGGCTCGCGCCGGTCGCGCAACGGCGATCTGGGCGGACGCATCACCGGCCGCGTGTTCGAGGCGGTCTCTGGCTACATGGCGATTGCCAACGAGTATAATATCGACCCGGTTCACATGGCGATCAACTGGACAACGACGCGTCCGGCGACAACGCTGCCCATCATCGGCGCGACCACGTCCGAGCAACTGGCGCATCTGCTGAAAGGCGTGGACGTGGCGATCACACCCGAAATTCGCGCGGCCATCGACCAGATGAACCGTGCCATGCCGATGGTGTTCTGACCTGTCACCAGAATGTCGTGCGCGCAAGATACCCCGCGCGCGACATCTGCCGGAGTGTTCCATGACCTTGCCCCCCCTGCGCGCGGTGCTGTTCGACAAGGACGGCACGCTGTTCGATTTCACCGCAAGCTGGGCGGGTTGGATGGACGGGGTCATCGAAACCCTGTCCGATGGCTGCGCGGCGCGTGCCGGGGCCATTGCGCAGGCTGTGCGGTTCGACCGTGGGGCACGGGCGTTCGATCCGTCCTCGCCCTTGATCGCAGGCACGCTTGACGAGGGCGCGGATCTGATCCGCCCGCATATCGCGCCGGACCGCGCCGAGGGGCTGGGGGACTATCTGCTGGAGAGTTCGAAACACGCCGCCATGGTGCCGCCGGTGCCGCTGGCGCCCCTGCTACAGGGGTTGCGCGCGCGCGGGCTGGTGCTGGGCGTGGCCACAAATGATGCCGAAGCGTCGGCCCATGCCCATCTGCACGCCGCCGGTATTGCCGCGTATTTCGCGCATGTTCTGGGCTATGACAGCGGTTATGCGCCCAAACCCGCGCCCGACATGCTGCTGGGCTTTGCCGCGCGCGCGGGGCTGCCTGCGAACAGCGTGGCCATGGTGGGCGACAGCACGCATGATCTGTTTGCCGCCCGCGCGGCGGGGATGGTGACGATTGGCGTGCTGACGGGGCTTGCGGACGCGGCGACGCTTGCGCCCCATGCCGATCTGGTGCTGCCCGATATCGGGCATTTGCCGGACCATCTGGGCTGACGGATTTGGGGGCTGCCGCCCCCCTGCGGCTGCGCCGCATTCCCCCCGCGAGTATTTGGGGCAAGATGAAGATCAGTCGAAAATCTGAATTGTCGGATCGTTGGCCCTGCAATGATCAATGCGGCTGGCAAGTGTGCCGACATGCAGTTCCAGCTTGTGACCGTCGGGATCGCGCAAGTAGAGCGAGGCGCCTTCGGAGCGGTTGTCTTTCCAAAGTGGCACGCCCTTCAGACGTTCGCCAAGATGCGCAAATCCCGCTTCCGTGACCGACAGCGCGATATGGCTGTCATCCTGCGCCGGTCTGGCTTGCCCAAGTTCCAGACACAGCCATAGCGCCCCGCCTTCCAGATAGGCAAAGCTTGGACCATATGCGCGCAGGCGCAGGCCAAGCATGTCGCGATAAAACCCCAACGCGCGGTCCAGATCGGCCACGACCAGCGTGATGTGATTCACGCCCGAAATGTCAGAACCGGTCGCCATCCTGCTGCCATGGTTTCACGAGGTTGCCGAAGCGGGTGAACTGGCCCTCGAAGCTAAGCTCCACCGTGCCGATTGGTCCGTGGCGCTGCTTGCCGATGATGACTTCGGCCTTGCCATGGACCGATTCCATCTTGGCCTGCCATGTGGCCATCTTGTCCAACTCGTCCTCGCCCGGTTTCTCGCGTTCGCGGTAGTATTCGTCGCGGTAGACGAACATGACCACATCCGCATCCTGCTCGATCGAGCCGGATTCGCGCAGGTCCGACAGTTGCGGGCGCTTGTCTTCGCGCGATTCGACATTCCGCGAGAGCTGCGACAGCGCGATGACAGGGATGTTCAATTCCTTGGCGATGGCCTTCAGCCCTTGGGTGATCTCGGACACCTCTTGCACGCGGCTTTCCTTGGACGAGCCGCGCAAGAGCTGCAAATAGTCTACCATCAGCACGTCCAGCCCGTGTGTGCGCTTCAGGCGGCGAGCGCGCGCGGCGACCTGTGAAATGGGCAAAGCGGGCGTGTCGTCAATGTAAAGCGGGCAGGATTCGAGGGCTTTCGCGGCCTCGACAAAGCGGCGGAATTCGGCCTCCGACATATCGCCCCGGCGGATTTGTTCCGAAGGCACTTCGGCGGCTTCGGACAGAATACGCGCGGCCAATTGCTCGGCGCTCATTTCCAGGCTGAAAAACCCGACCGCGCCGCCCTCTATCGCACCCTCTGTCCCGTCGGGCTTGCGGCCCGTGCGGTATGCTTTGGCAATGTTGAATGCAATGTTCGTTGCCAGCGAGGTTTTCCCCATCGACGGACGCCCGGCAAGGATCAGCAAATCCGAGGGGTGCAGCCCGCCCAGCTTCTTGTCCATGTCGATCAGTCCGGTCGAAATACCCGCCAGCCCCCCGTCGCGCTGATAGGCGGCATTGGCCATCTGCACGGCATCGGTCACGGCCTTGAGAAAGCTCTGAAACCCGCGCTCGGCCACGCCCTGTTCGGCCAACTTGTAAAGCCGCTGTTCGGCCTCGACGATCTGTTCTTTGGGTTCCGACGCCACGTCCATTTTCGACGCCTGTGCGGCGATATCCTGCCCCAGCCGGATCAGGTCGCGCCGCACGGCAAGGTCATAGATCATCTGCGCATAGTCGCGCGCGGCATAGGCGGAAATGGCGGCAGCGGCCAGGCGCGCCAGATAGCCCGCACCGCCCAGTTCTTTCAGCCCCTCGTCATCTTCCATGAACGCCTTGAGCGTGACCGGCGAGGCCAGCGCATTCTTGGCAATCCGCGCGCTCGCAATCTCGAATATCCGCTGGTGGACGGGCTCATAGAAATGATCGTGCTTCACCAGCGATGAGATGCGGTCGTAAATGTCGTTATTGACCAGAATCGCCCCCAGAAGCTGTTGTTCTGCCTCTATATTATGGGGCAGGGACTCGGTCGGACCCTCGGGGCGGATCGTGCTGATTTCGTTCATCTGGGCCATGCCACCACTATATCTGGTCAGCCCAAGTGTGTATCGGATTCGCGGTTGCTTCGCAAATTGTATAGCTCTGTGGAGAAGTTGGGGAAAAGCGTCGGCCTTGCCCCTGCGCGGCCCTTGGGCTAAGGCGATGCGCGACGAACCACCCCATGAGGAGCGCCCGTTATGGCCAAAATCAAAGGCCCCCGCCGCCCCAAGGCGCAGACCCCGAAAGGGTTTCGCGACTATTTCGGCGCCGAGGTAAGCGCGCGCAAGGCGATGCTGGACAAGATCGCAGAGGTCTATCACCGCTACGGGTTCGACGCTTTGGAAACTTCGGCGGTGGAAACGGTCGAGGCGTTGGGCAAGTTCCTGCCCGATGTGGACCGCCCGAATGAGGGTGTATTCGCGTGGCAGGAGGATGAGGACTGGCTGGCGTTGCGCTACGATCTGACCGCGCCCTTGGCCCGTGTGGCCGCGCAATACCGGCAGGATTTGCCGACGCCGTATCGGCGCTTCGCGATGGGGCCTGTCTGGCGCAATGAAAAGCCGGGGCCGGGGCGGTTTCGGCAGTTTTATCAATGCGATGCGGATACGGTTGGCGCGGCAAGCGTGGCCGCCGATGCCGAGATTTGCGCGATGCTGGCGGATGCTTTGGAATCCGTGGGGATTGCCCGCGGGGATTATGTGATCCGGGTGAATAACCGGAAGGTGCTGAATGGGGTGATGGAGGTTGCGGGGATATTGGACCCGGAAGACCCCTCGAAATTCGAGGCCGAGCGCGGGATCGTGCTGCGCGCCATCGACAAGTTTGACAGGCTTGGCGTTGACGGCGTGCGCGCGTTGCTTGGTGAGGGCCGCAAGGATGAGAGCGGGGATTTCACGAAGGGTGCGGGGCTGGGTGGAGCACAAGCTGAGCAAATTATGAAATTTGTTTCAGCAAACGATTTGGTTTCATTTGAATTAGAACGCGTAGCGCAAACTGTTTCCTCACGTGGAGGAGATGCTAACGATCTCTTCAAGGCCAGTTGGATAAGAGATCCGAGTGATCTTGCTTTGCAAAAGAGTCTCGGTGCGACCATTTCTGTCGATCAAATATCCACCAAGATTTACAATTCTTTTGTCCTCGACTTTCTGAGCGATCTTGTCAGTGGTTCACTTGTTGGAAGCGAAGGTGTTGAAGAACTCGAACAAATCGCGAGCCTCCTCGCCGCCCAAGGCTACGGCCCCGACCGCATCATCATCGACCCCTCTGTCGTCCGGGGCCTTGGCTATTACACCGGCCCGGTGTTCGAGGCGGAGTTGACGTTTGAGATCACCGACGAAAAGGGCCGTCCGCGTCAGTTCGGCTCGGTCGCGGGCGGTGGGCGCTATGATGATCTGGTCAAGCGCTTTACCGGCCAAGCCGTGCCCGCGACGGGCGTCAGTATTGGGGTGGACCGCCTGCTGGCCGCGCTCGATGCCAAGGGCAAAGGACCTGCGAAAGCGCAAGGCCCGGTGGTTGTGACCGTCATGGACCGCGCCCGCATGGCCGATTACATGGCGCTGGTGAACGAATTGCGCCAAGCGGGCATTCGCGCCGAGATGTATCTGGGCAACCCCAAGAATTTCGGCAACCAGTTGAAATACGCCGATAAACGCGAAAGCCCCGTCGCCATCATCATGGGAGAGGATGAGGCCGCGCGCGGTGTGGTGCAGGTCAAAGACCTGATCCTTGGGGCGCAGATCGCCGCCGATGCCTCTGTCGAGGAATGGAAGGCGCAGTCCCAACAGGTCGAGGTGCTGCGCGGCGATATGGTCGCCACCGTGCGCGAGATACTGGCCCGCTACGCATGAGCCGCGCCGAGGATATCAGCACCGCTCTGCTGGCGCAGATGCTGGATGCCGGGGCGCAGCGTGTCACCCCCGATGTGCTGCAACCGGCGGAAACGCTGCTGGACCTGTATGGCGAGGATATCCGCGCGCGCGCCTATGTCACCCATGACCCCGCTTTGGGCGAGATGATGCTGCGCCCCGATTTTACCGTGCCCGTGGTGCAGGCGCATATGGCGGATGGTGCGGAGCCTGCGCGCTACGCCTATGCCGGTGCCGTGTTTCGCAAGCAATCCGCGACCCGCGCGCGCGAATATCTGCAAGTAGGCTACGAGGTGTTCGCGCGCGAGCACCCGGAGCAGGCCGATGCAGAGGTGTTTGCGCTGTTTGCCCGATTGCTCGACGGCTACCCGACGCGCCCTGTGACGGGCGATATGGGCATTGTCAAAGCCGCCGTGGCGGGCCTGTCCACCACCGAGCGGCGGCGCGCGGCCTTGTTGCGCCATATCTGGCGGCCCAAGCGCTTTCGTGCGCTGCTGGAGCGGATGCGCGGGCAGGGGCCGCTGGCGGCGGACCGTGCGGGTTTGGTGGACCGGCTGCGCGCGGCGCCTGTGAAAGAACTGATCGCGGCGGCTGGCCCGCATCTGGGCCTGCGCGGCGCGGATGAGATCACTGCGCGTGTAATGACGCTGCTGGAAGATGCCGAGGCCGTGCCCATCCCCGAGGATCAGGCGCAGGCGTTGGACGCGCTTTTGTCGCTGTCCGCCCCGGCGCAGGATGCCCTGGCGCAGATGCGGGCGATGGGCTGGGACGCGATCACCCCCGCGCTGGACCGGCTGGCGGCGCGGCTGGAGGCTTTGGATGCGGCAGGCATAGATACCGAAACCCTGCCATTCGAGGCCAGTTTCGGACGCACCACGATGGAATATTACGACGGGTTCGTCTTTGGCTTCATTGCCCGCGACGACCTGCCGCCCGTGGCAAGCGGCGGGCGCTATGACGCGCTGACGGCGGTGCTGGGGCATGGCCGTTCCATTCCGGCGGTGGGCGGCGTGATCCGCCCCGACACGCTAGCAGGTCTGGAGGGCGCAGGATGAGCCTGAAACTGGGTGTGCCCTCTAAGGGGCGTCTAATGGAGCAAACCTTCGACTGGTTCGCGGATCGCGGCCTGCGGCTTGCGCGCACAGGGTCCGCACGCGAATATGCCGGCACGGTCAACGGCGTGGACGGCGTGGAGCTGGTTCTCCTCTCGGCGTCCGAGATCCCGCGCGAATTGGCGGCGGGGCGCATTCATCTGGGCGTGACCGGGTCCGACCTTGTGCGCGAGACGCTGCCGGATTGGCCAGCGTCGGTCACGGAGCTGGCGCAAATGGGGTTTGGTCATGCCGACCTGATCCTTGCGGTGCCGGTCACTTGGGTCGATGTCGAGACATTGGACGATCTGGATGCTGCCGCCGCGGCGTTCCGCGCCCGCCACGGGTTCCGCCTGCGGATCGCGACCAAGTATCACCGGCTGGTGCGAGAGCATCTGCGCGCGCAGGGCGTGGCTGATTACCAGCTTGTCGACAGCCAGGGCGCGACCGAGGGCACGATCCGCAACCTGACCGCCGAAGCGGTGGCCGATATCACCTCTACCGGCGAAACGCTGCGTGCCAACCACCTGAAAATTTTGCAGGGCTCACCCATTCACCAATCACAGGCCACGCTGTTCGCAGCCCGCGGTGCGGACTGGTCCAGCACCGGGCAGACCTTGCAACGCCTGAGCGATAGGCTTGGGCTGCCGATGCCGACGGGGTTTTCGGCGCAGGTGTAAAAGGTTTCTTTCAGCTTCGCCGGTTTCGCGCTAACTTATAGGCCCGCACTAAGCTGAGGTGTTGCGTGTCACTTGAAGAACATAAGCTCATGCCCAAGGCGGTGCGCGCCGCGCCGCTGAGCGATGGCAGCACCAATATGAACCCGTCGGGGATTTCCTTTTGGGAGTTGGTGGCAGAAGATTTGAAGACCCATTACAGCGACATCCTCTCGCAAGGGTTCTGGTGCCTGTTCTGGCACAGGTTTGGCAACTGGCGCATGTCTGTGCGGTTCAAACCGGCGCGGATGGTCCTGACCGCGATTTACCGCACGATGTTTCGGATTTGCCAGTGGTTCGGTGGGATCGAATTGCCCTACACCGTTCAGGTCGGGCGCCGCGTGCGGCTGGAGCATTTCGGCGGAATGATCCTTGTGGCACGGACAATCGGAAATGACGTGGTGCTGCGCCAGAACGTAACCCTTGGCATTCCGCGCGATGACGACATCGCTGCCCGCCCTGTGCTGGAAGATTTCGTCGATGTCGGCGCGGGTGCGGTATTGCTGGGCGATATTCGCATTGGGCGCGGTGCTGTCATTGGCGCGAATGCCGTGGTCACAAAAGATGTGCCGCCCTATTCCGTCATGGTGGGGCTGCCTGCAAAATGTATCCGTATGCGCGACCCATCAGAGGTTGAGAAAGCGAGCGGGGCAGGGACCGCGTGATGTCACAGGCGGAACGGCCCTTCCGGCGGCAGGTGTTCTACATTCCGGGCTATGACCCGTTCCCGCCGCGCCGCTACCGCGAACTGTATCGCACAGAGGGGGCGGCACAGGCCGCGATCTCTGGCTACAGCCTGCGCCAACGGCCCAGAAAGGGTTCGGGGCCATATGGCTGGATCGTGACATCCGACATGACTGAGGGACAGGCGGAAAGCACCATCCAGATACTGGAATGGTCCGATATCGTGCGCGGTTCAATGGCCGCAGGTATCTGGGCGACCTATGCGCTTTTGCTGCGCACGGCCTGGATTTACCTGTCCACCGGCGCCCTGTTCCGGCTGTTCCGGCTGCGCGCGGGGCCGGGGATTGCCGCGATGTATCCGGTGGTCATGCTGCTTGGGCAATTGCTGGTGGCGCTGCTTGCGGCGTGGGCCTTGGGCTGGGCGCTGGCATGGGTGCTGTCCGGCTGGCTGGCATTTCTGCTGGGTTTGGGGGTGGTTTGGCCCGTGCTGGAAGGGTTCCGGCGCATAGATGGCAAGTTCTTCGTGCATTACCTGCTGCTGGATTTTGCGTTCACCGCCAAGCATATGGGCCGCAACCCGCCCGAACTGGAAGCGCGGCTGACCGAATTTGCCGCCCTGATCGCCGCCGCCCTTGATGACCCGGATCTGGACGAGGTTCTGGTCGTTGGCCACTCATCCGGGGTGCATCTGGGGGTTTCGGTTCTGGCGCGGGTGGTCGCGCGGGATGTGCCGGAGCGCAAGCTGGCCTTTCTGTCGCTGGGCCATGCGGTGCCGATGCAATCCTATCTGCCAAAAGCCGACACCCTGCGTGCCGATCTGCGCGCGCTGTCACAGTCGGACAAGTTGTTCTGGCTGGATGTGACCGCGCCGGGCGATGGCTGCTGCTACGCTTTGTGCGACCCGGTGGCCTGTTCGGGGGCGGCCAGCGCGGGGCAGAAATGGCCGTTGATGATCTCTGCGGCCTTTACCCAAAGCCTGACGCCCGAGACCTATGGCAAATACAAGCGGCGTTATTTCCGGCTGCATTTTCAATACCTTTGTGCCTTCGATGCGCCAAAGGACTACGATTATTTTCAGATTACGGCGGGGCCTGTGGCTTTGGCTGATCGCTTTGGCGCGCGCAAATCGTCGGCCAGCGTGTCGCGCGCCTGCTACCTGCCGGAGGTGGCGTGACCCGCCCGCCCATGCCCGACCACCGCGCTGACCGCGTGCCGCTCTGGCGTCATTTGCTGCTGTTCCGGCGAGACATTCTTTCGGCGCAACCTGACAAGCTTTATCGTGCCAAGATGGCAGAGGTGAAGCTGCCTTTCTTGCATTCTGTCATGGTCAACACGCCCGATCTGGTGCAACTGGTGCTGCAAGAGCGGGCGCGCGATTTCCCCAAATCGAACCGCGTGCGCGAGGGGTTGCGTCTGCTGTTGGGCAATTCGGTTTTCGTAACCAATGGCACGACATGGGCACGCCAGCGCCGCATGATCGACCCGGCCTTTGAAGGGGGGCGGTTGCGCGACACCTTTCCGGCGATGTGGGCGGCGTCCGAGGCGGCGGCGCAGCGCCTGAAACCTGGCTGGACAGAGGTCGAGGCGATGACCAGCCATGCCGCCGCCGATGTCATTTTTCGCACCCTGTTTTCCCTACCGATAGAGGATGCGACGGCGGCAGAGGTCTATGGCAGCTTTCGCGCCCATCAGCGTGCCGCGCCGATCCTGAACCTTGCCGCTCTTGTGCCGCTGCCGCGCTGGCTGCCCCGCCCGATGCCACGCGCGGCGCGTGCGACCGCAGGGCGCATCCGCGCGCTGATCACAGGCATGACGGAAGCGCGCGCACAGGCAATTGCCGCAGGCACCGCGCCGGATGATTTGGCGACCAAGATCATGACCACCCGCGACCCCGCAACAGGCGCGGTGTTCGATACCGCAGAAATGGTCGATCAGGTCGCCATTTTCTTTCTGGCGGGACATGAAACCAGCGCGTCGGCACTGGCCTGGGCATTGTATCTGGTTGCGACCCACCCGGACTGGCAGGCCGAATTGGCGCGCGAGGCGCAGGCCATCCGCCCCCATATTGGCGGTCCGGCGCCGGATTTTGGCATCCTGCGCCAGTTCCCCCGTATCCGCGATACGTTCCGAGAGGCGCTTCGGCTGTATCCGCCGGTGCCGATGATGGTGCGGGAGGCGACCCAGCCAGAAGAGTTTCGCAACCGTCCCCTTGGCCAAGGCGCGCAGGTCATCGTCAGCCCGTGGCACATGGGGCGCAATGAACATATCTGGCCCGACCCGCATGACTTCCGGCCCGAGCGCTGGCAAGAAGACGACAGCCGCGCGCGGGCGCGTGACGGCTTCATTCCGTTTTCGGCCGGGCCGCGCGTCTGCCCCGGTGCTGGCTTTGCCATGGCCGAAGCCGTGCTGATCCTTGCGCGCCTTCTGGCCGAATGGGAGTTTCACGCCGACCCGGCTCGCGTGCCGGTGCCGCAGGCGCATATGACGGTGCGTGCCAAAGACGGCATCTGGCTGGAGTTGCGCTTGCGCCAGTAGGGCGGGCATGTCACAGTTCTATTCATGAAAATGAATTTGTGATGCGGTTTCGCACAACAGACTGGAGAGTGCCCTTGACCCGATTTACCCTGATCTGTGCCGCATTGCTGGTATTGCCCCTGCCGGCGATGTCCCAGATCGTGCAAACCCAGCGCGTGACGGACACAGTCTGGGCCATTGTCGGCCCGCTGGAACAGCGCAACCCCGAAAACCTTGGCAATAACGCGACCTTCGGTCTGGTGGTGACAGACGCGGGCGCGGTGCTTGTGGACCCCGGCGGGTCTTGGCAGGGCGCCAAAGTGCTGCATGACACCATACGCCAGATCACCGACGCCCGCGTGCGCTATGTCATCAACACCGGCGGGCAGGACCACCGCTGGCTTGGCAATGGCTATTGGCAGGCCCAAGGTGCGACGGTGATCGCATCCACGGCGGCTGTGGCCGACCAAAAGGCGCGCGGGTCCATGCAGATGACAGGGCTGTCGCAGCTTATCGGCGACGGGCTGGACGGCACCGCACCCAGCCATGCCGACCTGAGTTTCGAGCGGGATTACACGCTTGAGCTTGGTGGCATGACTTTTGAGATCATGCACCGCGGTCAGGCCCATACACCGGGCGATGCCTTTGTCTGGCTGGACAGCGCAAAGACAATGTTTACCGGCGATATTGTCTATATCGACCGTATTCTGGGCAATGGCGCGCAGTCGAACGCCAAAAGCTGGATCGCCGTGTTCGATGCCATGGCCGCATTCGACCCCGCCCACATCGTGCCGGGTCACGGGCGCGCCACCGATCTGGTCACGGCACGGGCACAGACATATGATTACCTTGTCAACCTGCGCAGCCAGATCGGGTCTTTGCTGGACGGTGGCGGCGATATTCTGGACGCGCCCGGCATAGACCAGTCGGCATGGGCCTATCTGACAGAATTCGACAGCTTGGCCGGACGCAATGCGCAGACCACGTTCGAACAAATGGAATGGGAATAATCGGCCAAGTGCCGCCATCCTTGCGGCCTTTGCTGGCGCAAGGTGCATGGCATCATTGCGCAGTCCTGGTGGCACGGCTAAGCTTGCTCTGACGCGGCTTGCAAAAAGAGAGAGGGCATCATGCGCAGGTTTTTTCTGGCGGTTTTCTTGCTTACGGCCCCGATACAAGCCTATGCCGAGAACGTCGCGCTTGTCATTGAAGGGCGTGATTATCGTGGTTTGCCAGAACCTTCGGGCAGTGCGCTTGCAGATCAGGCGCAAGGCGTTCTGGCGCGGCGCGGCTTCGAGGTTGTCACCGCACGCGACCTGCCAATGGGGGATCTGCGCGCCGAACTGGCCGCGCTTCAGGCCAAGTTGGCCGATGGCGCGCTTGAACGGCTGGTGATCGTCGCCTCTGGCTGGTTCGCCGCATCCGATAGCGGGGCGTGGTTTCTGGCGTCAGATGCCAGCCAGCCGAGCCTTGCAACCGTCGATGGGGCGGGATTGCGGTTGGATAGCGTGATGGAACTAGCCGCGAATGCAGCCTCTGCGCATGTGTGGCTTGCGCAGCCGACCTCTGGCGCCGTGTCGGACGAGCTTGGGTTCGGCCTGCGCGCGGGCCTGCCCGACCGTTTGGCCGTGCCGCGCGGCGTTGCCGTGCTGCGCGGCGATGTGCGGGCCGTCCTTGACGGGTTGGATACTGTCTTGCAACCCGGCACAACCCTGTCGGAAACCCTTGCGGCCACCCGCGACCTGCGCGGCGAAGGCACGGTGCCCACGCTTGTTCCGTTCCTGCCCGAAGGCTTCGCACCGGTTGCACAGGCGGACCGCGACGCTTGGGAAACCGCGCGCAATGCCGATACCGAAGACGCGTATCGCAGCTATCTTGCCCAGTTTCCCAATGGTCTGAGCGCGCAGGAAGCACGTGGCCGGATCGACACGCTGCGCAACACACCGGAGCGGATAGAGCAGGACCTTGCCCTTAGCCGCAACGAGCGCCGCGCCATCCAGCGCGACCTGACCACCTTGGGCTATAACACACGCGGGATTGATGGCCTGTTCGGCCCCGGTACGCGCGGCGCAATCGAAGCGTGGCAATCGCAGCTCGATTTCACCGAAACCGGTTTTCTGACGCGCGACCAGATTTTTCAGCTTGCCGGGCAAGCCGCCCGCCGCGCGGCCGAGATAGAGGCCGAAGAACGCGCCCGCCGCGAGGCGCTGGAACGCGCCGACCGCGCCTTTTGGGAGGGCACCGGCGCAGGTGCGGACGAGGCCGGCCTGCGCGCCTATCTGGCCCGCTACCCAGAGGGGATTTTTGCAGGGCTTGCGCGCGAAAGACTGGCTACAATCGAGGCCGAGGCGCGCGCGCAAGCGGATCGCGCGGCATGGGAGCGTGCGCGTGCCGCAGACAGGGCGCGGGGCTACCGACGCTACCTTGCAGATTTCCCCGATGGCCGTTTCGTATCGCAAGCCCGGCGCCGGTTGGCCGAACTGGAACCCATTCGCGATGTTCCCGCGCCCGACACCCCGCCACCGCATGTGCTGGAGCAGGAAGAGGCGCAGCTTGGCATGACGCAGTCCGTCCGCGTATTGGTTGAACGGCGCCTTAGCGGTCTGGGGTATGATCCGGGTATGATCGACGGTGATTTCGACGGCAACACGCGTGCCGCGATCAAGAAGGCGCAGGCGCGTTTCGGGCTCCCGGTGAATGGCTACGTCAGTCAGGGCTTGCTGGATTCGATGTTGCAAGATGCGCTGCGCGGTCTGTTCAGGTAGCTTGCCATGCACGCGCGCTTGCGGTAGCTCAGCGCGACCCTAGCCGCCGGAGCACCCGCATGTCTGATGACCGCCTGATTGTCGCCCTTGATGTGCCGAACGCAATTGCGGGGCTGGATATGGCGGCCCGCCTTGGCAATGCAGTGTCGTTCTACAAGATCGGCTTGGGCATGCTGACCGGCGGTGGCCTCGCGCTGGCCAACGAACTGAAACAGGAACATGGCAAACGCATCTTCCTGGATATGAAATTCTTCGACATTCCCGCCACGGTAGAGGCTGCTGTGCGCGGGATCGCGGCCTATGATCTGGATTTCCTGACCGTGCATGGCGACCCGTCGGTGGTCGCGGCCGCCCGCGCAGGTGTCGGCGGGACAGGGCTGAAAATCCTCGCGGTCACGGTGCTGACCTCGTCCGACCGGGCCGATCTGGATGCGGCGCAAATCCGCCCCGGCGCGATGGACGATATCGTGCTCGCGCGCGCCTCTGCCGCGTTTGATGCGGGCGCGCATGGGGTGATCGCCAGCCCGCAAGAGGCCGCGGCCATCCGCGCGTTGCCCAATGCGCAGGGGCGGCTGATCGTCACGCCGGGCGTGCGCCCACAAGGCAGCGTGACCGATGACCAAAAGCGTATCGCCACGCCTGCACAGGCCTTGGCAAATGGCGCGGACCACATTGTCGTCGGGCGCCCGATCTGGCGCGCTGATGACCCGCGCCGCGCCGCGCAGGCGGTGGTCGCGGGCCTGTCCGGACACTAGGCGGCGCTCAAGGCGCGACCGTCACGAAACCCGCGCGGCGCAATTCGCCGTGGTCCGGATACCACATCGGCGCTTGCGGCAATATCGCCAGTTTGCGCACGAAGGGCTCGGCGATTTTCTGTTCGCGGTAAATTGCCCGATCCCGGGCCATTTCACGGCGCGGATCGATCATGCCATAATACATATTATCTGGCCGCAGATTGTAGCCATGCAGCCCGATCCGCGCGTCCGGGGTCACCGACCGTGTGGCCCCGCCCACGAACATCAACGCGCAGGCAGAGGCGCAATGCCCCTCGACATGGGTTGCAATCCCTTTTGCCTGCAGCACCGTGACCACGCCGCGGGCCTCTGCGATATAGCCGCCGCGGCTCTCAAGAACCAGGCGTTTGACCTTTGGATGTGTGTCGGCAAGCTGCCGCAAGTCGCGTGTCAATCCGAAATCGACCAACCCGGTAAACTCGAAGCTCGACCGGTCCTCTGACAGCCCAAGTGCATAATCTGGCGGGGGCGGTGTGTGCAGCACGCGCGTGCTGTCTGTCATGGCCATCGCAACCCCGACCAGCGCAATCGCACTTAGCGCGACCGCCAAAAGCACGCGTAAGGCAACTATATCGAACGGAGTCCGGTGTTCCATGTGTCTCCCGTCTTCGGAGGTCGTTTCTGCGGCCTTGTCTTCATCCTTGCTGAAATATCCTCAGGGGGGTGAATGGGCCGCAGGCCCAGAGGGGGGCGCGAGCGCCCCCCTGTCAACGCTTAAAGAACGCGCTCCACCATCATTTTCTTGACCTCGGCAATCGCTTTGGCGGGGTTCAGGCCTTTGGGGCAGGTCTTGGCGCAGTTCATGATGGTGTGGCAGCGATACAGCTTGAACGGGTCGTGCAGGTCATCCAGACGCTCGCCCGTGGCCTCATCGCGGCTGTCGATCAGCCAGCGATAGGCGTGCAACAGTGCCGCCGGTCCAAGGTAGCGGTCGCCATTCCACCAATAGCTGGGGCAAGCGGTGGAACAACAGGCGCACATCACGCATTCATACAGCCCATCCAGCTTTTCGCGATCCTCGATCGACTGGCGCCATTCCTTGGCGGGCGTGTTCGATTTCGTTTCCAGCCACGGTTTGATCGACGCGTGCTGCGCGTAGAAATGCGTCAGGTCCGGGATCAAGTCCTTGATGACCGGCATATGGGGCAGGGGATAGATTTTCACATCGCCCTTCACCTCGTCCATGCCGAAGATGCAGGCAAGCCGGTTCTGCCCGTCAATATTCATCGCGCAAGACCCGCAAATCCCTTCGCGGCAGGACCGGCGGAAGGTCAGCGTCGGGTCGATCTTGGTCTTGATGTAGATCAGCGCGTCCAGCACCATCGGCCCGCAACCGTCCAGATCGACGAAATACGTGTCCACGCGCGGGTTGTCACCATCATCGGGCGACCAGCGATAGATCTGAAACTTGCGCAGCTTGGCCGCGCTTTCAGGCTTGGGCCATGTTTTGCCGGTGCGCATCTGGCTGTTCTTGGGCAGGGTCAGTTGGACCATATCAGATTTTCCTTACAGCTCTGCCATGCTCGGCGCCGGGGCGCGCGAGAATAGCGATTGGTTCTGTGTCACGATATCCACGATACGTTGTCGCTGTTGCGGCGACAGGTCTACCGTGTTGAGATGCCGGAGAAATTCCAGCGCAGCGGGGACGGGCCTTACCTTCAGCCGTTTCGACATCGGCTGCATTTCGGCAATCGTTCTGTCCGACACGCCGATGTGATGCAACAAGGCGGCGGAGGGCGCGGCATCCGTCAGCGCCGCTTCCATGTTTAGAAAGCTGACCCTGTCTTCCAGTGCCACGCGCAGACGTCGGCGCAAATCCTCCCAGCCGATGATTGCTTGGGTTTCCGACAGAAAGTCAGCCAGCGGGGCGGTGTATTGATCGGTCTTGACCGCCTGCGCGTGCATACTGCGTTTCCATGTCTCGATCTCGCGGGTGAACACCACGTAGCAGACAGGCCTTGGCGCGAATTGCGCATCGATCATCGACAAAATCTTATGTGCCGCAGGAAACAGCCGGGTTTCGCCCGCGCGTCCGGGCGATGCCCCAAGCAGGGTTTCATGGCTGACAAGGCAGGGGCCGGGAATTGCATCGACCTGCTGTCGTAAAGCTTGGATGCTGCCCGTGAGTTTTTGCTCAGCCTCTGTGCTCGCCCTCAGCGAGTAGCGGGCCGCATGTTCCGCAAGGCGGCTGAGTGTCTTGCCCGGTTCCGGCGTGATAACCGCCAGTTCCGAGGCAAGACATTCGGCATTCGCGGCAAGATGCCGCTGGATAGAGGTCGTGCCGGTCTTGGGAACGCCCACATGAAAGGTTATGACACCCCTTTCACTTTGTGCTGCGTCCGTCATGGCCCTTGGTCCTTCCAAGACTTCTATCAATAGACCCGCGCTTTCGGCGCGATCTTTTTAAGGTCGATACCGCCCTCGTTATGGCCGGTCAGCGGGTTCAGATGCACGGGGCGGTAATCCAGCGCGACGTTCTCGTCATTGACCCAAGCCAGCGTGTGCTTGCGCCATGTCTCGTCGTCGCGGTCGGGGTAATCCTCGTGCGCATGCGCGCCGCGGCTTTCCTTGCGCGCTTCGGCGCCGACAATGGTGGCCATGGCGCAGGGCATCAGGTTGTCCAGCTCCAGCGTTTCCATCAGGTCGGTGTTCCAGATCAGCGAGCGGTCGGTGACTTGCAGATCGCTCATCTTGGACGCCACGCCCTTCATTTTCTCAAGACCCTCTGCAAGCGTCTTGTCGGTGCGGAACACGGCGGCATCGGCCTGCATGGTTTTTTGCATTTCCAGCCGCAACTCTGCGGTGGGCGTGCCCCCGTTAAAGTTGCGGAACTTATCGAACCGCGCCAAAGCACGATCAAGGCTGGCCTTGTTCAGTTCTGGGTTGGGCGCCTTGGGGTCCACGGTCTGGCCTGCGCGGATCGCGGCGGCGCGTCCAAATACGACCAGATCAATCAGGCTGTTGGACCCCAGACGGTTCGCGCCATGCACGCTTGCACAGGCCGCTTCGCCCACCGCCATCAGGCCGGGCGCGATGCGGTCAGGGTTCTCAGCATCGGCATTCAGCACCTCGCCCCAGTAGTTGGTGGGGATACCGCCCATGTTATAATGCACGGTCGGAAGCACCGGAATCGGTTCCTTGGTAACATCGACCCCGGCGAACACGCGGGCGGATTCGGAAATGCCGGGCAGGCGCAGATGCAGCGCCTCTTTCGGCAGATGCGACAGGTTCAGGTGAATGTGGTCCTTGTTCGGGCCAACCCCGCGCCCTTCACGAATCTCGATCGTCATACAGCGCGACACCACGTCCCGCGACGCCAGGTCCTTGTAGGTCGGCGCGTAGCGTTCCATGAAACGCTCGCCTTCGGAATTCGTCAGGTAGCCGCCTTCGCCGCGCGCGCCTTCGGTAATCAGGCAGCCCGCGCCGAAAATGCCGGTCGGGTGGAATTGCACGAATTCCATGTCTTGCAGGGGCAGACCGGCACGCGCGACCATGCCATTGCCGTCGCCGGTGCAGGTATGCGCACTTGTGGCGCTGAAATAGGCACGCCCGTAGCCGCCCGTGGCCAGCACGACCATCTTGGCGTTGAACACATGCAGCGTGCCGTCATCCAGCTTCCACGCCATCACGCCTTGGCACTGCCCGTCATCGGACATGATCAGGTCGGTGGCGAAATACTCGATGAAGAACTCTGCCTTTTGCTTGACCGATTGGCCATAAAGCGTGTGCAGCATCGCGTGGCCGGTCCGGTCGGCAGCGGCACAGGTGCGCTGCACGGGCGGACCTTCGCCAAATTCGGTGGTGTGACCGCCAAAGGGGCGCTGGTAGATCTTGCCCTCTTCGGTGCGCGAAAACGGCACGCCGTAATGCTCCAACTCATACACCGCTTTGGGCGCTTCGCGGGCCAGATACTCCATCGCGTCGGTGTCGCCCAGCCAGTCAGAGCCTTTGACCGTGTCATACATATGCCACTGCCAGTTATCGGGGCCCATGTTCGACAGGCTTGCGGCAATACCGCCTTGGGCGGCCACGGTGTGGCTGCGGGTCGGGAATACCTTGGTCACACAGGCGGTTTTCAGCCCTTGTTCGGCCATGCCCAGAGTCGCGCGCAACCCCGCGCCACCCGCGCCCACCACGACCACATCATAGGTATGTTCTTCGATCTTATAGTCTGACATGTCTTTTCCTCAGGCGCTGAACAGGACAGTGGCAACCGACAAAACGCCAGCCACACCAAGCGCCCAGCACAGCAATGTATTGACCAAAAGCGCGACGGTGCGCTGCGTCTTGTTGGGAACATAGTCCTCGATCACCGTCTGCAAACCTTGTTGCAGATGCGCAAAGGCGGCGATTATGAACAGAATGGCAACCAGCGCGTGCCACAGGTTGGAATAGGTGGCGACAAAAGCGTCATGCCCGCCGCCAAGCGTGTTTGCGAAGGGAAAAAGAAACAGCAGCGTCAACGGGATCAGCGCGATCGACGTGACACGCTGGCTCCACCAATGGTGCAGGCCTTCTCCGGCGGCCCCGTGGCCATGCGCGCGGGAATAGTCTGATTTATAGCTCATGATCGCCCCCTTACACGGCCAGAATGGTGACAATGGTCACGACCACCGTGCCACCGAACACGATATAGCTGGTCTTTTCCACGGTCTCGACCTGCATCATCCGGCCTGTGTCCCAGATCAGGTGGCGGATGGAATTGAGCATGTGAAACCACAGCGCCGCCAGTGACCCGATCAGCACGATATGCCCGAGGATAGAGGTCAGCAGCCCGTCGACAAACTCGAAATATCCCGCACTGAACGCGCCTGCCGCGAACCACCAGACAATCAGGATGGATGCGAGCGTCATGCCCACCCCCGTTATCCGGTTCAGGATGGACGTGATCGCTGCCAGCGGCAGGCGATATACTTGAAGATGCGGCGAAAGCGGGCGGTTGCCCCGGTTCACATCGGCCATGGATGGCTCCTCTTTCATGTGGCTGGTCGCGGACGACCCGGCTCTTGCACCCGTGCATACCGAATTTCACGCGAATGTCACGCTTCGAGCGTGGGGGCGGGCGCAAAAACCGCATCGTTTCCGCTAAAATAACGCCCTTTGGGCCAGTTTGTGATCGCAAATCAAAGCCATGTGATCACAAAAAGCCAAACTTGTGATCACCTTTGCGACTCGGGCCGCGGACCTAGACCGGCATCAGCACCCAATAGTCGAAATCCAGCAGCACATCGCGGTGGTATTTACCTTCGGCGCCGCGCAGAACAAAAGGATCACCTTTCGTGGCCACCGTGCGCAGACGCAATGCGCCCACGCCGGGCACGGCGGTCTCGGCCCGGTCCAACACTTCGGACCATGCCCGGATTGTATCGCCTGCAAAACAGGGGTTGGCGTGGCTGCCACCGTTAATTGCGACCATCATCTGCGCATTGGCCAACCCATTGAATGACAGCGCCCGCGCGACCGAAATCACATGTCCGCCATAGGCCAACAGCTTGCCATCCACCCGCTGGGTGCGGTCGAAATGTACTTTCGATGTGTTCTGCCACAGCCGCGTGGCCAGCATATGCTCGGCCTCTTCCATGGTCATGCCGTCGACATGGTCAATCTGTTCGCCCACGGCATAATCGCCCCAACGGTGCGGCGCGCCGGCCTGCGCGTCGTCATATTGCGCAAATGTCAGCCCCTCGGGCACGACCAGATCGCTTGCATCGACCGCGTTCGCTAGCTCTGGCACCAGTGTCTCTGGCGCGGGCGCATCCAGATCGCCCTTGCGCACCATTACCCAGCGCACATAGTCAATCACCACCTCGTCGCGCTGGTTCAGCCCTTGGGTGCGCACATAGACCACGCCCGATTTCCCGTTGGAATTCTGCTTCAACCCGATCACTTCGGAGGTCGCCCGCAACGTGTCGCCGGGATAGACCGGGCGCAAAAACCGTCCCTGCGCATAGCCCAGATTGGCCACCGCGTTGACGCTGATATCGGGCACCGATTTGCCGAAGACGATATGGAACGCCATCAAGTCATCGACAGGGCTTGCAGGCAGCCCGCAGGCGCGCGCAAACTCATCGGACGAATAAAGCGCCCCGCGTGCGGGATAAAGCGCATGGTACATCGCCCGCTCGCCCCCCGACACGGTGCGCGGCACAGCATGCGCAATCTGGTCGCCGACGCGGTAATCCTCGAAAAACCGGCCCTTGCTGGTCTTGCTCATCTGCTCGCCTCTTCATCTTGCCGCAAATACTCGCGGGGGAATGCGGGCCGCTCAGGCCCGCATGGGGGCGGCAGCCCCCTCGCTTATAGACTTCCGAGCGTCAGCTCGGGCCGGTAGGTTGCATCCACCTCTTTGACCACGGCCTGTGCACAGCGCATCACGCCGGTTGCAGGGTCTGCCGCATAGGCGGGGCTGCCATGCAGCGCCCAGCCTTTCGACAGTGCCTCTGTCACCTTGTGGCAAAACGCAGAGCTGTCCTCGGCAGTCAGCAAGCGGTAGGCAAGCATCATGCGCCCCCGCCAAACGGCCACGGGCCAACCCAGCCATGGATAATCCCGACGACCAGCATCAGGAACACGGCGGCCACCAGCGCGACACCTTCGCGCCAGATCGCAGCCTCGGGCGGGCGGGTCCAGTCACGGTTGGCGCGGTTTATCACGATCACCGACACCACCGCCCAAGCCAGCAGCCCGCCGAACAGGATCACGCCCTGCACGCTGCCCGCGACCAGCAGATGCGCCACGGCCCAAGCCTTGAACCCGGTCAATTGCGGGTGGCGAATGCGGCGTGCAAGGCTGGTTTTCAACCCCGACACCGCGAACATGTAGAACGCCACGAAGACCAGCAGGTTGTTCAGATGGATCATCCAACCAGCACGTGGCCACAACCAGACCGGATCGGCCCAGCGGTAGCCCAGCACCATCAGCAGGATTGACGCGAAAATAGCCACGGTCGCGTATAGGCGCCCGGTGTCGCCAAGCTCTGCGCGTTTGGCCGGTTGCAGGCGTTTGAACAAATGCGCGGCACTCCACAGCAGAACGCCCGCGGCCAGAAGAACGGTTCCCATTTCGCTTACTCCTTCAAGAGGCGAGGGCTTCCGCCTTCGCCAGGATTTGCTTCGCGGTCACTATGTGCAGATTCTCGACGATCTTGCCATCCAGAACTGCCACGCCCTCGCCGCGCGCGGTGGCGGCGTTATAGGCATCAATCTGGCGGCGGGCCGTGTCAATCTCGTCCGAGGACGGTGCGAACACCGTATTCGCGATTTCCAGTTGTGACGGGTGAATCAGCGTCTTGCCATCAAAGCCCATATCGCGGCCCTGTTCGCATTCGGCTTTCAGCCCGGCCCCGTCACGGAACGCGTTATACACGCCGTCCACCGCGACCAACCCGTGCGCCT
Organism: Roseinatronobacter ekhonensis; assembly: GCF_900499075.1. Lineage (GTDB taxonomy): Bacteria > Pseudomonadota > Alphaproteobacteria > Rhodobacterales > Rhodobacteraceae > Roseinatronobacter > Roseinatronobacter ekhonensis. The sequence continues at coordinate 45,402 of NZ_UIHC01000003.1, read as the reverse complement.
TTGCCGCCAGAACCCCCATCTGCAAGGATGTGAACAGCGGCATCCGGTCGGCGCGGTAGCGCAGCCCCATATCCTTGGCCAGATCATTCGTGCCCATGATAAACCCCGCCATGCGCGGCGCGCCGGCAATCTTGAGCGCGTTCCAGATGCCCAGCGGTGATTCCATCATCGCCCAGATCCGCGTATCGGCGGTCTCAACCCGCGCGTCCAGACGGCGGGCAAGCTCTTCGATATGCGCCGGACCATCGACCTTTGGCAGCAGGATCGCTTCGGGACGGGCGCTGGCGATCACGTCCAGATCCTCCGCGCCCCATTCGGTGCCCAGATCGTTGATCCGCACCAGCTTGGCGCGTGGGCCGTAATCCAGCGTTTGCAGCGTATCCGCCAGCAAGCGGCGGGCGCGCGGTTTCTCGTCCATTGCGACGGCATCTTCCAGATCGAAGATGATCGCGTCGGTCGGAAGCGCCGTCGCCTTGTGCAAAGCGCGCTCCTTAGAGCCGGGGATATACAAAACCGAACGAAAGGGGCGCGTGTCCATAATTATCTCCAGCGTAACAATCTTGCGCAGGTTCCACCAGTTTTGGTCACAAATGGCAAGAGCAAATTTGCTGCATTGCGGCATTTCGGTATACTTTTGTGCGCAAATGACATGCGTGCGGTGCGTTAGGACAGGTTTTGCCGCTTTCTGGCAGGCTTTCAGCGTGGGGTCATCGCCAATAGGAGCCGACATATGCGCCAACTCATCGCCCTTTGCCTTGCTGTCAGCGCCACAGGTGCGCAGGCCCAGACCATGCCGTGCGCGTCGCGCGCGCAGGTGCTCGACATGCTGTCACAGGCAGAACAGACGCGCCGTGCCGTGGGCCATGCGGGCCAAGCCGTGATGGAAACATTTGCCAATGCTGAGACTGGCGCTTGGACCATCACCGTCAGCCTGCCTGACGGGCGCATGTGCCTGCTGGCCAATGGCCAGGATTTCACCGCACGGGATGAGGTTTTTCCGACCTCTGGCCGTGCGATCTGAGCGGTTTTCATTGCAAGGGTGCAGGGGGCTGCGATAGTGCGAGGCGTGATCTGAAAGGCCCTGCCATGACCCATCTCTTGCATCGCTCCATCCATTCTGCCCCGCGTATAGCGCGTTCCGCGCAGGGTATCCGGTTTACCGATGCCGAGGGGCGCGACTATATCGACGCCTCGGGCGGGGCAGCGGTGTCTTGCCTTGGCCATGCGCATCCTGATGTGCTGGACGCGCTGCACGCGCAGCTCGACAAGCTGGCCTATGCGCATACCGGCTTTTTCACCAGCGATGTCGCAGAGGAATTGGCCGACCGGCTGGTGGCTGACGCGCCTGCCGGTTTGGACCATGTCTATCTTGTGTCGGGCGGGTCCGAAGCCGTAGAGGCCGCGTTGAAAATGGCGCGCCAGTATTTCACCGAAACCGGGCAGCCGCAGCGCCGCCACATCATCGCGCGGCGGCAAAGCTACCATGGCAACACGCTTGGCGCATTGGCGGCGGGCGGCAATGAATGGCGGCGCGCGCAATTCAAACCGCTCTTGATGGAGGCGCATCATATCGCCCCCTGTTTTGCCTATCGCGCGCAAATGGCAGGCGAATCCGACGCTGATTACGCCACCCGCGCGGCGGGCGAGCTAGAGGCGAAAATACTGGAACTTGGCCCCGACACGGTCTGTGCATTCATCGCCGAACCTGTAGTGGGCGCGACGGCGGGGGCGGTCCCGTCGGTGGGCGACTACTTCCGCCAAATCCGCGCGATCTGCGACAAATACGGCGTGTTGCTGATCCTTGACGAAGTGATGTGCGGCATGGGGCGCACCGGGTCGCTTTACGCCTGCGAACAAGATGGCGTGGTGCCCGACCTTCTGACCATCGCCAAAGGCTTGGGCGGTGGCTACCAGCCCGTGGGGGCGACGCTGCTGAGCGACCGCATCTTTAAGGCCTTTGCCACTGGCAGCGGGTTTTTCCAGCACGGCCATACCTATATGGGCCACCCGATGGCGGCCGCGGCGGCACTGGCGGTGCAACAGGTCATCGCGCGCGACCATCTGCTCGGAAATGTGCAAGCCATGGGCGCGCATCTGCGGGACCGTCTGCAAGCGGCGTTCGGGCAGCACGCCCATGTCGGTGACATTCGCGGGCGCGGGCTGTTTCAGGCCATCGAACTGGTCTCGGACCGCGACACGAAAGCGCCGTTCGACCCCGCGCGCAAGCTGCACGCGCGCATCAAGGCCGAAGCCATGGCGCGCGGCTTGATGGTCTACCCGATGGGCGGCACGATTGACGGGGTGCGCGGCGATCATGTGCTGCTTGCGCCGCCGTTTATCGTGACGCGAGAGGACGTGGACCAGATCGTGGGGCGCTTGGCGGATGCTGTGGAGGCTGCGCTCGCGCCTTGATCACGGCAGCGGTGGGCCGCGGTCTGCCGCCGCAACTGGCGGTGATCGCCACTTTATGGTCGCCAAGCTTGCATAACATCGCGCCTATGCGCCATGACCTCCAAAGCGGCAGGCCTCTGGGGCGGCCCGCCGCTGCCCGTGGGGCGCTTCGCGCCTGTTAACCACGGGCCGCTGTCAAAACTTCAGCGCATGGTGCAGGATCGTCGGCACCACCAGCTCTTCCTCGTCCACCAGGTGCCGGTCCAGAAACCGCTCGAACCCGTCCAGCTTCGCCAGCATCGCGCCCGCGCTGGCGTTCTGGTCTGCGCCCTTGTCCTGAAGCGCGCGCAGATGGGTGTTCGCGGCCTCTGTCAAAGCGGACAGCTGTGCATCTAACGCATGATGATCGGCTTCCAGCAATTCAAAGCCATGCGCCAGCCGAGCTTCGGCCTGCGCCAGCACGGGGAAGTAATGCGCATCCTCTATGTGGTGGTGGCCGTGCAGTTCATTGATCAGAAAGCCACCAATCCGCGCGGTCATCTGGCCGTGCGCGCGTGGGTCGCGGCCCTTGTCCAGAAAGCCGCACGTGTCGTCCTGCCATTGCGCAAGCGCGCGGCGGAACATCAGGTGCCGCTCCAGCCAGAAGCGGGTCAAGCCGTCGAAATTGCTGTGGCTTTCCCACATGTCGCGTGGGTATTGCTGCAACAGAACGCGCAGCGCGTCGGGCAGGCCATCGCGGTTGGCAAGGTCGATCTGGGTCATGGGGTGTCCTTTCGCAACGGCTCAGGTAAACCCGCTCACGCCCGCTTCAACCCCGTTTGCGCCTGCGCCCCTCGCCCCCGCCGGTGTTGAAGCTGACTTGCGGCAGCGTGACCACGCGCGACAGTTCGGGGAAGGGGGCTGTGGCATGGGGCAGCGCGTTGGCGGCCACGAAATGTTCCTGAAAGCGCGGTTCGATTGCGGTTTCCACTTTGTGGATGCGGGTCACGGTGCGTTCTATCGCGGCGCGCGCCGTCTTGCTACACAGCGCAATCCGCGCGCCGGTGCCTGCGGCATTGCCTGCACTGGTCACGCGGTCCAGATGTGCATCGGGGATCATGCCCAGAACCATCGCGTGTTTGGGGCTGATATGTGCGCCGAATGCGCCCGCCAGAACGATGCGGTCCACCGTGTCGGTGCCGATTTCGTCCATCAGCAGCCGCGCGCCAGCGTAGAGCGCCGATTTCGCAAGCTGGATCGCGCGGATATCGCCTTGGGTAACGGTGATGCGCGGCCCGCCGGAGGCGGTGGCATCGTGGATCAGGTAGGCATGCGTGCGCCCCTCTGGCTGTGAGCGCCATGTGCCCGTCTGCTCTGCCGAGCCGATCAGGCCCTTCGGGTCCACCAGTCCTGCCATGCGCATTTCCGCCACGGCCTCTATAATGCCTGATCCGCAAATGCCGGTCACATTGGCGTCGAACGCCGGGTCATCCGACCACAACTCGCTGCCGATGACGCGGAAGCGCGGTTCCTTGGTGACGGGGTCAATCTCTATCCGCTCTATCGCGCCCGGTGCGGCGCGCTGCCCCGATGAGATTTGCGCCCCCTCGAACGCAGGGCCGGTGGGGGATGAACAGGCCAGCACGCGGCGCTTGTCACCCAGCAGTATCTCGGCATTCGTGCCGACATCGACCACCAGAACCAGATCATCCGACTGCTCTGGCGCTTCTGACAGGGCCACGGCGGCAGCATCGGCACCAACATGGCCTGCGATGCAGGGCAAAAGATAGGCGCGGGCAGAGGGGTTTAGCGCGGTCAGGTCCAATTCGCGCGCCGCCAGCGTCAGCGCGTCAGATGTCGCCAGCGCGAACGGGGCCTGCCCCAGTTCCACAGGGTCCACGCCCAAAAGCAAATGGTGCATGACCGGGTTGCACACGATCACCGTTTCCATGATCTGGCGGGCGTTTGCCCCGACCTCTATAGCCAGTTCCGCAATCAGCGTGTCGAGCGCCTCGCGCACGGCGCGTGTCATCTCGACATCGCCGCCGGGATTCATCATGGAGTAGCTGACGCGGCTCATCAGGTCTTCGCCAAAGCGGATCTGCGGGTTCATGATGCCCGATGATGCCACCACCTGCCCGTCGCGCAGATCGCACATATGCGCGGCGATGGTGGTCGAGCCCAGATCAATCGCCAGCCCGTAAAGCGCGCTCTCATACAGGCCCGGCCAGATATCGAGCACTTGCGCCGCGCCGCCGCGATGATCGGAAAACACCGCGACCGTGACCTGCCAGCCGCCCGCGCGCAAGGCGGGTTGCAGCTTGCGCAGCACGTCCAGCCCCATCGTGATGTCTGCCACGTCCCATTGCGCGCGCAGCGCCGCGCCCAGCCGTTCCAGATCGCCCGACGGCTCGTGCATGTCGGGTTCGGCTACTTCTACCAAATAGAGCCTTGTGGCCGGGTCCATTACCACCGCGCGCGCCGTTGCATCCTTGCGCACGACCTGCTTGTGAAGCTGGCTTTCCACCGGAACATCAATGACGACATCGCGCATGACCTGCGCCTGACAGCCCAAGCGGCGGCCCGCTTTCAGGCCGCGCTTGTCATGGTAGCGTTGTTCGACCGCGTTCCAGTCCGACAGCGCATCGAGCGCGACCTGCACGCCGTGTTTGGCAAAGTCGCCATAGCCCGGCGTGATCTGGCATTTGGAACAGATGCCGCGCCCACCACAGACAGAGTCGAGATCGACACCCAACTGGCGCGCGGCACTCAGAACCGGCGTGCCAACGGGGAACCGCCCCCGCTTGCCAGAGGGCGTGAATATCACCAGTGGGTCCGACATATGCTGCTCACCTACAAATCCGTAAGCGACAGATACCCTTTTGCACCGCGCAGGGAAGGTTTGTTAGCGTCACATGCCGCGAAAAAAGCGTCAGCGGCTGACCAGTACCGACACTTGACTGTGGCGCACCACGCGCGACGCAGTCGAGCCGATGAAGTAATCGCTCATGCCGGGTTTATGGCTGGCGATCATGATCAGGTCGGCATGGCATTCGTCCGCGCAGGCCAAGATATTGTCCGACGGACGCCCGCCGCGAATATCGACATCCACGCGCTTGGCCTTGGCCGATGCGGCGAGCGAGTCGACCTGCTCGCGGATGGCCTTGCGGTGTTCCAGCAATTGCTCTTTCGCGACCGCGGCGGCCAGATAGGCGGGCACTTCGTCCAGCACATGCACAAGGGTGATTGTGCCGTCCGGGTCGATCAGCTTGTTGGCTTTCTCGATCAGGCTGCGGCTTGTGGCCCCTTGGTTGAACAAGGCCACGGCGACGATAATGGACTTATACATGCTGCCCTCCAAGAACAGGTTTCTCTGTCGTCAGACTGGCACAAGGGCGGCGGATTGGCAAACCGCGCCGCCCCGCCGGTGTTTACCGCGTGACCAGAACCGAGCATTGCGCATGGCGGACAATGCGCGCGGCGGTCGAGCCGATGAAATAGTCGCTCAGGCCCGGCTTGTGGCTGGCGATCATGATCAGATCAGCGTTGGTTTCCTTGGCGGCCCCAAGGATAGAGGCCGACGGCTGGCCATGACGGATGATGGCCTTGACCTTGATGCCCGATGCGCTGGCGGCCATCGCATCCAGTTGGTCCTGCACCTCGCGCTGGCGCGCGCCCATGTGTTCCTTGGGGATAGAGGCCGCGACATAGCCGGGCACTTCTTCTATGACGTGGACAAGTGTCACGGCCCCGCCGGCGTTCAGCAATGTCTGGGCCTTGTCCAGCGCGGCGCGGGTGGTTGCGCCCTCATTGAACAGCGCGGCGGCGATCACGATGGAATCATACATGTTGGTCGGTCCTTTCTGGGTTGGTCTGGGGTGCCACAAGCACCGATATGGTGGCGTGGCGGGTCAACTTGGTCGCGGTCGTCTGGCGCATGAACTCTGCCATATCGGGCAGGCCGCTGGCCAGCATAACCAGATCGGCACCGTCGGCATCTGCCATGGCGCGGATGTGCGGCGCAACCGCACCGTCGCGCAAAACCGGCAGAATACGGTGGTCGGTCCCGTCGCTCAGCGCAAGCAGTCCGGCCATGGCGCTGGCGCGGCGCTTGTCGGTTGCCGCCGCGTCCAGCACATGCAGCAACCGTATAGTGCCGTCAGGGCCGCAGAGGCGTTGCGCCTGTGCCAGAAGCGCTTTGGCGCGGGCAGGCGCGGCCAGATCGGCGGCGACAAGAATCGTGTCATACATTGGCTGTCCTTTGACATGGCCTAGAAGCGTATCATCGCGCATGGACGTGGCCAGCGCCTTGATATCGGTCAAACCGGCGGGAATTCGCGCCTGTTTCAAAATGAAACCAGCCGTGATCGGCCCAAGGCTTGCACACGGACGCCAATCCGCGCATGCAGGCGGAAAATACAAAGCGGATTTGAGGGCACATGAGTATTTCGCTTGTCATTCTGGCAGCCGGTCAGGGCAGCCGTATGCAATCCGACCTTCCCAAAGTGTTGCACAAGCTGGCAGGGGTCCCTTTGGTGGTGCATGCCATGCGCGCGGGTCGTGCGCTTGACCCGGCGTGCGTGGTCGTTGTCGTGGGGCACGGTGGCGAAGCGGTCGCCAAGATTGTCATGGCCGAGGATGAGAGCGCGCAGATCGTCACCCAGTCCGAACAGCTTGGCACCGCCCATGCCGTGGATCAGGCGCGCGCGGCGCTGGACGGGCAGGGCGGTGATATCGCCGTTCTGTTCGGCGATACCCCGTTTATCCGCCCGGAAACGCTAGAGGCGCTGCAAGCCGCCCGCACCCAGAACGACGTGGTCGTGCTGGGCTTTCATGCCGCCGATCCGGGCCGCTACGGGCGCTTGGTGACGCAGGGTGACAGGCTGGACCGGATTGTCGAGTTCAAAGACGCAACAGAGGACGAGCGCGCGATCACGCTGTGCAACAGCGGTGTTCTATGCGCCGACCGGGCCACGCTGTTCGACCTGATCGCAGAGGTCGGCAATGACAACGCATCGGGCGAATATTACCTGACGGACGTGGTGGCCTTGGCCCGTGCACGCGGGCTGAGCGCCGGTGTCGTCACCTGCCCCGAGGCAGAGACGCTGGGCATAAACACCCGTGCGGAACTGGCCGGGGCAGAGGCCGCGTTTCAGCGCCAAGCCCGCGCAGAGGCGCTTGATAACGGTGTGACCCTGCAAGCGCCGGACACGGTCATCTTTGCCCAAGACACCTGTCTGGGCCGCGATTGCATGGTCGAGCCGTATGTCGTCTTCGGTCCCGACGTGACGGTCGAATCAGGTGCCACCATCCGCGCCTTCAGCCATCTGGAAGGCTGCCATGTCAGCCGTGGCGCGGTGGTCGGCCCTTATGCCCGCCTGCGCCCCGGCGCGGAATTGGCAGAGGATGTGCGCGTCGGGAATTTCGTGGAAATAAAGAACGCGCAACTGGCCGAGGGGGCCAAGGTCAACCACCTGTCCTATGTCGGCGATGCCGATATCGGCGCGCGCGCCAATCTGGGCGCGGGCACGGTGACCTGCAACTATGACGGCGTGTTCAAGCACCGCACCACGATTGGCGAGGATGCGTTTGTCGGGTCGTCGACAATGTTGGTTGCGCCGGTGACGGTGGGGGCACACGCCCTGACAGGGTCGGGCTCTGTCATTACCCGTGATGTGCCCGACGGCGCGCTGGCGCTTGGCCGCGCGCCGCAAGACACCAAACCAGGTATGGGGCGCAAGCTGATGGACCGGTTGCGCGCCCGCAAAGCAGAGCAGAAAAAGGGGTGAAACCATGTGTGGAATCGTCGGTATACTTGGTAAACACGAAGTCTCGCCCGCCATCCTGTCGGCCCTGAAGCGGCTGGAATATCGCGGCTATGACAGCGCAGGCATCGCCACAGTCAATGCCGGTGTGCTGGACCGCCGCCGCGCGGTCGGCAAGCTGATAAACCTGTCCGACACATTGGTGCATGACCCGCTTCCGGGGCGCGTGGGCATTGGCCACACCCGCTGGGCCACCCATGGCGGCCCGACCGTGGCAAACGCCCACCCGCATCGTGCCGGCAAGGTTGCGGTGGTGCATAACGGCATTATTGAAAACTTTCGCACGCTGCGCGAGGAACTGACCGCAGAGGGCGCAGAGTTTCAAAGCCAGACCGATACCGAAACCATCGTGCAACTGACCTCGCGCCTGCTGGATGACGGGCGCACGCCCCTGCAAGCCGCGCGCGAAACATTGGCGCGGCTGGACGGGGCCTTTGCGCTGGCCTTCGTGTTTGATGGCGAAGATGATCTGATGATTTGCGCACGGCGCGGGTCGCCCCTGTGCATCGGGCATGGTACAGAAGAGATGTTCCTCGGCTCTGACGCGATTGCGCTGGCCGACATGACCGACCGCATCACCTATCTGGAAGAGGGCGATCTGGCGGTCCTGACGCGCGCCGGCGCGCAGATTTTCGACGCTGACGGGAACCAGACCAACCGCCCCGTGACCCGCATCAACCTCGATACCGCGCAGGTCGACAAATCCGGCCATAAGCATTTCATGGCAAAGGAAATGGCCGAACAACCCGCCATTCTGAAAGCCGCGCTGGGGTTCTATTCGGGACTGGACAGCGACACTCTGGAACTGCCAGAGGGGATTGATTTTGCGCGCACCGACCGGCTGATCATGGTGGCCTGCGGGACCGCCTATTACGCCTGCCAGGTGGCGAAATACTGGTTCGAGAAATATGCGGGCCTGCCGGTGGAACTGGATATCGCCAGCGAATACCGCTACCGCGATCCGGTTCTGGGCCGCGACAACATGGCGTTGTTTGTCAGCCAGTCGGGCGAAACCGCCGACACATTGGCCGCGCTGCGCCATGTGCGGCCGCATGTCGCGCAGGTCGTGTCGGTGGTCAATGTGCTGACCTCGTCCATCGCGCGTGAAAGCGACATAGCCTTGCCCATCCATGCAGGCCCGGAAATTGGCGTGGCCTCTACCAAGGCCTTTACCGCGCAGCTTCTGGTGCTGGCGGTGTTGGCGCTGGAGGCGGGGCGCGCGCGCGGCTTCCTGAGCGCCGAGGACTATGCCCGTCTGGTTGAAGACCTGCGCAGTCTGCCCGGTTTCATGGCGCAGGCGCTGGACCGCGAAGGCGAGATCGAACGTCTGACCAAGATGCTCAGCCAAGCCCGTGACGTGCTGTTTCTGGGCCGTGGTACAATGTACCCCATGGCGCATGAAGGCGCGCTGAAACTAAAAGAAATCAGCTATATACACGCCGAAGCTTATGCAGCGGGAGAGCTGAAGCACGGCCCGATCGCGCTGATCGATTCGGATTTTCCGGTTATCGTTTTCGCGCCGTTTGACGGGCTGTATGACAAAACCGTTTCCAACATGCAGGAGGTTATGGCGCGGCAGGGCGAAGTGCTGCTGATCAGCGACCCTGCCGGTCTGAAAGCGGCGGGCGAAGTGCCGCACAGCTTGCAAATGCCGCCCGTGCCGGAACTGATCGCGCCGATTGTCTATGCCGTGCCCGCCCAGCTTATCGCCTACCACACGGCGCTGCATCGGGGCACCGATGTCGACCAGCCGCGCAACCTTGCGAAATCGGTGACGGTGGAATAGCGCGCCGCCCTTTCCTTGGGCGGCAAAGCGGGCTATGCGACATTCATGTCTTTGAAGGTGACAGATCTGGCCTGTGCCCGTGGTGGCCTGCCCCTGCTGGAAGGGGTCAGCTTTGCATTGGTACCCGGTCAGGCGCTGGTGCTGCGCGGGCCGAATGGCTGCGGCAAAACCACGGCCTTGCGCACCATTGCCGGGCTGCAACCGGCAATGGCGGGCCAGATCGACAGCCCCCCCGACACGATTGCCTATGCGGGCCATGCGGACGGGTTGAAAGCCACGCTGAGCGTTACAGAAAACCTGACCTTTTGGGCCGCGATCTATGGCACCAACGGCATTGACCACGCGCTGGACCGGATGAACCTGCGCCAGCTTGCCGACCGCGCCGCGCAAAACCTGTCAGCCGGGCAAAAGAGGCGGCTGGGGTTGGCGCGGTTGATGGTCACGGGGCGGCCCGTCTGGGTGCTGGATGAACCGACCGTGTCGCTTGATGCCGCGTCGGTCGCGCTTTTTGCCGATGTGGTGCGCGCGCACCTGGCGGCGGGCGGAATGGCCTTGATGGCCACGCATATAGAGCTTGGCTTGCCAGAGGCGCGGGTGCTGGACCTTGGCCCTTACAAGGCACGGCTGCCCGACCCCTCAAGCGGCTTTGACGAGGCGTTCCTATGATCGCGCTGCTGATCCGCGATATGCGATTGGCCTTTCGCGCCGGGGGCGGCTTTGGCCTTGGGTTGGCGTTTTTCCTGATATTGGCGGTGCTCGTGCCGTTGGGCGTCGGGCCAGACCGCACCACATTGGCGCTGATCGCGCCCGGCATTCTGTGGGTCGGCGCGCTGCTGGCCTGCCTGCTGTCGCTGGATCGTATTTTCGCGCTGGATTATGAGGATGGTTCGCTCGACTTGTTGGCAACGGCCCCGGTGCCGCTGGAAGGGGTCGTCAGCATCAAGGCGCTGGCGCATTGGCTGACCACGGGTGTGCCATTGGTGCTGGTGTCGCCCGTGCTTGGTCTGCTGCTGAGCCTGCCTGTGCCCGCCTATGGCTGGCTGCTGCTGTCGCTCATGCTTGGCACGCCTGCACTGTCCGTTATCGGCACCTTTGGCGCGGCGCTGACCGTGGGTCTGAAACGCGGCGGACTATTGCTGTCGCTGCTGGTGCTGCCGCTCTACATCCCGACGCTGGTTTTCGGTGCCGAAGTCGTGTCGCGCGGCGCGCAGGGCTTGGCCGTCGGCACGCCCTTGGCCCTTCTGGCCGGGATCACGGCGGGGGCTGTGGCATTATTGCCCTTTGCCTCGGCCTATGTGATCCGGATAAACCTTCGGTGAACCGCGCCGGTTTCGCTTGAGAGCCCACCCACGCAAAGATAGGTAATCCTCATGTCGTCACTTTGGGAATACGCCAACCCGCTGAAATTCATGCGCACCACCGATTGGTTGCTTCCAATCGTGGCGGTTGCGGCTGTGGTCATCACCACCATCGGGCTGGTCTGGGGGTTTTTCTTCACGCCCGATGATTTTCGCCAAGGGTCGACCGTGAAGATCGTGTTCATCCATGTGCCCGCTGCAATGATGGCGATCAACGCTTGGGTCATGATGCTGGTGGCATCCCTTGTCTGGCTGATCCGCCGCCACCACGTCAGCGCCTTGGCCGCGCGCGCCGCAGCGCCCGTGGGCGCCGTGATGACCGTGATCGGGCTGATTACGGGCGCGGTGTGGGGCCAACCGATGTGGGGCACATGGTGGGCGTGGGACCCGCGACTGACCGCGTTCCTGATCCTGTTCCTGTTCTACCTGGGTTATATCGCCATGTGGTCAGCCATTGATGACCCCGACACGGGCGCAGACCTGACGGCAGTTCTGTGCCTGGTCGGGTCCGTGTTTGCCGTTCTGTCGCGCTATGCCGCAAATTTCTGGAATCAGGGGTTGCATCAGGGCGCGTCGCTGTCGGTCGCTCCCGGCACGCGTATGGATTGGGCCTATAAAGCGCCGCTTTACACTTGCATGGTGGGTTTCGGGCTGATTTTTCTGGCGCTGGTGCTGGCTGGCACCCGCACCGAAATCCGCGCCCGCCGCATGAAAGCCCTTGTCGCACGGGAGCGGATGGCATGATGCCCGATCTTGGACGATACGCGGTCGAAGTGACCTCGGCCTATATTGTGTCGCTGGGCCTGATCGTTGCCTTGGCGCTTTGGTATGTTGCGCGCGGTCGTCGGGTGCGCCGCGACTTGGATGCTTTTGAACAGAAACGAGGAAAGAATGGGTAAAATTCGCCCGCTGATGCTGCTGCCGCCGCTGTTGTTTCTGGGCTTGGCGGTCATGTTCTATTTCGGCAATTTCCGTGAAGGGCGCAATGATCTGCCATCGGCCCGCGCCGGGCAGGACGCGCCCGCGCTTGGGGTCGAACAACTGGGCGAACGCACGCTTCTGACCGATGCCATGCTGCGCGAGGGCGAGGTGACGCTGGTCAATTTCTGGGCCACTTGGTGCCCGCCTTGCCGCGCGGAACACCCGTTTCTGGAAGAACTGGCGCAGGAAGGCACAACCATTTACGGCGTGAACTACCGCGACCAAGCCGACAAGGCAGAAGATTTTCTGGACGATCTGGGCGACCCGTTCCGCGCCATCGGGTCTGACCCTGCCGCCCGCACGGGGCTGGACTGGGGCGTTGTGGGCCTGCCCGAAACCTTTGTGGTGGCAGGCGACGGCACCATCGAATTCCGTTATGCTGGCCCGATCACGCGGGAGATTATGGAAAACCGCATCCGCCCGGCGATGGAGGCGGCGGCAGCGCGCTAGGCGTTAGCCGCCATGCCTGCCCTCGACCTCCAGCACCGTTACGGTGCGGTCGGCAAGGTTCACGCCCGCCTGTGTCATGGTCAGATAGGTGTAATCCGCACCGGCCTCGCGTAGCAGGTGCCGGGTTTCTTCATGCATGACATGGGCAATCACCGGGCCGCTGAACCCGCGCGCGCGCAGCGACCGGACCGCGATCAGCTTGGCCTCCAGGTCACCCAAGGCCAGCACCGCGGCCTTGATCCGCCCCAGATCGACGCTGCGCCAGAAATTGCTGTCCTCGGCATCGGCAAACAGCGCGTTGCGCCCCGCCTCTTGGTGGCCCTTTATGCGGTAGGTGTCGGCATCAAGGCCAATGGGCGACAGTCCCGCCTCGCTCAACCGGTCATAGGCGGCGGTGCCGGTGCGCCCCATGCCAAAGATCAGCACAGTTGCATCACCCAAATCCTTGGGCTGTTCGTCCGGGTGCATGGTCGGGCGTTCGAACCGTTGCAGCCGGTCCTCCAGCCGCTCATAGAGCGGGTGCGCGATCCGGTTCAGCGGGGCCGAGATCAGGAAAGAGAGCGTGACCGCCAGCGCCAGCGGCACAAGGTATTCCGGCAAGACACCCGCCGCCACGATCAGCCCGAATTCGGAATAGGCCGTCAGGCTGAGCGATGACAGAAACGCCGACCGCGCCCGCAGTTTGAACGCAACCAGCAGCGCGTAGAACAAAGCGCCTTTCAGCGGCAGGGCCAGACCGACAACCAGCGCGAATACAAGCGCAGGGCCGTCCGGCAGGCCGGTCAGCCCGATCTCCAGAAAGAAGGCGACAAGGAAGACCTCTTTCAGCGACCACAGCGCGCGTGACAATTCGCTGGCGCGGGCATGGTTCGACAACAACACGCCCATCGCGAGCGCGCCGATCTCGGATGACAGGCCCATCGCCTCGAACCCGTAACCGCCGATGACCAGCGCCAACAGCATGCCCATCAGCACCAGAATCTCGTCATGCCCCGCAAGATCGAGCAGCTTGTGCAGCACCGGGCGCAACAGCGGCAGGCCCAACAACAGCGCGGCCCATGCATTGGGTGTCTGCCCAGACCAGATGGCCAGCACGACCAGCGCGATAATATCCTGCACAATCAGGATGCCGATGGCGGTGCGGCCATGGAACGCGCCCAATTCGCGCTTGCCTTCCAACAGCTTGGCCGCCAGAACGGTCGATGAAAACGCCAGCGCAATCGCCAGCAGCAGCGCGGTTTCCCACGCAACCCCCATCAGCAGTTTGGCCACCGGCGCGAACAAGGCCACGCTGATCGCGAAATGCAGGATTGCGCCGCCCACGACCTGCGGCTGCGCGATCTGTCCCAGTTTCAGCTTTAGCCCGACCGTAAACAACAGCAACAAGACGCCAAGATGCGCGACATGGTGCAGGATTGGCCCAGTTTCTTGTGGTAAACCAAGAGGTTGCGCGGCGATGTTAATGGCAAACCCGGCGGCCAGAAACCCGACCAGCGGCGGCAGCCCGATCTGGCGAACGGCCAAGCCGAAGGCGAAGGCAAAACTGAGGATGATGGTTTCGAACACCGCGCGCACCTGACTTGTCTAAACGATGCGTCACCCTAACCGGGTTCGCGCGCCGGTGAAAAGGGCGCATGACCGATTGCGTCTGTTGCGCCCGTTAATCGCGCAGAACGAAGGCAAGCACCTCTTGGGTGCCGCCTGCGTCGAGAACCAGTTCCCAGCGCCCGGTGCGGGTGAATTGTGCCTCTGCCAGTTCGCCTTGCTGTTCAAGTGCGACGTCATTGCCACCCGCAGGCCGCAAGCGCACACGGCGCACGTCATCCAGCGGGCTGACCGACACGAGCGCCTTGAAGTCGCCATCGACCGCGATTTCTGCGCGCAGCGGCGGCGCAATCTCGACCGTTTCCAGAACAAGCCGCTGGTTCGGGCCGACAATCGGCAGCGGGTCTTTCACGAAGAGCGTGACAGAGGCCATGACCGCGATAAAGGCCAGAAACAGCCCAAGGAAAACAAGTGCGATGATACGGGTTGCCATGGTCTCTCCGAGTTTCGGTAAAGATAGCCCTTAGGCTTGGCAAAAGAAAACCCCGGCGCGGGGTGCGCGCCGGGGTTTGTCGGGAATGTGAAGGCGTTACGCCGCTTTGGCGAGGTTGCGCAGCACATAGTGCAGCACGCCGCCATGCTCGACATATTCCTTCTCGATGCCGGTATCGATGCGGCATTTGAGCGTGATCGTCTTTTCCGTGCCATCTGCGTAGGTGATGGTGCATGGCACTTCGGAAAGTGGTTTAAGATCACCTTCCAAGCCGCTGATATTGATGATTTCATCGCCATTCAGGCCAAGGCTTGCGCGGGTGTCGCCGCCGGTAAATTCGAACGGGATAACGCCCATGCCGACAAGGTTGGAGCGGTGGATACGCTCGAACGATTCCGCGATCACGGCCTTGACGCCCAGCAGGTTCGTGCCCTTCGCAGCCCAGTCCCGGCTGGAGCCCGCGCCGTATTCCTTGCCGCCGATCACGACCAATGGTGTGCCGTCTTCCTGGTAGGCCATAGCGGCGTCGAAAATGGCGGTTTGGTTGCCGTCCGGCCCCTTGGTGTAGCCGCCTTCGACCCCGTCCAGCATCGCATTGCGGATGCGGATATTGGCGAAGGTGCCGCGCATCATCACTTCGTGGTTGCCGCGGCGCGAGCCGTAGCTGTTGAACTCGCGCACAGGCACCTGGCGTTCTTCTAGATAGCGGCCCGCGGGGGTGCTGGCCTTGAAGCTGCCTGCGGGGCTGATGTGGTCGGTCGTGACCATGTCGCCCAGAAGCGCCAGAATACGCGCGCCTTTGACATCAGCAATCGTGCCAGCTTCGGCGCCCATGTCGCGGAAATAGGGCGGGTTCTGGATATAGGTCGAGGAGGCCGGCCAGTCATAGGTTTCCGAATCGGTGGTTTCGACACCTTGCCATTTCTCGTCGCCCTTGAAGACATCGGCGTATTTCGACTGGAACGCCTCTCGCGTGACAGTCGCTTCCACAAGGTCCGCGACCTCTTTCTGGGTTGGCCAGATGTCCTTGAGGTAGACATCCTTGCCTTCGGGCGTTTGCGCGATCGGGTCTTTGGTGATGTCGATATTCATGTCACCGGCCAGTGCATAGGCGACGACCAAGGGGGGCGAGGCGAGGTAGTTCGCGCGCACATCGGGGGAAATGCGGCCTTCAAAGTTGCGGTTGCCCGACAGAACGCTGGTGGCGATCAGGTCGTTGTCGTTGATCGCTTTCGAGATTTCTTCCTGAAGCGGGCCAGAGTTGCCGATGCAGGTGGTGCAGCCATAGCCCACAAGGTTGAAGCCGATGGCATCCAGATCGTCTTGCAATTCTGCCGCTTCCAGATAGGCCGACACGACCTGAGAGCCGGGCGCGAGCGAGGTCTTGACCCAAGGTTTGCGCGTCAGGCCGAGCGCGCGCGCCTTGCGGGCGACCAAGCCGGCCCCGATCATCACATAGGGGTTCGAGGTGTTGGTGCAGGAGGTGATTGACGCGATCACGACAGAGCCATCGCGCAGGGCGTAATCCTCACCGGCGACGGCGGCGGTTTTGCGCGGGTCGGTCGGCGCGGTGGGGGCAGGCCCTTCATCCGCCATGTCGGCGGCGTCGCCACCTGCTGCCACACCGCGATACTCTGACACCACGTCGAGGAACTTCTCGGCCGCCTGCGTCAGCGCGACATGGTCTTGCGGACGCTTGGGGCCGGAAATGGCGGGGACAACGCTTCCCATGTCCAACTCCAGCGTGGACGTATAGACCGGATCGTAATCCGCCCCGCGCCAGAAGCCGTTTTCGCGTGCATAGGCTTCGACCAATGCCACGCGGTCCTCGTCGCGGCCGGTCTGGCGCAGGTAGCGTAGGGTTTCGCCGTCAATCGGGAAGAAGCCGCAGGTCGCGCCGTATTCGGGCGCCATGTTGGCAATGGTCGCGCGGTCCGCGAGCGGCAGGTTGTCCAGCCCTTCGCCGTAGAATTCCACGAATTTGCCCACCACGCCATGCGCGCGCAGCATCTGCACCACTTTCAGAACCAGGTCGGTGGCGGTGGTGCCTTCGACCATGGCACCGGTCAGTTTGAAGCCCACCACTTCGGGGATCAGCATGGACACGGGTTGGCCAAGCATCGCGGCCTCTGCCTCGATCCCGCCGACACCCCAACCCAGCACGGCCAGACCGTTGACCATGGTGGTGTGGCTGTCGGTGCCCACAAGCGTGTCGGGGTAGGCGACGTCTGCGCCGTTCTGGTCGGTATCGGTCCAGACGGTTTGCGCCAGATATTCAAGGTTTACCTGGTGACAAATTCCCGTGCCCGGTGGCACAACGCGGAAGTTGTTGAACGCTTTCTGGCCCCATTTCAGGAAAGTATAGCGCTCGATGTTGCGCTCATACTCGCGGTCCACATTCATCTGAAAGGCGCGCGGGTTGCCGAATTCGTCGATCATCACCGAATGGTCGATGACCAGATCGACCGGGTTCAGCGGGTTGATCTTTTGTGCGTCGCCGCCCAAAGCCTTGATGCCGTCGCGCATGGCGGCAAGGTCCACCACGGCGGGAACGCCGGTGAAATCCTGCATCAGCACGCGGGCGGGGCGATACGCAATCTCGCGCGGGTTCTTGCCGCCATTGGTCGCCCATTCGGCAAAGGCGCGGATGTCGTCGGTCGTGACCGTCTTGCCATCTTCAAAGCGCAGCATGTTTTCCAGAACCACTTTCAACGCCGCGGGCAGCTTGTCGAACTGGCCAAGGCCAGCGGCCTGCGCGGCGGGAATGGAATAATAAGCAATGCTCTTCTCTGCGACTGTGAGGGTCTTGCGCGCACCCGCGCTGTCTTGGCCGACGGTAATGGTCATGGGGCTGAGCCTCCGCTAGAATAGGTGACAGGGGTCTTGGCATCTAGCATTTGCCACCGCTTGCCCTGCCGATCAAGGGGAAAGGCACAAATTTGTATACCGTTGTGCACAAATTTGCCAAATATCGGGCCTGTGGCTATAGTGTCGCGTGGGCGCAGCCCTCGCAAAACCTTGATTGGCGCTCTGGCCCGCGCGTGGTTAGATCGCGCTGGCAATGATAAACGGATCAGGCATGACCACCCATACCGCAACGCTTCTCGCCTTGGGCGCGACGATCGGCTTTGCCACGCCGCTATGGGCGCAGAACAGCCCTGTGGTGATAGAGCTATACACCTCGCAAGGCTGTGCATCCTGCCCGCCCGCAGACGAATTGCTGAATGAACTGGTCGAGCATGACGGTGTTTTGCCCTTGGCACTGCATGTCGACTACTGGGATTACATTGGCTGGGCCGACACGTTCGGCAAACCCGCCTTTAGCGAGCGTCAGAAATCCTATGCCCGCAAGATGGGCCGTAAATCGGTCTATACTCCGCAGATGGTCATTGGCGGGATGGACGATATTCAGGGCAACGCAACCATGCAGGTCGTGGCGTTGATTGCCGAGCACCGGATGAACCCGTTCGCAGAGGGCATGGTTACGGTCGAGATTTCCGCGCAGGACGGCGGCGGCGTGACAATCAGTGCGCAGGCGCGCAGCGTGCTGGACTATGCTGCCGATGTTCAGATCGTCCGCTATCTGGAAGAGGCCACGGTCGAGATTATGGCCGGAGAGAACGCGGGCCGCGAGATAACCTATCGCAATATCGTCACCGACTGGATCGTTCTGGATGCGTGGGACGGGGCTGCGCCGTTCAGCTACACGGTGTCCGAAGCTTTGCCCGAAGGCACAGGCATGGCTGTTCTGGTGCAGGAACAGGGGCTTGGCCCGATCCTTGGGGCCGCGCGCTATCCTTAACGCCGGGTCGGGTCTGGTAGTTCCAAAGCCGCGCCCCATATCTTGGGAAAGCTGTAAGGAAGGCCGCCCATGTCGATCACCCTGACTGTGAATGAAACCGAATACCGGACCGATGCCGCCCCCGACACGCCGCTGCTTTGGGTGCTGCGCGACGAGCTGTCTCTGACCGGCACCAAGTTTGGGTGCGGGATTGCCGCGTGCGGGGCCTGCACCGTGCATGTGGACGGGCAGGCGGTGCGGTCCTGTCAGGTTCGACTGGCGGATATTTGGGGGCCGGTCACGACGATAGAGGGGCTTGGCGACCAAACGCCGCTGCAAGCCGCGTGGGAGCGCCATCAGGTTGCGCAATGCGGCTATTGCCAGTCTGGCCAGATCATGCAGGCAGCCGATTTGCTGGCCAATAACCCGAGCCCCACGGATGACGACATAGACGCTGCGATGGGTGGCAACCTGTGCCGCTGTGGCACCTATACCGCCATCCGTGCCGCGATCCATGATGCAGCCGACCAGATGGGGGGTGCGCAATGAGCCGTCTTGGCACGATCACCCGCCGCACGCTGCTTGTCGGTGCGGTTGCCGTTGCGGGCGGCGCAGCATTCGGCATCTACCAGATTCGCAAACCGGTCGAAAACCCGCTTACCCCCGACCAAGGGGCCACGCTGAACCCCTATGTAATCATCGACACGTCGGGCATCACCATCATCGCGCCGCGTGCCGAGATGGGGCAGGGGGTGCACACCACGCTTGCCGCGCTGGTGGCAGAAGAACTGGACGTGGATTTCGCATCCATCCGGGTCGAACATGGCCCGCCGTCAAGCGCCTATTACAACGGTGCGCTGATGCACGCGGCCTTGCCGGTGGCCGATTACGCCATGAAGGACTGGCAGCACACGGTTGTTGGCGGACTGGCGGCGGCGAGCAAGCTTTTGGGGTTGCAGGTGACAGGGGGATCAACCTCTACCGTCGATGCGTTCGAGAAGATGCGTTATGCTGGCGCCGGTGCGCGCGAGGCGCTCAAGGCCGTTGCCGCCGAGCGTCTTGGCGTTGATCGCGCTGCATTGCGCACCGAGGGCGGCTTTGTCATCGCCCCCGACGACACACGCATTCCCTATGCCGAACTGGCCATGGACGCCGCCGCGCGCCCGGTGCCGGATGTTGGGTTGCGTCCCCAATCTGACTGGACCTTGCTCGGCCGCGCTCTGCCGCGCAGCGACATGCGCGCCAAGATCACCGGCCAGGCGCAATATGCGACCGACATCCCCCTGCCGGGGCTGAAATTCGCCACCGTCCGCATTTGTCCGCATCTGGGCGGCGGCATGGCCGGGTTCGACCCCGCGCCCGCGCTGGATTTGCCGGGCGTCGAGCGCGTGATCGACATGGGCAATGGCGTGGCCGTGATCGCGCGCAACACATGGGCCGCGATGGAAGGTGCAAAAGCGGTGCAGGTGGACTGGACGCCCGCGCCCCTGCCTGCCGACATGGACGGTATGTTCACGGCAATCGCCGCTGCGTTCGATACAGAGCCGAATTCCACTCTGCGTGACGACGGCGACACCAGCGCGCTGCCAGATAGCGCGATCAATGTCGAATATCGCGTGCCCTTTCTGGCCCATTCCACGATGGAGCCGCAGGGCGCCACCGCATGGCTGCAAGACGGGCAGATGACCATCTGGGCGGGCAATCAGGCTCCGCGAATTTGCGTGCAGGTTGCAGCAGAGGCCGCCGGGGTGCCCGAGGATGCGATCACCCTGCACACCACGTTCATGGGCGGTGGCTTTGGTCGCCGTGCGGAAACCGACGCAGTGGCGCAGGTCGCGCGCATCGCCGCCGAAATGCCCGGCACGCCCATTCGCCTGACATGGTCGCGCGAGGAAGACATGCGTCATGATTTCTACCGCCCCGCCGCCATGGCGCGGATGCAAGGCGCGGTGGCAGACGGTCGCATCAGTCATTTCAACGCCGCGATTGCGGCCCCGTCCGTCACCCGCGCGGCCATGACGCGGATCATGGGCAGCGCGCCGGGCGGGGCCGACAAGGGCCATGTCGAAGGCGCGTTTGACCAGCCCTATGCGATCCCGAATTACCGCGTTGCAGGGCATCTGGCGGATCTGGATGTGCCCATCGGGTTCTGGCGCTCTGTCGGCGCGTCTTTCAACGGGTTCTTCCATGAGAGCTTTGTGGATGAACTGGCCCATGCCGCCGGTGCCGACCCGCTTGCGTTCCGGCTGGCGCATGTCGCCCCCGAAAGCGCGGTCGCGGCGGGCGTGCTGGAGCGTGTGCGCGACATGTCGGGCTGGGACACGCCGCTCCCAGAGGGGCGCGCGCGCGGTGTGGCAATGACATGGTCTTTCGGCACGCCGACGGCGGTGGTTCTGGAAATCGCGCGGGCTGGCGGGCGCATGCGCGTCGACCGCGCCTTTATGGCTTGCGACCCCGGTCTGGCGCTGGACCCCGGCATCATTCGCGCGCAGATGGAATCGGGCCTGATCTACGGGCTATCCGCTGCGGTGATGGGCGAGATCACCTTTACCGACGGGCGCGCCGATCAGGAAAACTTCCCCGATTATGACGGCTTGCGCATGTTCAACACGCCGCAGATAGACGTCGCGATCCTGCAAGACAATCCGCATATGGGCGGGGTGGGTGAGCCGGGGACACCGCCTGCCGCGCCTGCTCTGGCCAATGCAATGTTCGCGCTGACAGGCACGCGCGCGCGCAGCCTGCCGCTGCGTGATGTGGCGGATTTCGTTGTCTAGGACACTGTCAGCCGCGGGGCCGGTGGCCGGGCCCGCGGCATTCTAGTGCTTCGCGACCAGAATGGCCGTGCTGCCCGCATACAGAACCAGCCCACCACCGGGCAGGCGCAGGATGCCTGTCGCGGCTTCCAAGGCATCCAGAAACCGGGTTTCCAGATTGGTCAGGTTGGTCGGGCAGGGCAGGCGGGTCGCGCCCAGATCGCGCACCTCTAGCCGGGCACCTGCGACGGCGGCGCGGCCCAGATAGCGGTTGCAACTGGTGCGCCCCGCAACGCGGCCGGTATCGAATTGCAGGGTAAAGGCGTTGGCCCCGTCATCTGCGGGTGGCACAGCGGCACCGAACAGATGCGTCACCTGCCACGGCGCGCCCTCAAGGCTGCGCAAGGGGTTGCCCGCGCACCCCATGGGAAACGCGCCATCCGGTCCCGTCAGGCTGGCGCTAAGCGGGTAGGGCATGTCCACGCCCGGCAGCGTGCAAGGCGCACGACGGACAAGCAGCCTGTGCACACCCATTTCGAACCGCAGCGCGTCATCGCTCTGCCGTGTGATGGTCGTGGCCACGCGCGGCGCAGGCGCATCGGGCGGCGTGACGGCTGCATCGGTCGGCAGCGTCAGCAATGATCCGTCCAATCCGATATCGACCCGCCATGCCGGGTCTTCCAGCGGGCCGAGCGCGGTCAATGGCAGGATCGGGCGTGCCGGGATTGGCTGGCAGGTTTCAATCAGCACGCCCTCGCCGCTTTCGAGTTGCAGCAGGCCCGGAATACGGTTGGCTATCGTGCCATCCTCGGCGGTGAACCGCCCGTCAAGCTCGCTCGGGGCAAAGCGCTTATCGCGCGCGCCGTCCAGCACAAACCCTGCACCATCGGGGACAAGCGCGATCTCCTCGCCGGTGTCGCACAGGTAATCTGTGGTAAAACTGGCGGTCAGCACCGCAGAGAGCGACAGACTGTCCGGCGGTTGGCCGCCCAGAATCGTGGCGCGCGCGCTTTGCAGGCGAAATCTGCCAGCGACCAGCGCGCCGACATGCAGCGTGGTCGCTTGCCGCGACAGGCTTGGCAAAGAGAGTGTGACCTCTGGCGTGCCCACGGACACTGGCTGGCGCAATGTGGTCAAGACCGCACCGGCGCTGTCGCGCGTGACGGCGACAAGTTCGGCGCTGGGGGGTGTGCCTTGACCACCGACTGCGCCCAGCTCGGTCCCTGCTTCTGCCGCGGGCCAGTCGAGCACCAGCGCCACATCCCGTGCCAGCGCGCCTTGCCCAAGGGCAGCGACAACGCAGGCTATGGCAATGACACGCATGGGCTTGATCCCGGAGCGGCGCGCGCTGGAGTGGCGATCAGGCGCGCTCGGTATACTCGAATGTTTCGGTATTGACGACGATATCCTCGTCCTGACCCACGAAAGGCGGCACCAGAACGCGCACGCCATTGTCCAGCAGCGCCGGCTTGAAGCTGTTGGCGGCGGTTTGCCCTTTGACCACAGGCTCGGTTTCCACCACCTTGCAGACCACTTTCTGCGGCAGCGACATGTTCAGCGCTTCCTCGCCATAATATTCGACCGTGACGGTCATGCCATCTTGCAGGAAGGGACGGCGTTCGCCCAGCAATTCCGCGTCCAGTTCGACCTGTTCGAACGTGTCCATATCCATCACGACCAGACGGCCATCAGTCTCATATAGGAACTGCTGGTCTTTTTGTTCCAGCCGCACACGTTCGATCTTGTCGTCAGAGCGGAACCGCTCATTCAGCTTGCGGCCATCGCGCAGGTTTTTCATTTCGACCTGCGCAAACGCACCGCCCTTGCCGGGTTTGACATGCCCGACTTTGACCGCCGCCCACAGGCCGCCGTCATGTTCCAGCACATTGCCGGGACGAATTTCGTTTCCGTTGATCTTGGGCATGGGATAAACCTTGGCAAATGCGCGACATTTTCTTGGCGCATGCTATATCGCGGCGGGGTCAGTCACGCAAGAACAGGATATGGCCAGGCGGAATTGCAAGCTATGCATTTGGCGCATGGGTGCTATGCAAATAGAGGCTAGCGAATCAACCCTCAAAAAGGGTAGGCAGGCGTTCGCGGTGAATGCAAGAGCAAGAACAAAAGGAACTGATATGTTTGATGCAGCGGATGGAACAGCGTTTACCCACGAGCAGGGGGCGCGTGCCCGCAAGCTGTTTGCAGCGGTGGTGCTGGCGGCGCTGGATGACGCGATCGCCGATGACAAGAAATACGGCAACGGGCCGGAGCAGATTGCGCGTTGGGCGCGGTCGCGCGACGGACGTGAAGTGCTAAGCTGTGCGGGCATTGACCCGAACGAGCGTGTTGTGTCCGGGCTGATGGAATTCGTCGGCAAGGGTGTGCGCACCTCGGTCGCGCTGTCGCGCGAGGAAAGCGAACGCCGCGCCGCAGCAGAGGCAGAAGCCGAAGCGGCCTGATCGCGGCGTAAGCCCGCAGAAAAAACCCCGCGCCCTGAAACAGGCGCGGGGCTTTTTTGTGGCTAAACGGCAACGTCCAGATGCTCTGCCAGAAACGCCAGCCGGTCCTGACCCCAAAAGCGCGCCTCTCCGACCACGAAGAACGGCAGGCCAAAGACACCGGCCTCTACCGCGTCTTCGAGGTTGCGGGGGTAGATCTCTGCACCTTGCAACATACCCGAAAACGCCAACCCCGTGTCGAAACCCGCAGCGGCCAGACAGTCGCGGATCACGTCGTCCTGCGCGATGTCGCGGTCCTCTTCCCAGCAAGCGCGGGTCAGGCCGGTGACAAGCGTGCTCAGATCGCCGCCGCCCGCTTCTTGCGCCGCGATGATGGCGTAGGACGCGGGCGCGGGGTTGGTCGGGAAATGGGCGGGCCGCAGTTTAATCGGCGCGTCCAGCTTGCGCCCCCAGCGCTCCAGCTCTTGCAGGCGGTAGGCTTTGCGGCTGTCATGCCGTTCTGCCAGCGCCTGCCCGCCCGTGCGCGCGAACAGCGCATTCGGGTCCAGCGGTTTGTAGCGCAGCGCCACACCCGCCTTGCTTGCAATTCTGGCCGCACGATCCCCGACCAGATGTGTCCAGGGTGAAATCGGGCTGAGGTAATAGTCAATCTGCGCCATACACGGCCCCTTTGGCTGCTTGTAACATTTCCAAGACCGTATCGGGGTGGTAAGCGGTGTCAACGCTGCCGACTCGCAAGGATTGCCCGACATGATCGACCGAACCGAACCCAAGCTGATTGCCGGGAATTCCAATCCGGGCCTGTCCAAGGCCATTGCGCGCCGCATGTCGCTGCATCGCGGTGTCAGTGTCGGGCTGGTCGAAGCGCGGGTCGAACGGTTCAACGATCAGGAGATTTTCGTCGAGGTTTATGAGAATGTGCGCGGCGAGGATATGTTCATTATCCAGTCCACCTCGCGCCCGGCAAATGACAACCTGATGGAATTGCTGATTATCGCGGATGCTTTGAAACGGTCGTCAGCCGCGCGCATTACCGCCGTAATCCCGTATTTCGGTTATGCACGGCAGGACCGTCGCACCAAGGCGCGCACGCCGATTTCGGCCAAGCTGGTGGCCAACATGATCTCTCAAGCGGGGATAGAGCGGGTGCTGACGTTGGACCTGCATGCCACACAGATTCAGGGCTTTTTCGACATCCCGGTCGATAACCTATACGCCGCACCGGTGTTCGCGCTGGATGTGTTGCACCATTTCAAGAACCGGCTGGATGACGTGATGATCATCTCGCCCGATGTCGGCGGTGTTTCACGCGCGCGCGAACTGGCCAAGCGGGTGGGGTGCCCGCTCGCGATCGTGGACAAGCGCCGCGAAAAGGCCGGTGAAATTTCCGAAATGACCGTGATCGGCGATGTGAAGGGCAAGACCTGTATCATCGTGGATGACATCTGCGACACGGCGGGCACGCTGTGCAAGGCCGCAGAGGTGCTGATGGAAGCGGGTGCGACCGAAGTGCACAGCTACATCACCCATGGCGTGCTGTCCGGCCCGGCGGTGGAGCGGATCACGAATTCGGTGATGAAATCGCTGGTCATCACCGATTCCATCGCACCCACGGATGCGGTCAAGGCCGCGCCGAATATCCGCATTGTGGCCACCGCGCCGATGTTCGCGCAGGCCATCCTGAATACGTGGAAAGGCACGTCTGTGTCGTCGCTCTTCGATACAGATACGCTACAGCCGATCTATGAAGGGCTGTATTCCAGCGTGTAATCTTGCGGGGCACGGTCTTAGCTCGCCGAAGATGCCAGAGCGTGTCGCGTTCGGTCCCATTCCTGCAACACGCTCTGACCTTTTGTGGTCGCACGTTTTTGCGTAACACTGAAAGCCACTTTTGCGCGGCATGCTTTAGTCTTTTTCTGTCCAGCCGCCACGGTCGGATGGCGGCAGGGATGAACGCGGGTCATAGTCGTTGATGTCCTTGCGGCCCTGCTTGCGCCGGGTGAAGCGCGACAGCGCCAGCCACACGCCCAGCCCCAACGCCGCCCAGATAAAGCCCTGCACCACGACCGGCAGGCCGGGAACCAGCCAGACCACCAGCGCCATCAGCCCTGCTGCGACGGCAAAGCCAAGCGCGACATAGGCGGTCGTCAGCATTTCGCCCACCAGCAGGATGACGGCAATCAGCCCCCAGACGGACCAGTCAGGCAGTGCGAACATGTCCATCGCTCACATCTCCTTCAGGATGGCGGCGGCTTCGCGAAAGCTGTTGGACGGCCCGCCCGGCAGCATGATCAGTTTGGCGTTGGGCGATTTGGAAATGCCTTCCAACGCTTCGACCTGCATCCGCGCTGTCTGGAAGATCAATGCTTGCTGTGCGCTCTCCGTGTCCAGCGACAGGGCCAGCATCCGGTTCGATTCCGCGTTGGCCTGCGCGATGGCGCGGATGGCGTCGGCCTTGCGCTGCGCTTCATATAGCTCGGCATCGGCGTTCAGTTCGGTTGCGCGGCGCTCACCCTCTGCGCGGGTGATGGCGGCACGGCGCTCACGCTCTGCGGCCAGTACTTCGGCCATGGCGGTTTGCGTGACCTCGTTCAGTGTCACATCCGTAATTTCCGAGCGTGAAATACGAATGCCGTAAGTCTTGCCCGCATCTTCCAGCGCGGTCAGTAGTGCGACATTCAAAGACCCGCGATCCGATTGCACCGCGTCCAGTTCCACCTTGCCCAGTTCCGAGCGCACCAGCGATTGCACAAGGCCAATGACCAGTTCGTCAATCTTGTTGACGCGGAATACGGCGGCTTCGGCGTTTTCAATGCGGTAGACGACCAGAAGTTTCGCGCCAAAAACCACGTTATCGGCCGACACCACTTCCAGGTTGATGTCGTTCAGGACTTGATCATTGACCGGCACTTTTGCGTGCACCTTGTCCAGAAACGGCACGATTACGTTTACGCCAGCATCCAGCGTGCGGTGATACGCGCCCAGCCGGGTGATGACAAAATTCTGCGCTTGCGGGACAATTTTCAGGCCCAGCAGAACGACCAGCACGATCAGGACGGCAAGGCCAAGGATAAGTTCCATCTTGAGATACCTTTGTTCAAATGAGATCGCGGGCAGCATAGCCCGACAATGATGGAAAAAGAATGTTATTCGGCGGGTAGTTCCGGGGCAAGTCGGCGCGCGGCAATCATAAGGGCAAGCGCCGTGCAGGCGCAGAGCGCCATGCCGGTGATCAGAGGGATGGGCGTGCCGTTATAGGCCAGCGAAATCGGGATCGCGACCATGACCGACCCGACGGTGGATAGCGATTGCACCACCGATGCGCCAACCCCTGCCATATGCCCCAACGGTTGCAGCGCCAGCGCATTCAGGTTGCCGAAGGTCAGCCCGATTGCGAAAAATGCCGAACACATGAAGGCGAAGAAAAACGCGAAATCCCACGGGGCGGGCAGGTCGAACTGCAACAGCGCCAGAAACAACAACGACACGACGGCTTGCCACAGAAAGGCGGCGGTCGCGATCCGTTTCATGCCCAGCCGCATGACCAGCTTGGCATTGACCACGCTGGCGCTGCCGGCGACCAGCGCGGTAATGCCGAACCATAGCGGAAAACTTGCGGCGCGGTCATAGACGTCGGCAAAGATCATCGGCAGGTTGGACAGCCATGCAAACATGGGTGCAAATGCGAATACCAGCGCCACCACATAGATCATCACGGCGGGCGTGGTGGTGATTTCCGCCACCGCCGCCCCGATGTTGCGCAGGCTCAGGGCGCGCCGCCGTTCGGGCGGAAGCGATTCGGGCTGGCGCAGCATCAGCCATGCCGCCCCGATCAGGCCGAAGGCGACAAAGGCAAGAAACACCGCGCGCCAGTCGGCAATC
Source organism: Roseinatronobacter ekhonensis (assembly GCF_900499075.1). Classification (GTDB taxonomy): domain Bacteria; phylum Pseudomonadota; class Alphaproteobacteria; order Rhodobacterales; family Rhodobacteraceae; genus Roseinatronobacter; species Roseinatronobacter ekhonensis. The sequence continues at coordinate 17,716 of NZ_UIHC01000003.1, read as the reverse complement.
CAGATGATCACCGCACCGACAGAGGGCGCGATCGCGGGCACAAGAATGAACAGCGTCATGATTATGCTGGTCACGCGCGCCATGGCGCGCCCCTCATACATGTCACGCACCATTGCGGTTGCGATGACGCGGGGGGCCGCTGCCCCCAGCCCTTGCAAAAAGCGCGCCGCCAGCAGCCCGTCGATGCTTTGGGCCTGCATGGCGATCAATGCGCCCGTGATATAGGCGGTAATCCCGACCAGAAGCACCGATTTGCGCCCGTAAGCGTCCGAAACCGGCCCGCAGATCAGCGTGCCAAGCCCCAGACCAAGGACGAAAATGGTAATCACCAATTGCCCCTTTTGCGGGGCATCCGGCGACAGTTGGTCGCCGATGGTCGGCAGGGCGGGCAGCATCGCGTCGATGGAAAACGCGACAGACGACATCATCAGCGCCATCAGCGCTACGAATTCGCCGAAACGCAGCGGTCGTGTGGGTTGTGGCCAGTTCATGCGCGACCTGCCAATTCGTCGATGACCTGCACCCAAAGCTCGGGTTGTTGCGCGCCCGGCACGGCGTGCTGGCCCGCGACCACGAAAAACGGAACACCTTCGATGCCGCGTGCGCGCGCGGTGCGATCGGCCTGAACAACCGCATCACGGTCCGCGCCCGCATCCAGCAAGCGCGCCGTCAGGTCCACATCCATCCCAATGCTTTTGGCGATGTCCAGCAAGACATCGCGCGCGCCGATGTCGCGGCCTTGCTGGAAATAGGCACGGAACAATCCGCTGACGGCGGCGTTTTGTTTGCCTTCCAGCCCCGCCCAATGGATCAGCGCATGCGCGGCCAGCGTATTCGGCTGGCGTGCAATGGCGGGCAGGTTCAGCTCCAGCCCCAGCGCCTCGGCGCGTTCCACCACGGGGCGATAGGCCGTCACCAGATCGGCGCCGAATTTCATCTCCAGATAGTCCTGCCGGTCCATGCCGTCGGCGGGCATATCGGGGTTCAGCATGAACGGGTGCCATGTCACCGCGAACGGGTGGTCGGGCCGCGCTTCCATCGCGCGTTCCAGCGCGATTTTTCCAATGTAGCACCACGGGCAGACCGGGTCGGAGTATATCTCAAGCGCGATCATCATCAGCCTTGATTTGGGCGCGCAACGCGCGCCGGGAAAGTTTGCCATTTGCCCCGCGTGGCAGCGTGGGCAGATGACGGTAGAGTCGCGGCTGCTTGTAGCGCGCCAACCGCTCGGCTGCAAAGCCCATCAGCGCGGCGTCGTCCACCGCGCTGGCTGCGGTGTAAAAGGCCGCGATAATCCACACGCCCGGACGGATTTCGACATCCGTCACGGCGAGGTCGTCAAGCGCTGGATGCGCGGCCAAAGCATGCTCTACCTCTAGCGGAGACACGCGAAACCCGCCCGCATTCATCATGTCGTCGTCGCGGCCCAGATAGGTGATTGCCCCGTCCGGCGCCTGTTTCACGCGGTCGCCGGTCACGAACCAGTCGTCCTGTAACGGCAGATGCGGCGCGCCATCCGGTCCTAGATATCCCAGCATCAACCCCGGATCGCTGCGGTGAATGGCAAGTATGCCGTCATCCCCGTTCAAGACCGTGACGCGCCGCCCCGCTTGGGGATACCCAAGCGCGCCTTCTGGCGCAGGCCGCGCGGGGCTGCCGGAGATATAGGTCGAGCATTCGGACATGCCGAGCGCCTCGTATATCCGCGTTCCCGTGGCGGCGTTCCACGCGGCGCGGGTGCTGTCGGGCAATTTCTCGCCCGCAGACAGCCCGTGGCGCAATCGCGGCAACGCGCGCATTCGAGCGCGGTCCAGAAGCTGGCGGTAAACGCCGGGCACGGCGGCAAAGATCGTCGCGTCGTGACGGCGCATCAAGAGCCCCAAGGGCGCACCTGGCTCGCAAACCAATGCGGTTGCCCCTATAGCCCATGGGTCCATCAAGCCCGTGCCCAGCGTATAGGTCCAGTTGAACGCGCCCGCATGCATCATCCGGTCGTCGCGGCGCAGGCCATACCAGCCGCCCCACATCATCCGCCGTGCCCAGACGGCGCGATGGGCATGGACCACCGCGCGCGGGCGTCCGCCGCTGCCCGAGGTAAATACGATGTATCCGGCGCGGTCGGGCGGCCCCATGTCATAATCACACGGGGGCAAATCGCGCATCGCGCGCAAGGCATTCAGTGTCAGCACCGGCGCCGGATGATCGGGCAGGGCCACGCCCTCTGCCGCGATCACCAATGCGGGGGAAAGCGCGCGCGCCATGGTGGTGATTTCCGGCGCGGTCAATGCGGTCGATGTCGGCACCGGCACCAGCCCCACGGCCAGCGCGCCCAAATACGCCAGCGGAAAATCCACGCTGTTGCCCAGCCGCAGCAGCACCCGCGCACCGGGTGGCAACCCGAGTGCCGCAAGGCCCGTGCCAGTGCCGCGCACCGCCGATTCCAGCCGCGCAAAGGACCACCGCTCTGCCCCGCTGGCGCGCAGAATTTCCAGCGCGATCTTGTCGGGTGTCAGCGCGCCGGCTGCCAGCACATAGGCGGCCATGTTGAACGGGGCGGGGCAATTATCGGTCATGGCCAGAGATATGCCTGCCCGCGCGCCGGATGCAAGCGCAAGGCGTTGACCTATGCCCCGTTCCCATGCGAGGGGGCAAACAAGTTTTCGTGCAGGGCCTACAGCAGATGAAGCTGAACATAACCGTCGATATGGATTATGCGCTGCAACCGGGCGACCCGGCCTTGCTGGCGATTTCCGTTGCGCCCATGCCCTGCCAGACCGTGGTCTCCAGCGCGCTCAAGGTCGAGCGGGCAACGCTGCGCTGGATCGACGGGGCCGGTGGTATGGGCCAGCGTGTCTGGGCAATTCCCGAAGGCGCGCGGCTGCAATTGCGCTACACCGCCAGCGTCGCGATCACGCGGGCAGAGCCGTCGCTGGAAGGGCTTGCCACCGCGCCCATGCATGACCTGCCCGCAGAGGTGCTGGGCTATCTGAGCGCGTCGGTGTTCTGCCCGTCTGACCCGTTCGTGCCCTTCGTGCAGGACCAGTTCGGTCATCTGGACGGGGGTGCAATGATCGCGGCCATGCGCGACTGGGTGGCGGCAAACCTGCGTTATGTGCCCGGTGCATCCGACGCGACGACCACCGCGCTGGACACCTTTGTGTCGCGGCAGGGGGTGTGCCGGGATTATACGCATCTGCTGTGTGCCTTCGCGCGCGCGGGCGGGGTTCCGGCGCGCTATGTGTCGGGCTACAGCCCCGGCGTATCGCCCCCCGATTTCCATGCCTGCGCAGAGGTCTGGCTGGATGGTTGCTGGCACATCGTGGACCCCACGGGCATGAGCACACCTGACACGCTCGCCATTATCGCCGCAGGGGGCGACGCGGCGGACGTAGCCTTCATGGAAACCGCGCAATGGGCGACGGTTATGTATCAGGATGTGCGGGTAGAAAACCTGTGAGCGGACAGCTCTGGCCGGGAGCGGTGTGTGTCAAAAGCATGAACCCGCAGGCCAGTTTGGCAGCAGGCGCAAAAGGCATCTTGGGTGCCTGACCTCGGATCAGCCTTGCGACTGCCGCCCCAACGCAGCAGCCAAGCCGAGCAGCATTGCCTCGCCGCCCTGATCGGCCACCAGTTGCATCCCGACCGGCATGCCGTCGGCCAGTCCCGCCGGAAAGGCAAGGGCGGGTAGGCCGGTCGCGTTGACCCACCCGGTATAAACCGCGTGGCCGCGTGGGCCGACCTGTTGTCCGTCGATAACCGTGGGGTGGGATTCGTCGGCAGCCCAAGGCTGGGCAGCGGCCGTGGGCAGCAGCACGGCGTCAAAGCCCCACAACCCGCGAACGGCCTCCCGCATGGCAAAGACCTGTGTCATTGCATTGTAAAGATCGACAGCGCAATGCTTGGCGCCGCGTGCCGCGATGTCGCGGTATTTCCGCGCGGCAGACGCCATGACCGGCGGATCGACCTGTGCCAGATGCGCAAGCCCGATTTCGACAATCAGCGGCCAGAGCGCACTCAACGGATCAAGATCAAGCGGAAGGCTTCCTGTCTCTACGCTGTGGCCCAGTGATTGCAGCTGCGCCGTCGTGCGGGCAAATGCCGTGCGTATTCCCGGATCGCAGGGCGCGTTGGCCACGCGCTCTACGGCAAGAATGCGCAGGGTGCGCGGCAGTGTGGTTGCGGGCCTGTCCGACAGGGCCGAGAAGAACAGGGCAAGATCGCGGGCCGAACGGGTGATCGGCCCCACGGTTTCAAAATCCAGCAGCACTTGTGGAAGGCCGCCGCCGCGTGGCACGCTGTTTATCGCGGGCTTGAGCCCCCAGAGGCCGGTATATCCTGCCGGCCGCCGGATCGAGCCGCCCCCATCCGTGGCCAACCCTGCAAGCGCCATTCCAGAGGCCACCGCCGCCACAACCCCGCCTGACGAGCCGCCGGGTGTCAGCGCCGGATTGAACGGGTTGCGCGTGGTCCCGAAGGTCTGGTTGTCGGTGTAGCCCTCGACGGCGAATTCCGGCGTGTTGCCTTTGCCAAGCACGATGGCCCCGGCTTTGCGCAACGCGGCGACCGGAATCTCGTCCTGCAAACAGACGCGCTTGCCAAGTGCCGCATTGCCCCAGGCAGCCGGCAGGCCTGCGCAAGCCAGATTGTCCTTGATGATAACCGGCACACCGTCAAGCGGCCCGAGAGGCGTCCCACGCTGCCAGCGTGCCAGCGACGCCTGTGCCTTTTGCAGCGCGTCTGCGCTGCGGGCGGAAAACGCGTTGAGCGTGGGGTCCAGCCGGTCGATGCGATCCAGGCAGGCGCGTATCTGCGCCACCGGGTCATACTTGCCGGTGCGGTAGCCGTCGAGCAACGCGCAGGCATCGGGTATCTTGTTGGCATGCGTCACTGTCGTCATCGTCCCAACACCTCTGGCAGCCACGTCGCGATGCCGGGCCAGAAGATCAGGGCAGAGGTAAATAGCAGCATCAGCCCGGTATAGGGGACCGCCCCCGCGATCACATCGGTAAAAGGCCCCTTGTCGCTGCGCACGCCCTGCACGACGTACAGGTTCATACCCACCGGCGGTGTGATCATACCCACCTCGCACATCAGCACGACGAAGATGCCAAACCAGATCGGGTCGATTCCGGCGGCGACAATGATCGGCACGACAATGGGGATCGTCAGCACCTGCATCGACAGCACGTCCATGAACATGCCAAGCAACAGGTAGAAAAGCATCAGAGTGAACAGCAGTTCGACCGCGCTCAGGCCCAACCCGTTGACCCATGCCGACATCACCCCCGTGATCCCGCCCAGGGCCAGCGTCACGTTCAGCGTGAAAGCGGCGACAATGATCAGCAGGATCATGCCCGTGGTGCGCGCCGTCTTGCGAAAACAGGTATCGAGAAAGGCCACGCTCAACTTGCCCTCGTACCAGACAAAGCCAAGCGCCACGATCACCGCAAGTGCGGCGCTTTCCGTGGGTGTTGCGATACCAAGATAGATCGAGCCCATGACGATCAGGAACACGGTCGCGGCCGGCACAAGGTTTTTCAGCGCGTTCAGCTTGACCGACCAGGGAACGTCCGCGTCCTGAAAGGCACCACCGGGCGACAGGATGTCTTGCGCCGCGATGAAGGCCATGAACAGCAACGTCAACAGAATGCCGGGGATGATGCCGGCAATGAAAAGCTGGCCGACCGAAACGCTGGCCAAAGAGCCGTAGACCAGCAGATTCACCGATGGCGGGATCAGGATACCCAATGTCCCGCCCGCCGCCAGCGAGCCGAGGGCGCGCGAGGGGCGGTATTTGCGTTCCATCAGTGTGGGCAGGGCAACGGTACCAACAGTGGCAGCGGTGGCGACCGATGATCCAGAGGTCGCGGCAAAGAGCGAGCAGCAGCCGATATTCGTGTGCAAGAGCCCGCCGGGAAGCCGTCCGAGCCACAAAGCCAGCGTGGCATACATCCGATCCGCAAGGCCCGAGCGCAGCAAAAGCTCCCCGAGCAGGATGAACAACGGGATCGCGGTCAGCACTGGCGCGTTCGAGGTTCCCCACAGCACCGGGCCCATGCTGGTCAGCAGCACTGGGCCGTATAGGATCATACCGCCCGCGACGCCCATGGCGACCATAACGCTGGCCACAGGCAGGCCCGACAACAGCAGGCCCATCATGATGCAAAACCCGATCGCGACGTCGAGGATTCCCATATCAACGCTCCTTGAGCTGGTCGAGCTCTTCGCTCAACTCGTCTTCGGCGGGTTTCGGATTGAATTCCCGCGCCAGCTGCGCATGGCGGCGCGCGAAAAAGAGCTTACTGGCCCGCGCCGCCATCACGAAACTGCACAGCGCAAAGATCGCCAGCCCCGCATACCAAGCCGATTGCGGCCAGATCAGCGGTGTGCGCCACGGCGTGGCCGCGGTGGAGCCATAGGACAGCGTGTCGGAGATCACGAACCAGCCGACGTAAAGAAAGAACAGGCCCAGCACAGCCAGAGAGATCACGGACAACCAATCGACGGTGGCCTGTAGCCAAACCGGGAAACGCGCATGCAGCACGTCTATCCGGATATGCGCACGGTCGATCATTGCGACGATAAAGGCGAGCGATGCGCCAAAGGCCAGCGTGTAGCCCGCCAGTTCATCGGCACCTTGCAAAGAGGTGTTGAAGAGCTTGCGCATCACGGTCTCTAACGCGACGAAGCCCGACAGGAACAGCATCGACAGCCCGAAGATGCGGCTGATCCAGGTTGCGAGAATGTCCATGACGGGCCTCCGTAGTGATGTGCGAACGATCTTGCTACCCGACCGGACTGTGGCCGGGGCAGTGGACAGCCCCGGGCGCAAGGCCCGAGGCGGCATGGGTCACATGTTCTTGTCTGCGCCCACAGTTTCCATCCATACAGCCGAGCAACCCGGGTTGCTGGCGTCGCAGACCTCTTTCCACGCCGGGAAAGAGACGTTGGGCACGGCGGTCCCGACCAGTTCCTTGTCGGCGGCGGTCGGCTCGACCAGCACAAGATCATATTGCGTTCCGGTCTCGCAGGGCTCAGCGCCGGTATTGCAGTTCACAGCGTCGATGAACAGTTCCTCGGAATAGGTCCAGATCCGCTCGCTCAACGTGTCAAAGCCAGCCTGCAACATGACTTGCTGATCCGAAGAGAGGGCGTTCCACGTATCGAGGTTGATACCGTAGCCGTTCATGGCAAGCTGGAAAGCGATCGGCATCGTGTATGAACTGACCTCGGGCCAGCCCGCCGAATTGGCAGAGGACGGACCGGTGATGGCGCAATCCACGACGCCGCGCGCCAGCGATTGCTGCACTTCCGGAAAGCCGATCGGCACGGGCGTGCCCCCGAGAAGGCTGACGAATTCCGCAAGATTCTGGTCATACACACGAACCTTGAGACCTTTCAGATCGGCAAGCGAGGCAATCTCGGGTTCGCAGAACAGCACCTGCGGCCCAAACGGCCAGACGCCCAAAAGTTTGGTGTTGAACGCCTTTTGCAATTGGGCGTCCACGACGGGCGCAAAGGCGTCGACGGTTTCGCGACCGGTTGCGTAGTCGGGGTTCAGGCCGACCAGATCAAGGCCAAGGATGGTTGGTTCGTCGCGCGAGACCTGGCTTAGGCGAAGCGACACGATGTCGAACAGACCGCTTTTGAGGATGCGCAGCTGCTCTGTGTCCTTGATGCCGGTCACATCGACGGGCTGGTAGTCGGCGACAAAGCCTTCGAGCCCGGTTTCCTCTGCGAAGTTTTCAAAGAACGGCTGCTCGACATTTTCCTGGATCAGTCCGGTGGCGACGGGCTGACCCATCACGCGCAGCGTTTCAGATGCGGCGGGCATGGCCAGCGCAGCCAGTGCCGTGGCGCCGAGTGCAAACTTGCGAAACATGGTTGGTCTCCTTCAGGTTTCTGGGTTTAAGGTTGCAGGTGGTCGTTTCGAAATCAGGGGGCATGGGGTGGCGCCAGACCGGACGCATGCCGGAAGGCGCTTCCCCAGCCAGTGACATGCGCAGGGTCGAGCCCGACCTCGCGCAAGCAATGCGCCGCGGTGACGGCGACGGAATCGAGCACCGGAATTCCGGTTGCTGTCTCAAGCTGCGCGGCGATGGGCGCACCGCGGAAATTCGTGCAAACGATCGCGATGGCGTCGGGCTTTGCCTTGGCCACCTGTTCAACGATCGACCCGACCTGTTCGGGCGGGTAGGTGGCAAAGCTGTAATTGCCCGTGTCATCCAGTCTGGCGGCGCTGACAACCGCGATGCCTTGTGCCGCGTAGTTGGCGATCATGCGGATTTCGATATCCTCGATATACGGGGTCACAAGGCCAAGGCGCGTGACGCTCATCGACCGAAACAGCGCGTCATAGGCGAGAATGGTCGATGTCGCCGGAATACCCGTCCGCTCCGTGATCGCGGCGCACAGCGCGCGATCCTGGTCCAGCCCAAGCCAACTGGCGGACGTGCCGTTCCATGCGATCAGATGGGGGTTCGCTTCTGCCAGACGTTCGGCGGCCTCAAGGATCGGCTCTAGTGTGAACTGCGACTGCGAGGCTTCGGACATGGATATCTCGACCACTCTGAAACGCCCGAAATGGACGCTGGCCCGTTCGCCGAAAGGCAAAAGCATCGCAGAGGTATAGGGTTCCAGAACGGTGTTCGACGACGGCGTCAGCATGCCGATGCGACGCCCGTCGACTGGATCAAAGCTCATGGCATCACCTGCGGTTTTGTTCGGGCGACATGCACACCTTCGGGACTGCCTTGTGGGATTCCGTTCAGCATCACGGTCCGGCCGCGCAAGATGGTGCGGACCGGCCAGCCGGTGACGTCAAAGCCTTCCCAAGGCGTATAATCAGAACCGTGATGCAGATCATCCTGCGTGACCTTGCGCGTCATCGCCGGATCCCAAAGCACGATATCGGCGTCCTTGCCGATGGCGATTGATCCCTTTCGGTCCAGTCCGTAGATGCGCGCATGGTTGGTCGCCGTCAGCGCGGCAAACGCCTCCAGGCTGATGCGCCCCTTGCCGACACCTTCCGAAAACAGGATCGGAAGGCGGGTTTCGACACCGGGAATGCCATTGGGGATGTTGCGGAACGACGCGCGCGCGCCGGGCGCGTCCTTTCCGGCCGTGTCGGCAAACCGGAACGGGCAATGGTCGGACGAGAACACATCGAAGGCGCCTTGTTCCAGACCGGCCCATATTGCGGCTTGCTCTTGTGTATCGCGCGGCGGCGGTGAGCAGACCCACTTGGCCCCCTCAAAGCCGGCGCGATCCAGATCGTCTGCCGTGAGCGTGATGTATTGCGGGCAGGTCTCGGCAAGAACGCGCACCCCGCGGGCCCGCGCACGCTGAATTTCGTCAAGCGCAGCCCCGTTGGAAACATGCACGATCATGACCGGCACGTCCGCGACCTCGGCCAGCGTGGTGGCGCGGTGCGTGGCTTCGCGCTCGACCGGCACCGGGCGCGTGCGTGCGTGTTGAACCGGCTGGGTGCGCCCGGACCGTTCAGCCTTCTCGCGCAGAAACTCTATCGCGTCCTCGTTCTCGGCATGCACCATCGTAAGCGCGCCGTGTTCGCGGGCCACATCCATGACCCGCAAGATCTCTGCATCGGTCAGGCGCATGCCCCGATATGTCATGAACACCTTGAAACTGGTCATGCCCAGCGCGATGAGAGCGGGCAGATCTTGGCCCAGTGTCACCGGATCGGCGGATTTCACGATAAGATGGAACGACACATCGGTCAGGCATTGCCCCTGCGCCTTGGCCAGATAAGCTGCGGCGGCCTCTCGCAGCGTCTGGCCGTCATCGGGCAGGCAGAACGGCATAACGGTCGTGTTGCCGCCGCAGGCTGCGGCGCGGGTTGCGGACGCAAAATCATCCGCCATCTCGATACCCGGCCCGGAAGGCTGCGCGATGTGCACATGGCTGTCGATCCCTCCCGGCAGGGCTATCAGGCCCTCGGCATCAATACTCTCCACGCCGTTCAAACCGGCGCCCAACGCAGCGATGCGCCCGTCGAGGATGCCGACATCGCAGTTGGTAGCCCCACTGGACGACACCACCCGCGCACCGTGAATGACGGTGTCAAAATCCATGGCGGTCCTGCGAGAATAGGATGGCTGGGAACAGTGATATCATCGGTCGCCCCGTCGATGGCAGTGTCGGTTGCCAAAAGCGTAGCGATCGAATGGATTGCGAAATATGGCAAAATAGGCAACTCTGCATTCTCGAAATAAGAACGCAGAAAAACGAGGTTTTGCATGAAATTTCATCTTGTTCCAAGGCCTTTGCTGTATGTAGAGGCGGTCGCAGAACATGGATCGGTTCAGGCTGCATCCCGCGCACTGGGAATCGCAGCTTCGGCGATCGACAGGCATATTAAGGCACTGGAAGAAGTGAATCGCGCACCGCTGTTCGAACGCCACCCGCGGGGTATGCGACCCACGGCGGCGGGCGAAGCCGTGGTCGTTCTGGCGCGGCGCTGGAACACCGATGCGGAGCGGCTGGAAACCGACCTTCAGGAGATTCGCGGACAAGAGGGTGGCAGCGTGCGCTTGGCGGCGATGGATAGTCTGGCCAACGGGATGCTGGAGGAATTGCATGACTGGCTTCTCAGCACGCATCCCAACATCCGGCTGACTGTCGAGATCATGGCCCCGTCAGAGGCCGCGCGGCAACTGGATGAAGGCACCGTGGAAGTTGTAATGGCCTTCAACCTGCCACGGCTGCGGCACCAGCATGTGGTCTGGTCGGACAAGCTGCGCTTTGGCTGCATCGTGGCACCGGGTCATCCGCTGGCCCGGACGTCAACAACGTCTCTTGCGCAGGTCAACGGCCACGCGCTGGTCGCGCAAAGCACGCTGCTGCCGACGCGCCAGTATCTTGACGACCGCTTTGCGTGGTTCTTTGACGAGAACGCGCCGGTGATGGCGTCGAATTCGATTCAATTGCTCAAGGGCGCGTTGCGCAAAGGGGCGGTCGCGATGATCACCTCGGAGCTGGATGCGCTGCCGGAATTGTCGCGCGGTGACTTGCTGTTTCTTCCCCTCTCGGACAAAGGTCTGGCCGCGCCGACAATCTCTGTTGTGATCGATGCGCGCAGGTCGCTGTCGCGCGCCGCGCGGCGGGTGTCCGAATTCCTTGTGGCGCGCACACAGCAACGGCTGGTCGAAGCCCGCGCCAAACCGATCAGCAGAACCGACATCTGATTGCGCCGAACCCCGCGACATGCCCTGCTATATCGGTTCCTGCTGCGAAGTAGTGCAGCCCCGAGATAGAGCCTGTAATCACAGTCTGCCCGATGTGCAGCCCGCCGCAATGATCCCCCAAATGCGCGCAAAGCAAGGCCAGATTGGCCAGTGCAGAACCGCCGGGGACCGTGGCGTCCCCGCAAAGCACTGTCTGCGATCCGCATGTCAGGCGCGCGTCGAGCTGGCAGAAATCTTGCCCCGTCCAGTTGTCCAGCGCGGGGCCAAGCACCAACCCGTCATTGATCTGCATATCCGCCAGTTTCATCAGTGCCTCATCCTCGGCGCCCGACAGGCGTGTATCGACGATTTCCAGCACAATACGGGGTCGAAATACCCGGACGGGGTCTGACATCGGGTCCGGGCCCGGCGGGGCGATCACGTCGAACCCGATTTCGAGTTCAAAGCCAAGCCGGTCCCGGACGGGGAGGGAGGCACCGTTCGGGCAGGTCTTTTGCGCCGGAATCGGCGCGATGACTGGCGGCCCCTCGGCCCTTCGCGCCACCTTGAAGCCGCCCACCGGTCCGATTTGGGCTTGTACGGCGCGCTGCACGGCAAGTGCCTGCTGGTAGTCCGGTGCGGGCAAGGCAGAGGCATCGGCGCGCAATCCGGAGGCTCGGGCGTCTAGCAGCGCCTGCGTCAGGGTCGTGATCGTACTCATGCGCTGCGCCTTTCACGGGTTGGATACAGGCGACCATGCCGTGGCTGGAGCACAGACACAATATTCGCAAGCTGTTAGTCGTTGGTATGACATCTCGGGCTGTAATGCCAAAGCGTTCGCCCGTGAAAGTGGATATGTGGACCGATAAGATCATTGCAGACAAGCCGTTCCGGCTGGCGACGACAGCCATGACCAACAAAGCAGCAAGGGTTATCTGGGCGATGCTTGCCAAGAAACAAGAATACAGGCAGCCAGCGGTCTAACCGCGCCAGCTGCCCACGAGTTGTAAGACGTTGGTGGGGTGATGTGGAATTCAGTCAACCAAAAGTAAAGACACTCCGGGAATGTCAGCGGCCCTCTTCCAAGGTCGATAAACCGTTGGAACCTCGCTTGCGGACCGATCAGAGCCAGTGACACCAATGCCGTCACGCAAACAGGCGGGACACACGACCGTTCTGACAAAAGACTGCGGATAATCGCCGGAAAACGCCTGCAATGCAGGGGACGCCCACACATGCTCCCCTTGAGGGCGGGCACAGCCTCCAGCCCGTGAAGGTCAGTCCAGCTTCAGGATGCGGCTTCGCCCAGCTCTGCGCGCAACTGACGTTCCGACTCCGCCCGGGGCTTCGACAGTCTTGCCATCAACAGGTAGGCGACAGGCGTCAGGTACAGCGTGAAGAGCGTCGCCAGACCCAGTCCACCAACGATCACAAAGCCGAGTGCTTCGCGCGCCTCTGCGCCCGCACCTGCCGACAGGATCAGCGGGACGCCACCAAGAACCGTTGAAGTCATGGTCATCATGACGGGGCGCAGGCGGATGGTGGACGCATCGAGGATCGCATCGCGCACGTCCGCACCCTCGTCACGCAGCTGATTGGCGAACTCCACGATCAGGATGCCGTTCTTGGCCATGATCCCGATAAGCATCACCAGTCCAATCTGCGAATAGACGTTGAGGGACAAACCGAAAAACAGCAGCGCAAAGATCGCGCAAGCCAGCCCCATGGGCACCGTGACCATAACGACGACAGCCGATACGAAGCTTTCGAACTGCGCGGAGAGTACAAGAAAGACAACCGCAATGGCAAAGCCGAAGGTAAGCAGCAGACCCGAGGCAGTTTGATCCAGCGTCGCGGCCTCGGCCAGCGGGACGATCCGATTCTCTTCTGCCAGTTCCTCCTCGGCAAGGCTTTTTACCTGAGCAAGCGCATCGCCAAGCGCCAGCTGCGGCGTCAATCCCGCAGAGATCTCGACCGAACGGTTTTGACCTTCCCGCTCCAGTTCCGGCGCTACGGCACGCTCTTCCAGCGTCACGAAGCTCGACATCGGGACGGTCGACCCGTCGTCCGTCTGCACGAAGATATTTTGCAGGTCGCCCGGATCGTTCACCGGATCCGATGTCGAGACCATCTGTATGTCATAATCCTCATCGTCAATGAAAACCGACCCGACAGTGCGCCCGTCCAGGACGGCGCGGAGAGCTTCGCCAAGGCCGGATATGTTGATCCCGAGATCGGAGGCCCGTTCGCGGTCGATCTGCACGAAGAGTTGCGGCTGGGTCGTTTCATAGTTCAACCGGACGTTGCCAAAGGCCGGGTTCTCTTGCATCCGTCTAACCAGGCGGTCCGACACATTGGCAAGTTGGTCGTAGTTGTCGCCGGTGATTGCGAAGGTCAACCCGCGCCCGCCGCCGCGAATGCCCAGCGAATTCGGTTGGATCGCAAAAGCGCGGACACCGATCACACCGCCCAAATTGCGATTGATCTCTCCCACGATCTCATCCTGACTGCGGATCCGGTCCTCCCACGGCACAAGACTGAACACCATGAAACCGCGATTGTCAGAGCCGAACCCGGTGATGGAAAAGATGTTTTCCACCTCGCCGCTTTCCTGCAGCGGTTCGATCAGGGCCTCGATCTCGCGCATTTTGCGGGTCGTGTAGTCGAGTGACACGCCCTGCGGCGCGGACACCGACAACAGCGCAACCGCCCGGTCCTCTCGCGGGGTCAGCTCCTGACGGAGGTCCCCAAACATGAAAAAGGCCGTCGCGGCGAACATGCCCGCCGCGGCCACGATGACCATAGGCATGGCAAGCGCCGCACGCAGCGTGGTCCGGTAGGTCGTGGCAAGCTGGTTCCCGAGCCACACAAGAGGGCCCCGCGGATTGGTCTTCGGCGGCTTCAGAAGGAAGCTGGCCAGCACGGGGCACAGCGTCAGGGCCACCACTGAAGACAGCGCCACAGCCATTGCGAGCGTGAAGCCGAATTCGCGAAAGAGCCCGCCTGCCTGCCCCGGCAGGAAAGAAAGCGGCACGAAGACTGCCGCAAGGGTTGCCGTTGTCGTGACGACGGCAAAGAAAACCTGCCGCGTGCCCAGCACGGCGGCCGCACGCGGTCCCATGCCCTCGGACCGGCGGCGCACGATATTCTCTAGCACCACGATGGCGTCATCGACCACCATGCCCGTGGCAAGTACGAGCGCCAGAAGCGTCAGGATATTCACCGAAAAGCCGACGATGTAGATCGCGGCCACCGTGCCGATCAAGGCGACGGGCATGGTCAGCGCGGGCACCAGCGTTGCGCGGGCGTCGCGCAGGAACAGGAAGATCACCAGAACGACAATCCCGATCGCCAGTCCGAGCGTTTTCAGTACCTCCTCGATCGAGCCCCGGATGAACACCGCGTCATCCGACGTCACGAAGATCGAGACATCCGACGGCAGGACCTCCTGTAGTGCCTCGACCTCAGACTGCACAGCCGCCGAAATCTCCAGCGTGTTCGATGTCGCCTGACGGATCACGCCCAGGCCGATGCCGGTCTGTCCGTTCGCCCGAAGAAGTGTCTCGTCCGGAGAGGGCCCGAGGGACACCGTCGCGACATCGCCGATCTTGACATCCGGTGCCAGCTGAAGCCTTTCGAAGCCTTCGGTGGTTGCCACCGTCGCGGTTGTGCGTACGGATATGGTCTGACTGTCGCCCGAAAGATCCCCCGCCGGCGCGTCGAAGGCCACGTCCTGTAGCGCACGGCGTATGTCGGCCAGCGTCAGGCCGCGCGCGGCTAGGGCTCTTTGATCGATGTCCACACGAAAGATCGGCTCGCGATCGCCGTAGATCTGCAGATCGGCGACGCCGTTCACCGACAGAATCCTATCCTCTACGCTATCCTGCACAATGCGGGTCAGGTCTTGGGGCGATCGCCCCGCCGCGGTCACCGCGATACGGACGACCGGCTGGGCGTTTGCATCAGCCTTGACGACTTCGGGTGTGTCCGCGCCCTCGGGAAGCTGATTTGCGATCCGGGCGACGTTGTCTCGGACATCGGTCGCAGCCACGTCCAAGTCGATGTTGTCGTCGAACTCCAGCGTCACGCGCGACCGACCGAACCGGGAATTGGACGAGATCGAGCGGACACCGGCGACCCGGCCAACCGCGCCTTCGATACGGCCGGTTACTTCCTGATCGACACTTTCGGGCGAGGCGCCGCTATAGGGCGTTGTGATGGTGATCACGGGGCGATCCACATCGGGAAGCTCTCGCACCTCGACTCCGATTATGGCGGCGGCGCCAGCCATGATGATCAACGCACTCAGCACGAACGCAAGGATCGGGCGTCGTACGAAGAGGGCTGTGCCGGAACCGGCAACGTTGTCAGACCGATCGCTCATGTCGGGTTCTCCCGCTCGCGGTCTTGCGAGTCCACGTCGGCGCGCAGAGATGCATCCTCTTGTGCGATGGCTACCTCGGCGCCGGGACGGAGCGACTGTACGCCCTCAACAACAACCTTTTCACCGGGCGCGATATCCCCGGCGATCAAAACCCGATCGGCGTCCCGCTGACGGATGCCGACGTAGACGCGCTGCGCAGTGCCGTCGCGTACGACCCAGACAAAAGAGCCCTCCGAGCCCCATTGCACGGCGAGCGGATTCACCGCAGCCAATGTCTCGCCGGGAAAGCGTAGCACCACGGAAAATGCCATGCCGACGCGCAGGCGATCGAGGCTGTTGTCCAATTTTCCCTGCACCCTCATCGTCCGGCTCCGGCGGTTCACAACACCGTCAACGGCCCGGATCGTCCCCTCCAGCGGCGCGCCCGCAAAGCCGAGCGGCCTTGCTTCGAACGTCATGCCAAGTTCCAACAGTCCGATCGCGCGTTCCGGTACTCGAAAATCGACCAGCACCTCAGAGCGATCGGTCAGGGACGTTACCTCTTCACCGGCCGACATCCGGTCACCGACGACAATGTCGATAAGCCCGATCTCGCCGTCGAAGGGCGCCCGGATCGACCGGCGGTCAAGCTCGTATGCTGCTTCCCTAAGGTCCAGTTCGGCAGTCCGCAGGGCGAGGCGCGCTTCCCGAAGCCGCACCTCGCTGACCGAGCCCGTGCCCTGAAGGCTCGACATCCGTTCAACCTCGTCTCTGGCATCCTGCAGTGAGAGTTCCGCGCGCTCGACCTCGATGCGCTCGGCCTCTGCGCTCAGTTGCAATATCACGGTCCCGGCCTTTACGCGGCCCCCAGTCGTGTGATTGACCTCGACGACCTCTCCGCCGACCTCCGTGCGCAGAATTGCCGACCGCAACGCCTCGCCATCGCCGATGGCCTCGACCACGTCACTCGTTTCGGCATCCGTGACCGTGGCGGTCACGACTTGGGTCGGGCCGCCACCGCCCCAGCCTCCGCGGCCGCCGGATTTTTCGGCCTGCGCAGGCTCGACCCTGAGAAACCCGGCAACGCCGACACGGTCAAGAAAAGACGCCGCGGAAGGTACGTAGGTAATCCAGAGAATACCGGTTCCAGCGATGACGGCCAGCGTCAGGGCCAGGTGTAATAAATGGCGCATGATGTTCCCCTGATGCCGCCCGCGACGACGGCGACATGATTGGCGCGTAGTATCGGTTGTAACACGTTCTGTGGGCAACGTAGGGTGTTTCGCGTATGCGTCCAATCCATAGCCAAAGGGGGCAGTCTCAGCGCAAAAGCAATCTCTGCTGTCGGTTAAGACGCCGAAATGCTGCCTCACCGGAACCGGCCATTCATGCACCGTGCAGCATTTTGAGGTGGCGAGTGGCAGCAAAGCGGGACGAAGCTGCCGTTCGCTCCTGTTGCTCCATGGTCTAATTAAGGTGTGGCAATGCGTTCGCAGCCCATTCAATCCGAAAGCCTTTCGCGGGCCGCAAAAATGGCGGCCAGCCATGCCGTTGATAAGGCGCGATTACCGGAATGGTCACCGTTCGGCACGACGACAAGTTCGTTGGATATGCCCAAATCCTCCAGATGTTCAGCATAGCTTTGACTAAGTGCAGTTGGCGTAATCGCATCTTGGCTGCCAGAAATTATGGTAACATGAGCCGCAGTAGCTGGACTTAAATCTATAGGTGAAACAGACCGAACTATCGTATCCTCTTGCCACTGAGGGTTCAGTTCTCGCCACATAGCGAGGTCGCAAGGACAAGCGACTAAGATCACCTCGTCAGCAATGTCGTTTCCAAACGAAAGCGCAAGCGCCAACTGCGCCGCACCACCGGAATGCCCTACAGCCACAACGGGTGCATCTTGGCCAATACGCTCAAGATTTTCCGCGATAATTTTCGCGTTCTCAATGGTATACTTCTTCTACTCCAAAACCCGAAAGTTCTCGTGTGTTATGACGCGGAAGTTATCTGACACCTTGTCGCGGAATTTCTTCCATTCCTGCGGGATGGTCTCACGCATGAATGCAAGGATGGCGTCGGCGAATTGCTTCTGACTTCGGTAGTAGCGATTGTGGGTGACATAATGGTGCAAGACCGCCCAAAGACGTTCAATTGGATTGAG
>NZ_UIHC01000042.1 GCF_900499075.1 Roseinatronobacter ekhonensis | reverse complement strand
CTCAATCCAATTGAACGTCTTTGGGCGGTCTTGCACCATTATGTCACCCACAATCGCTACTACCGAAGTCAGAAGCAATTCGCCGACGCCATCCTTGCATTCATGCGTGAGACCATCCCGCAGGAATGGAAGAAATTCCGCGACAAGGTGTCAGATAACTTCCGCGTCATAACACACGAGAACTTTCGGGTTTTGGAGTAGAAGAAGTATATGTCGGACTGTGTGTTTCATATTGGTAAATATCGCGCCCGATTCGGGCACAATCTGGGCGCGAACGCGTCGTTTTGTCGGTCCTTTCAGGCGGAAATCACGGCTGGCCAAACGCCGCTGGTTGGCTTATGTCGCAAGCGGTGACAGCGATGAAATGAGGGCGTGGATGGCCAAAATCACTTATGTCGAATTCAACGGCACAGAACATGTGGTCGATGTGGCCTCTGGCCTGACCGTCATGGAAGGCGCCCGCGACAACGGTATTCCGGGAATAGAGGCCGATTGCGGCGGCGCCTGCGCCTGCTCGACCTGCCATGTCTATGTGGACCCGGCTTGGACAGACAAGTTGCCAAGCAAGGACGCGATGGAAGAAGACATGCTCGACTTCGCCTTTCAGCCAGACCCACAGCGCTCGCGTTTGACCTGCCAGTTGAAGGTGAGCGACGCTCTGGATGGCCTGAAAGTCTTCATGCCCGAAAAGCAAATCTGATCACAACGGCGGCTGCGCACAACTTTCGGGTGCAATTTTAACTGCGGCTTAACCAATCTGCGTCACGCTTGGACAAAGTATTGTCGTAAGTGGGATTGGGAAAAATGTCGCAAGCGCTCCTTCTGGGCCTGACAATTGTCGCCAGCAGCACGTTGGTATGCGCGGCCGTGGCCTTGCTGTTTTCCGGTTTTGGCAGCCGGAGCAGGGGGGCGCTGACTGCGCCGGACATGTCCGAACAGGACGCGGTGTTTATATTCCGCGACGATGTGCTGATCGACCGGTCAGACCGCGGTCGGCAACTTCTCGACTCGATCATGGCGGCCAGCAAGGACAAGCAGGCAGAGCTTGATCACCTGCTCGGCTATCTGGAACAGCGTTTCGCAGACCTGAAACACCATTTGCGCCAGCTTGTCGCACTTGGCGCGCTGGAGCTCGCGGCGCAAGATGGCAGCGGGCTTGTGCTGCATGCCAGCCGCAAGAATGGCCTGACGCATCTGCGGTTGGTCGACACCCGCGCCGAAGGTGCGCTTGTCGCGCTGGACCGGCTGAGTTTCGAGGCGATGCGCGACGAGCTCGACACATTGCGCGATGTGACCAAGCAAATGCCGGTGTTGGCGTGGCGGGTCGATCGGGATGGGCAGATCACCTGGGCCAATACCGCATATATCGAGGCTTATCTTGCGGTCGATGCAGGACGCAACGGGCTGACTTGGCCAATCCCGGACCTGTTTGCAAGCCAAGCCCCGGACGCCCACTGCCGTCTGTCGCTTGATATGGGCACCCATCTTGCATGGTTCGGCCATAGTGCGGCGCCCGACGAGCGCGGCACACTACATTTCGCCGCGCCCATTGATCTGGCTGTCCAGACTGAAACCTCCCGGCGCGAGATGATGCAGATTTTGACACGCACGTTCGCGTCGCTGCCGACGGGCCTTGCGCTATTCGATACCGAGCGCCGCTTGCAGGTGTTCAATCCGGCACTGGTCGATCTCATGGGGCTGGACCCGTTGTTTCTGGCCGCACGCCCGAGTTTCGAGCAGTTCCTGTTCACCTTGAGAGAGCTGCGCATGTTGCCTGAACCCAAGGATTTCGCGACTTGGCGGCGCGAAATCACAGAGATGGAGCGCGCCGCAGAATCAGGGGCGTTTGGCGAGGAATGGTGCCTTGATAACGGGCGCATTTACCATGTCAGTGGGCGCCCGCAGCCGGGCGGCGCACTGGCGTTCTTTTTCGAGGATGTCACCTCTGACGCCACGCTTGCGCGCAGTCTGCGCCAAGAGATTGAACTGGCTCAAACCGTGTTTGACGGGTTGCAAGATGCTGTCGTCGCGTTCAACCCGGCGGGTGATACTTTGCTGTGCAACGCGCGCTACGGCAAGATATGGGGCGAAGATCCCTGCAATAACCTTGCGGATACCGGGTTTCGTCATGCTTTGGCGCTCTGGACGAAAACCTCTGCTCAGTCGCCCTTCTGGTCTGAACTAAGTGGTTTCGCCGCCTCTGCTGCGCCCGGTGCTGTCTTGCAAGGCAGCGTGTGCTTGTTGGATGGAACCACGTTGGGCGTGCAGGCGCGAAGGCTGCGTCAGGATTGTCTGATGATCATCTTTCGACCGTTGGTGCAGGCGAGCATACGCGACATCGCAACAGCGTCGAGCCATGCAAAGGCGTTGAACGCGCCCGATATTCTGGAGGTTGCCGCGCCGCGCTCTGCGCTGGATATTGGCTCGTCGGTCCCGACAATGCCCAAAAAATCCCGCATCGTGCAACATGCGGGCAGTCGCACCCGCGCTTGAGCTTGCTTCGGTCGAGCTGCGCTACCAATCGGGGTGGTTGATGAGACCCATTGCGCGGCAGCGCATTGGCGACGCGGCAACCAGCCTGGCGCGGGCGAGCCGGCACCAAAGCGCAAAGCACTGGAATTGCGCGCCTGCGCATGCGACATCAGGGGCATGTCCGAAGCGTCCGTCACATCCTTTACCAGCCACTCGGCCGATGCGACCGCGAGGATTGCCGAGTCGCTTGGCGCCTTGCTTTCGACGGGCGATGTCATTTTGCTGTCTGGCCCCGTTGGCGCGGGCAAAAGCCATTTCGCACGCGCTCTGATCCAGTCCCGCTTGGCGGCTTTGGGCCGGTCAGAGGATGTGCCGTCGCCCACATTCACCATCGTTCAAAGCTATGATTTGGGACATGTCGAGTTGTGGCATGCCGATTTGTATCGGCTGTCGGGCCCCTCTGAATGCGATGAGTTGGGGTTGCCCGAAGCGTTCGAAACGGCGATTTGCCTTGTGGAATGGCCCGACCGGCTCGGTGATCTGTGCCCGCCGGGTGCCTTGCATCTAACGCTGGAGCCGCAGGGCGACACACGGCACTTGCATTTTGCAACCGACAGCGCCGCATGGCGACACCGCCTAGCGCGGGTGGAGGCCGGATGATTTTCGCGTCCACCGACCGCGCACGGGTGTTTGCCTTGCCACCCGGTGCAGATTTCCCGCAGCTTTTTGCGCAGGGACTACGCAAGCGGCTTGACGGTTTGCCCGCTGAATCGCGCGCCCGTATCACGATCTTGGTCAATTCGGGGCGCATGCGCCGCCGTATCCGCGAGTGTCTTGTCGCGCAGGGTCCGGGATTGTTGCCGCGTATCCGGCTGGTAACAGAGCCGCTCTTGTTTGACGGCGCGCCGCAACACGCGCCGCCCGTCTCTCCGCTGCGGCGACGGCTGGAACTGGCGCAGCTGGTGGGCATGCTTCAGGCGGCGAACCCGAATCTTGCGCCCCGTGCAGCGGTGTTCGATCTGGCTGACAGCCTTGCGCGGCTTTTTGCGGAAATGCAGGCCGAGGGGGTGGGGTTCCGCGCGCTAGATGAGTTGGACCTAAGCAATCATGCCGACCACTGGGCGCAGGCCCAACGCTTTTTGCATCTGGCCGAAACGATCATTGCGCCAGATGCTCCTGATGCAGAGGGCCGGTTGCGGGCACAGGTCGAGAGTTTGACGGCGAAATGGCAGGATGCCCCACCCGCCGAGCCGATGATCGTCGCAGGCTCCACCGGCTCGCGGGGAACCACGGCACTATTGATGAAAGCCATTGCACGTTTGCCGCAAGGCGCTGTGGTCTTGCCGGGATTCGATTTCGACATGCCCGCGCAGGCATGGTCGCAATTGGACGATGCGGCGGCCGCAGAGGACCATCCGCAATACCGCTTTCACGCTTTGTTGCACGGCCTGGGGCTGGCGGCGTCGGATGTCGCACCTTGGGATGACAGCCCACCCTTGCCGCGCGGCCCGTTGGTGTCATTGGCCCTGCGCCCCGCGCCGCAAACCGACCAATGGCTGCGTGAGGGGCCATCTTTGGGCAATCTGGTCGCGGCGACAGAGGGGGTGAGCCTGATCGAAGCCCCGTCGCCACGGGCAGAGGCGACCGCCATCGCGCATTGCCTGTTTGACGCGGCAACGCGCGGCGCGCGCGCGGCGCTTGTCACGCCAGATCGTGACCTGACACGCCGTGTGGCGGCAGCGCTTCAGGTCTGGGGTATCACCCCGGATGACAGCGCGGGCCGCCCTTTGGGCCTGTCGGCACCGGGGCGGTTCTTGCGGCAGGTGGCCGAATTGTTCCTGCGCAGGTTGGATGTGCCCAAGCTGCTGGCCTTGTTGAAACATCCCTTGGCGCATAGCGGGTCAGAGCGCGGCGCGCATTTGCTGCACACCCGCGATCTGGAGCTATTTTTGCGCGCGCGTGCCATGCCGTTTCCGGATGCGCAGGTGCTCTCGGCCTTTGCCGCAGATGACGTCCCGCGCAAGGATTGGGCGCGCTGGTTATCCGTGACTTTGCCCGGCGCGCCGGACCCGTCACCGCGGCCGCTTGGCCAGTTGGTTGCCGATCATCTGGCGCTGGCAGAGCGTTTGGCGGCGGGTCAAGCTGGAACCGGTACGGGCGGGTTATGGGACGAAGCGGCGGGACTGGAAGCGCGTGCGGCGATGGATGCCTTGGCAACAGATGCCGATGCTGGCGGCAATCTGACGCCGTTTGATTATGACACGCTGCTGGCCAACATCTTTGCGGCGCGAGAAGTGCGCGAACCCGTAACGGCCCATCCGGATGTGATGATCTGGGGCACGTTGGAAGCGCGGGTGCAGGGCGCTGATTTGGTCATCGCCGCAGGGCTGAACGAGGGCGTCTGGCCCAAGGCACCCGATCCCGATCCGTGGTTGAACAGGGCCATGCGCGCTCAGGTGGGGCTGCTTCTGCCCGACCGTCAGATCGGCCTGTCGGCGCATGATTTTCAACAAGCGGTCTGCGCGCCCCGCGTGGTGCTGTCGCGGGCGATCCGCACGTCAGAGGCCCAGACGGTGCCGTCCCGCTGGCTGAACCGTCTGACCAACTTGATGAAGGGGCTGCCCGAACAGGGTGGCGTGGCGGCGCTGGACGCAATGCGCGCGCGGGGACAGCTCTGGCTGGACCAGGCCGCCGCCTTCGAGGCGGATTTTCGCGCCGTCCCCCAAGATCCACCGGCGCCACGCCCCGCGCCTGCGCCGCCCGTGCGCCCGCAAAAGCTGTCGGTCACGCAGGTGGAAACGCTGATCCGAGATCCTTATGCAATTTATGCGCGCCATGTGTTGGGTCTGCGGCGGCTGAACCCGCTATTGCCAATGCCCGATGCGCTGTTGCGTGGCACTGTGCTGCACAAAGTGCTGGAGCAGGCGACCGAACCGGACGCACCACGCCCGCTGCTGGAGGTGGCCCAAGACGTGCTGGACGACGCCGTGCCATGGCAGGCGGTGCGCGCGCTGTGGTGGGCGCGGTTGGCGCGGGTTGCCCCGGAATTAGAGGCTTATATGTCCCACCAACCCGGCGAGATTGCGCTGCGCGAGGCCAAGGGGGGCTGGGAGCTGCGCGACCCGCCCTTTACCCTGACCGCCAAGCCCGACCGCATCGACATATGGCCAGACGGGCGGGCGCATATCCTAGATTACAAGACCGGCGCGCCGCCCACTGACAAGGAGCAAAGGGAGTTTGCCAAGCAACTTTTGCTACAAGCCGTCATGGCGCAAGAGGGCGCTTTTACAGGTCTGGGCCCGCGCGAGGTTGCGCGTGTCAGCTATCTGGGCCTTGGGGGTAGCGCGCTGAAGCTGTCGAAAACCGATATGACACCGGCCCTGATTGACGAGGTGCGAGAGGGCTTTGTCACCCTGATCCGTGCTTATCTGGACCCCAGGCAAGGCTTTGCCGCACGTCGCGCCGTGCAAAAGCAGAACCGCGCGGGAGATTATGACCATCTGGCGCGCTTTGGCGAATGGACGATGCAGGACGGCTCCGTCACCATTCGGGTTGGGTGGGACAATGACTGATGCGGCCACCGAAGCGCAGAACCGCGCGTCAGAGCCCCTGTCCTCGACATGGTTGTCGGCCAATGCGGGGTCGGGAAAAACCAAGGTTCTGACCGACCGCGTGGCGCGGCTACTGCTGCAAGGTGTGGCCCCACAACATATTCTGTGCCTGACCTATACCAAAGCGGCGGCCAGCGAGATGCAGAACCGCCTGTTCAAGCTGTTGGGCGGCTGGGCCATGTTGCCCGATGCCGAGTTGCGGCGCGAACTTGGCAAGATCGGCGAAGAGGGTGGACCCGCTGCACAACTCTCGGATGCACGGCGCTTGTTCGCGCGCGCCATAGAAGCGCCGGGCGGGTTGAAAATTCAGACCATTCACTCGTTCTGCGCATCCTTGCTGCGCCGTTTCCCCTTGGAAGCTCACCTGTCGCCCGCCTTTACAGAAATGGACGCGCGCGCGGCCCGCGCCCTACGCGCCGATGTATTTGAAACGCTTGCGGGGCGGTCCGATGTGGTCGCCGGTCTTGCGCAAGTCTTTACCGGCGCGGATATCGAAACGCTGCTGGCAGAGATCTGCGCCAATGCCGCTTTGTTCGACGCCCCCGCGCCCGATGAAAGCGCCTTTCGACTGCCGGATGGCATGACCGACGACACCTTGCTGTCAGACCTGTTTCTGGGCAGCGAGGCGGCGCTGGTCGCAGATGTGCTTCCGTATCTGGACGCGGGTGGCAAGAACGATGTCAAGGCCGCGGAAAGGCTCAGGGCCTTGGACCTAAGTCAGGCAGGCATGTCGCCCCTGCCATCGTTGGAAGCGATCTTCCTGACGACGTCCAACGCAAAAGAACCGTTCACTGCCAAGATCGACAGCTTTCCCAACAAGGATACGCGCATTGCCATGGGTGCGCTGATTGAGCCGCTGAACCAGTTCATGGCGCGGGTAGAGCGTGCGCGCCCCTTGCGCCTAGGGTTGGCGGCTTTGCGCCGTGCCCGCGCCCTGCACGCTTTTGCGCAGCCGTTCCTTGCTGATTACCGCGCGCAGAAAACCGCGCGCGCGTGGCTTGATTTCGACGACCTGATCGCGCGCACGGGCCAGTTGTTGACGGACCCGTCAGTGGCGCAATGGGTTTTGTTCAAGCTCGATGGCGGGGTCGATCATATTCTGGTGGATGAAGCCCAGGACACCAGCCCCGCGCAATGGCGTGTCATCGAGTTGCTGACGCAGGAATTTACCGCCGGGATCGGTGCGCGCGATGTCGAGCGCACGTTGTTCGTTGTCGGCGACAAGAAGCAGTCAATCTACTCGTTTCAGGGTGCCGACCTGCGCGTCTTCGATGAAATGCAGGCGGATTTCTCTCAGCGGCTCTCGAATGTCGGGCTGCGCCTGAACCAAGCCGCGCTGACGCATTCCTTCCGATCTTCCGATGCGGTGTTGCGCGTGGTGGATATGACCTTCCAGCCGCCCCATGACGAAGGTTTGGGCGGCGTTCCAACGCATATTGCGTTCTTCAACAGCCTGCCGGGACGAGTGGACCTGTGGCCGCCCATCCTTCCGGAAAAGACCGATAGCGACCGCGCATGGTATGACGCGGTGGATGTGATTTCAGACGAACATCACCACCGCCAGCTTGCGAGGGCCATTGCGAAAGAACTGCGCCGCATGATCGAGGCGCGCATATTGGTGCTGCATGACACCGTCACACGACCGATGCACGAAGGCGATGTTCTGATCCTTGTGCGCCGCCGCAACACCCTGTTTCACGAGATCATATCCGCCTGCAAGGCCGAGGGGCTTGCGATTGCAGGGGCTGACCGTTTGCGGCTGGGCGGTGAAATTGCGGTTCGCGATTTGACGGCGCTTCTGGCCTTTCTGGCCACGCCCGAGGATGACCTGTCACTTGCCGCCTGTCTGCGGTCGCCCTTGTTCGGCTGGTCGGAAGACGCGCTATACCGCTTGGCGCAGGGCCGTGCCAAAGGCGAATACCTGTGGTCGCGTCTGCGTGCGCGGCTCGACTGCCCGACCTTGGCTGTGCTGCGCGATTTGCGCACCCAAACCGATTTTCTGCGTCCCTACGATCTGGTCGAGCGTATGCTGACACGTCACGACGGACGCCGCCGCCTGATCGCCCGCCTTGGACCAGAGGCCGAGGACGGGATTGACGCGTTTCTGGCGCAGGCTCTGAGTTATGAGCAGGCGGAAATTCCGTCGCTCACCGGTTTCCTGACATGGCTGGAACGCGATGAGGTGGAACTGAAGCGCGAATTGGACAGCGCCAGCCCGATGCTGCGCGTTATGACCGTGCACGGGGCCAAGGGGCTGGAATCGCCCATTGTTATCCTGCCCGATACGGCGGACCAGAAACCGAACGACACGACCGAGATTGTCGATGTCGCAGGCCGTGCGGTCTGGAAAGCCCTTGCAGGGCAAAACCCCGAGCCGGTGCAAGAGGCGTTGAACGCTCGCGCCGCGCGCCGCGAGCAAGAAGATGCGCGGTTGCTCTATGTCGCGATGACACGCGTCGAAAGCTGGTTGATCGTGGCGGGCTCGGGCAAGGTGGACAAGGCTGAAAGCTGGTATCAACGCGTGGCAGAAGGGGTTCGGGCGGCCGGGGCGGAACGGTTGGACACGCCCACAGGGCCGGGCAGTCGCCACGCCCATGGGAACTGGCCCGCACGGTCCGATGAGGTTGCAAAAACCGGCGCCGCGCGCGCGGAATTGCCTGATGCGCTCTGGCACCCCGCCCCGAAACCACCAGAGCGCGTGACGCCCCTGAACCCGTCGGGCTTGGGCGGTGCGAAAGCGCTCCCGGGCGAAGCGGGGCTGGACGAAGACAGCGCCCTGCGGCTTGGCACGGGGCTGCACCTGCTACTGGAGCATCTGCCGCATTGGCCGCGTAAGAGCTGGACCGCGCGCGCCGCTGACCTGCTGGGCAGTCCCTCCGATGCCGCGCTGCTGCTACCCGAGGCGACGGCCGTTCTGGACGCCCCGGAGCTAGCCCCGCTGTTCGCGCCCGACACGCTGGCAGAGGTCGAAATCGCCGGTCGCTTGGGCGACCGCCCGCTATTTGGTGTGATCGACCGGCTGTTGGTGACGGGCGACCATGTTCTGGCTGTCGATTATAAATCGAACCGCGTGGTGCCCGATAATGCAGCGCAGGTGCCAGAAGGGCTTTTGCGCCAGATGGGTGCCTATCTGGCTGCGCTGGAACAGGTTTTTCCGGGTCGCAAGGTCGAGATGGCGCTACTGTGGACCGTGACCGCCAGCCTGATGCGACTACCCGATAAGGATCTGCGCGCAGCGCTTGCCCGCGCGGGCGCTTGAAACCCCGCGCGCGGTTGCATAATTGAGAGATAACGAAGCAAACCAATGGAGGGGCCAATGCCCACAGTTGCTGTCACCGATGCCACCTTTGACGCCGAAGTGCGCGAGTCCGACATTCCTGTCGTTGTCGATTTCTGGGCCGAATGGTGCGGTCCGTGCAAACAGATCGGCCCGGCGCTGGAAGAGCTTGCCAGCGAATACGGCGACAAGATCAAGATTGCCAAGGTGAACGTGGACGAGAATCCCAACACCGCCGCCGCGATGGGAATTCGCGGCATTCCGGCACTGTTCCTGTTCAAGGACGGCAAGCCGGTGTCGAACAAAGTGGGCGCTGCCCCGAAATCGGCACTGCAGTCCTGGATCAACGAAGCGATGTGAACTCTTCGGGGCGGAACGCTGCCCCACCCCTGCCGGTCGCGGTTCGCCAAGTGGCGGACGCCTCCGGCGGGAGTATTTTCAGCAAGATGAAGGCAGGCGCGATGACCGAGTTTCCGGGCTGGCATGGCACGACGATTGTGGCGGTCCGCAGGGGCGGCGAGGTGGTTGTGGCTGGCGATGGGCAAGTGTCGCTTGGCCAGACCGTCATCAAGGGTAGCGCACGAAAGGTGCGCAGGTTGTCGCCCGGCGGATACGACGTGGTGGCAGGTTTCGCCGGGTCAACCGCCGATGCATTCACCCTGCTGGAACGGCTAGAGGCCAAGCTGGAGGCCACGCCGGGGCAATTGGCCCGCGCCTCTGTCGACTTGGCCAAGGACTGGCGCACCGACAAATACCTGCAAAAGCTGGAAGCGATGCTGATCGTGACCGACGGGCGCGATTTGTTCGTGATTACCGGCGCGGGCGATGTTTTGGAGCCCGAGCATGACATCGCCGCAATCGGCTCGGGCGGGAATTTCGCCTTGGCCGCCGCGCGCGGGCTGCTTGAGACCGAAATGAACGCCGAAGATGTTGCCCGCCGCGCCATGGCTATCGCGTCGGATATTTGCGTTTATACGAACGGCAACCTGACGGTGGAGAAGATCAGCGCATGACCGACCTGACCCCGCGCGAAATCGTGTCTGAATTGGACCGCTTCATCATTGGGCAAGCCGAGGCCAAGCGCGCGGTGGCGGTGGCGCTGCGTAGTCGCTGGCGGCGCAAGCAGTTGGCGGTGGAGTTGCGCGACGAGGTTTACCCCAAGAACATTCTGATGATCGGGCCGACCGGGGTGGGCAAGACAGAGATCAGCCGCCGTCTGGCGAAGCTGGCGAAAGCTCCGTTCATCAAGGTCGAGGCCACGAAATTTACCGAAGTCGGCTATGTCGGGCGCGATGTGGAACAGATTATCCGTGACCTGGTCGATGCCGCGATTGCCCAGACCCGCGAGCAGATGCGCGAGGCCGTCAAGGCGCGCGCGCATCAGGCTGCCGAGGACCGGGTGATTGAAGCGATTGCCGGCAAGGACGCGCGCGAGGCCACGCGCGAAATGTTCCGCCGCAAACTGCTCGCGGGCGAGTTGGACGACACGGAAATCGAGATCGAGATCGCCGACACGTCCAACCCTATGGGCGGCATGTTCGACATGCCCGGCCAACCGCCGCAGATGATGAATATCGGCGAATTGTTCGGCAAGGCGATGGGCGGGCGCACAACGCGCAAGAAGGTGACGGTATCGGAAAGCCACGACCTGCTGATCGCGGAAGAGGCCGACAAGCTGCTGGATGACGAAGCAGTGAAGCTGGCCGCGCTGGAGTCTGTACAGGAAAATGGCATTGTTTTCCTAGATGAAATCGACAAGGTCTGCGCGCGGGCCGATGCGCGCGGTGCCGATGTGAGCCGCGAAGGTGTGCAGCGCGACCTGTTGCCGCTGATCGAGGGTACGACCGTCAGCACCAAGCACGGAGCGGTCAAGACGGACCATATCCTGTTTATCGCATCGGGGGCTTTTCATGTCGCCAAACCGTCGGACCTGCTTCCGGAATTGCAGGGACGTCTGCCGATCCGGGTAGAGCTACGCCCGCTGACAGAGGCCGATTTCGTGCGCATTCTGACGGAAACCGACAATGCGCTGACGCGGCAATACACGGCGCTGATGGGGACCGAAGCGGTTGGCGTAACTTTTGAGGAAGACGGGATCGCCGCGCTTGCGCGCATTGCCGCAGAGGTCAACCAGTCGGTCGAGAACATCGGTGCACGCCGCCTGTATACGGTCATGGAACGGGTGTTCGAAGAGTTGTCTTTTCACGCGCCCGACCGTGCGGGGCAGGACGTTGTCGTAGACGCTGCTTTTGTCGAGCAAAACATCGGCGATCTGTCGCGCTCTGCCGATTTGAGCCGGTATGTGCTGTAGCACTGGACGGATCGGAGAGTTTTCCTATATATTCGGTCAGGAAATAGCCTAGCCGAAGGAAGGGCCACGCCATGCCACAAGACGAAGGTGATCTGCTGATCAAGCCCTCCAGCACCGAACACCCGTTGTATGAGTCGTTGGTGGAAGCCTGCAAGACGGTGTATGATCCTGAAATCCCGGTGAACATCTTCGATCTGGGGTTGATCTACACGATCACGATTTCGGATGTGGGCGAAGTGGACGTGATCATGACGCTGACCGCGCCGGGCTGCCCGGTGGCCGGTGAGATGCCCGGCTGGGTCGCCAATGCAATGGAACCCGTGCCCGGTGTTCAATCCGTGAATGTGGAAATGACATTTGACCCGCAATGGGGCATGGACATGATGTCGGATGAAGCACGGCTGGAACTGGGGTTCATGTGATGGATGCGGTCTTGTCCGAACGTGACAAGATGCTTGCGGGCGCGCCCTATGATGCGGGCTGCCCGGAACTTGTGGCGTTGCGCAAGCGCGCCCAAGGCCTGATGCGGGACTACAACCAAACCATTCTGGGTGATCCGCAACGCGCCGAGCTGATGCAGGCGCTGCTTGGCACTTGGAACGAGGCGGTCATCCGCGCGCCGTTTCATGTCGATTACGGGATGAATATTCACTTCGAGCCGGGTTGCTTTGCCAATTTCAACTGCGTCATTCTGGACGTGGCCGAAGTGCGGATTGGCGCGCGGACGCAGATCGGTCCGAACGTTCAAATCCTGACCGCCGATCACCCGCGCGACGCCGATACGCGCGCGACCGGCGCTGAATGGGGCCGCCCGATAACCATCGGCGCCGATGTCTGGATTGGCGGCGGTGCGATCATTCTGCCGGGTGTTACGGTCGGCGATGGTGCAATCATCGCCGCCGGTGCTGTGGTCACGCGCGACGTGGCTGCGGATGCGACCGTCATGGGCAACCCGGCGCGACAACAGATACGGAAAGAGAGCTGACATGTTTGGCATTCCCGGCAAATCCCCGGTGACGATGACACCTGCTGCCGTGCGGCAAATCAAACGCCTTATGGACCGCGAAGGGGCCAAAGGCTTGCGCGTGGGTGTGAAAAAAGGCGGCTGCGCGGGCATGGAATACACCATGGAAACGGCGCAGAGCGTCGAGGAACATGAGGAAGTGATCGAACAAGACGGTGCCTTCGTGCTGATCGCGCCGATGGCGCAGATGTTCCTGTTCGGCACAGAGATCGACTACGAAACCAGCTTGCTGGAAAGCGCATTCAAGTTCCGCAACCCGAATGTCACCGATGCCTGCGGCTGCGGCGAATCGATCAAGTTTGACGATGTCGACACGCTGACAGAGCGCATGAACGCGGCCCGCGCCCAAGGCTGATTGCATCGGCGGGCCGCCCCGCGTATCCCTGTTGGCAACCAACAGGAGGATACCCATGCCCTGCAAACTTGCTGCCGGTAACTGGAAGATGAACGGTCTTGACGCCGATCTGGACGAAGTGCGCGCACTGATCGCGGCGCATCCGTCGCCCGATTGCGGTGTCTTGATCTGTCCTCCTGCGACGCTTCTGGCCCCCATGGCCAATATCGCCCGAGGCAGCGCGATATTACTGGGTGGGCAGGACTGCCACAGCGATGCAAATGGCGCGCATACCGGCGATATTTCGGCCGCGATGCTGGCCGATGCAGGCGCGCGCCATGTCATCTTAGGGCATTCCGAGCGGCGAGCGGACCATGCTGAAAGCTCTGATCTGGTTGCGGCCAAGGCACGCGCCGCCCATGCCGCCGGTCTGACTGCGATCATCTGCGTGGGTGAAACAGAGGCAGAGCGCGACGCAGGCACCACGCTGGATGTGGTGCTGACGCAGCTGCGCGCATCCCTGCCCGGGGGGGCGACTGCCGCCAACACGGTGATCGCATACGAACCCGTCTGGGCCATTGGCACGGGGCGCACCCCGACGCTGGAGCAGATTGCAGAGGTCCATGACGCGTTGCGCGCGAACCTGCCTGATCCCGAGATGTCGCTTCTGTATGGCGGGTCGGTCAAGCCCGGAAACGCCGCAGAGATTTTTGCGCTGGGCAATGTCGACGGCGCTTTGGTTGGCGGTGCGTCACTGAAAGCTGTCGATTTCGGCGGGATCATCGCGGCGCTTGATGCGGCCTGACATGGTCTAAGCCGGACGCGGTTTTCCCCTTAATTCCTGCGAAATCCCTGCGCGGCCAAGGCCCGTGCCGGGAGGCGTCGCTTGGCCATATCTCTTCCGTTTCAATTCGTGTTTGACAGAATCAGGAAAACTCGCATAGGTATGACATCGGTGTCATGACATCGGTGTCATAGCTTTGGAACCTGTGACACGACGGCGGTATCGCCGCAATTATTGGGGAGGGGGCATGTCTACGATCTACGACGTTGCACAACACGCAGGCGTTTCGGCCAAGACCGTATCGCGGGTGCTGAACGGCGATGCCCCGGTCGGCGAGGAGACCCGCGCGCGGGTTCTGTCTGCGATTGATGCGCTAGACTATGTCCCGTCGCAGGCCGCCCGCATGATGCGGTCCAACAAGTCTGGGCTGATCGGACTAATCACCGGCGCGATTTCGCGCAGCACCGAACCAACAGAGCCGACGGGCCTGCCGGATTTGTACATCGTGCAGGGAATTCAGGCGCGTATGGCCGACGCGGGCATGACGCTGATGATTGCGGATACCGGTGGCGCGCAAGATCGGGTCAAGCCGTTGATCCAGACCTTTCAGGAACACAGGGTCGAAGGGTTGATCTACGTCGCAGATTACCACCGCAAGGTTGATCTGGCGGATGCCGTGGCAAGCTGCCCCATTCATCTTGTGAATTGCTATGATGCGACCGGATTGCCCTGTGTGCTGCCCGATGACCGTTCGGGCCAAGATGCGTTGACCGCACGGCTGGTGGCGCATGGGCACCGTCGCATTGCCTATCTGACGCTCGATGCCCGTATGGATGCAACCCGCTTGCGCAGTCAGGGTTATCGGGACGCATTGAGCCGCGCCGGTATAGCCTTTGATCCTGCTTTGCTGGTCGAAGGTCATGTGCAGGATGTCGAAGACACAAACGCCCGTCTTGCGCAGGCAATCGACAATTTGCTGGCCTTGCCGCACCCGCCCTCGGTTATCTGCTGTGGGAATGACGAACTGGCGTTGCGCCTGTATGGGCATCTGCGCCGGCGCGGGCTGCGGGTGCCCGAAGAAATCTCTATCGCGGGATATGACAATTATCGCGCGATTGCGGAAACACTGTTTCCGCCGCTGACCACAGTCGAACTGCCGTATCGCACAATGGGAGAGCGCGTCGCCGCACGGCTACTGAGCCAGATTTCAACCGGCCCCGCACCTAACAAGGGCGGCTGCGAATTGGTGGCTGCGCCGGTGGTCTGGCGCGGCTCGGTCACTGCAATTCAATCCTGATTTCAGTCTCTAAAGGGAGGAAAACCATGAAACTGAAGCACTTGGCCGCCTATTCATTGGCGGCGCAATCCTTGGCGCTTGGCACGGCATTTGCCCAGACACCGCTGACGATGTGGTATCACGGCGCAGGCAATGAAGTCGAAAGCGCGATCATCAACCAGATCGTGGACGACTTCAACGCCAGCCAGTCGGATTGGTCCGTGTCGCTCGAAAGCTTCCCGCAAGGGGCGTATAACGACTCCGTTGTTGCGGCGGCACTGGCGGGCAACCTGCCCGATATTCTGGACGTAGACGGCCCCGTCATGCCCAACTGGGCATGGGCTGGTTACATGCAGCCCTTGCCGCTGGATGAAAGCGTGATCGCGGACTTCCTGCCCGGCACCAAAGGGTATTGGGACGGGGAGCTGTATTCCATCGGCCTGTGGGATGCGGCGGTCGCCATGGTTGCGCGCCAGTCCACGCTGGACGCGTTGGGGCTACGCACCCCAACCGTTGCAGAGCCGTGGACCGGTGAAGAGTTCATGGCTGCGCTGGACGCGGCGAAAGCCACTGGTGATTGGGAATACGCGTTCGATCCGGGCATGGCCTGGACCGGAGAATGGTATCCGTACGCGTTCTCACCTTTCCTGCAAAGCTTTGGCGGCGATATCGTCGACCGCAGCACTTACCAAAGCGCCGAAGGCGTGCTGAACGGCGATGCCGCGATTGAATTCGGCGAATGGTGGCAAAGCCTCTTTGCCGAAGGGTATGCACCTGGCACCAGCCAAGATCCTGCTGCGCGTGACAATGGGTTCCTTGAGGGGCGCTATGCGTTTTCGTGGAACGGAAACTGGGCTGCACTGAACGCGCTGAACGCCTTTGATGATACGCTGTTCCTGCCCGCACCCGATTTCGGCAACGGTCCGAAAATTGGCGCAGCAAGCTGGCAATTCGGGGTTTCGGGCTCGTCAGACCACCCGGACGGTGCGGCGGCCTTTATCGAATTCGCGCTGCAAGACGAGTATCTGGCCGCGTTTTCAAATGGGATCGGCCTGATCCCGGCGACAGCCTCTGCCGCTGCGATGACTGAAAACTATGCCGAGGGCGGTGCGATGGCCGAGTTCTTCGAGCTCAGCGAAGCGCAGGCGCTCGTGCGG
Source organism: Roseinatronobacter ekhonensis (assembly GCF_900499075.1). GTDB lineage: Bacteria > Pseudomonadota > Alphaproteobacteria > Rhodobacterales > Rhodobacteraceae > Roseinatronobacter > Roseinatronobacter ekhonensis. Next base: position 13,156 of record NZ_UIHC01000042.1, on the reverse strand, counting down.
CCGGTGACACCCGGTTACGTCGTGCAGGCAAAGGTGTTCGAGAAAGCACTGGCCGATATCGCCAACGGTGCCGATGTGGCCGACACACTGGACGCAGCGGTCGATGAGATTGACGCCGATATCGAGCGTAATAGCGGCTACGGCCACTAAGCCTTCGTGCCCGCGCCCTAGCGTGGGCGCGGGCCATCTGTCCCGAGCGCAAAAGGCAGTGCCATGTCCTCGAAACTGACCACATCGAACCGCGCGGGCTGGGGCTTTGCAGCGCCGGGGGTGGTGTTGATCGCCACGTTCATCATCGTGCCGTTCTTCTTCGCCTTTGGCCTGTCGCTGACCAACCAGCGCCTGATTTCGCCCAATCCGACCGAATTCGTTGGGTTGAAGAATTATCGCGACATGCTGTCGGTCGCCGTTTTACAGCTGGAGCCCGAGCTGAACGCCGACGGGCAGGTCGCACGCGAAGACGATGGCAGTCCGGTTTACCCACGGGTGCGCACCATTACCCGCAGCGATGATTTTCCGCAGTATCGCGGCATGCGCGAATGGTTCCGCGTGCAGCTGGGCGATACCGCGCATGTGGTCGTTGCGCGCGACGTGGTGTTCATGAAGGCGCTGGTCAACACCGTGACATTCGTGCTGGTCGTGGCCCCGTTGCAAGGTGCGCTGGCATTGGGGCTGGCTTTGCTGGTCAACCAGAAACTGCGCGGGATAACCGTGTTCCGCGCCGTCTATTTCATGCCCGTGGTGGTGTCGATCGTAGTAGTGTCGCTGCTGTGGCGGTTTATCTATTCGCCCGACGGCGGCTTGTTGAACAACCTGCTGTCGGGGCTGACCTTTGGTGCGTTCCAGCCCGTGAACTGGCTGGGCAACCCCGACACGGCGCTGCCCGCGATCATGGGCATGTCGATCTGGCAGGCGGTGGGGTTCCATATGGTCATATGGCTGTCGGGGCTGCAAACCATAAGCCCGACTTTGTATGAGGCTGCCGAGATTGAGGGCGCGTCGAAATGGCAGACCTTCCGATACATCACGTGGCCGGGGCTGCGGCACACGGCGGTGCTGGTGCTGATCGTGATCACGATGCAGGCTTTCGCCCTGTTCGCGCAGATTGATGTCATGACCCGCGGCGGCCCGCTGGACAGCACGCAAACGCTGGTCTTTCAGGCCGTAGAGCGCGGCTATGGCAAGCAGGATATTTCCGGCGGGGCCACCATCAGCGTGGTGTTGTTCCTGATCGTGCTGACCATCTCGCTTGTGCAACGCTGGCTGACCAGAGAGAGGGCCTGACATGTCCGCCATTTCCCCCGACAATCAGGGCCTACGGTTGGCCGTCCGCTATGCCGTGCTGGTGCTGATCGCGATTATATTCGTGTTTCCGCTGGTTTTCATGGTCATGTCCAGCCTGAAGCCAGACCAGCAGCTTCTGGCCGACACGTCCAGTCTGCGGGCCTTTCTGCCGGTCGGTGATGTCGGCCTCAACAACTATACGGCAGCGTTCGAGCGCGCACCCATCGGGCTGTTCGTGTTCAATTCCGTGCTCGTCACGGGGCTGACGGTGGCGCTGTGCCTGCTGGTCTGTTCCATGGCGGGGTTTGCTTTTGTCTACCTCAACTGGCGCGGGCGCGATGTGATCCTGTCGGTCATTCTTGCCACGCTGATCGTGCCGTTCGAAACCATCGCCATCCCGCTTTTGCTATTGGTGTCGAAACTGCCATGGATCGGCTGGGAGGGGGTGACCATCGGCTGGCTGAACAGCTACCGCGTGCAGATCATCCCCTGGATCGCCGATGCGCTGACTATCTTTCTGTTCGTGCAGTATTTCAAGGGTTTGCCCCGCGAACTGATAGAGGCGGCGCGCGCCGAAGGGGCGACATGGTTCCAGATATACTGGCGCGTCGTGATGCCGTTGTCCGGCCCCGTGCTTGCGACCGCCGCGATCCTGAAGTTTCTGGTCATGTACAACCAATACCTGTGGCCGCTGATCGTGGTCCAGCAGGAGCAGTACCGCCCTGTCATGGTCGGGCTGCAATACTTCTTCCAACTCAATATCGCGTGGGGCGAGGTCATGGCGTATCTGACCATGATCACCGTGCCGGTGCTGGCCTTTTACCTGGCCTTGCAGCGTGCCTTTATCGCCTCGATCGCGTCCACTGGCGTGAAAGGATAATCCGCAATGGTTCTCGCACTCGAACATCAATGGATATGGGATAGCTGGTATGCCCATGACGGCGACAAATGGCATGTCTTCTTCCTGAAGGCAGACAAATCGCTGATCAATCCCGAATTGCGCCATTTCAACGTGACGCAGGGCCATGCCGTCAGCGATGATCTGATAAACTGGGAGCATCTGGGCACCTGCCTTGTTCCCGCCGACAGCCCCGCATGGGATGATTTTACCACATGGACCGGGTCGGTCGTGCGCGATGATGCGGGTCATTGGCACCTGTTCTATACCGGCACGTCCAAGGCGGATGAGGGGCTGTATCAACGCGTGGGACATGCCACGTCGGATGATCTGCACAATTGGGTCCGCGTGGGCGACGGGTTGTGTCTGGACCTGACCGGTCCTGCCGCAGCCGCCTATGAAGCCAATCATGCCAAGGGCTTTTGGCACGATCGCGCCATGCGTGACCCGTGGGTCATGCGCGACCCCGACGGCGACGGCTGGCTGATGTATTTCACCGCGCGCGCTCCGGGCATTGCAGAGCCGAACGCCGGTGGCGCCATTGGCTTTGCCACTTCGGACGACCTGATGACATGGACCCTGCAACCGCCGGTGTTTGTCGGCGGCTTCGGCCAGATGGAAGTGCCGCAGGTGTTTCAGGTGGCTGACCGCTGGTATTGCCTGTTCTGCACTGCCGCCGAACACTTCTCGCAAGCGCAGGCCATCGCCACGCCTGGCGGCGCAGTCACCGGCAATCATTACCTGATGGCCGACAGCCCCCGGGGTCCTTGGGTCATTGCGGATGGCCCGTTTCTGGACGGTGCCTTGCCCTGCCGCCGCTATGCGGCGCGGATTGTCGAAACCGGGGCGGGGCTGCGCATCATGGGCTTTGCCGACAGGAATGCGGAGGGACATTTCCAAGGTGTGATCCTGAACCCCGATCCGGTCGAAGTGCTGGACGATGGCCGCCTTGTCGTGCGGCCCGATACAAAAGCGGCGGAGTAGGGCCATGGCAGATGTGTCTCTGAAAGAGATCCGAAAATCCTATGGCGCTGTCGATGTCATCAAAGGCGTGGATATCGACATCAAGGATGGCGAGTTTTGCGTCTTTGTCGGTCCCTCCGGTTGCGGCAAATCCACGCTCTTGCGCATGATCGCGGGGCTGGAGGATATTTCCGGCGGCACGCTCTCGATTGGCGGGCGGGTGGTCAATGACATCACCCCCAAGGAACGCGGCGTGGGGATGGTGTTTCAGTCCTATGCTATATTCCCGCATATGACGGTGCGCGAGAATATCGCGTTCGGGCTGACCATCGCGGGCACCTCGAAATCCGAAAAGGATGCCAAGGTGCAAGAGGCCGCGCGCATCTTGCAGATGGAACATCTGCTCGACCGCCGCCCCAGCCAGCTATCGGGCGGGCAACGCCAGCGCGTGGCCATTGGCCGCGCGATTGTGCGCAAACCCAACGTGTTCCTGTTCGACGAACCCTTGTCGAACCTTGATGCCGCGCTGCGCATGGATATGCGCATGGAAATCGGCAAACTGCACCGCCAGCTTGATGCAACGATGATCTATGTTACGCACGATCAGGTCGAAGCGATGACGCTGGCCGACAAGATCGTGGTTCTGAAAGATGGGCATGTCATGCAGATGGGCGCGCCTATGGACCTGTATCACAACCCCGAAAATCTGTTCGTGGCGGGCTTTCTGGGTGCGCCCTCGATGAACTTTCTGGATGTCGAGGTGATGGATGTGCAAGGCACCGAAGCCAAGGTTGCGCATGCGGCGATGGAGCCTGTGGTGCTGAACACAAAAGGCCGCCCGATTGTAAAAGGGGACCGCGCTGTAATGGGGTTGCGCCCGCAATACCTGTCGGCTGATGGTGCCGGTGCCGGTAAGGTCGAAGGCAAGGTTACGGTCGCCGAACGGTTGGGCAGCGAAACCGTTGCCGATCTGGTATTGCGCGACGGCACGCATCTGATCGCAACCTTTTCAGAGGACCGTGTTTTGCCGGCGGACCAAGCTGTGGCCTTGCAGTTCAACCCGGCGGAAGCACATCTCTTTCCAGTCGGGGGCTAGCCCGCCTGTCGCAAGCGCGGTCAACGGTCCAACAATCCGCCACGGGTCGCGATGGCCCGTGCGGATAGCAATTGCCCGCGATGTGCGGCTTCGTCCGGTGCAGTGCCTTGCAACCTTGCCGCCAGATATCCGGCGTTGAACGCGTCGCCCGCGCCGGTCGTATCAAGGGGCGGCGGCGTTTCAGGCGCCACCGTGCGGCTGATCTGACCGTCATGCCATAGCGTGACAGGTTCCGCTCCGTTGGTCAGAACGATTTCTGGCACACCTGTCGCGGATAACGTCTGCAGCGCGCTTTCTGCGTCCGAGACATCAAAAAGGGCCGTGCAATCGTCTAGGCTGGGCAGCAGGATATCCGCACGACGGGCGATGCGCAGCACCCAGTCGCGTGCTTGCCCGCTATTGTCCCACAGGCGCGCGCGGAAATTCGGGTCGAAAAAGACTTGTCCCGCATAACCTTCCAGCGCGGCGACAAGCGCCTCGCGCCGGTCCTGCGCTAGAATTGCCAAGCTGATGCCGGATAGAAAGATCGCCTGGGCCCCGGCAAGGGCGCGCGCCAGCGCGTCCTCGTCATCGACCATCTGTCGCGCGGCGGAGTGCGCGCGCCAATAGGCAAAGCTGCGCTCTCCATCAACCAGCTTTATCAGGTATAGACCGCAGGTCTGGCCCGAAAGGACCTGAACATCGCGCGTGCAAATGCCGTTCCCAGCCATGAACGCCGCCATCTCGATAGACAGGGGGTCGTCGCCCAATGCGGTGGCAAAGCCGATCTGCCAGTCTTGTGGACAGACCTTTCGCAGCGCCCAGGCGGTGTTGAACGTGTCGCCTGCAAACCCTTGTCGGAACAGCCCGTTTTCTGCAGGTGCCAGTTCGACCATGCATTCGCCCAAGCAGATCAGTCGCATTTCGCACCCTCGGTTGGGTTAAACCACGCGGCGGCGTTACGGTAGCAGATGTCGCGCACCAGCGCGTCCAGCTGTTCGGGGTCGTCGGGCAGATGGCCGGTTTCGGCCCAAGTACCGATCATCCGGCACAACAAGCGCCGGAAGTATTCATGGCGCGGGAAGGACAGGAAAGAGCGGCTGTCAGTCAGCATGCCCAGAAATGTCGATATCAGACCCATTTGCGCCAGCGTGCGCATCTGCGTTTCCATCCCGTCCAACTGGTCGTTGAACCACCACGCGGTGCCGGGCTGCACCTTGCCTGCAAGGCTGCCATCCTGGAAATTACCCGCAGTGGTCACGATGACGGGGGTCTTGCCCGGATCCAGCGCATAGAGGATCGTGCGCGGCAAGGCATTGTCACGGTCCAGCCCGTCAAGAAGCGCATTCAGTGCCTCTGCAAGAGGGGCGTCGCGCAGGCTGTCGGCGCCGGCATCGCGCCCGAAGCCGGTCATCAGACGACTGCGCGTGTTGCGCAACGGACCCATGTGCAGCTGCATGACCATATCATGTGCGGCATAGGCGCGGCCCAGATCCAGAAGCAGACGGTGACGGAACGCGGCGGCTGCGGCGTGCGAAACGGTCTGGCCAAGGCGCGCATGACTTAGCGTGGCATCGCCTTCGGCCTGCGTGGCAGGGTCGATCACATCCAGCCGGTTCAGTCCGTGATCAGCGGCACGCGCACCATGGGCGCGGAAATGGTCCAGCCTTTGCAACAGCGCGGACAAAAGCTCTGCATAGGTTGCGATGCTTTGGCCGCTGGCGGCTTCCAAACGGTCCAGCCACGCTGCAAACCCTGCATCTTCGGGGTAAAGCGCGGGGTCGGGGCGAAAGGTTGGCACCATGCGCAAACCTGTAGCTGCCTCTGCGGCAAAGGCGGCGTGATGCTCCAGCGTGTCACAGGGGTCGTCGGTGGTTGCGACATAAGAAACATTCATCTGCGCCAACAGCCCGCGCGCGCCAAAGCCGCGTTCTAACAGGCGCTCTGCGGCGGTGTCCCACACCCGCGCAGCAGTGTCTTGCGTCAGAACCACCCCCTCTAGCCCGAAATGGCGCCAAAGCTCCAGATGGGACCAGTGATGCACGGGGTTGCCCACGATACGCGGCATGACGCGGGCAAACGCATCGAATTTCGCACGGAAATCCGCGCTGCCGGTCACATGGCTTTCGGGCACACCCGCCCAGCGCATGACCCGCCATTTGTAGTGGTCATGCTCCAGCCATAGCGCGCCCAGATTGTCCCAATGGCGATCCTGCGCAATGTCCTGCGGCGAGAGGTGGTTGTGAAAATCGACAATCGGCAGAGGCTTGGCCACGTCATGAAAAAGGTGCCGCGCTGTGCTTGTGTCGAGCAGAAAATCGGGGCCAAGAAAACGGCTCAAGATGCAACCTCCGACATTGTGGCCGCAAGGGTATTGCGCACGCCATGCGCCCGCAACCGTGCGAGCGCGTCTTGCACGGCGCTGTGCAGTCGCTGGTCCGGCGCCAGATCAGGGCCAAAGCCGTCATAGCCTGCAAGGAACACGGGCAGCGCGTCTGCATCCGACGGCAGCGTCGAAATGCGGGCGCGCAGGGTTTCGGCCCGTGGGTCATTCACTTCCAACGCGCACCCGTCATCTCCATACCCGCGCAGCCAGATCAGCCAGCTTGCCAGAACAAGCGCCATCAGGGGCGGCACCGTGCCGCGCTGCGCCAAATGCCAACGCAGAGGGGCCAGAATGCGTTGGGGTAGTTTCTGGCTTGTATCACTCGCGATCTGCGCGGTGCGGTGCTTCAGCGCCGGGTTCCGGAACCGCGCGCGCAGGTCTTCCCCGTAGCGTGCCAGGTCGATTCCGGGCAATGGCGGCAGGGTGGGCGCTGCCTCTTGCGCGTGGAAATGTGCGACAGCGGCGGCAAAGTGCGGATCGGCCATGCAGGCATCGACCGTCGCCAGCCCCGCTTGGCCGCCCAACAGCGCAAGCAGGCTGTGCGCGCCATTCAGCATGCGCAATTTCATGTCTTCATACGGCTCGACATCCGCCACCAGCAGCGCACCGCCTTCTGCCAGCGGGGGGCGGTCTGCGGCGAAGCTATCCTCTATCACCCACTGCAAGAACGGCTCGCAGATCACGGCGGACGGATCGTCTTGGCCCAAGGTGCCGCGCACGCGGTCACGGTCTGGTGAGGTCATAGCAGGCACGATCCGGTCCACCATAGAGCAGGGGAACCGGCATGCACCCGCGATCCAGTCGGCAAGCTGCGGGTCCGTGGCGCGGGCGAAATCATCCACGGCGCGCGCCAGTTTCGTGCCGTTGCCCGACAGGTTGTCACAGGCCAGCAATGTCAGCCCGGCATGACTTGCCGCCCGCCTGCGCGCCAGCCCGGCCACCAGCACAGAAATCGCCGTTCGGGGCGGGGCGCCTGCCAGTTCGGCCCGAATAGCGGGATTGTCGAAATCCAGCCCGTCGGGACCAGAGCAATATCCTTTTTCCGTAATGGTCAGCGATATGACCGCAAGCTCGGGACTGGCGATTAGCATGGGCAGTGCATCTGCACCGTCACGGTCAGGGTGGCGTGTGCCGATAACGCAGCCCACCTGCTCTGCGTGCAGCCCATCGGCATCGGCGGCCAGCACATGATAGATACCCCGCGCGTGGTCGAGTTGGTCAAGCGCGTCACGGCCAGAATTCAACCGTGCCACGATCACCCCCCAGTCGCCGGTCGGGTCATTCAACAAGCCCCGGTGAAGCACGCAAAGTGGATGCGCGCGGGCAAAGGCCCCGAACCCGATATGCAGCCAGCGCGGGCGCAGCTTACTGCGGTCGTAGGTCATCAAGTGCCCTCACTGGAATTACCTCGCCATGCCCGAACGCGCGCCCGCCGATCCAGACCTGTTCTGTCATTCCGGCTGGCAGTGTCAGTGTCACATGCGCAAAGGGAAAGGCTGCCTGACCCTGATGCGACATCGACACGGTCAGCCGACCGTTCCGGCGCGCAAGGGTGAGTGCTGTCTGGCAGTGGTTCCCGTCCAGCGCATCGGCATTGTCGCCGTCATCGTCATACATATACGAGATGCCGTAACGGGTCCTGCGTTGCGCATCACAATTACCGCTTGGCAGATCACCACTGCGCTGTCGCCATTCCCGTATTAAACCTGATTGGAGGAATAGGGGATGAGACTGTTTATCGGATTGGATGTGTCACTGGCCAAGACGGCGATATGCGCGGTCAGCGAGCATGGAAAAATCGTTCAGGAAGCTGAGGTCGCCAGCGAACCGGAGCCGCTTCTTGCGTGGCTTCACACCTTGGACGGCACCATTGCCGCCTTGGGCCTTGAGGCTGGTCCCTTGTCACAGTGGCTGCATCGTGGGCTGACAGATGCCGGGCTGGATGCTGTTCTGATGGAGACACGGCAGGTGAAGGGCGCCTTGAAGGCCATGCCCATCAAGACAGATCGGAGAGATGCTGAGGGGATTGCCCGTCTGCTCCACCTCGGTTGGTTCCGCCCGGTCCACTGCAAGTCAGTTTCGGCGCAGGAGGTTCGCGCCATTCTCAGTGCTCGCAAGGCCATCCAGCAGAACATGCTCGCACTGGAGATGTCACTGCGCGGGCTCTTGCGTAACTTTGGCTTGAAGGTCGGTGCGATTTCCCGAGGAAGGTTCGAGCATCGCATTCGAGAACTCGCTGAGGGCAATGCCATGCTCGATACAGCGACAGCTCCCATGTTGCGTGCAAGGGCGTCGTTGCGCCAGGAACTTGCGGGCCTCGAAAAACTGGTTCGGCAGATGGCCCAAGACGACCCGGTTTGTGTACGACTGATGACGATGCCGGGAGTTGGTGCAGTCGTTGCCCTGACTTACCGGTCTGCCGTCGACGACCCTGCGCGCTTCACCTCTTCGAAGAACGTTGGTCCCTGGGTCGGCCTAACACCATCACGCAACCAGTCTGGCGAGCGCGATGTCTCAGGCGGCATAACCAAGGCCGGTGACGTGAACTTGAGGCGCGCGTTGTGCCAGGCCGCGACCGTAATGATGAACCGTGGTCGATCGACATGGCTGAGAACATGGGGCGCTCAACTTGCAAAGCGCCGAGGCCGGAAGCGAGCCATGGTCGCGTTAGCGCGCAGGATCGCAGTGATACTGCATCGCATGTGGGTCGACGGCTCGACATTCCAGTTTGAGGCGGCACCGACGCATTAACATCAAACCCGTTGCTTGCTTGATCGCAGGCCCCGAGGTCCCGCAGGGACGTGGTTCCGATGATGTCGTGCTCAGGACAGTCGCTGGCTGATAACAGTCAAGCACGCCTATGAGATTGGCACATCGGGATTGCACCGAACCAGCATCATGTTGGCAGCCAGCGCGCTGACCACGGACCGAAGCATGTGCCCCAAGGACCCAATTACGGGCTGGCGTGAAGAACGGCAGCGGACAGGTCGGAAAACAAAACTCCTGCTTCTGCGGGCTCTGATGTCTTGTGAAAAAAGCCTTGACTAGGACGGACCCGTTACCGAAGTTCTGAGCCATCGCCCGGTGCGGGGAACACGGCGAGTTCGCGGGCAGTTTCGGCCTGTGGGGTCGCCCGTTGCGCCCCGCGCGCCAACGCCAGAACAGCGCCACCGCGGACGAATAGGGGTATGCTTGCCAGCGTTACCGGCAGGTCAAGCCATTGCCCGCCTGCGCACCATTTCCCAAGCTCGAAATTCCACCAGCCGGTTGCGTTCTGCGGCAGATAAACCCGCCGCTGTGTTGCGCCTTGCGTCACCACGCTGGCCACAAGCAAATCCTGCCCCAGCATGAAATCATCCGTATCGACATGGCATTCAGCGTCGTGTTCGTGGTCCAGAAAGGTCGGCCGCAGCATCGGTTCGCCCTGCGTGACAGCGCGCCACAAGCAGGTGTAGAGATAGGGCAACAACCGGTAGCGCAGCCTGATCGCGGCGCGGATTTCGGGCAACACGTCCGGGTGCGTCCATGGTTCGGTGACAGAGCCGTCATCGTTCCAGCTATGGATAACGAAGCGCGGATGGAAAATGCCGTTTTGCACCCAGCGCAACAGCAATTCGGCATCGGGTTGCGGTCCGGCAAAGCCACCTACGTCATGCCCGATATTCGAGATACCAGACAAAGCCAGCCCCAGCCCCATGCGGATGTTCCAGCGCAAGCTGTCCCAACTGGTGCGGTTGTCGCCCGTCCATGTCTGCGCGTGACGCTGCAGACCGGTGCCGCCCGCGCGGGTTATCAGGTAGGGCCGCTTTGCCGGAGCATGGGCCCTTTGCGCGGCTTCCGACGCCTGGGCCATCAGAAGTGCATGCAAAGGCCGGATCAGCCCCATATCAATTGGTGCGCCAAATCCGTGGCATTGTGCGTGGTGGTCCCAGACCTCGAACTCGTTATTGTCATTCCAAGTGCTGGTCAGCCCGCGCTGTAGCAGCGCGGTGGTGACATTGGCTTGCCACCAGTCCAGTGTAGCGGGGTTGGTGAAATCCAGATGCGACCCTTTGGCATCCCAAAACACAGAGACCTCTGGCGTGCCGGTGTCGCTGTCGGTGATAAACAGACCTTGGCTTGCGGCCTCTGCATAGCGCGGGTGGTCCTGTAACAGGCACGGTTTGATGTTTGCGATCAGGTTCACTCCGGCCCTTTCAAACGCCGTGGTGAACCCCTCGACATCGGGGAATTTATCCGTGTTCCAGTTGAACACGTAGCGCTTGCCGCCGATAGAGGTGTAGCCCGATGACAGATGAAAACTGTCACACGGGATGGCGTGGCGGTCCAGATCGGACAGGAACCCCGATAACTGGGCCTGCGCGTCGGGTGCGTCCGTATAGGCCATGGTAGAGCCCGAATACCCCAACGACCAACGCGGTGGGAAAGCTATGCCGCCCGTCAGCCTTTGTTGCGCTTTGACCAGCGCAAGCACATCTGGCGCCCATGTGAAGTAGTAGTCCAGATCACCGTCTTCGGCCCGAAAGCTGCGATAGGGGGCGTGGTAATTGTCCAACTCGTTGCCCAGATCGAACCAGCAGCCCGCCATCGTGTCATAAAACAGGCTGAAGCTTCCGGCGTGCGGGGTGCGTGTCAGGGTAAACGGGATATGTTTATACAGCGGGTCGGTCGTCTGCGCATCATAGCCCATAGCGTCCAGATTGCGCATCTCGAACCGGCGGCCTGTGCGGTCCAGCGGCCCAGTCTTTTCGCCCAGTCCGAACACCGCCTCGCCCGGATGACGGCGCAGAAAATGAGCATTGGCGTGGCTGCGCCGTCCCAGCATATACGCGCCGGTGGGGCGGTCTTGGGCAACGTCGCGCCAGCCATCGTCGCACTTGGCTTGCCAGTGTATGTGCAATGGCTGGCGGATGATTGCGCGCAGCGTGCCCGTGGACAGGGTCAGCGTATCACCATCCTGCCGCATATCCACCACAGGACATGAGAAACCCGCATGGCTGTCGCGGCTACGCCCCTCGCGCGGCAAGGGACCGTCGGGGGCCACGGCCCAACTGCGACCAAGCCGCCATGCGCCGTTTTTCAGCAGGCGGACCCGGAATTGCGCAGTCTCCACCGCTTCTATCCGCAGGGTGTGTTTACCATCGACGGTCAGCGTTACGCCGTGCCGGTCCTTCGTCGCAAGCTGCCAAGTCTCGGCGGTTTTCATGGGGCAGGGTATCCCGGAAAATCTAGGGTTGGAAAGCGTGATCTTGAGCGACAGACTGGTCAAGGCGCGGTTCCGGCTGCGGGCTGCGCTGTACACGATGTGTGGCAAAAGATATCATATTGGTCAACCAATTCATAAATTGGTTGATATGTTTATTGGTGATTGCTAGGCAGGTATCACTCGTCAGCCCGGAACGGCGGATCTCGCGATGGAGCAGATGTCCCGCCGCATAACAGCCCGTTGAGGCGCGGAGAGCATTGGTCGTCTGTGCAAGACGTATCATGTTAAGCATGGGTGAGCGCCGTGGGAGAGACGTGATGACCAAAGGCGGACGCCGCTATCAGGAAACCGCCGACCAGTTGCGCGAACTGATTTCGCAGGGCGGCTATCGTTCCGGTGATAGAATTCTGACAGAACGGCAGATCGCGGAGCGTCTTGGCGTCGGCCGCTCAGGCGCGCGCGAAGCCATCCTGCTTCTAGAGGTCGAGGGCGTTCTGGAAGTGCGCAAAGGGTCCGGCATCTATCTGACGCGCAACGCGGGCGACAATCCGCGCAGCGATGTGACCGATATTGGCCCATTCGAATTGATACAGGCGCGTCAGCTACTGGAAAGCGCGATTGCAGGGATGGCGGCATTGACCGTGACGAAACCAGACATCTTGCGAATGCATGAGGCCCTAGAGATGGAGCGCGACAGCATCGCCTCTGGCCGTATGGATTATTCCGGTGATGAACAGTTCCACCACCTGATTGCCGTAGCCACGCAGAACAGTGTGCTGGTCGAGGCGGTCGGCGATCTGTGGGAAAAGCGCGCGCGCAGTCGCTTGTGGGCGCAACTCCATGATCGAATTTTTGAAACCGATTACCGGCTGCGCTGGCTGGATGACCACAATCTTGTGCTGGCGGCGCTGCAACGCCGCGACCCAGAGACCGCAAAGCGTGCGATGTGGCAGCATCTGGAAAACGTGCGCATAACACTACTGGCGCTGTCGGACGATGAAGATCCCGGCTTCGATGGCTATCTGTTCGATCCGCAGCAAGTCTCGGGGGCGTTTCGTTGAACTATAGCAAGCAGGTGCTCTAGGCATGGACTACACTTGGCGCTGGTTCGGCCCGGATGACCCTATTTCGCTGGCTGACATCCGTCAGGCGGGCGCGACCGGGGTTGTGTCTGCCCTGCATCATTTGCCCAATGACAGTGTTTGGTCGCATGACGAAGAGAAACGCGCGAAAGTTGGTGATGCCCTGAGGGGCGGCATATCATGGCGGTGTTCAGACGCCGTCAATTCTCAGTCGAGAAAGGGATATGCCACATGCCAGAGACTACCATCACTGAACTGCCCG
>NZ_UIHC01000026.1 GCF_900499075.1 Roseinatronobacter ekhonensis | reverse complement strand
CTCAATCCAATTGAACGTCTTTGGGCGGTCTTGCACCATTATGTCACCCACAATCGCTACTACCGAAGTCAGAAGCAATTCGCCGACGCCATCCTTGCATTCATGCGTGAGACCATCCCGCAGGAATGGAAGAAATTCCGCGACAAGGTGTCAGATAACTTCCGCGTCATAACACACGAGAACTTTCGGGTTTTGGAGTAGAAGAAGTATACATGAAATCGTTTCGTCCGGAGGTGTCCATGTCCCTGCGCCCAGTTTCTCAACCGCTCCACCAGCAGTTGCGCGACTTGATGTTGGCGCGCATCGAATCCGGTGAGTGGTCGCCGGGCACCTTCCTGCCATCCGAAACCCGGCTGGCTGAAGAATACGGCGTCGCAGTGGGCACATTGCGCAAGGCTTTGCTGGACATGGCCGCCGAAGGGTTGGTGCTGCGACGGCAGGGCAAGGGCACTGTTGTCTCCAGCCATGACAGCGACGCGGTGCTGTTTCGCTTCTTCAACCTGCGCCGCGCCGATGGCACCACATTTCACCCTGAAAGCAGGGTTTTGGACCGCGCATTTCGTGCAGCGACCCCTGCCGAAGCCACTGCGCTTGGCCTGAGCGTAGGAGCAGAGGTGATCTGCATCACACGCGTGCGCGACGGCGACGGCGTTCCGCTGATCTACGAAGAAATCCTTCTGGATGCCGCGCGGTTCGGTAGCCTGCTGACGCTTCCCGACCCATTGCCCAACACGCTCTATCAGCTTTATCAGACAGATTTCGGGGCCAGTGTTTACCGCGCGTTGGAGCACGTCACGGCAAGTGCGGCCGAAGACGGATGCGCGCGCGAACTTGGCTGCACACCGGGCACGCCGTTGCTGCGCGTGCACCGCGTGGCCGTGGACTACAACGGCGCGCCGCTGGAACTGCGGATTTCCTATATCAACACCGGCGCCGTGCATTACCATGCCGAGCTCTGAACCCGTCATCTATGTCGATGCCGATGCTTGCCCGGTCAAGGCAGAGGTTGAACGCGTCGGCACCCGGCACCGCGTGCGGATGGTGATCGTGTCGAATGGGGGCATACGCCCGTCGCAGAACCCGATGGTCGACACCGTGATTGTCAGCGCGGGCGCGGATGAGGCCGACAAGTGGATCGCAGAGCGCGCCGGACCGCGCGACGTGGTCGTGACCAGCGATATTCCCCTGGCTGCGAAATGCGTGGCCTCGGGCGCGCAGGTCTTGCGCCACGATGGGTCGGAGTTGTCAGAGGCCAATATCGGCAGCGTTCTGGCCACGCGTGACCTGATGGCCGATGTCCGCGCTGCAGACCCGTTCCATCAAGGGCGCGGACGCAGTTTTGCCAAGGCCGACCGTTCGCGGTTTCTGGATGGGCTGGAACGGGCCATGCAAAGGGCCAAGCGAGCCTAGGCCCCGTTCGCGTCAAACGACATGCAACACGATCTTGGCGGCATCCACGCGCCCAGCGTCCAGATCGGCAAAGGCTTGGGCACCGTCGTCCAGCATGCGGGATTCCACCCAGCCCAAGCCGCCCAATGCCCCTGCCGCAAGCGCGGCAAGAGCATCGGCAAAATCGTGTGGCGTGTAGCAATATGATCCGGTGACGCAGATTTCCTGCAACGTGATGCGGCGAATGTCGTAGCCGTCTTGCCCCGGCAAAAGCCCCACATGCACGATTACCCCACCGGGCCGAACCAGACGCGAGGCATCGGCGCGAGTGGCCGCGGCACCCACCGCGTCGATCACAAGATCAAACGCATCCGCGCCGGGGTCGTGGGTGGTCGGGTCAAAGGTCGCTATCCCAGCTTCCGGGGCAAGGGTGGCCCGCCGACCGAAATGAGGTTCGGCCACGTGAATGCTGGCTGCCCCCATATGGCGCGCGACCAAGGCGGCGGCGACGCCTATTGCCCCCGCGCCCTGCACAAGCACGCGCGGCGCCGCTTGGCCCAAACGTTCCAACCCGATGCGCACCGCGTGCCAAGACACGGCCACGGGTTCGGCCAAAGCCGCATCGCGCATCGACAGCCCCTCGGGGATCGGCAACAGGTTCCGCTCTGGAATGGTTACATATTCGGCAAAGGCCCCCGGACGCGGCGGCATGGAAATAATCGCGCGCGTGGGCGACAGATGCGGGCGGCCCGCCTTTGCGGCAGGGCAATCAGGGTCCACCACAAGCGGGTTGATCGCCACCGCCTGCCCCTTGCGCGGGCCGTCCGCGACAATGCCCGCCGCCTCATGACCCAGCACCAAGGGCGCGGGGCGGCGATCATCATGCCCGTGATAGGCGTGCATGTCGGACCCGCAGATACCCACGGCATGAACGGCGACCAGAACATCGTCATTGGTTGGCACGGGTACAGGCAGGTCTGCCAGTTCCATCTGGTTCGGCCCGGTGTAAACTAGCGCGCGCATGGTCTGTCCTTATTTCGCAGTAAAACCGCCATCGACGAAAAGCGTCTGCCCGGTGATGTAGCCCGACGCGTCGGAGCACAGGAACACGGTGGCGCCGTGCAGATCTTCCAATTCGCCATTGCGACCGATCGCGGTGCGCGCGGCATTGGCGGCGGCAAGGTCCGGGTTGCCAAAAACCGGCGCAGTTAGCGGCGTGGGGAAGAAGCCCGGCGCGATGGCGTTACAGGTGATGCCCTGGGGCGAGAACTCTTCCGCCATGGCGCGGGTCAGTTGCACAACACCCCCCTTGGCTGCCCCGTAAGGCGCGGAATTGGCAAACGCGCGCACCGATTGCAGCGAGGCGATGTTCAGCACCCGCCCCCATGAGCGCGCCGCCATGCCCGGTGCCAGATGCTGCACCAACAGAAAGGGCGCGCGCAGGTGCAAGGCCATGTGCAGGTCGAACGCCTCTGCCGTGACCTGCGCGTAAGGTTCGCGCAGGTTGACACCGGCAGCATTGACGAGGATGTCCACGTCGCCCACCGCTTGCGCTAGCTCTTTCAGCGCGGCAGGGTCAGCCAGACCGGTCGGGTGGGCGCTGGCGTCGATCTCATCCGCCGCAAGCTCTGCCACCGCCGCGTCCAGCTTGTCGGGCGCGCGGGCAGCGAGGGCGACAGACGCCCCGGCCAGCCCCAGCGCGCGCGCCATGGCCAGACCGATGCCCGAATTGCCCCCCGTGACCAGCGCGCGCCGACCAGTGAGGTCGAACAAATGCGCCAGTCGCATCAGACGGACTCAACCGGCGCACCAAGGTCGAAATTATGGCCGGGGTAATACTTTGCCAAGCGCGCGTCAGCGGTGCGGGCATGCGCCTCCATCCCCTCCAGCCGCGAAATGCGGGCGGTGCGGATGCCCAATTCCTTGCTCGCGTCGCGGGTCGCCTGCTGCCATGTCAGGGGTTTAAGGAACTTGTGCACCGACAGCCCCGCCGAATATTTGGCCGCGTATTTCGTGGGCAGGATGTGGTTCGGGCCGGAGCATTTGTCGCCGTAAGCGACGGTCGTTTCCTCACCCACGAACAAGCTGCCGTAATTGGTCAAGTTCGTCATCCACCAATCCAGGTCGGCGCAATGCAGCTCCAGATGCTCGGAGGCGTAGACATCCGACACCTCGACGATTTCGGCCCGCGTGTCGCACAGGATAACCTCGCCATAGTCGCGCCATGCGGCGTCGGCGGCTTCGCGCGCGGGTTCTGGAAGCGTTGCAATCAGTTCGGGCACGCGCGCGATCACGGCTTCGGCCAATGCGCGGTCATCGGTGAACAGCCACGCAGGGCTTTCGTGGCCGTGTTCAGCCTGCCCGACCAGATCGACCGCGACGATTTCGGGGTCTGCCGAGGTGTCCGCGATGATCCCGATCTCAGAAGGCCCGGCGAACACGTCAATGCCGACCTTGCCGAACAGCGTGCGCTTGGCTTCGGCCACGAATTTGTTGCCGGGTCCGACGATCACATCGGCGGGCTTGCCGGTGAACAGTCCATAGGCCATGGCGGCAATCGCCTGCACGCCGCCCAGTGTCATGACCACATCGGCGCCCGCTTCGCGCATTGCATAGAGAACGTATGGGTGCATGGCCCCGCCACGAAACGGCGTGGAACAGGCGATGACCGTTTCCACGCCCGCCGCCTTGGCGGTCGCTACCGACATGCAGGCCGACGCGATATGCGCGTAGCGCCCGGTTGGCACGTAGCAGCCCGCGACATTGCACGGCACCCATTTCTGCCCCGCCGTCAGGCCCGACGGCATGGTCATCTCAAAATCCTTGACCGAGTCGCGCTGCGCCACCGCAAAGGTGCGCACCTGCTCGACCGCAAAGGCGATGTCCTCTTTCACCTGATCGGGCACTTCCTCGGCGCGGGCGTCCATTTCCTCGCGGGTGACAAGGATCGCGCCGTCCCACTTGTCCAGTGCTTTGGCGTAGTGTTTGACCGCCTCTTCGCCCTCGGCCTCGATCCGGGCCAGCATGTCGTTGACCACGCGCTGCGCTTCTGCCGAGTTGGTTTCCGGCGTTTTTTCCGCTTTTTTCAGATAGGTCGTTGCCATCTGCTTTCCTTTGTTTTCTTGGGTTGGTCAGCCACGCTCAACGCATGAGCGGCGGCAAAAATGTGGTCGAAATCGCGGGGATGAAGGCAATCATCAGCACGACGATCAGCATCAGCAGCATGAAGGGAATGGCGCGGTGGGCGATTTTCAGGATGGATTCGCCCGTCAGCCCCGACACCACGAACAGGTTCAACCCCAAGGGCGGAGTAATGAACCCCACCCCCAGCGTGGTGATCATCATGATGCAGAACTGCACATCGTTCATCCCGATTTCCTGCGCCAGCGGGAACATCAGCGGCGCCAGGATCACGATGTTCGGCGTGGTTTCCATCACGCAGCCCGCGATGATCAGGATCGCGATCATCAGCAGGATGATGATGGCCGGATTGTCGGACACCGTTGTCATGGCGTAAACAAAGCCTTGCGGCACGCCGATGATAGCCATGGCCTGCGACAGCGGCAGCGAAAATGCGACGATGGGCAGGATGACTCCGTTGACCTTGGCGGATGAGATCATCATCGACGGGAAATCTGAAATCTTCAGCGTGCCCAGCAGGAACCCCATCAGAATGGTGACGGTCACGGCGGCCGCACCCGCCTCTGTCGGTGTCAAACGGCCAGAGAATATCCCCCAGAAGATGATGCCGGGGATCATGAAGGCATACCAGCCCTTGGCCAGAACGCGGCCTAAATTCGCGGCCCATTCGCCAAAGCTCATCAACTGCCCTTCGGCCTTGGCCATCTTGCGGCTGACAATGATGTTGGTGACAAGGATGGAGCCAAGGATCAGAACCCCCGGAATCACAGCCGCCTTGAACAGGGTGCTGGCGGATATGCCCAGCACCAAGCCGATCACGATATAGGCGATGGACGGCGGAATCAGAATGCCGGTGCACGCGCCCGCCGCAACCAGCGCGCAGGCATAGGGGCGGGCGTAACCCGCTTCGACCAGCCGGTCGATGGTCATGCGGCCAACGGCGGCAGCGCCCGCGGCGTCAGAGCCCGAGATGGCAGAGAACATGCCGCACACAAGCACGGTCGCGGACCCGAAGCCGCCCCGCGCCCAGCAGGTCAGCGCATCGGCCACGTCCAGAAACTTGCGAGACAGGCCGGTGCGGACCAGAACGTCACCCGTCAGGATGAACAGCGGCACCGCCGTCAGCGCGAAATGGTCGATGCCGCCGAACAGCGTTTCGCCAACAATGCCGACAGGCAGGGCTTGCGACATGACCAGAATGCCAATCGACGCCACGCCGATGCAGGCCCAGATCGGCACGCCCAACGCGATCAAAACGAAAAAGCCGATCAGCGGCAGGTAAAAATCCCAGCCCAGTTCGACCGTGAATTGTTCCAGTGTCCACAGCATTGCGGCCCCCTCAGTCGAACAGTTTTTCGCCGGTGAATGGCGGTTCGTCGCGTCTTAGGCTGCCGATGTCGCGCCAGATGGATTGCACCAGCCGCGCACTGACCATGGTAAACCCGATCGGCACCGCCAGCAGGAAATACACCATCGACACACGCAAACCGTGGCTGACAGAGCCGAACCGCATGGATGTTTCGACCGCGTGCCATGACCAGATGACAACGGCCACCGCGACCCCCAGCATGATCAGGTCGCCCAGCAGGTAAAGCAGCGTTTGCCCGCGATGCGGCAGCGCGTGAAAGATCACGTCAATGCGGATATGGGCCCGGTCCTTGATGGCGGCGGATGCGCCGATCCAGACAAGGTAGATGAAAGAGTAGCGCACCAGTTCCTCGCCCCAGATGGACGAATAGGCCAGAACCTCGCGGCGGATCACTTCGACCACCATAGTGGTGACGAGCAGGATGTAGAAAACAAGCAATGCCCAGCGTTCGGCATTGCGGTCCAATGCGCTCAGCATGGCCGCCCCCTTTGGTTCGGTGACTGGTCGGGTAAAATGCGCCGCCGGACCGTTTGGCCCGGCGGCGATCTGGGCTTAGGCGTCGTGCACCGGAATACCGGCATAGGTATCAGCGGCTTCGGCAAGCGCGTTGAAGCTGTCCATATCGCCTGCAAGTTCGGTCTTGAAGTTGTCCCACTCGCTGCGCTGGTAGCCCACGGTTTCGCGCCATTCGTTGAGCTGCTCTTCGCTCAGGCTGTGGAACTGCACACCGGCTTTGCGCATTTCGGCCATCGCGTAGTTGCGCGCCGAAGGCACCTTGGCAAGGTTCTGCATCATGGTGATGCGGCCGGCCTCTTCGATCCCTTCCTGCACATCCGACGGCATGGAATTGAACCATTCGAGGTTCATGGAATAGACTTGGCTGTCGGGCACCGGCTGGTTGAATGTGACATGGCTGAGGATGTCGCGGAAGCCGAACACGTTGAGCGCGCCGACCGACGGGTCAAGGCCATCGGCCACACCTTGCGTAATCGCGGACGGGGTTTCGCCCCAAGCGACCGGCGTAGGGTTCGCACCCGCCATCGAGTAATATTGCTGCAACATCTGCGAGCCGGGGACGCGGAATTTCACGCCTTGCAGATCAGACGGCACCAGAACCGGGTTTTCAATGCCACGACGCAGCGCGATCACGCGCGGGTCGATGACGATGTAGAACAGAGGCTTGAACCCACGCTCTTCGACCTTGGGGTGAACGCGGTTGATCCATGTGTCGGAATTGACAAGGTTTACGAAACGCTGGTTCGACCCGCACAGGTAAGGCAGGTTGATAAGGTCCACAGTCGGCGCGAAAGGCGCGAAGTTCGACAGCGAATGCTGCGCGCACTGGATGGCGCCATTCTGCACGCCGCTGACCAGCTCACCGCCGGACCCAAGCTGACCACCGGGCGCCAGACGCACATAGACTTTGCCGTTGGTGGCGTTCTGGATGTTCTCCTTTAGGTCAAGCTGCATGATCGGATAGCTGCGTGTCGCACCTAGAACATAGGCTGTCGCGACGGTCATGATATGCTCTGCGGCCTCTTGGCGCTCACGCTCTTCGGCGGCTGTTTGCGCGGCTGCCTCGGACGACCACAAAGTGCCCGCAGCGCCCGCGACCAACGCCGCTGTGAACCCGCCGGTCGAGGCGAGTTTCAGGAAATTGCGCCGCTCCGCGCTTTGCAATTCCGTATGTGTCGTCTTATCCGTCATGACCTGTCTCCTCCCTAGATGTTGGTCAGTTTTTATTGCGCTCGCGCGCTTCGCGCCCAAGGCTGCCTGCGGCGAAAGTAATCACCGCAATGCCCAGCAAAATCGCCTCTTGCTGAATACTGATAATCGGGCTGCGCGTGCTGGCCGCATAAATCACATGCCCGAAATAGCCTGAAAACAGCGCCAAGGACGCCAGCAAAGCCAGATTCTCCCATCGTGGCATGATGACCTCCCTCATGCTTGCCGCGTGCCGTTTCCGCTTCCTGTAAACGCTTACATACGGAGCGAATCGAGTCAAACAATTTCTATATAGTTTAGATAAAATCTTTGGCCCGCGCCCGCGGTCATGCTATGTAAATTTTACATTTCAAGACGAAAACATGACGAAAAGATCCAAACCCACACTGATCGACATTGCCGCCGCCTGCGATACGTCTATCGCCACAGTGTCGCGCGCGCTGTCCAAGCCGGGCCTTGTTCAACCCGAGACACTGGAGCGTGTCCGCACGGTTGCGGCCAGCATGGGCTATGTGCCCAACCGGCGAGCGCGGGCTTTGGTGTCGGGGCGCTCGAACACCGTCGGTGTCGCGGTACCCACGCTCAACAGCCCGATTTTCTCTGCAACATTGCAGGAAATGCAAAAGGCGCTCGCGGCCAACGGCTATCAGCTTCTGATCGCCTCGCACGAATATGACCCGGCGGCAGAGGCGACAGCTTTGGCGCAACTCATCTCTCACGGGGTGGATGCGCTGGTCGTGATCGGCGCCGCGCGCCCGCAATCGACCTGGGCGCAAATCGACAGCGCCGAAGTGCCACTGGTGCAACTTTGGGAAGGGCGGGAAGGGTTTGACCGCGTGCTGGTCGACAATCGCAGTGCCGGCGGAATGGCTGCGCAACACCTTCTGAACCTTGGGCATACGCGCATTGCCGTCATCTGCGGCGATCTGGCGATAAACGACCGCCAGGCGGCACGGGTGGACGGCATACGCACAGCCATTCATGCGGCGGGGCTGGCATTGCCCGATGCGCAAATTTCAGAGCAGGCCCCCAATGTCATGGCCGGGCGAAGCGGCTGCGCTGCATTACTGGAGCAATCCCCCCGCCCGACCGCGATTATTGGCGCAATGGACATGCTCGCGATGGGCGCGATGCTCGAAGCGCAATCCCGCGGCATTTCCGTTCCGGACACCATGTCGTTTGTCGGGATCGACAATATTGATGTGACCGCACATCTGTCGCCCGCGTTGACCACGGTGGATATACCGGCCACCCGTATCGGGGCCGAAGCCGCCGCAATGGTTCTGCGGCGGCTGACCGATGACACGCCGGAGTGCGAAAGCGTGCGCCTGCCGATTACGATGGTCGTCCGGCAATCGGCCGCGCCCTACCCCATGCGTTCAGACGCGTAAGACCCTGGAGAGGCCGGGAACACCACCGTCTTGTTGCCGTTCAGGAACACGCGCCGGTGGATATGCGCGTGGATCGCACGGGCCAGAACCTGGCTTTCCACATCACGCCCAAGGCTGACATAATCGCTGGGCGACTGCGCATGGGTCACGCGCACGATGTCTTGTTCAATGATCGGCCCCTCGTCCAGATCTGCCGTCACATAATGAGAGGTCGCGCCGATCAGCTTCACCCCGCGCTGGTAGGCCTGCTTATACGGGTTGGCCCCTTTGAAGCTGGGCAGGAAGCTGTGGTGGATATTGATGATCCGGCCCGACATTTTCTGACACATCGCGTCGGACAGAACCTGCATGTAGCGCGCAAGAACAATCAACTCCGCGCCGGTCTGCTCGACCACTTCCATGATGCGGCCCTCTGCATCCGGCTTGTTGGCCTTGGTCACGGGAATGCAATGGAATGGAATATCGTGGTTCACGACAACCTTCTGATAGTCCATATGGTTAGAGATCACGGCCACGATGTCGATGGGCAGCGCCCCGATCCGCCATCGATAGAGCAGATCGTTCAGGCAATGCCCGAAGCGCGACACCATGATGATGACCTTCATGCGCTCTGCTTCGTCATGGAACGCATATTCCATCCCGAAGCGCGCACCGATCTCGGCAAAGCCCGTTTGCAGACTGTCGAGCGTCGCCGCCTCTTCGCTGGCAAAGCTGACCCGCATGAAAAAACGGCCGGTTTCCATATCGTCGAATTGCGAGGAGTCGGTGATGTTGCAGCCATGATCTGCCAGAAAGGCGGCAATGGCAGCGACAATCCCACGCGTGCTGGCGCAGGTGACGGTCAGAGCAAAACTATTCATCGGAAGTCCTTTGATATGCCCGATCGGGCGCGGTTTGCGCGTCAGATATCAAGCGTGTTGTCCTTTTCCCAGCGGCTGAAATGCGACACGAAGGAATTCCATTCCTTGTGTTTCAGTTTCAGGTAGGAGCGCGAAAACTCCATGCCCATCGCCTCCATCAGCGCGGCATCATCTTCATAGGCGCGCAGCGCGTCGAGCATGTTCAGCGGCAGCTTGGGCGCATCCGTGACCTTGTGCCCTTCCGAATACATGTCGATGTCGCGGCGCGGGCCGGGGTCCGCCTTTGTGCGGATGCCGCTCAGACCCGCCGCAATAATGACTGCCTGCAACAGATACGGGTTGGCCGCGCCATCGGGCAGGCGCAATTCAAACCGGCCCGGCCCCGGAACACGCACCATATGGGTGCGGTTGTTGCCGGTCCATGTCACCGAATTGGGCGCCCATGTCGCCCCTGACATGGTGCGCGGCGCGTTGATCCGCTTGTAGCTGTTCACCGTGGGGTTGGTGATGGCCGCAAGCGCGCTTGCGTGCTTCATGATCCCGCCAAGGAAATGCTTGCCGCGCTCTGACAGCCCGACCTCGCCGGTCTGCCCTTCGCCCTCACCGGCAAAGACATTGACCTTGGCCTGCTTGCCCGGCGCGTCCCAGACAGAGATGTGCACATGGCAGCCATTGCCGGTCAGGCCCTCGATGGGCTTGGGCATAAAGGTCGCGCGGAGCCCGTGCTTTTCGGCCACCGACTTGACCATGAATTTGAAAAAGCTGTGCTTGTCCGCAGTTTTCAGGATGTCGTCGAATTCCCAGTTCATTTCAAACTGGCCGTTCGCGTCTTCATGGTCATTCTGATACGGACCCCAGCCCATATCCAGCATGTAATCACACACCTCGCGCACGACGTCATAGCGGCGCATGACGGCCTGCTGGTCGTAGCAGGGTTTCTCGGCGGTATCGAACGGGTCGGAAATGGCATCGCCTTCGGGGGTCAGCAGGAAATATTCAGCCTCGACCCCGGTTTTTACATGCAGCCCTTCCTCGGCGGCTTCTGCCACCAGCCGGCGCAACACGTTGCGCGGCGCTTGCGCGACGTCCTGCCCTTCCATCACGCAATTGCCTGCGACCCAGGCCACTTCCGGTTTCCAAGGCAGTTGAATAACCGATGCCGGGTCCGGCACGGCCAGCATGTCGGGGTCAGCAGGCGTCATGTCCAGCCAGGTTGCAAAGCCCGCGAACCCCGCGCCATCGGCCTGCATATCGGCAATGGCCTGCGCGGGCACCAGCTTGGCGCGCTGCCCCCCGAACAGGTCGGTGAAGGAAATCATGAAATATTTGATGCCGCGGTCGGCGGCGAATTGTGCCAGATCGAGTGTCATGCGTCTGTCCCCTGTTGGTCTTTTTGATCGAAAAACGCGGGCCAGCATGTGCCAGCCCGCGTCAGTAAACTGTCAGTAACCGCTGCCCGGTTTCCCCGGATACCAATCCGTCCCGGCTAGTGGAATTTGCGCCATTGCGGCGGCTTCCATCGTGAGCGCGCATAGGTCTTCGGGTTCCAGATTGTGCAGGTGGTTGTGACCGCAGGCGCGCGCGATGGTCTGCGCTTCCAGCGTCATCACCTTCAGGTAGTTGCGCAGGCGGCGCCCCGCCTCTACCGGGTTCAACCGTGCCGCCAGCTCCGGGTCTTGGGTGGTAATGCCAGCCGGGTCTTTGCCCTCGTGCCAGTCATCATACGCGCCCGCCGTGGTGCCCAGCGCGTTGTACTCGGACTCGTATTTAGGGTCATTGTCGCCCAGCGCGATCATGGCCGCCGTGCCAATGCTGACCGCATCAGCCCCCAGCGCCAGAGCCTTGGCGACATCCGCGCCGGTGCGAATACCGCCAGAGACGATCAACTGCACCTCGCGGTGCACACCCAGTTCCTGAAGCGCGCGCACGGCAGGGCGGATGCACGCCAGCGTCGGCAGGCCGACGTTTTCAATGAACACATCCTGCGTTGCCGCCGTGCCGCCCTGCATCCCGTCCAGCACCACCACATCGGCCCCCGCCTTGACAGCAAGCGCCACGTCATACTGGGGGCGCGTGCCCCCGACCTTGACGTAGATCGGCACTTGCCAGCCAGTAATCTCGCGCAACTCCAGTATCTTGATTTCCAGATCGTCCGGCCCGGTCCAGTCCGGGTGACGGCAGGCCGACCGCTGGTCGATCCCTTTGGGCAAAGTGCGCATTTCAGCGACACGGTCGGAGATTTTTTGCCCCAGCAACATACCGCCGCCGCCCGGTTTCGCCCCTTGGCCCACGACGATTTCAATCGCATCGGCGCGGCGCAGATCGTCCGGGTTCATGCCGTAGCGCGAGGGCAAGTATTGATAGACCAATGTCTTGGAATGCCCGCGCTCTTCGGCTGTCATGCCGCCATCGCCGGTGGTGGTCGACGTGCCCGCTTCCGACGCGCCGCGCCCCAAGGCTTCCTTGGCCTGCGCGGACAAAGCCCCAAAGCTCATGCCCGCGATGGTGATGGGAATGTCCAGCTTGATCGGCTTTTTCGCAAAGCGCGTGCCCAGCGTGACACTGGTATCGCATTTCTCGCGGTAGCCTTCCAGCGGGTAGCGGCTGACCGACGCGCCCAGAAACAGCAGGTCATCGAAATGCGGCACGCGGCGTTTCGCACCGCCGCCGCGAATGTCGTAAATGCCGGTGGCCGCGGCCCTGCGAATTTCGGCGTTGATCGGGTTCGAGAAAGTCGCCGATTGAATCGGCATGGTGCGCGGTGTGCGGCGTTCATCGTCTTTCATGGTCATACCCCTCAGTAGGCCGCAGCATTGTCGATATCGAAGTTGTAGAGCTTTCGGGCAGAGCCGTAACGCCGGAACTCTTCCGGCTTGGCGTCTATTCCCGCGCGCGCCAAAAGATCGCGCAAAATCTCCAGATGTTCGGGACGCATCTCTTTCTCGATGCAATCGGCGCCAAGGCTTTTGACCGACCCGCGCACGAAAAGCCGCGCCTCGTACAGCGAATCGCCCAGCGCATCGCCCGCATCGCCGCAGACAACAAGATTACCCGCCTGCCCCATGAAGGCGGACATATGGCCGATATTGCCCTGCACCACGATGTCGATGCCCTTCATCGAAATGCCGCAGCGGCTGGATGCGTTGCCCTTGATGACCAACAAGCCGCCGCGCCCGGTCGCACCGGCATATTGGCTGGCATCCCCGTCGATAACGACAGTGCCCGACATCATGTTTTCGGCCACACCCGGCCCGGCAGAGCCGGTGACATGGATCGTCGCCTGCTTGTTCATGCCGCCGCAATAATACCCGGTCGATCCGCGCACGGTAACGTCGATCGGGGCGTCCAGCCCCACGGCGATGGCATGCGCGCCGCGCGGATTGTGCACTTCCCATTGCGTGGCATTGGTCTGTTCCGCCTGCGCCTGAAGCGTTGCGTTCAATTCGCGCAGCGGCTGGGTGGCAAGGTCTATGGTCTGCATGGCTCAGTGGCTCCAGAAGTAAACGGTTGCGGGTTCGGGTTCCCAGACGCGAGCGGCGTCGATGCCCGGCAGGTTGACCAACGCGCGGTATTCGGACCCGAACGCAACATATTGGTCGGTTTCGGCCATAACGGCAGGCTTGCAAGCGATAGGATCGCGCACCACGCCAAAGCCGTCCTTGGTCCCGACGACAAAGGTGAAAAAGCCGTCCAGATCGTCGATAGAGGATTCGAGCGCCTTGCCCAGTGTTGCGCCTTCGCGCATCCGCCAGCTTAGATAGGCCGCGCCCACCTCTGTGTCGTTCTGGCTTTCGATACGCATGCCCGCCGCGCGCAGCTTGCGGCGCAGGCTGTTATGATTCGACAGCGACCCGTTGTGCACCAAACACTGGTCCGCGCCGGTCGAAAACGGGTGCGCGCCTTGCGTGGTGACAGCTGATTCGGTCGCCATGCGGGTATGGCCGATACCGTGGCTGCCCTGCATGGCGGATAGGCTGAAGCGCGACGCGACATCCTTGGGCAAGCCCACTTCCTTGAAGATTTCGATCCGCTCGCCGTCGCTCATAACGCGCAGACCGGGGCGCAGATCGGTCAATGCGGCGCGCGCGTCCTCTGCCCGGTCAGCAGGCAGGTCGAGCACGGCATGTGTGTCGACCACGCGTTGCGTGACTTGAACACCCAGCGCGGCAGACAGATCTTCCGCCAGAGTGGCAAAGTCCTGTTCCGCCTGCGCCGATTGCACGGTCATCTTGGTGCGACCACCCGCACCCGCGCCATAGACCGCGATCCCGGCGCTATCGGGGCCGCGATCTGTCATGGTGATCAGCATATCGGTCAGCATCGCACCCAGTTGGGGTTCGAGCGACTTGTCCTTCAGGAATAATCCGACAATCCCGCACATGGCTTGTTCCTCTTGGTCTTGGGGTTGATCACACGCTAGCAGCAATCCAACCGCCCATCAACTGATAAGAATTATTTTTTCCTAAGCGGAAATATCCTAAAGCCGCCTTGCCCAATTCCTGAGCGATCACTTGGGCACGCACGCGCGGCGATCTTGCGCTGGCCCGATTCGGTGAGCTTGCGCCAATTGAGAACCAATTTAGCACCAAGAATGCGCAACTCGCACCAATTTAGAACAGATTTATTGCCTATCAGGAATATATTTTTCTTTTTATGTTGATTTTTTGGCTCAGTGTGGTCTGCTTTGACTTAGAAGGCGCAATCACCTCGCTCCGCCAGCAGGCAAGCAAAACCAATTTATACCAAAATGCGCCACACAGACGATGGGAGAGACAGACATGACGCAATCTTGGCGATTTTCAGCATTGGCAGACCGTCACCGCGCGATGGGTTCGAACCTAGAGGACTGGTCGGGGATGGGCACCGCCTGGAGCTACGACAAGGATCAGAAAGAAGAGTACCTCGCGATCCGCACCAAGGCCGGGTTCATGGACGTGTCAGGCCTGAAAAAAGTGCATGTCGTCGGCCCGCATGCGTTTCATGTCATCGACCGCGCAACCACGCGCAACGCCGACAAGATCAAGCCGGGCCGCAGTTCCTACGCGACCATGTTGAACGACGAAGGCAAGTTCATCGACGATTGCGTGATCTATCGCACCGGCCCGAATGCTTACATGGTTGTCCATGGCGCGGGTCAGGGGCATGAGCAACTGACCATGGCAGCCATGGGCCGCGACGTCGATATCCGCTTCGACGACAACCTGCATGACATTTCATTGCAAGGGCCGATGGCGGTGGATTTCCTGGAAAAACAGGGGGTTCCTGGCATTCGTGATCTTGCCTATTTCTCTCATGTTCAGACAATGCTTTGGGATAAGCCGGTCATGATCTCGCGGACTGGATACACCGGCGAGCGCGGGTACGAGATTTTCTGCCGCGCACAAGATGCCGTGGCAATCTGGGACGGATTGGTCGAACACGGCGCCCCGATGGGGATTATCCCGACGCGCTTCACCACGCTCGACTGGCTGCGCGCTGAAAGCTACCTGCTGTTCTACCCGTATGACAATTCCGATCAGTATCCGTTCGAGGATGAAAAGGCCGGCGATACTCTGTGGGAGCTGGGGCTGGATTTCACCGTATCGAAGGGCAAGACCGGCTTTCGCGGCGCGGAAGAACACTACCGCCTGAAGGGCAAGGAACGCTTCAAGATTTACGGTGTGAAACTGGAAGGCACCACCCCTGCCGAGGAAGGTGCCGCGCTGATGAAAGACGGCAACCAGGTCGGGGTTGTGACCATCGGCATGTATTCCTCGCTCAACAAGCACAATGTCGGGATTGCCCGGATGCCGGTGGACTGCGCGGTCGATGGCACGGCCATGGTGGTCAAGAACGCGGATGGCGAAATCCCCTGCGTGGCCCATTCCATGCCCTTCTACGACCCGGACAAAAAGCGCCGCACCGCCAAGGGCTAAACCGCCAACAGGGCGCGCGGCCCTACGCGCGCCCCCTGCCAGACAGGAGATGCACGCCGGATGAGCACGTTCGACTTCCCCCCCTCCATTGCCAGCCGCCCGACCTATGGAGCGCTCGCCCCGCGCGCGGGTGCTGCACAAATCATGCTTGCCGATGCTGAAGGCGCAGAGGCGCTTTTGGCGGTCGCACAGGCCGACCCGGAGCTGATGCATCGCGCGCATGTCATCTACATACCTAAGCACACGGGCGAGCGGTTCACCGACCCGCTTCGCGCCGCCGCCCCGGACATCTTGCACATCGCGCCCAGCTACCCCGCCTGCACGCAGCGCTTGCACCGGGTTTTCAGCGCAGCGCCGATGGGTGCGCAGATCTATCTGGCCGGAACGGAGGGGCTGATCGGGCAGGCCATGGCGCTGGCCCTGCAGATCGGGATTCCGAAATCCGCCATCCAGACCGAACATCGCGGGTCCGTCGCGCGGCGCGTGCAATGCGTGCATTGCAAGGGCATCACCGAAGACGTGATGACCGACCCGTTCCAATGCGGCCATTGCGGGCTGAACCTGTTTGTGCGCGACCATTACTCGCGCAGGCTGGCCGCGTTTCAGGGCGTCTGCATAGATGCCGAAGACCCCGGCAACGTGCCCCCATCGGTGGAGCTGTATTCATGAGCGCCGGTCTGGAAAAGCTGCCCGTTATCGTCACGGCCAAGGTCAAGCTGAACGATTTGGTCACGCGCTTCGAATTCGCCCATGCAAGCGGCAAGGCGCTGCCGCCGTTTTCCGGCGGGGCGCATACGGTCGTTGAAATGCAGGATGGTGCCAAGACCCGCCTGAACCCCTATTCGCTGATGTCGGACCCGATGGACCCCACGCAATACGCCATTTCCGTGCGGCGCGACGCGGCCGGACGTGGCGGGTCCGTATTCCTGCATGACAAGGTACAGGTCGGGGACAAGCTGATGCTGGGCATGCCGGTCAACCTGTTCGCGCTGGATCTGACCGCGCGCAAGCACCTGATGATCGCGGGCGGCATCGGGATCACGCCGTTTGTGGCGCAGATCAAGCAATTGCAGACCACGGGCGGCGCGTTCGAATTGCACTATTCCGCCCGGTCGCAAGCGCTGGCCAGCTATGCCGACGACTTGCGCGCGGCGCATCCCAAACGGGTCAACCTGTATCTGGACGACCAGAACCAGCAAATCCCGCTGGAACGCCTGCTGTCGGGTCAGCCGCCGGGCACGCATGTTTATGTCTGCGGCCCGCGCGGGATGATCGACTGGGTTCTGGCCACCGCCGAACGGCTTGGCTGGCCGCCCGAGGCCGTGCATTCCGAAGAATTCCTTGCCCCGCAATCCGGCAAACCATTCACGGTGGACCTGGCGCAAACGGGCAAAACCATCACCGTCGGCGAACATGAAAGCCTGCTGGAAGCAATGGAGCGCGAGGGCGTCGATGCGCCCTATCTGTGCCGTGGCGGCGCCTGCGGGCAATGCGAAACCCGCGTGATCGCGCATGACGGCACGTTGCAACATAACGACCACTGGCTGGAAGATGACGAGCGCGACGGCAGCAAGATCATGCCCTGTGTCAGCCGGTTCGAAGGCAGCCGGCTGGTGCTGGACAGGTAAAGGAGACGGGACCATGACGATCCAGTTCAACGACGAAACCTTCCGCGACGACTACACCTTCCGCAACTCGGAATGGGCAATCCGGCGTTTTCCCTTCCCCTTCCACGAAGACAGCTACATGTATTCGGTCAACATGGAACGCCACCGCGGCGGGCCGGAAGGGTCGGTCTACGAAAAGCGCTTCGATGTGGACGAGCATTACATCTCGGAAATGCGCGACCGCGCGCAGGTCTTGGCGGATGACCCGCTGCGCTGCCAGTCACTGCCGCATATGACGCTGGCGGGGTGGGACTTGCTGGAGCTGATCATGGTCAGCAAATCCGAGGATTACCCCGACCTGTTCGAGCTGCACCGCGACGGCGCGACATGGCGCTGGGTCAACAAGCCTCTGGGCATTGATGACACCTTTACCTTCATGGACGAGTCCAGCCTGCCCTATGGACCGATGGAGTACATTACCCGCCAGACCCAAGGCGATTTCGCGGTGCTGGACCAGCGCGAAAACAACCTGTGGATGGATGCGGGCATGGTCACAACACAGGCCGACTGGTCGCTGGATTTCGACATCGGGATGAACTTTTTCGAATGGCACGCGCCGGTGCCGATGGCGCATGAAATGGGCGTGTTCAAACGCGCGCTGAAATTCCTGCTGAATGTGCAGCAAGGCAGCCCCGCGCGGCGGTTGAACTGGACGATGACGGTCAACCCGTTGCTGGATACCAGCCCCGAAAACTACCACAAATGGGGCATTCAAAAGACCATGCTGACGCCCGAAAACGTGGGCCGCAAGCAGCATTTGCGGGTGGAGTTGCAGACCTTCTTTCGCCTGCCGCGCTCTAACGCGCTGGTCTTCCCGATCCGCTGCTACCTGATCGCGCTGGAAGACCTCGTGACCGTGCCGAAATGGGGCCGCCGTTTGCACCGCGTGATCCGTGATCTGCCCGAGGAACTGGCAACCTATAAAGGATTCATCGACAATCGCCCGATGATTCTGGATTATCTGTCGCAATATGACGATGGGCAGACCACGTCACCCGGTATCTGGCCTGATCTGGACACAGAGCCACCGCTGCGCCGCTGAATGTCAGGTGCTTTGCGGATAGGCGATGATAGACAGATAACGGGCCGGAAGCTTGTCCAGAACCTCTGGCCCGTGCGGCGCATCTGCGTCGAAAAACAACGTGTCACCAGGCTGCAAGTGATAGAGTGTATCGTTATGGCGATACTGCAATTCCCCTTCCAGCATATAGATCGTTTCAATTCCGCCATGCTGGAAGGTTGGGAAAATGTCGGACTCGTGGGTCAGCGTAATCAGGTAGGGCTCGACCATAACGCCGCTGGCATTGGACCCGATATGCCCAAGCAGGTTATATTGATGGCCCGCGCGCGTGCCGGCGCGCTCGGTTTCTACCCCGGTGCCAGCGGGGGTGTGGACGGCTTCGCGATGTTCTTCGAAGCCGCGAAAAAAGGCAGTGAGCGGCACGCTCAACGCATGCGACAGCGCCTGCAAGGTAGTCAACGACGGAGAGGTGTTTCCATTCTCTATCTTCGACAACATCCCGATGGACAGGCCCGTCAACTCGGCCAGATCAGCCACGGTGATGCCCTTTTGCCGCCGAAACGCGCGGACTTCGCGCCCAATTGCCACCTCCAGCACCTTTTCGCGTTCTTCGCGGGTGCTGTGCGGATCCTGACGCAACTGCGCGGCCCGTCCAGCCATGTCAGCGGTTTCAACAGTCGTCGTCATCTATCGCCCTTTGCCAATCATTCGTCCATGACCGCTAGAGATCGGGTCATCAAGGAGCCTGCGAAATGTTTACCCGCAGTATACATAGTATGACTGAAAATGAAAATATCCAGCTTGGCTTCCTGATTTTTCCGGGCTTTCCCATGGCCTGCCTGACCTCTATGATAGAGCCATTGCGCGCGGCCAATGAAATTGCCGACACCCGCGCGTTTGAATGGACCCTGATCTCGGAAGAGGGTGGCCCTGTCGAAAGCAGCGCGGCGGTGGCATTCCATCCCAACTGCGCCCTCGCAGGGGCGGCGCATCTGGATTACCTGTTCTTGCTATCGCCGCCCACCGGCACGTTCATCGACCCGCGCAAGGGCTATGGCGCATTGCGCAACCGCGCGCGCCATGGCGCGATCATGGGCGGCGTCAGCGGTGGTGTGTTCCCGCTTGCACGCTCTGGGCTGTTGGACGGGCATGTCACCTCTGTGCATTGGTGTTATGCTGCGGCTTTCGCGGATGAATTCCCCGACCATCGCACGACCGATGATGTCATCATGGTCGACCGCCGCCGCGTTACGATTTCCGGTGCGGCAGCCGGGTTTGACCTTGCCTTACGGTTGATCCAGCAGCGCTTGGGCGACGAGGTGACAACCGAAGTAGCCTGCTGGTTCCAGCACCCGTTCGTGCGTGGCGACGGCGTGCGCCAGCGCGTGCCCGCGCTTCGTTCGACCGCCGCGTCCGATATGCTGCCCGAACCCGTCGGGCAGGCATTGCGGATCATGGATGACCATCTGGAAGACCCGATTGCGGTGGGCGATATCTGCGAGCAGATCGGCATTTCGCCACGGCACCTGGAAAGGTTGTTCAAGATGCAACTTGGCAAGAGCCCCAAGCTTTATTACCGCGAGAAACGGCTTGATGCGGCGCGCCAGTTGGTCATGTATTCCAACCGCCCGCTGCGCGAGATTGCTCTGGCGTCTGGGTTTTCCAGCCCGTCAGCATTGCGCAAACGCTACGCAGAGGCCTACAGCCTGACCCCGGAAGAAGACCGCGACCGCATCAACATGTTTCGCGTGCAGCAAAACGCACCGGTGCCTTCCAGCTAGCAGGCAGCCCGCTGATGACTGATTCGGACCGGCCACAACCGATTCGCAGATAAGACCGAATTTCGAACCAGTTTGAACCATATGGGCCTCAAGCCAGGAAATTTGGACCAAATATCAGGCCAATTTCCCACTTCTAGGAAAGTTTTATTCGCAAAGGGCAATTTTTTGCTTTGTAAAACCTGAACCTAGGGTCATCCTTTTCCTGTCCCGGCAACCGGTTGTAAAATTGGTTCAAGAGTCGGCGACAGACAACAGGGATCAAGACCCATCCAGCGAGCGCGAGGGGATACCCCGCACCCTGCTGCCGGTCATGGAGAATGAAATGTCACTCAATCTGGAAACCGTCTTTGCCGAGCAGGTCACACTGAACTCGCTTGTGCAGAACCTTGTCTATGCCTCTGGCACGGTCGGGGCCATCATGGTCGTTGTCGGCCTGCTGATGATCGACGCGGGCACGACCCGCAGCAACAATCTGCTCAACTCGACCCTTGAAAAGCTGTTGGGCTTTTTCATCGGGTTTGCCACCTATTTCATAATCGGGTTCGGCTTTTGGGCCGCGCAATACTACATCATGGAAGGGGCAACGCTGACCGACTCCATCAAGGATTGGTGGCTGGCTGGCGGAATGGCCAACGCCCGTGCGCATGAGGTCGATCCGGGCGTCTTTCCCGGTCTGAACACGTTCCAGATATTCATCTTCTTCCTTGCGTGCTTTGCCGGCATCATCAATGTGTTGTTCCATTTCGCTGTGGCAGAACGCATGAAGGCCGCGGCCTATTTTATCTTTTGCGCGGTCGCGACGGTGGTGTCCTCGGCGCTTAGCTGGGCAACATGGGGCTCTGTCGGGCCGTTGACCAACCCCGGTTTTCACGACTTCTTCGGCGTCGGTTTCGTCTACCTGTTCCCGGCAGGCATGGCGCTGGTCATGGTCCCGAAACTGGGCGCGCGTCCCGGCATGTTCGGCCCACACCCCAAGGTGGCCAGCTATGATGCCCCCAGCATCGGGCTGGCGGCTACAGGGCTTGTGACGATCTTTGCCTCGTTGCCCATGGTGATCCTGTCCTGCCTGTTCTTTTTCGACCCCGAAGCATTGGCGGTCAGCGTGACCATGGCCAATACCAGCGTTGGCATTGCGTTTAACAATTACGGTCTGGCTTGGGCTGGTGGCGCAATTTCGGGTTTGTTGATCGCGTATAAAACCCGCAGCTACGCCTATACTCTGCTTGGCCCGCTTGCTGGCTACGTTGCAGGCGCGTCGGGGTTCGATGTGTATCTGCCGTGGCAGATGTTCCTTGTGGCCCTTGGCGCGCCCTTTGTCGCCTATGCGGTCTACGAGTTCACGCTCAAGCGCGGCATTGACGAACACAAACTGTTCCCACTGTTTTTGGGCGCGGGCAGCTACGGGCTGATCATGCTGGGTATCTTCAAGGCCGGCACCGCGCGCGGCGGTTATCTGGGCTTCGAGGACGGCGCCTATGCATTCCAACATGGCCAGATCGGGATCGTGATGCAGGTGGTCGGCATTCTGGCTTGCGTGGGGACGGGCGTTGTCACCGCATTGGTGCTGGGCTTCATTCTTGAAAAGACCATCGGCCTGAAGGTCGAGGAAGACGACCAGGCAAGTGGTCTGGACCAAAAGGTCTGGGACATCGCACCACCTTCGGCAACGCCAGCCGAATAAACCCCAAAACAGGCGTGCGCCAAAGTGCTTTGGCCATGGCGCACGCCACTATCCGTCCGGCTTTTCTGGCAAACCACGCCGACAACCATTATGTATCTGTTCAAAGCAGGCGGCGCTGCACGCGCAGTCAGAGGAATAGGCAATATGGGACTGGCGATGAATTCACGGCTGGAAGCGGGGCTTGTGCTGGATCAGGCTGTAGGCGGCACGGTTCAGGTCGTGATCGACACGCTTTTCGCCAAAATCCAGTCAGAGGAATATCCCGCCGATTCGCGCTTGCCCAGCGAACGCGCAATGGCCGCCGAACTTGGCGTGTCCCGCAATACAGTGCGCGAGGCTCTGGATGTGCTGGCCACGCATGACATTATCCGCAGGCGGGCAGGAAGCGGCAGCTTTGTAACCTATCGCGCCCGCGCGGTCGAACAGGCGGGCAGCGGCTCTATCGCGGAACGCACCAGTCCTTTGGACCATCTTGTCGTGCGCAGCATCATAGAGCCCGAGATGGTGCGCCTTGCGACCATCAACATGAGCCCGCGCGAGTTGGAAGAACTCGACGATATCGTATCGCGCATAGAACGCGTGCGCACGGATGTGGGCGAGTTCATCAAATGCGAGGAAGAGCTGTATCGCAAGATCGCGCAGGGAACGCGGAACCCGCTGCTGGAAGCCTGCTACGAGCTGACGATTGACGTGTGTCGGCAAAGCTTCCGCACCGCATTGATGCGCCGTCATCTGACACAGGACCGCATTCAGAACTACCAAGCCCGCTACAATACACTGTTCAATGCGATTGCTGCGCGAGATGTGGAAGCTGCGGTCGAATTCGTGAAGCTACACTTGATCGACGAACAAAAGCTTCTTTTGCACGAAAGCTAGAGCGCCCCGCCCGGAACGCGCGGATGCAAGGCTTGCGGAGTCACGGGGGCCGCCAGCTTCTGGTGCCAAAGCTGACCCAGATCGCGCATTTCGGCCTCTAGCAGGCTTTCATGCCGGTCCAGCCATCCGCGCACCGATCCGAATTCGACAATCCGCGCCTTTCCTTCGGTAATTCGCACAACCGGCCAATCACCGACCAGTGCATGACTGATCCCGAAAACACGCTCGCCCCACCATTCTGCCGGGCCAAAAGCGTGGTTGACCTTGCCCATCTGCTTCATCGCAGCCAGCACAGCCGCGGCATTCAGCGCGCCGACCTTTTCGACCGCTGCGTGCCAGATATCCAGAATGGCGACATATTCCCAACTGACCGCACTCCAACTGTCGGGGAAGCGATCCTGATATTCGGCATAAAAGCTGTGCGGCTGGTTGAAGAAAAACGCTTTTTCCGCCAGCGCCGGATCGTCGAAATCCGGGAACTGGAAAATCGCGCCCTCCATGAACTCGGTCGAGGTGCGTGCGACAAGCCGCTCATACTGATCCAGTGTGCAGGACAGGATCTTGCCGCGAAACCCTTGGGCATGGGCGTATTCGGTCATGGCGTGCACCATTGGGGTATAACTGGTGCACCAGCACAGCAGATCGGGGGTCTCATCCAGCATAGGTTGAACAATTCCGGCTACGTCCGTGTCGTCGGGCGCGTATTGGACCTCTTTGCACAGCGTATGACCCGACGCTTTCAGCGCCGCGCGATAGGTTGCCAACGATGGCAGGCCGAACCCGTCGCGCTGGCTGCATACGTCCACGCGCCGCAACTCGGGGCAATGTCGCCCGATCCAGTCCACCCCTGTCACGTTATAAACCGGATGCACCTCTGACGGGGCGATCAGGTAGCGGGCATCGGGCGACAGATCGCTGGGCAGCAGCGTAGAGGCCAGAACACGGTGTTCGTTCAACAACCCGCGCAGGGCGGCGACATGGTCCCCGCCCAACAGCATCAGCAGGGACACACCGTCCTGCACGATTAACTCGCGCGCGGCATTCATGGATGCGGTCGTGTCACCACCCCAATCGCGCGCGATAACCCGCACCGGGTAGCGCCGCCCCTGAATCAGCAGGCCGCCCGCGCGGTTCAGCCAGTCCTCCCAGATCTGGCATCCCTGATAGCCGGGCAGACCCCAAGACACGGCCGGACCGCTTAGCGGCACCAACATGCCAATCTTGACCTCTTGCGTCATGCCCACGCCAAAGCTGGGCAAAAGGCTGCGCATGGCCATGCGATGGGCGAAACTCGTGTCTATCATGACAGAAGATTAGCACGCCGGTCGGCGCGCGCGACGGAAAATGCGCCGCGCGCCAGAAAACATTTATTACTGTGATGAAATTTTATTGACAGATTGGCCCGAACTGGCGCAGCATTGGTTCAGACCAATTCTTGTATTGGTTCCTTCCACCGCTGACGGAGACATCGCAATGACCCAGAAGAAAGTCGCAATCATCGGGGCCGGCCCCTCTGGCTTGGCCCAGCTTCGCGCCTTCCAGTCTGCCGCCGCCAAGGGCGAACCGATCCCGGAAATCGTCTGCTTTGAAAAACAGGACAACTGGGGCGGGCTGTGGAACTACACATGGCGCACCGGGCTGGACGAAAACGGCGAACCGGTCCATTGCTCGATGTATCGCTACCTGTGGTCCAACGGGCCCAAGGAAGGGCTGGAATTCGCCGATTATTCGTTCGAGGAGCATTTCGGCAAGCAGATCGCCTCTTACCCGCCACGCGCCGTGTTGTTCGACTACATCGAAGGCCGCGTGAACAAGGCCGGTGTGCGCGACATGATCCGTTTCAGCACCGTAGTGCGCTGGATCAGCTACGATACCGGCACCGAAAAATTTACCGTAACGGTGCATGACCATTCGAAAGACACTGTCTATTCCGAAGACTTCGACAATGTTATCGTCGCGTCGGGCCATTTCTCGGTGCCTAATGTGCCGCATTACCCGGGCTTCGAATCCTTCAACGGGCGCTTGCTGCACGCGCATGATTTCCGCGATGCGCGCGAATTCACCGACAAGGATATTCTGGTGATGGGCTCGTCCTATTCCGCCGAGGATATCGGCTCGCAATGCTGGAAATACGGCGCAAAAACAGTCACGTCCTGCTACCGTTCTGCCCCGATGGGCTTCGACTGGCCCTCGAACTGGGAAGAAAAGCCCGCGCTGGAACGGGTCGACGGCAACACCGCCTATTTCAAGGATGGCACGTCAAAAGATGTCGATGCGATCATTCTGTGCACCGGCTACAAGCATAGCTTCAACTTCCTGCCCGACGATCTGCGCCTGAAAACCGCCAATCGGCTGGCCGCGGCAGACCTGTATAAAGGCGTGGTCTGGGTGCATAACCCCAAGCTGTTCTATTTGGGCATGCAGGACCAATGGTTCACCTTCAACATGTTCGATGCGCAAGCCTGGTGGGTGCGCGACGCGATCATGGGCAAGCTTGCGATCCCCGAGGACAAAGCGGAGCTGCTGGCGGATGTCGCAGAACGCGAGGCCCGCGAAGAGACCAGCGACGACACCAAATACGCCATCAAGTATCAGGGCGACTATATTCAGGAACTCGTGGCCGAAACCGATTATCCCTCTTTCGACGTCGGCGGCGCATGCGAGGCGTTCTACCAGTGGAAAAAGCACAAGGCCAAGGACATCATGGCCTTCCGCAACAACAGCTACCGCTCGGTCATCACGGGCACAATGGCACCTGTCCACCATACGCCATGGAAAGACGCGCTGGATGACAGCATGGAAGCCTATTTGCAGAACGAGGCAGAGACCACGCCGGCGGAATAACCCCCGGCCAACGCGTGGGCCTTGTGCGCCCGGCCCTTTCCACGGGGGCCGGGCGTGTCGCATTTTAACGCGCGAGTCGCGAACTTCCTGCAACTATTTATGGCGCTTTCCGCCGCCAGAGTCGCATCTGAGAAGGGTCATGTCCGATTTGCGCGTGACGCGCGCGGCACTGCAGCGATATGCAGAGGAGGCCACAAAGGAGGGCCCCGATGCGCTATTCCGGCTTTCGCGTTCTGCAACAGGCCCTGACCGGCCATAAAGGCTGGCAGCCCGCATGGCGCGACCCGGCCCCCAAGCCGCGTTACGACATCGTCATCATCGGGGGCGGCGGTCATGGGCTGGCAACCGCCTACTACCTTGCGCGCCAGTTCGGGCAGGCCAATATCGCGGTTCTGGAAAAGGGCTGGATCGGCGGCGGCAATGTCGGGCGCAACACGACCATCATCCGCTCGAATTACATGCTCGACGGCAATGAACCATTCTACGAGTTCTCGCTGAAACTATGGGAAGGGTTGGAGCAGGATTTCAACTATAACGCCATGGTCAGCCAGCGCGGCATCCTGAACCTTATCCACTCGGATGCGCAGCGCGACGCCTTCACCCGGCGTGGCAATGCCATGATCCTGAATGGCGCGGATGCCGAATTGCTGACCGCCGAACAGGTCCGCCGCGAATACCCGTTCCTGAATTTCGACAATGCGCGCTTTCCCATCAAGGGCGGCTTGGCACAGCGCCGAGGCGGCACGGTCCGGCACGATGCGGTTGCCTGGGGCTATGCGCGCGGCGCAGACAGCCGCGGCGTCGACATCATCCAGAATTGCGAGGTGACTGGCTTTCGCATCGAAAACGGCACCTGCCTTGGAGTCGAGACCTCGCGCGGGTTCATCGGCGCGGGCAAGGTCGGCGTGGCGGTTGCGGGCAATTCCAGCCGCATGATGGCCAAGGCTGGCATGCGCCTGCCCATCGAATCCCATGTGCTTCAAGCCTTTGTCACCGAGGGGCTGAAACCGGTCCTGCCCGGCGTCATCACCTTCGGCGCAGGGCATTTCTATTGCAGCCAGTCCGACAAGGGCGGGCTAGTCTTCGGCGGCGATCTGGACGGCTACAATTCCTACGCCCAGCGCGGCAACCTGCCCGTGGTCGAAGACGTGGCCGAAGGCGGCATGGCGCTCTTTCCCGGTCTTGGCCGCGTGCGCCTGTTGCGCATGTGGGGCGGCATCATGGACATGTCGATGGACGGCTCGCCCATCATCGACCGCACGCATATCGACGGGCTCTATTTCAACGGCGGTTGGTGCTATGGCGGGTTCAAGGCCACCCCGGCCTCTGGCTGGTGTTTCGCGCATCTGCTGGCCACAGACACGCCGCACCCGACCGCCACCGCCTACCGTTTCGACCGCTTCAAACGCGGGCGGATGATCGACGAAAAAGGCATGGGCGCGCAGCCCAACCTGCATTGAGCGCCTCATGCAAACTTCATCTTGCCCCAAATACTCACATTCCGACAGCCGCCATACCGCGCCACGTCAGGACATTTGCACATGATCATCAACCATCCTCTGCTTGGCCCCTGCGATGCGCAGGAATTCACCTATCTGGGCGACGCGTCCTTGATCGAC
Organism: Roseinatronobacter ekhonensis; assembly: GCF_900499075.1. Lineage (GTDB taxonomy): Bacteria > Pseudomonadota > Alphaproteobacteria > Rhodobacterales > Rhodobacteraceae > Roseinatronobacter > Roseinatronobacter ekhonensis. Next base: position 18,490 of record NZ_UIHC01000026.1, on the reverse strand, counting down.
CGGCCCGATGGCATGGCCGACGGCGCCGACGCAGCGTTCCACGACTACCTGTATCTGCGCGACAACCCGGCAGGCCTGCACCGTGAATTGTGGTTCCACGAACAGGGCGACCGCTCCTGGCTTGTCGTCACCCGCGACACGGTCACGCATGACATCACATCGGTCGAACTGGCGCGCGATGTCGCGCGGGCGAAGGGGCGCAGCGCATGAGACTTCCTTCCGGCGGACAAATCGACCGCAGCCAAAGCCTGCGTTTCACTTTCGACGGGCAGCAGTATCGCGGCCATCCGGGCGATACGCTCGCTTCGGCACTGCTGGCCAATGGCGTGCGGCTGATGGGGCGGTCCTTCAAGTATCACCGCCCGCGCGGCCCGATCGCGGCGGGCAGCGAAGAACCCAACGCGCTTGTCACGCTGGGCCGGGGCGGGCGACAGGAGCCCAACACCCGCGCAACGGTGGCAGAACTGTTCGACGGGCTAGAGGCGCGCTCGCAAAACGCATGGCCCGGCCTGCGGTTCGACGCGATGGCGATCAATGACCGCCTGTCGCCCTTCCTGACCGCCGGGTTCTATTACAAGACCTTCATGTGGCCCGCTGCGTTCTGGGAAAAGCTGTATGAGCCTATGATCCGCCGCGCCGCTGGTCTGGGCGCGATCAGCACCGACCCGGACCCCGATAGCTACGACAAGGGCTTTCTGCATTGTGACCTGCTGGTGATCGGCGCCGGACCATCCGGCCTGATGGCTGCGCTAACCGCCGCGCGAGCAGGCGCGCGGGTCATCTTGGCAGATGAGGATTATACCCCCGGTGGGCGGCTGAACGCGTCGGCAGAGCAGATCGGTGGGCAGGCAGCAACCGACTGGGCGGCACAGGTGCTCGCAGAGCTGGGCACTCTGCCCAATGTCCGAATATTGCCCCGTACCACGGTGGTCGGCGCGTTCGACCACGGTATCTACGGCGCGGTGGAACGTGTCTCGGACCACCTGCCCCAACCTCTGCCCGGCAAGCCGCGTCAGACGCTTTGGCGCATCTATTCCAAGCGCGCTGTGCTCTGCGCCGGGGCACTGGAACGCCCGATTGCCTTTGCTGACAACGACCGCCCTGGCATCATGCTGGCGGGCGCGCTTGCGGCCTATGCCCATCGCTGGGCCGTCAGCCCCGCGAGCCGTGTGGCGATCTTTACGAATAACGACAGCGGCCACGCCACAGCGCGCGACCTGATTGCGCTGGGTGTCGATGTCCGCGCGGTGATCGACACCCGCGCCGATGCGCCGAAGCTCGACGGCACAGAGGTCATCGCCGGTGGGCAGATCACCGGCACGCGCGGGCGGTTGGGCCTGAGCGCGGCGCAGATCACCCGCGCGAACGGGCGCAGCCACTGGCTGGAGGTCGGCGCGCTCGGTGTCTCTGGCGGGTGGAACCCGAATGTCGCGCTGTCGTGCCACCAGCGCGGGCGGCCCGTCTGGCGCGATGACATCGCAAGCTTTGTACCCGGCGGCATGTTGCCCGTTGGAATGTTGGTCGCAGGTGCCGCCGCAGGACAGTTCGGCACCCATGCCGCGCTGGCCGGTGGTGCGGCACAGGCAGCGGCAGCTTTGGGCGACCTTGGCATCCCGGCCAGCACGCCCGACCTGCCGCAAGCGGATGACGCGCTCTACCGCATTACCCCCTTCTGGCATGTCGGCGGCACCAAACGTGCATGGCTCGATTTCCAGAATGACGTAACCGTCAAGGACGTGAAACTTGCGCATCAGGAAGGGTTCCGCTCGGTCGAGCATCTGAAACGGTATACCACACTGGGCATGGCGACGGATCAGGGCAAGACCTCTAACCTTGGTGGACTTGCGGTTATGGCCGAACTGGCCGGCCAGAGTATAGAAGCGACCGGAACAACCATGTTCCGCCCGCCCTACACGCCCGTGGCCATGGGGGCGTTGGCGGGGCGTGCCACCGGCCCCGATTTCAAACCCACCCGCAAGACCCCCAGCCATGTCTGGGCAACGGAACAGGGGGCAACCTTTGTCGAGGTCGGCCAATGGCTGCGTGCGCAATATTTCCCGCACGCCGGTGAAACGCATTGGCGGCAAACCGTGGACCGAGAGGTCAACGCCACCCGCAGCGGTGTCGGCATTTGCGACGTGACCACCTTGGGCAAAATCGACGTGCAGGGCGCGGATGCAGCCGCGTTCCTGAACCGCATCTATTGCAACGGGTTTGCCAAACTGGCGGTCGGTAAAACGCGCTACGGGCTGATGCTGCGCGAGGACGGCATTGCCATGGATGACGGCACCGCCGCGCGTCTGGCCGAGGATCATTTCGTCGTCACAACCACGACCGCCAACGCCGTGCCGGTGTTCCGGCATATGGAATTCGCGCGCCAGTGCCTTTGGCCCGACATGGATGTGCAGCTTGTGTCCACAACCGAAGCCTGGGCGCAGGTCGCCGTGGCAGGGCCGAAATCCCGTGAACTGTTGCAACGGATTGTCGACCCGGCCTATGACCTGTCGAACGACGCTTTCCCATTCATGGGTTGCGCAGAAATCACCGTTTGCGGCGGGTTGCGCGCCCGGCTGTTCCGCATCTCGTTCTCGGGCGAGTTGGCTTTCGAGTTGGCCGTGCCCACCCGCTACGGCGACGCACTTATGCGCCGCTTGATGGATAAGGGCGCCGATCTGGGCGTCACGCCCTATGGCACCGAGGCGCTTGGGGTTATGCGCATTGAAAAAGGCCACGCCGCCGGGAATGAACTGAACGGCACCACCACCGCGCGCAATCTTGGGCTGGGCCGCATGGTCAGCACCAAGAAAGACAGCATCGGCGCGGTCCTGTCACGCCGCGAGGGGCTGACCGAAGAGGGCGGGCTGGAACTGGTCGGCCTGCGCGCGGTCAATCCGCAGAAGCAGATTCCGGCGGGCGCGCATATATTGGAACCGGGTGCGGCAGCTACGGCCGCGAACGACCTCGGCTATGCGACCTCTGCCTGTTACTCGCCGACGATTGGCAGCTATATCGCACTGGCCTTTGTGCAGGCGGGCGGCACGCGGATGGGCACGCGCCTGCGCGCGGCGTCGCCACTGACAGGGGTAGATGTGCCGGTCGAGATCGTCTCGCCCCATTTCGTGGACCCGGAAGGAGAACGGCTTCGTGCATGACCTTGCCCCCCTGACCGCGCTTGGCGCGGCGACGCCCCGGCACGACATGATCGGCGGTGTCACGATTGCGGAAAACCCGAATGTCGCGCTCGCCTCTGTCGCGGCGCGGCGGGGGAAATCCGAACCCTGCGCCACCGCGCTGGCCGACTGGCTGGGCGCGCCGGTGCCGGAGGTGGCGCAGCATTCGGGCGATGCCAAGACGGGTTTCTGGCTTGGCCCCGACATGTGGATGCTGGAAGCACCCTTCGCCACGCACGAGGACATGGCGCGCGACCTTGGAACGCGGTTTGAGGGGCTGGCCAGCGTCACAGAGCAAACCGACGCATGGGCGCGATTCGACCTGTCGGGCGATGGGCCGGACGACATGCTGGCGCGGCTGACCAATCTGGACCTTGCCACCCTGCCCAACCGTTTCGCGCGGCGCACGGTGATGGAGCATATCGGCTGCTACCTGTTGCGACGCGGGGCGACGTATAGCGTCTATGGTCCGCGTTCGTTCGCAGCCAGCCTGCATCATGCGCTGTGCCTTTCGGCAGGTGCGCTATAGCTCGCGCAACTCGCTGACGAAATCGTACCGGTCGCCACGATAGGCCGAGCGGGTGAATTCGACCATGGTGCCATCACGCAGGTAGCCGCGCCGCTCGATCCGCAGAATGGCGGCGCCGGGCGGAACACATAAATGCCCGGCCTCGGCCTCTGTCGCCAAGGACGCGGTGATCCGCTGCAAACCCGTGACAGGCTTGTTGCCCAGATGGTCCAACGCGTCATACAGCGACGTGCTTACATGTCCCAGATCGGGAAGAAACCGCGCCGGAACCGTCGCTTGTTCCAGCGCCAGTGGTTCATCATTCGCGGTGCGAATGCGCAAAAACCGCGCCACTTGCGACGCCACCGGCAGGCCGAAGACCAACACATCCTCGGGCGCGGCAGGCGCAATCGCTTTTTCCAGCCAGACGGACCCCGGCGCCATGCCGCGCCGCGCGAGATCTGCCGAGAAGCCCGCCAGCAACGCCGATGGCTGTTCGATCCGCGGGGCGACAAACGTGCCCGACCCCTGCTTGCGCGACAGAGCCCCCTCGCGCATCAGCAATTCCAGCGCCTTGCGCACCGTTACGCGCGACACATCAAGCTGTTCGGATAGCTGGCGCTCGGATGGCAAGGCTTCGCCAACCGCGAAAGCACCGTGGCGCACCTGTTCGCGCAGGAGTGAGGCCAGCCTCACATAGAGCGGCGTTGAATCCGCCTTGCCCGACAAAAGCTCGGGCCGCAACGTCATACCTGTGCCCCGGCGACATTGCGCAGCACACCTTGGGCTGCGTCCAGCGCGGCGCGGGCCGCAGGCAAATCATAACCCTGCGCTACCAGAATCGCGGGTTTGATCTGCCAACTGGCCGTTTCCAAGGCGGCTTGCGCCGTGGCGTCATCGACCTGCGCCAGAGTTGCCACCATCCCGGTTGCGCGCCCGCGCAGCTTGATGTTCTGGGGCCGCATATCGACCATCAAGCCGCGATGCACATGGCCCAGCCGCAGCATGATCTGCGTGGACAACAGGTTCAGAATCGCCTTTTGCGCCGTGCCTGCTTTCATGCGGGTGGACCCTGCAATCGCCTCGGCCCCGGTCGCGGCCAGAATGCCGTGTTCGGCCACTGCGCAGAGCGGCGCGCCTGCGTTGCAGGCAATGCCTACGGTCAGCGCGCCGGTCACGCGCGCTGCCTCTATGACCGCAACGGTAAACGGCGTGCGCCCGCTGGCGGCAAGGCCGATGACCACATCGTCCGGCCCGATGCCGTTATCCGCGACTTGGGCGCGCCCATCCTCGGCATTGTCTTCGGCCCCTTCAATACCCAGCATGAGGGCGGCTTCGCCCCCTGCGATCAGGTACAGCGTGCGCGCCTCTGGCCAATCATAGGTCGGGCCCAATTCGATGCCGTCTTGCACCGCGACACGAATGGACGTGCCCGCACCCGCATAGACCAGCCGCCCGCCCGCGCGCAGGCGTGGCGCGGCGGCGGCAACCACATCGGCCATTTCGGGCAGCGCGGGCGCGATCGCGGCCAGCGCCGCCATTTGCCCTTCCAGCATGGCGCGCAGCGCGGTTTCGTCATCCCAAGTGTCAATGTCGCGGTAGCGCGGGTCGGCGAGTTCGGTCATGATATGGTCCTTCAGGCAGATGCCGGATGCAGGCGCTGCCCGGTATCGTCGAAATGGAACGCGCGCGCCATATCGGGACGCATGACAAGGCTATCATTGACCGCGTAGGCGTGCTCGCCGAACAGCCGCACCGTGACCAGCCCATGGGGGTCGGCATTGACATAAACCAGCGTTTCCCCGCCCAGATGCTCGACATGGCTGACGCGCCCATCTATGCCCGCGCCGCTGTCTGCAAGGGTGATGTGTTCCGGTCGCACACCCATGGATTTTCCAACCGCACCCAGCGCGGGGGCGTCCAGAAAGTTCATCTTGGGCGATCCTATAAATCCGGCGACGAATTCGTTGGCGGGGTTGTTATACAGCTCCATCGGGGCACCGACTTGTTCAATCCGGCCGTCACGAAGCACCACGATGCGGTCGGCGAGCGTCATCGCCTCGACCTGGTCGTGGGTGACATAAACCATCGTTGCGCCCAGTTCGCGGTGCAGATTGGCGATTTCAATGCGGGTCTGCACACGCAGGGCCGCATCAAGGTTCGACAACGGCTCGTCGAACAGGAACAGCTTGGGCTTGCGCACGATGGCACGGCCAATGGCCACACGCTGACGCTGCCCGCCCGACAGTTCACCGGGGCGACGGGTCAGATAACTGCCAAGGTCCAGCATCCCCGCCGCGCGATCGACCGACTCGGCGATCTGCGCCTTGGGCTGGCCTGCCTGTTTCAGACCCAGCCCCATATTGTCACGCACGTTCAGATGCGGATAGAGCGCGTAGGACTGGAACACCATCGCGATCTCGCGCTGCGAGGGCGGTGTGGTGTTGACCAACTGTCCATCAATGCGAATATCGCCAGAGGTGATATCCTCCAGCCCTGCGATCATGCGCAACAATGTGGATTTTCCGCAGCCCGAAGGGCCGACAAACACACAGAATTCACCGTCCTGAACCTCTAGGGTCACATCGCGGATCACATCGACGGTGCCAAAGGATTTGCAGGCATTGTGCAGTGTCAGGTGTCCCATTCTATCCTCTTGGCTTCAGGCGCACGGGCTGGCCGCTGCGCACGCTTTCATCTGCCGCCAGACATATGGCGACGGACCGCACGGCATCTTTTGCATGGCGGGTCAGATCCTGGTTTTCGGTTATCGCCTGCGCCATTGCGGCGGCCTGACGGTCGCACAGGGCCTGATGGCCGGGGCTGTCGGGAAATTCGTGGCAGGTTTCGCCCTGGCCTGTGGGCGCGACAATCAACTGGTCGGCGGCGGTGTGCCCTTCGACATCGGCAGAGCCCACGCCTTGCGGCGCGCGCAAGCTGACCGCGCCACCGGGGCTGACCACGTCTTTGACGAAATGCGCGGTTTCGGACATCATCGGCCCCCAGCCCGCTTCATACCAACCGCAAGAGCCGTCCTCGAACAGCACTTGGAAATGGCCGTAATTGTACATATCGGGCGCGATCTCATCGCTCAGGCGCAGGCCCATGCCGCGCACCTCAACGGGCGCCGAGTCGGTGATCTGGCACATCACATCAACATAATGCACGCCGCAATCCACAATAGGGGGCGTCGATTGCATGAGCGCCTTGTGAATCTCCCATGCAGGGCCGGTGGAGCGCTGGTTCAGGTTCAGCCGGAACACATAGGGGCCATGCAATGCGCGCGCTTCGGCAATCAGGGCCTGCCATGTCGGGTGGTGGCGCAGGATATGGCCGACCATCAGCTTGCGGCCGGTTGCGCGGGCGGTGTCTGCCACACGTTCACATTCGTCAACCGTGGTGGCGAGCGGCTTTTCGACGAACACATGCGCGCCAGCATCCATTGCTTTCAGGGCAAGCTGCGCATGGCTGTCGGAATAGGTGGCAATCGCAACCATATCGGGGTTTAGCCGCGCCAAGGCCGCATCGAAATCGTGGTCAACCGGCAGGTGGGCCAGCGCTTCCGGCAGGTCTACAGGGCTGCGGTTAACCAATCCCACGACCTGATAGGCAGGGTTGGTGGCATAGGCCAGCGCATGGCTTTGCCCCATCTGCCCAAGGCCCACGACAAGCACACGGATCATTTGACCGCTCCTTTCGTGATGCCCCGGATCAACTGGCGCGAAAAGATCAGATACAAAACCACCACCGGAAATATCGCCAGCGACAGCGCCGCCAGAACCGCGTTCCAGTCGGTCACGTACTGGCCAAGGAAGATCTGGCTGCCGAGCGTCAGGGTTTTCGTGGCCTCTCCCGGTGCCAGGATCAGCGGGAACCACAGATCATTCCAGATCGGGATCATGGTGAACACGGCAACCGTCGCCATGGCGGGGCGCACCAGTGGCAGCGCGATGGTGAAAAAGATGCGGTATTCGCTGAGGCCGTCAATCCGTGCGGCGTTCTTCAGGTCATCCGACACCTGCCGCATGAATTCCGACAGGATGAACACCGCCAGCGGCAACCCTTGCGCGGTATAGACCAGCACCAAGGACGTCAGCGTGTTGACCAACCCCGCCGCGACCATGATTTCCAGAATCGCCACCGTTCCCAAACGGATCGGGATCATGATGCCCAGCGCCAGATACAGCGCCATCAGCAGGTTGCCGCGAAACCGGTATTCGGCCAGCGCAAACGCCGCCATTGCCCCGAACAGCAGCACAAAGAACAGGGACGCCACCGTCACGATCAGGCTGTTCTGGAAATAGAGCAGGAAATTGCCCTGCTCCAACACCGTCTGAAAGCCGATCGGGTCGAAGGTTTCGGCCGTGGGCAGTGAAAGCGGGTCGTTGAAAATGGCGCGCCGCCCTTTGACCGAGTTTATCAGGATCAGGAACACCGGATAGAGCGCCAATACCGTGTAGGCGATCAGGATAGCATGGGCGGCGGCAGAGCGCCCCATATTGGCACGGGCAGAGGTCATCATCTTCCGGCCCCTTTCAAAACTGGTAGCGGCGCAGCCGCGTTTGAACGCCGAACAAGTAGATAGAGACGCCGACCAGAATGATCGCGAACATCACGGTCGCCACCGTCGCCCCCATATTCGGATCGCCAAGTTGCAACTGAAACCCAAAGAAGGTGCGGAACAGGTATGACCCCAGAATATCGGTGGTGAAATTCGGTCCCGCCAGCGCGCCTTGAGTCACATAAATCAGGTCGAACGCGTTGAAGTTGCCGACGAAAGTCAGGATCGAAATGATCCCGATGGTGGGCAGCAGCAGCGGCAGCTTGATCTTCCAGAACTGGCTTGCGCCGGTGATGCCGTCCATCTCGGCAGCTTCCAGAACCTCGTCGGGGATGGATAGAAGTGCGGCATACATCAGCATCATCGGGATGCCGACGAATTGCCAGACCGAAATAAGCGCCAGCGTGGTCAGCGCCGACCGCTCCAACCCCAGCCACGGCGCGAACCAGTCGCCGAGGCCCAGTGCATCCATGAATGTGGGCGCAACGCCCCACAGCGGCGACAGGATCAGCTTCCAGACAAAGCCGACAATCACGAAGCTCAGAATGGCGGGGATGAAAATAGCCGTGCGGTAGAACGCGGCAAAGCGCAGTTTCGGTGTGGACAGGATGGCCGCCAGCGCAATCCCGATAGGGTTCTGCACGAGCATGTGAATGACGAAAAACCACAGGTTGTTGCCGGTTGCGTTCCAGAAGGCATCGGACCAGCGGTCATCGCCGAACAGGGTGCGGAAGTTCTGCAACCCGACAAAAACGCGGGTGCCGTCCTCTGCGCGCGCAAATAGCGACAGGTTCAGCGTGCCGAAGAGCGGTATGATCATGATCGCGGTGTAGATCAGCACGGCAGGTGCCAGAAACACAACGATATGCCAACGGAACGGCCTTTTCTGGGCGCGGTCAGACATAGGCAACCTATCAGGTTCGGGAAAAGTGATTGGGCAGCCCCGAAACGGGGCCGCCCAGAGCAGGTTTACTGCTGCGGTTCATACCAAGAGGCGAGACCCTCTTGCATTTGCGCGCCAGCCTCTTCGGGGGTCTGGCCACCACGGATCACGTTGGCAGATGTGCCCCAGCTTTCATTCGAAAGGTTGGGCGTGCCACGCGACAGGATCTGGTGGAAGGGCCGGATCGAGCTTTCACACTCGCCACGCCAGCTGATGAATTCCTGCGCCAGAGGATCATCCAGCGACACATCGGCATTCGACAGCGGGAAGAAGCCCGGCACAGCATTGGCGAACAGGTTGGCAAATTCGCTGCTGCCTAGCCAGTTCAGGAAAGTGCGCCCGGCTTCCTGATGCGGCGAGGCCGCGTTCAAACCCATGCCCATATCGGTATGGTCGGAAATGTAGCAGGTGTCGCCCGCGTTCTGCACTGGCGGCGGGAAGGCCCCCATCTCGAAATCAGCCTGCGTGCGGAAGCCCGCGATCTCCCACGATCCGGCCGGGAAAATTGCGGCACGGCCCAGGGTGAACAGGTTCTGACTGTCAGGATAGCTTTGCGATTCGAACCCACGGCCCAGATAGTCGGACCAGCGCGCCAGTTGCTCGAACGGGGCGACGAATTCGGCATCGGTCAGCTTCGCCTCGCCGGCGATCAACGCGTTGCGCCCCTCTTCGCCGTTCCAGTAGTTCGGCCCGATATTGGCATAGCCCATCGTCGCCGCTTCCCACTGGTCGTTCACGCCCATCGCCATCGGGATATAGCTGCCATCTTCGGCAATCGCATCCAGCACGGCAAAGAATTCGTCAACGGTTTCAGGCTCTTCCAGCCCCAGTTCCTCGAACGCATCGGCGTTGTAGATGAACCCGTGGATCACGGACGCCATCGGCACGCAGAATTGCTGGCTGCCATCATCGGTGGACCATGCCGATTTCGCCACGTCGGAATAATTCGCCATGCCGTCCAGTTCGGTCAGGTCTGCAAGTTGTCCGTTCTGGAACAGCGCCAGCGACGCGTCGAACGCGCGGCAGGTGACGATATCGCCCGCCGTACCCGCATCCAGCTTGGAGTTGAGCGCGGAATTGTATTGCGCGGGCGCGGTCGGCTGGAAATCCAGCTTGATGCCGGGATATTCCGCCTCGAATGCGGGGATGATCTGGTTGCGCCAGATCGAGATGTCATCGTTGCGCCAGCTTTCGATGGTCAGCGTCACATCCTGCGCCATAAGCGCAGTGCCGCTGAGCAGGAATGCCGCCGCGGCGAAAGTCGTCTTGCGTGCCGTCATTTTGTGGAACCTCCGTGTTGCCGAAGGACGCAATGGTCCACCGCACGTTACTGGCGGTGTAGTCCCCATGCATCCCCTGCGCCACATGTAATGCCAAACTAATACCACTTGTCCAGAGTTTTCTTTTTCAAAACCTCGTTTGGGTGATAGATGTCTGGCATTCAACCAGAAGGTTTTAGCCTATTTATATGAAAATAAATGATATAAAGGTACCATGATAAATTTTCCCGTCTCCGGCTCGCGGTATCAGGTCGTCGGCCAAAGCCTCTTTCCTTTTGGTATTACTGTGGTATTAGATCAAATGATGAGGTGAAAAATGACGCTGTATATTGGCCTTGATGGGGGCGGCACCGGGTGCCGTGCACGCGCTGCCCGTGCTGATGGAAGCCTTGGCGCCATTTTCGAGGGAGGCAGCGCCAATATCCATTCCGACCCCACCGGCGCAGAGCAGCAGATCAGCGATGTGTTGGCCCGCCTGCTGGCTGCCGAAGACTATGCCGACACTGACCTGCATATCGTCCTTGGCTTGGCTGGTGCATCCGAATCCGGCGCAGCCGCGCGGCTTTCGGCGGCCTTGCCCTACCCGAACCTGACGGTTTTGGGCGACATAGATATTTCCCTGTCCGGCGCGTTCGAAGATGCGGACGGGATCGTCATGGCAGTTGGCACCGGATCTGTGCTGGCGCGGCAGGTCGGGGGGCAGATGCAACGGGTGGGCGGCTACGGCTTCGCGTTGGGCGATGAGGCTGGCGGCGCATGGCTTGGGCGGCGCGCCCTGTCTGCCGCGCTTCATGTGCGCGACGGGCTTGTTCCGGATGCACCGCTTGCCAAAGCCGTCTGGGCACGCTTCAAAACCGTGCCGGCGCTTCTGGCCTTTACATCCGCGTCCCGGCCCGCCGATTTCGCGTCGCTTGCACCGCAGATCGTTGCGTTGGACAAAGCAGGCTGTGCGTTGTCCCGCCGCATTTTGGACGAGGGCTGTGCCTATCTGTTGAAGGCTATCCGCCATTTGCAGGCCGGTAACGCCGAATTGCCTGTCGCGGCAACGGGCGGGCTAGGTCCGGTTCTGCTGGACCGGATCGCGCAAGGCACAAGCCCGCCCCTGCACATCACACCACCCAAAGGCACTGCACTGGACGGGGCGCTCTGGCGTGCCCGCCATTTGGCCAAAACCAAAGGACTTACCGAATGACCGAAACCCATATGGCGCGCGAGATTGCGGAAATTCCGGATCGGGTGCGTGAAATGCTGACATGCAATGCCGCAACACTGGACGACATCGGTGCCGCGCTTCGCGCGCATGACCCCCAACTTGTAACCAGTGTTGCGCGCGGCTCGTCCGACCACGCGGCGACTTATATGAAATATGCTTGCGAAATCCTCACGGGGGTGCCCGTTGCCTCTGTCGGCCCATCGGTTGCATCGGTCTACGGTGTGCCGCTGCGCCTGCCACGCACGCTTTGCGTGGGGATTTCGCAGTCTGGCAAAAGCCCCGATATCGTGGCGATGACCCGCGCCAGTGCATCCGCCGGGGCCAAGACACTGGCCATCACCAACCACCCCGAAGCGCCGCTTGGCGCAACCGCCGATTTCTGCCTGCCGCTGGGTTGCGGACCAGAGCAAAGCGTTGCGGCCACCAAGACCTTTGTCACCTCTGTGGTCGCCGCTTTGGCCATGCTGGCCCATTGGGCCGAAGATACTGCGCTGAAAACCGCGTTGGCCAAGTTGCCCGACGCCTGTGCTACGGCACTTGCGCAAGACTGGTCGCCCCTTGCCGACCGCCTGGTGCGCGCGCCTGCGCTCTATGTGCTGGGGCGCGGACCGGGATATGCGATTGCGTCTGAAATCGCGCTCAAGTTCAAGGAAACCAGCGCCATTCATGCCGAAGCCTATTCCGCTGCCGAGGTTCTGCATGGCCCGTCCGCACTTGTGGAACGCGGTTTTCCGGTGCTGGGCCTGATCTGCGATGATGCCGCGCGCGATGGGTTTTGTGACACCGCCGCCAAGCTTGCAGGCCAAGGCGCAGATGTGTTCGTGACCGACAAGGTTGCAGGCACCACGGAATTGCCACGCGCCGCACCATTGCACCCGCTTTTGGACCCGCTTCTGAGCGTCGTCAGCTTCTATGTCTTCATAGAGGCGCTGGCACGCCGTCGCGGCTTGCAGCCCGACACGCCGCGCCACCTGCGCAAAGTAACAGAGACGGTCTGATGCGACGCGCGCTCCGGGCAGACCAGATTTTCGACGGCTGGCAGATACATACGGGCCGGGCGCTGTTGCTGGACGGTGCGCGTGTCGAAGCTGTGGTCGACACGATCCCCGCAGGTGTGCCGGTGACAGAGCCAGGCGCAGGGGTGCTGGCGCCGGGTATGGTAGACCTGCAAGTCAATGGCGGCGGGGGCGAGATGATCGGCCCCGACACCGACATTGACCAGATCGCCCGCATCTGCGCGGCGCATCTTGCCCTGGGGGCCACCAGCATCCTGCCCACGCTGATCACGGACCGGCCCGACGTGACGGGGCGGGTGCTTGCCGCCGCGCGTGCGGCGGCAAAGGCCAAGATCCCCGGATTTGCCGGGCTTCATCTGGAAGGCCCGCATCTGGACCCGGCCCGCCATGGTGCGCATGATCCGGCCCTGATCCGCCCGATGGACGAGGCCGATCTGGCCGCAATGGAACAAGCCGCGCATGACCTGCCCGCGCTGATGGTGACATTGGCGCCGGTCGCAGTCACCTCGGCGCAGATCGCAAGATTGCGGGCAGCGGGCGCGGTCGTCAGCCTTGGCCACACGAATTGCACCGCCGAAGAAGCGCGCGCTGCCTTCGCTGATGGTGCAAGCTGCGTGACCCATCTGTTCAATGCCATGAGCCAGCTTGGCAACCGCGCGCCGGGGCTGGTCGGTGCCACGCTGTGCAGCGATGCGCGCGCAGGCATTATTGCCGATGGCGTGCATGTGGCAGAGGACCCATTGCGCGTTGCCCTGAACATGATGGCCCCGGATCGGCTGTTTCTGGTCAGCGACGCGATGGCGGCGGCAGGAAGCACAGCCAGTTCTTTCATGCTGAACGGGCGGCAAGTGTTCCGCCGCAACAAACGTCTGACACTGGCCGATGGCACGCTGGCGGGTGCCGATATTTCGCTACCTCAATCGGTGGCGCATCTGGCCGGACTGGGCGTGCCGGTGGAACGCGCGCTCGCCATGGCCAGCCGTATCCCCGCCGATACGATCGGGGCGCGCCATCTGGGGCGTTTCACGCCCGGGGCACAAGCCGATATGGTGCTTCTCGACGATGCCCTCCAACCCCGTCAGGTCTGGCGCGCAGCGCAATCGGCATCGGTGGCGGCACAGCTATAGTCGCGGCACAGGCTCACGCTTGCGTTATTGCAGTGGTGCAGAGCTGCGCCAAACGCCATATAATCCCTATTCTATTTCAAGGCGGCCCAAGCACATGCCCTTCGACCGCGGCCCTATCGGCGCGAAACTCAAATACAAGCGCGGCAATCTGCACAGGCTGGTCAAGCATGTGGCAGAGGCAGGAAGCACAGACGGTGTGACCCTGCGCAACATTGTCGACACGCTCGGGCCACGGTCCTTCGGGCCGATGTTGCTGGTGCCCGCACTGGCGATTGTCTCGCCCGCCTCTGCCATCCCGACAGTGCCGACGATGCTGTGCATTGCCATCGGGCTGATTGCCATGCAGATCGTGCTGAAACATGACAAGGTCTGGCTGCCCGAATTCCTGCTGCGCAAACGGTTGAGCGCGCGCAGGTTCGATCAAAGCCTGCGTTTTTTGCGCAAGCTTGCCTATTGGCTTGATCCGTTCATAAACGAACGCCTGACCGTGCTGACCGACCGCCCCGGCAACTATCCTGCGCTGCTGATTTGCTGCATTATGCCACTCTTCATGCCCCTGATAGAGTTGATGCCCTTTGTCACAAGCTTTGTCGCCTGCGCGCTTGCGCTGTTCGCGGCGGGGTTGCTGTTTCGCGACGGGGTGTTGATGCTGGCAGGCTATATGGTGGCCGCGACAGGAGCGTTTTTTGTCTACCGGATTTCGGGCGAGATATTTCAGTGGCTTTTTGCCTGACGTGAAAGGCCAGCCATGACAACAGCGTTGCACCGCGACCGACTGGATACGGTCTTGGCCGAAATTCTTGCAGACGCCCCGACGCGGGTGCTTGACCTTGGCTGCGGCGATGGCGAGTTGATGCTGCGGCTGGCGGGCACACACGGGCTTGAACGGCTGGTCGGGATCGACCCCTGCGCCGGGACTTTGGCCCGTCTGCGGTCGCGCATGCCCCGCCAAGCTGGCGTCGAGATACGAATGGCCTCTGCTCTGGACCCGCCGCCCGATCTGGCCGGGTTCGACTGCGCCGCACTGGTCGAGGTCATCGAACATCTGGATCCGGCGCATCTGTCGAAACTGGAACGTGCCTTGTGGCGGACCTTGCGGCCTGCAAAGCTTGTCGTGACCACGCCCAATGCCGAATTCAACACGCTGCTGGGTGTGCCGCCCCACCGCTTTCGCCACCCTGACCACAAATTCGAGTGGCCGCGCGTCAAATTCCGCGCATGGGCTGCGCGGGTCGCGCATGCGCATGGATACGATGTGGTATTTCAAGACCTGGGCGGCGCGCACCCAAAGCTTGGCGGGGCAAGCCAGATGGCCGTTTTCAGGCGCGAAACGCGCTAAACCACCATCCCGTCGGGCGGGTTGTCCAGCAGGTCGCGCAACCGCGCAATGGCGCTTTCAAACCGCCCAAGCGGGATTTGCGCGTTGATCCCGATGCGCACGGCGTGGGGCACGCGAGCGTCGCGCAGGGCGAAATCTTCGGCAGAGCGTAGCTGCACACCCCGGCTTGCAGCGGCTTTTGTAAACGATCCCGCGCGCCACCCCTCGGGCAAGGTCAGCCACAGAAATGGCACATCATCGCCCCAGCGCAGATCGTAGCCGCCCAACCCATTTACCGCCACACGGGTATAGCTTTGCAACCGCGCGCGAACTTTTTCCGCGATCGCCATCGTCTCAGGGCGTTGCAGCAGGTCTTCTGTCAGATCGGCCAGTGGCCGCGCCAAACCAAAAAATCCGTGCTCTGCGGCGCGGCGCAAGGTGGTGGCATGGGCACGCGGTGCGACCGCAAAGCCGATGCGCAAGGCCGGGGTCAATGATTTTGAAAGCGATGACACATACCACCCCAGATCGGGCAAGAGCGCGCGATAGCTGGACGCACGGGCCACACCCAAACGATAGCAATCATCTTCCAGAACATGCAGACCGAGTTGGCGCGCAACCCGTGCAATATCCCTGCGCCGTGCTTCCGGCGTGAACATACCGGTCGGGTTGTGCACTTCGGGGCAGGTGCACAAAAGCTGCGCCTCGTGACGTTGTGCCAGATCGGCCAAAGCTTCGGGTATAATACCCTGTGCATCCATCGGCACCGACACCACATCGGCGCGCAATATCTGCGCGGCACGACGAAAGCCCGGATAGGTCAGTTCCTCCAGCAACACCACCGGCTTGCGGCCTTGTAATACGGATTGCATGACCAGCGACACACCCGACTGCCCGCCATGCGACAGCACGATATCCTCTTGGTCTATCGGCCCAAGGGCCGCGCCTTCCAGCCAATGCAGCACGGCACGCCGCGCGGGCGCGAACCCGGCACGCGACGGGTAGGCCAGGAGATCGCGCGGAGCGCGTTCGGCCAACCGCGCAAAGCCGTCATGGATCAGCGCCACCTGCCCCATATCGGGAAGCGCGGTCGCAAACAGGCTGATCTGCTCATCGCCCTCGGCGGCGAGCGTGCTCTCAACCCAAGGCTCTGGCACGAATTGCACCGGCGGTTGCGGGCGCGCGATGAATGTGCCGCGTCCGACCTGCCCCTCGGTCGCGCCCTCGTCCGTCAGCGCGGCATAGGCACGGGCCACGGTGCCCGGCGTCATGCCCAGCGTCCATGCCAAGTCGCGCACGGGCGGCAACTGGTCGCCCGGTTCAAGCACGCCTTGGGCAATCGCCCCGCGAATGGCGGCCACCACATCGCGAAACTTGGATCGCCCGGCCCCCGGAACGTAATGCGCCAAAATTGTATCCATAACAATGTTTCCTTGGACAGGCCGCTTCGCAGTTTGTATCGTATCAATATAGCGAAAGCTAATATTGTGTCAATACAATCGAAAGGACACTGCCATGACACAGACCATCACCCGCCCTGCCCTCGCCTATCTGACCACAGCGACCACGCTGCCGGCGATTTCGGTTCTGGCGCTGCGTGTGGCTGTCGCCGTGGCAAAATGGTCAGAACGCCGCCGCACCCGCCAAGACTTGCACAAACTGGACGCGGGCGGCCTGCGCGATATTGGCCTGACGCAAGCGCAAGCATGGCGCGAAGGTCAAAAGCCCTTCTGGCGCCCATAGGCGCATACCAGTTCTCTCTGACTTGGCGCGGCTTTGCCCGCGCCATTTTTTTGTGGGTGTAAGGGGGTCGCAGACCGACTATAGCACCGGGATGAGTCTATCCCGCTACACCCCCGACACGTTGCGCGATCTGTGCGCGTCCCCGTTCGAGACAATCATCGACGTACGCGCGCCATCCGAATATGCCCAAGACCATGTACCCGGCGCGATCAACCTGCCGGTCCTGTCGGATGCAGAGCGCGCGCAGGTCGGCACGATCTACACCCAGGACAGCCCGTTCAAAGCGCGCAAGATCGGCGCAGCCCTCGTCGCACAAAATGCCGCGCACCATCTGCAAACGGCACTTGTGCACAAGCCGGGTGGCTGGGCGCCCTTGGTTTACTGCTGGCGGGGCGGGCAGCGCTCTGGGTCTTTCGCGACAATCCTGTCACAGATCGGCTGGCGGGTATCCGTGCTGGAGGGCGGTTATAAAAGCTGGCGTCGCATGGTGCAGACGCAGCTTTATGAAACCGCGTTTCCGGCCCCCGTGCTGCTTCTGGATGGTGGCACGGGCACTGGCAAGACCGACATCCTGCATCACGCAGCCGCCATGGGGGCGCAGGTGATCGACCTTGAAGGACTTGCGCAGCATCGTGGCTCTGTCTTCGGCAGCACCGGTCCGCAACCTTCGCAAAAACTGTTCGAGACACGGCTGGCGCGCGCCATGGCCATGCTGGACCCCAAGAGGCCCGTGTTGATTGAAGCCGAATCCAACCGTATAGGCGCAATTCGGCTGCCCCCCGCGCTTTGGGATGCAATGCGCGGGGCCGATCTGGTGCAGATCACCGCACCGCTGGATGCCCGTGCGCACTATATTGCAGAGCGATACGCGCAGATGTCGCAAGATAGCGCCCAGCTTTCCCAGATACTGGACGGACTGCGCAAACATCACCCCGCCGCGCGTGTGCAGGCATGGCAGGCCATGATCGCGCAACCCGTTGATCTGGCCCGAGACCTGATCGCGCAGCATTACGACCGGCGCTATGCCCCAGCCCCGCGCAGCGCGACCGTGCTGGAAAAAATCACGCTGGCCGACATGTCCCAAACCACGCTGAAACAGGCGGCACACACCTTGTGTGATACCGCTGCGCGTAAGGGGCCGAAATCTTGAAACGGACACCGCTTGAGGGCTTGACGCTCTCCGCGGGCTCACTTAAACGCACTCTCGGTCCGGCGGAGTAGCTCAGGTGGTTAGAGCAGCGGAATCATAATCCGCGTGTCGGGGGTTCAAGTCCCTCCTCCGCTACCAAAATTCCCAAATTGCAACGTTGCCCAAGTCACCGAATGGGCATAGGATTTTGCGTGTTCTTGCTATACCCAAGGCAAGACCGACAAATCCTGCATTTTTTCAGTCTTGCAGGGCGATGCCCGAAACACCCTTTTTATCTTGCTGATCTGCCTGTTTTTAATTTGGAGTGATGGACCTGTCCCGTTTTTGTGCCGCCCCAAGTGCTCGTTTAAGCTACCTTTCGTTCGAATGCGACCGGGCTTTTCCAGCCCAGTGCTGAGTGACGGCGGCGCGGATTGTAGAAGCCATTGATATATTCGAAGATGGCCATCTCAGCCTGTCGC
>NZ_UIHC01000094.1 GCF_900499075.1 Roseinatronobacter ekhonensis | reverse complement strand
GAAACCATCCTCACCGCGCTGCACGCGCGGCTTTCGGCGCTGCCCGCGATTGCCCTGCGCGGTGACGTCCTGCCCGAGCGCGTCCCGGCCGAGGGGCTGCTGATCCTGCGCGACGGCGAGCCAGGCGAGCCCGAGGTGACGCTGTCGCCGCTTGCCTACCACTACCAGCACCGGGCCGAGATCGAGGCGGTCGTTCAGGGCACCGACCGTGACGTCGCCTTCGACACGTTGACCGCAAGCATTGGTGCGGCAATTGCTGCCGACCGCACACTTGGTGGCCTCTGCGACTGGGTCGAGGCCGAAGCACCGCGCCCTGTCGATCTGCCGGTCGAAGGCGCGGCGACCCTGAAGGCCGCCGTGATCCCGGTGGTGCTGCACTATTCAACGGCCGACCCACTCGGCTGATCCCTACAATCCGAGGAGAACACGATGGCACGAGCCCAAGGGGCGCGGGCGCAGATGGCGCTTGCGTTCGAGACGACCTATGGAACGCCGCCCGTGGGCGGTTTCACCAAGATGCCCTTCGCCAGCACATCGCTCGGCGCGGAGCAGCCGCTGCTGAACTCGGAACTGCTGGGCTACGGTCGCGATCCGCTGGCACCGATCAAGGATGCGGTGACGGCCGATGGCGATGTTGTCGTGCCGCTGGACGCCGAGGCCTTCGGGTTCTGGCTGAAGGCGGGTTTTGGCGATTCGACCACGACCGGAACCGGCCCCTGGACTCATGAATTTCAGTCGGGGTCCTGGACGCTGCCCAGCATGTCCATCGAGACCGGCATGCCCGAGGTGCCACGCTATGCGATGTATTCGGGCTGCGTACTCGACCAGATCAATTGGCAGATGCAGCGTTCAGGGCTGCTGACCGCGACGGCGCGGCTGGTCGCACAGGGCGAGACGGTCGGGACCACGACCAGCGCAGGCACGCCCGCCGAGCTTGAATTGCAGCGCTTCGGCCATTTCAACGGGGCGATCACCCGCAATGGCACCGCTCTCGGCAATGTCGTTTCAGCCGACATTACCTATGCCAACAACCTCGACCGAATCGAAACCATCCGCTCGGACGGCCGCATCGACGGCGCGGACCCTTCCATTGCGGCTCTGACCGGCTCCATAGAGGTGCGGTTCGCCGATCAGACACTGGTGACACAGGCGATCAATGGCGATCCTTGTGAGCTTGAGTTTGCCTATGTGCTGCCGTCTGGTGAAAGCTTCACCTTCACCGTGCACGCCGTCTATCTGCCGCGCCCCCGGATCGAGATTTCTGGACCGCAGGGCGTGCAGGCGACCTTCGACTGGCAGGCTGCCCGCGACAGCACCGTCGGCCGGATGTGCACCGCCACCCTCGTGAATGATGTGGAGATTTACTGATGCTGACGCTCGATCTGACGAATGCACCCCGCTGGCACGACCTTGCACCCGGCGTGCGGGTGCAACTCCGCCCGCTGACGACGGCCATTATGGTCGCGACGCGCAGCGATCCGGTTGTCGAAAGCCTGCCAGAGGAGGCCAGCGACGAGGAACGCGCCGTTGCCTTCGCCAAGGCGCTGGCGCGCCGGGCAGTTCTCACTTGGGAGGGCATTGGCGACGCCGATGGCAACGTGATCGTCCCCAGCCCCGAGGCTATCGACGCGCTGCTCGATGTCTGGCCGATCTTCGAAGCCTTCCAGCTGACCTACGTTTCCAAAGGTCTGCTGCTGGAACAGGAAAAAAACGTCTCCGCGCTCTCGCCGAATGGTCCTTCGGCGGGGGCGAGCGCTACTGCGACGCGTGCCAAGCGACCTGCGAAGACTGCCCGGCGCGGCTGAACCAGCCGCTCACGCATGACGGCTGGCAGGTCTGGGACCTGGTCGGTCGCCTCGGTGGCCAGCTCCGTGTGCTGCCGGGCGCGGTTGTCGGCTGGGACATGTCGGCAGCGCTGGCGCTGGCCGATGCACTCGGCGTGCCACCTGCCGCAGCAGCTGAACTGCTGCCCGCCATCGAGGCGGTGATGGTGGCAAAACTCAACGAACAGATGGATCATTCCAATGGCTGAAAAGCGCGTTTCTGTCCGACTTGCCGCAGTCGGCGGCCGACAGGTGCGTGCCGAGCTGGAAGGCGTGGGCGAAGCCGGGGCGCGCGGCTTCGGCCGCCTTAGCCGGGAGATGGAAGCGGCCAATACACGGCTCGCGGCGTTTTCCCGCCGTGTCACAGTGGCCGCCGCTGCCGCGGTGGCCGCCGCTGCCGCTGCTGGCGTGGCGATGGTCCGGTCCGGGCTGCAAACCGTCGACGCGCAGGCCAAGTTGGCGCAATCGCTGGGGACCACCGTCGCCTCGATCCAGACGTTGGAGCGGGCGGGTGAGTTGGCGGGCGTCTCCATCTCCGGGATTGAGCAGGCCACGAAGGATCTGACGCGCCGTCTCAGCCAGGCGGCCGCCGGGACCGGTCCCGCCGCCGATGCGCTGGAGCGGCTGGGGCTCTCGGCCACCGAGCTGATCGCCCTGCCGCTTGACCAACGTGTGGGCGCGATCAACGCGGCAATCGAAAGTTTCGTGCCTGCGGCCGAACGCGCCGCCGTTGCCGGTCAGCTCTTTGGCGAAGAAGGCTCCATCGCGATGTCGCGCATCGACACCGCGACGCTGCGCCAGGCGACCGAGGACGTGCTCGCCTTCGGGGTGGTCGTCTCCGAGCAGGATGCCAACCAGATCGAGCGGACGAACGACGCCATATCGCGGCTCGGCCTGATCTGGCGTGGCCTGTCGAACCAGCTCGCGGTTGCTGCAGCCCCTGCGCTGGAAGCCGTCGCGAATGCCATGGCGGCCGTGGCCAGCCGGACCGGTCCGCTCGGCATCGCGATCCGGGGCCTCTTCGACAATATCGGCCGTCTGACCACCTATGCCACCACGTTTGCGGCCTTTCTTACAGGGCGTTGGGTCGCCGGGATGGCGGTCGCAGCGCTGTCGGTCCGTGGGCTCGCTACAGCGCTGGTCCTTCTGCGCGGCGCGCTGATCCGCACCGGCATCGGGGCACTGATCGTTGGCGCGGGCGAGCTTGTCTACCAGTTCACCCGCCTTGTTTCCGGTGCGGGTGGGTTTGGCGAAGCGATGTCCCTCCTGAAAGACCTCGCCGTCGAGGTCTGGGATCGCATCAAGATGGGGGCTGCGGCGGCGGGGGCTGCGGCCACGGCAATGTTCTTCGATCTGAAGGCCGATGCCGCCTCCGGCATGCAGAGCGCCATCGATAGCGTCGTGGCTTTTGGCAACACGGCCGCGAACACGTTTGAGGGGGCCTATGAGGCGATCAAGGCGATCTGGGGACTGCTTCCGGCGGCCATCGGCGATCTGGCGTTTCAGGCGGCCAACAGCCTGATCGACGGCGTCGAAGCCATGCTGAATGGCGTCGTTTCGCGCATCAATACATTCATCGGCGGGATCAACCAGGGGCTGGAAGCGCTCGGGTCGGAGCGGCGTATCTCGATCATCCCCGATCTCGAACTGGGCCAGATCGAGAACCGGTTTGAGGGTGCAGCGACGGCTGCGACCACCGCCGCTCAATCCGCTTTCGACCGCGCTTTTGAGGACAATCCGCTCACAGCCCCCGATCTGGGGCTCACCCAGGCGGCCAATACCGCCCTTGCAACTGCCAACACCTATCGCGGCGCGGCTCGCGATCTGGCCGAAGGCGCGCGTGCGCCACTCGCCAGCTGGCAGGCCTTGCGTGACGCGGTGCAGGGCAGCAATGAGGATGGCGCAGACGCGCTGACCGAGGCGACCGACGCGGCTGAGCGGTTCGAGACGGCCCTTGGCGATGCCGGACGCGCCGCCACGGGTGCAGGTGCTGCGGCCGAGGCTGCAGCCGCTGCCGCCGAACCGAATACCGAAGCCGCCGTCACCGGCTGGCAGGCAGTCACAGCAGCGCTCAGCGACTATGCCAACAAGGCACGCGAGATTGGCGGGGATATCGGCCAGAGCCTCGTCGGCGCATTCCAGTCGGCAGAGAACGCGGTTGGAGACTTCGTCAAGACCGGCAAGCTGGATTTCCGCGACTTGGTCACCTCGCTGTTGGCCGATCTCGCCAAGCTGGCGGCGCGGCGGTTCATCCTCGGGCCGATCGCCAACGCGCTTTCCGGCGCGCTTGGGGGTGCGGGCGGGATCTTCGCGAACATCTTGCATGCAGGCGGCATGGTAGGGGCCTCTGCGCCAGGCCGGATTGTCCCCGCGATGGCCTTCGCGGCCGCACCTCGCATGCATTCCGGCGGCGTTGCCGGTCTCCGCCACGATGAAGTCCCGGCAATCCTGCAACGCGGAGAGCGGGTGCTGTCGCCGCGTGAGGCACAGAGCTACGGCGCGAGCGGCGGGGTGAACGTCACCATCATGGCCCGCGACGCCGAGAGCTTCCGGCAATCCAGGACGCAGGTCGCGGCTGACATCGCCCGCGCCGTGTCGCTCGGGCGGAGGGGGATGTGAGTGGGACCCCGCAAGTAGGAACCGGTTGCGGGGGCCAGAGCACGAACCATGGAGAGACTTGATGGCGTTTCATGAGGTCCGGTTTCCCGACAATATCAGCCGGGGCGCGCGGGGTGGGCCGGAGCGCCGAACGCAGATCGTCGAACTGGCCTCCAGCGACGAGGAGCGCAACGCCAGCTGGGCAAATTCCCGACGGCGCTATGATGTCGCTTACGGCATTCGCCGCGCTGATGATCTGGCGGCTGTCGTTGCCTTCTTTGAGGCGCGCAATGGTCGGCTGCATGGGTTTCGCTTCAAGGATTGGGGCGACCACAAGTCCTGTCTACCCTCGGGCACACCATCGCTCACCGATCAGGCGATTGGCACCGGCGATGGCGCGATGACGTCGTTCCAGTTGGTGAAGCGCTACACGTCCGGCGCGCAGTCCTGGACGCGGGCCATCGCCAAGCCGGTGACGGGCACTGTGCGCATCGCGTTCGGCGGCGTCGAGCAGCCGTCAGGCTGGTCGGCCGACACCACGACTGGCCTCGTCACCTTCAGTACCGCGCCCGGGGTCGGCGTCGCCGTCACCGCAGGTTTTGAGTTCGACGTACCCGTCCGCTTTGACAGCGACGCGCTCGACGTGACGCTCGATCTTGAGCGGCTGGGCTCAATCACCTCCATTCCACTTCTGGAACTCCGCAGATGAAAAGCATCAACCCTGATCTTCAGGCCCATCTTGACGATGGGACGACGACGCTTGCGTGGTGCTGGCGCATCGCCCGTGCGGACGGTGTCACCTTTGGCTTCACCGATCATGATCTGACACTGAAATTCGACGGCACCGATTTCGAGCCGGAAAGCGGGCTGACGGCCTCCGAGGTGCGATCGGGGTCTGACCTGTCGGTCGATGCGCAGGACGCGGAGGGCGTGCTGACCTCAGACCGGATCACCGAGACTGACATTCTCGATGGCCGCTGGGACAACGCGGAGGTCGAGGTCTGGCGCGTGAACTGGGCGGA
>NZ_UIHC01000125.1 GCF_900499075.1 Roseinatronobacter ekhonensis | reverse complement strand
TGACCACGCGCCTGAACCCAATCACCACGCCCCGCCACCAGCTCCGCGCCGAGAAGGCGCGCCGCAACAAAGAAGCCGCGCTGAACGCCTTCATCGGCAAGAAAGCCGAGATCGACGAGATGCTCGCCCGGCTACAGGCGCTGAGCGACGACCATTTCAACTGCCACCCCGACGAGGTGGGCTGGGCGATGGTCGGCACCCTTGACCACTACGCCAGCCTCCTCAAGCGCATCACCGACAGCGCCTTCGGCGAGGGCGAGCACGCGGAGTAAGCACCATGGAAACCAGCACCATCCGCATCGCCATCCGCGGCCTGAACGAGCCTTGGGATGCCAGCCGCATCCCCGCCGTTCTCGAGGAGATCGGGGACGCCCTCCGCGAGGAAGCGGACATTTCGGCCCGCCTTACCGCCGACAGCATGACCATCGCCATCGACGTGGCGACGGATCGGCTGCCCGACGCCGCCACGCTCCTGCGAGACCTCGGGCTGATCTGACCTCCGGCCCCGCCGGAACTCCTGCCGCGCCAAGGCGCGGCTCGGGGTCGTAGGAGGGTCGCGACGGTCGCGGCCCCGACCAAGGAGACGACCCCATGACCAAGCTTTCCGATACCCAGCTCGTGATCCTCAGCGCCGCCGCGCAGCGCGAGGACCGCAACGTCCTGCCGCTTCCCGGCTCGCTCCGCGGCGGCGCGGCCGCCAAGGTGGTCGGCGCGCTCCTCTCCCGCGGGCTGATCGCCGAGACCACGACCGACAGCCGGACCAAGGCCGATGCCGCCCTCAACCGCATCTGGCGCAACGACACGGACGGCCGCGCCATCCTCCTGCACATCGCAGATGCGGGCCTCGCCGCCATCGGGATCGAGCCGGAAGGCGGCGACAGAGCGAACACGGGCGCCGACGCGGCGCCGAGCGCGGAGGCCCCGAAGGACGCTCCCGCCGAGGGCGACCCCGCGGCCAAGGCGCGCACACCGCGCGCGGGCACGAAGCAGGCGAAGCTGATCGAGATGCTCCGCGCCGAGGGCGGAGCCACCATCGACGAGATCGTGGCGGCACTCGACTGGCAGGCTCACACCGCTAGGGGCGCCATGTCCGGCGCACTGAAAAAGAAGCTCGGCCTGACCATCACCTCGGAGAAGGTCGAGGGTCGTGGGCGCTGCTATCGCATTCAGGACGCGGACTGATGCCGCGCTTCAGGGTCAAGATCACCCGCGACGTCACCGAAAGCACCTTCGTGTCCGTCGAAGCACTATCCCCTGAGGCGGCGCAAGTCGCCGCCTTCAAGGTTCTGGCCGACATGGAAAACGCCGTCTGGACCCTCGATGAAGGTTCGTGGAATGCGGGCGGTGCATACGTCTCGGAAGTCGCCTCCGAAGAGTGACGCGCGGCGTCACCGCCAAAATTCGAACAGCCGGCGCAGAAGATAGCCGCGCGCCAGCGAGACGCCGACGAAGGCGAGGCCGATGGTCATGTGCTCGGCGAGACCGGTCTCGATCCCGAACAATGGGAACACGACGATCTGCGTGGCGATGGCCAGCACGTAGCCGACGACGACGTTCGTCGCGGCCTCGACCATCGACATGATCCGGCTCTGCTTCATCACAGCCCCTCCGGCAGGCTCTCCAGAAACGCCGTCACGAACTCCGCCGCGAGCGGCGGCACGATCGCATTGCCGTAGCCCCGCAGCAGCCCCATGCGACCGGATATCCTATCAACCAGCGGGAATGTTCCGGGCTCAACGGGCCGCCAGCGGCCATCGCGGCAGAGGAGCCAGTCCGGATCTCGCCAGACGCCGTCCGTCGCATCGGCGCCGGTGGGGTCGTCACCTTCGACCAGTCGACCAGCTTTACCGTCCTGCGGCTCGCATCCGTGTTGCCCGCCGCGTTGTACGCTGCCGTCGCGGGCGAGCCCGCCATCGCCGTCGGCCAGCCCGCCAGCCAGACCTGCCGGCCGAGTAGCGCGTTGATCGGCACCGCCCGGCATTCCGATCCGTCCTTGTGATCCCGCGCTGAGGCCGTTGCCCAGCCCGCCCGGCTCCAGGGCGGCGGCGCCGAAGAACAGCCGCTGGCGGATGTGCGGAGCGCCGATGCCCGCAGCCGGCAGATCGGCCGCCGCGACGGTGTAAGATGCCGCTTCCAGGTCAGAAGCCAGAGCGTCGAACCACGCCCAGCCAGCCGGGCCCTCAGCCGCTGTGCGAGTCGCGCTGCCAACTGGTCCGAGCACTGCCGCGCTCGCGACCTGCTCGCCGAAGACGAACTCCGGGCGGCAGGCTGCGACGAGCCGCAGGAAGGCCGGGGCGAGATGGCGGTCATCGTCCTGTCCCTTGCGCTGCCCGGCCTGGCTGAATGGCTGGCAGGGCGGCGAGCCAGTCCAGACGGACAGATCCTCGGCCACGCCGGCGAGGCGCAGTGCGTAGGGCCAGCCGCCGATCCCGGCGAAGAAATGGCATTGCTTAAAGCCCCGCAGGTCCGACGGCGTGACGTCGAGGATGGAGCGTGCGTCCACCTCGCCCGCGGGCAGGAGCCCGGCCGCGATCAGTTCCCGCAGCCAGGCACAGGCGGCGGGATCGGTATCATTGTAGTAGACGGCCATCAGGCGGCAGCGTCTGCCTTGTCGCCAAGCCGCTCCGACTTCACCTCGGCAAAAGTCCGGCCGTCGCCGTCGAGGATCGCGTCCTTGCCAGTGTCCGCCTGCCAGCGCTC
>NZ_UIHC01000006.1 GCF_900499075.1 Roseinatronobacter ekhonensis | reverse complement strand
CTGCGGCCTGCGCGCCTTGGCACACGTCAGCTATCTGGAGAGCACCCGCGCCAAGGCGCAGCTAAACCGCGACCAAGCTGATCAATTTTACACCGGGAACTTGGCCAATTTTGCTCCGGGATTGACACACACGTTTGACGCTGACGTCTTTGTTGCAACCTTGCGCAGCTTGCGTCCGGTAGGGAGCGCAGGTGCGGTCCCGCTTTTTGATCGTAGCCAAGATCAAACTGTGCCGGCGGGCCGGACCGTTGCGGACTCCGTTGGTATCCTTGTCGTCGAAGGGAATTACCTGCTGCTCGCGTCGCAGCCATGGCAACAAGTTGCCAGTCTGCTCGATGCCACGGTCGCGCTAAGGCCGTCACTTGGCACGCTCGAACAGCGGCTGATGAAACGCTGGCGCGCGCACGGGCTGTCACCGCAGATGGCCTATGGCAAGACCCATGGCAATGACCTCAACAACGCCAAGCGGGTGTTGAATGAAAGCGCCGATGCGACTTTGACATTGCACCAGCTGCATTGATAGCGCGCTCTGAACTGAATGGAGAGACCATGAAAATATTTGCTGATACCGCCGATCTGGACGCGATCAAGACCCTTGCCGCCTCGGGGCTCATTGATGGCGTGACCACCAATCCGACGCTTGTTGCGAAAAGCGACAAACCCTTCCTGAGCGTGATTGCAGAGATTGCGGAGTGTGTCGACGGCCCCGTCTCAGCGGAGGTGACGGGTCTTGAATATGACCAGATGATGCGCGAAGCAGAGGTCTTGCGAGCCATCGCGCCAAATATCTGCGTAAAACTTCCGCTGACACTCGACGGGTTGCGCGCCTGTCGACGACTTACGGATGAGGCTTGCCAGACCAATGTAACCCTCTGTTTCACGGCCAATCAGGCGCTTTTGGCGGCAAAAGCCGGGGCGACCTTCATCTCACCCTTTGTTGGACGCCTTGATGATATCGGCCTTGATGGTGTGGATCTGCTGCGCGACATTCGGCAGGTTTATGATAACTATCCCCGTTTTCAGACCCAGGTCCTTGCGGCGTCGTTGCGCGGGACGAACCATGTTCAAGCAGCGGCACTCGCTGGCGCGGATGCCGCGACTATGCCGCCGCAAGTAATCAGGGCTCTGACTGACCATCCGCTGACGAAAGCCGGCCTTGCAGGGTTTCTGAAAGATTGGGCCGCGACAGGTCAGACAATCTTGCCTTAATAGACAGACCAAGATCTGTTTACGCGTGAAGCAATTCCAGATTTGTGGGCAGCGCCCGTAGCCCCCACATCCAAAGTAGCGATGCGGCGATGTAGACTGCGCCTTAGCTGGCGAAGGCTCGGTCGGCGAAGTCGGCCTCGAGCTGCGTGAGTAGCCAACCAAAGAGCGCAAGGCTCGCATCGCCCGGCATGAGCAGGAACATGGAGGCGTCAGCGCGCCACCATGCGCAGATAGTAGAGCAACTGGCGATCTTGGCCAGCGCGGCCAAAGGGTAGATCTGCGCAATCGGCCTCCCAGGTTGCCTTTCCGTGGTCAGTGAGGCAAGCGGCGTTATCGCGCAGGATTTCCAGCCGAGCGATCCTAAGTTCGACATCCTCAAGCTGGCGCTTCGCAATGCGATCTACATCCGCGCAAGAGTGGTCTGGGTTGTCAGACAGATTTAGAAGCTCGCGATCGCATCGAGAGTAGAGCCAAGTTGTCGGGCGTGCCGGATGAAGGCCGTCTCGGGTTCCCTGCCTCCAGCATACGAAGCTGCCCAACGGTTTGCTCGATTCTGATGACAGGCACCGTCAGCCAGTGCATTGAGGTTGCTACAGACCAAGCTTTACCTCAGCGCGGTCACCGAGCCGGTTTGCTTCGCAAGATTCTGAGCCTGACGTAGCGTAAATTTTTAACATTTTTCGGGACGTCACACTGTTACAAAACATCACGTAAGCGATTGTTTTTATTAATACCAATAACGGTTCAAATCCGTTATCGCCCACCATCACTTCCCCAACAGAAACGGGATTTCCTTTTTCAAAGGGGTCTGTCCGTTCCTTTTTTGTATCAAAATCGGTCTGCATCAGCGGGCGCACCAAGATGCCTTGGGTATGCTGGGCAGCCGGGCAGAGTGCCGATGTCGCGCGCGACTTTTGCCGCGCATCTGGGCACCGCGCCCCGTTTGTCCTCGCCGTGTAGCACGCGCCCCGCGTCAGACGGCACGGGGCGCGTTGGTTTCAAGTTTCATCGGTCAGTTTCTTGTCTTCGCGCATCTCGAACCACATGGCGTTCAGGACGGCGAACATCGCGGCCAGCGGTAGGCCCAATATCCAAGCGAAATACCACATTTTCCGGCTCCTTTCAGTAAGCGTTCTTGTTGGTGATCATCTCGTCTTCATCGACCTTGCCCCACAGCACTTTATAGACCCAAGCGGTGTAGATCAGGATCAGCGGCATGAAGATGGCCGTGCAAACCAGCATGATGAACAGGGTCAGGTGCGAAGATGACGCGTCCCAGACCGTCAGCGACGATTTCGGGTCTATGGACGAAGGCATGATGAAGGGGAACATTGTCAGGCCGACGGATGAGATGACGCCGGTAATCCCCAGTTTCGACCATAGCAGGGCCGACACCTCGCCACCACGGGCCAAGCCGCGCACCGCCAAGGCCATGCCGACAAAGCCCATGACCGGCGCGATCATCGCCCAGGGTCGCACGTTATAGGCGTTCAACCACGACCCCTCACGCACCACCGCGGACATCAACGGGTTTGACGGGCCATCGGTCACGACTTGCCCGACCATCTGGAACCCGGTGATCCCGAATGCCAGCCACAGACCGGCCAGCGCATAACCTGCGATTGCAACCACCCCGGCCCAAAAGCCGATGCGACGGGCGCGGGCCAGAATGTCGGGCGAGTCCACCTTTACGGCCAACCATGTCGCACCATGGGCCACCAGCATCGCCAGCGACACAACGCCAGCCAGCAGCGCGAACGGGTGCAGAAGCTGGAAGAACGTCCCTTCATAGAGCGAGAACAGGTTGTCGTTCAGCCGGAACGGCGCGCCCAGCATCACGTTGCCCACGGCCACACCGAACAGCAGCGCAGGCACCGCACCGCCGATGAACAGCGCCCAATCCCAACCGCTGCGCCAGCGCGCCGAGGGGCGCTTGGAGCGGTATTTGAACCCGACAGGCCGCAGGATGAGCGCGGCAAGCACCACGAACATCGCAAGGTAGAACCCAGAGAAGCTGACCGCGTAGAGCGGTGGCCAAGCGGCGAAAATCGCGCCACCGCCAAGGATGAACCAAACCTGGTTGCCTTCCCAGACCGGACCAACGGTGTTGATGACCACGCGCCGCTCTGTGTCGGATTTCGCGACGAAGGGCAGCAAAGCGCCCACGCCCATGTCGAACCCGTCTGTCAGGGCGAAGCCGATCAGCAGCACTCCCAGCAGCAGCCACCAGATCAGGCGCAGGATTTCATAGTCGATAAGTTGGTGAAGAATCATCAGTCTTACTCCGCAGGCGTGCCAAGGGGCACATTGCCGTCATGGGTGCGCAGCCGGTGAGCGTGGCGTGCCATGGCGATTTCGGTTTCTTCAACGTCCTGCTCTGGCCCTTTGCGGATGTATTTCAGCATCAGCGACATCTCGATCACCAGAAGCACCGTGTAGAAGGCGACAAAGCCCATCAGGGTCAGCGCGACAGAGGTCATCGACAGGTGGCTGACCGACATCGCAGTTGGCAAAACACCATCCACCGTCCAGGGTTGGCGGCCAAATTCGGCCACGAACCAGCCCATTTCAGC
Source organism: Roseinatronobacter ekhonensis (assembly GCF_900499075.1). Classification (GTDB taxonomy): domain Bacteria; phylum Pseudomonadota; class Alphaproteobacteria; order Rhodobacterales; family Rhodobacteraceae; genus Roseinatronobacter; species Roseinatronobacter ekhonensis. The sequence continues at coordinate 134,920 of NZ_UIHC01000006.1, read as the reverse complement.
GGCAAGCCATGGCGTCGGGATGGCGGCAACAGCCCCCCACAAAGCCCAGCGCGGATAGTCGCGGCTGCCGAAATTGCTGCGGATGAAGAAGAACAACATCACCCCGATGAACGCAAAGCCCAGAACCACCATCAGGCGGAAGGCCCAGAACAGCGGCCAGACGGTTGGCACTGTATCATCCGCGGCTTGCAGGATTTGCGCCTCGGTCGCGTTGCGCGGGTCATCTGTGTATTTCAGCAGCAAGAACGCATAGCCAAGGTCGGCGCCATGGACCTCGAAGGTTTCCAGCACATCCGGTGCCGTCGCCTCGCGGTCCGTGCGGATGGTCATCAGCGCGTCATAGGCGATGATCCCGTTGCGGATACGGTCCTGCGATTCCAGCACCAGATCGTTGATGCCCGGAATTTCCTTGGTCAGCGAGCGCGTGGCGATCAGGCCCATCGCATAGGGGATGTGGATGGCATAGTGGTTTTCCCGCGCTTCCTGATCGGGCAGGCCGACAAGGGTAAAGGCGGCAGGCGCATCATGCGTTTCCCACATGCCCTCCATGGCGGCCAGCTTCATGCGCTGCGTGTGCGTGGCGCTATAGCCCGATTCGTCGCCCAGCAGGACAACAGACAGGGCAGCGGCCAGACCGAAGCTGGATGCCACGGCAATCGACCGGCGGGCCAACTCGATATGGCGGTCCTTCAGCAGATACCACGCCGACACGCCCAGCACGAAGACCGATGCGGTCACATACCCGGAGCTGACGGTGTGCACGAATTTCGCCTGTGCGACCTCGTTGAACAGAACGGCGAAGAAGTCCGTCATTTCCATGCGCATGGTCATCGGGTTGAATTCAGCGCCGACGGGGTTTTGCATCCAGCCATTGGCGATCAGGATCCACAAGGCAGAGAAGTTCGACCCAATGGCGACCAGCCAGCCGACGACAAGGTGTTGCACCTTGCTCAGCTTGTCCCAGCCAAAGAACCACAGCCCGACGAAGGTCGCTTCCAGAAAGAAGGCCATCAGCCCTTCGATGGCCAGCGGCGCGCCGAACACGTCGCCCACGTAATGGCTGTAGTAGCTCCAGTTCATGCCGAACTGGAATTCCATGGTGATGCCGGTCGCAACACCAAGCACAAAGTTGATCCCGAACAGCGTGCCCCAGAACTTGGTCATCTGCCGCCAGATCACACGGCCGGTCATGACATAGACCGTTTCCATGATGGCAATCAGAAGTGACAGACCAAGCGTGAGCGGCACGAACAGGAAGTGATACATGGCCGTCATCGCAAATTGCAGGCGCGACAGCTCGACGATCCCGAATTCCATATCATTGCTCCACTTAAGCAGGGGAACCCCCCGGTTATGGGCCGAGCAATGCGCCCGTAAGCGAGTCGCAACATTGATCCATGTCAATAAGTCGTAGCTGCGGCACCAGTTATCCCAGCGTGATGGTGCGGTCTGCTGTCGCAGCCTCTCGCGCATGGTGGCTGGCCAGAACGATCATGGCGTCCGGCAGATAGCGGCGCAGACCGGCCAGAACCTGTGTGGCTGTCGCGTCGTCCAGCCCCTCAGTCGGTTCATCGAGCAGTAAAAGCGTGGGGCGGCGCAACACTGCGCGGGCCAGCGTCAGACGACGCGACTCGCCCCCCGACATCCCTGCGCCGCGCGGACCAAGCACCATGTCCAAGCCACCATTCGGGCTGATCGTATCGGCAAGCGCAACGGCCTGCAAAACGGCCCATAATTCGGCGTCTGATGCGTCAGGGCGCGCCAGTTGCAACGCCTCGCGCACCGAACCGGCCATCAATGCACTGCGCTGGGGCAGGTAGGTGATGTGCTGGCGCAAGCCGTCCTCGGACCAGTCGCCAAGCGACAGGTCGCCCAACATGATCTGCCCCGCATCCAGCGGCACCAAACCGGCAAGCGTCTGCAACACGGTGGATTTGCCGCAACCGCTGGGCCCGGTCAGCGCAAGGGTTTGGCGCGGGTGCAGTTCGAATCCAAGATCGCGCACCAGCGCCACTGCGCCACCGGGCCGCGCAAGTGTAATGCCATCGACCCGCAGGTATTCGGGCAAGGCCACGCGCCCCGCACTCGCGGCATCCGCACGGTCCAGCGACCTTCGCACGCGGCGCGCGGCCACCGCCATCCGGCCCAGATCGGCCACGGCGCGGCGCAAAGGGGCCACGGTTTCAGCCAAAGCCAGCATGGTGAAAAAGCCAAGCGCCGCAAGGGCTGCATCAAGCTGTCCGGCCTGCACCATCGCCGCCCCCAGCCAGAGCGCGCCCCCCGCCATAAGCGTCGCCAGCACGGATACCGCAGCGCCGGTGCGGCGTTCGACCGTATCAAGCCGCGCGCGTAACGCATCAAAACGCGCATGTGCCTTCAGCGCACTGTCAGCCTGCGCGCCAAGTCGCCCATGCGCGGCCAATGTGTCACGACTGCGCACCAGATCAATGATCCGCGCCCGCATCGCTTGCATTGCGGCTTCGGCGCGGCGCGCCAGTGGCGCGGCTGGCCGCGCGGCAAGCCAGATCACAAGTGCCGCGCCAAGAGTCCAGCCCAAACCGGACAAGAGTGCCAGCGCGGGCCCGACCAGCCACCACAAAATCGCAACCGCCAGAACATGCGTGCCAAGGCCTGCAATCAAGGGCAGAACCAGCCGCAAGGGCACACCGTCCAGCGCGTCTATATCGGCGGTCAGGCTGGCAATGGCCTGTGCGCCGCGCAACCGCGCCATGGCGTTGAATGGCAGCCGCAACAGCCCACGCAACAGGCGCAACCGCAAGGTTTCAAGCGCGCGCAGGGTCGCATCATGGGTCAGCATCCGCTCTCCGTAGCGGGCGGCTGTGCGCCCCAGCGCCAGAAAGCGGATCGCGGCAGAGGGGCTGAACACATCGAACACCGCGCCCATGCCCAGCAACCCGGCGGCAGCGGCGGCGGTGATGAACCACCCCGACACGCCCAGAAGCAAACCGCCCATGACAAGCACGACGAAGCCAAGCGCGACACCACGCAGCAGAGCTTGGCGCTGCGCAGTCCAGATCAGCCGAAAGACGTACCAGATATCGCTCATTCCGCGCGCCTCAGCTCGATTACACGGTCCATGCGCGCGGCAAGCGTCTGGTCATGCGTGGCAATCACAAGCGTCGCGCCGCGCGCGCCTTCGGCCAGCAACGCCTTGGTAATCTGGGCGGCAGTGTCCGGGTCCAGATCGGCGGTCGGTTCATCTGCCAGAATGACATCCGGCGCACCATGCACCGCGCGGGCAAAGGTAATGCGTCGCCCCTCGCCCCCCGACAGGCCCGCACCGGTTTCGCCCAGACGGGTATTCAACCCCTGCGGCAATGCCGCGACCACCGGCCCGATCGCGGCGCGGTCCAGCGCGCGCGCGGTCGCGGCGGCATCCGCTTGGCCCATGTCAATGTTGCGCCGAAGGCTCGCATTCAGGAAATGCGGCGCTTGCGGCATCCAGCCAAGCCGTGCGCGCCACGCATCTGCGGTGCTGTCATCCAGCGTCTGGCCTGCGACGCGCACCTGTGCGCCGGGCAGTTGCACCAGCCCGGCCAACACCCGCAACAGCGTGGTTTTGCCCGCGCCACTGGGGCCGATAAGCGCCACACGCTCGCCTGGCCGAATGTGCAAATCGGGCAATGACACACCGGATGGTAGACGCGCATCCGTCACCGTCATCTCTGGCGGGCCCGATAGCGGCATGGCGGCCATGCCCGCACCCAGACGCGCCGCAGCGCCGGTCTGGGACCAGTCATGGTATTCCTCTGCAACGGCTTCTGCCGCAGCCTTGTCGTGCCATGCGGCAGAAAGATCCCGCAACGGCTGGAAAAAGTCGGGCGCCAGAAGCAGCAGGAAGACCCCTGCCGCCGGGTCCAGCTTGGCACCCCATGTGCCGAAAGTGACAATGTCCAGCAGCGAGAATCCCACGAAAACCGCGACCATTGCCACCCCCAGCGCCGAGAACAGTTCCAGCACTGTTGAGGACAGGAACGCCACGGCCAGTACGCGCATGGTGCGGCGGCGCAGATCCTCTGCCCGCGCGGCAAAGCCGTCCAGCACCTGCGATTGCGCGCCCAGAACCCGAATATCGGCCAAGGCCGATAACCGTTCGACCAACGTGTCGTTCAGCGTGCCGATCTCTGCCAGTTGGCGCGCACTGGCCTCTTTCGCGGCCCAGCCGACAAGCGCCATGAACACCGGGATCAGCGGCCCCGCAACCAGCAGGACTGCCGCGACGACCCATGCCTGCCAGAAGGACAGCGCAAGGATCACCAGCGGCACCAACGCAGTGCGCAAGCGCGCGGGTTGATAGCGGGTGATATAGGGGATCAGCAGGTCCAGCTTTGTGCTGCCCAGCGCGGCAATGGCCCCAGCCCCGCCGAAACGCGTGTCACCGGCCCGCGCGGCTTCCGACCGCACAAGGGTTTCGCGCGCACCCGCCACGACAGCACGGGCGCTGGCTTGCAGGTTGCGGTCTGCCATCGCGGACAGTGCGGCCCGTATCAGCCCCAAAGCGACAAAGCCTGCAATAAGTGGCACGATGCCGCTGTCCGGCGCAGTCAGCATCCGGCTGATTGCCAGGGCCACCAACGCTGCCTGCGCGGGCCACAATACTGCACTGACCGCTGAAATCAGGCTGGCATGTTGAATGGCGCGCGCTTCAGCACGGACCATTTTCTGCAAAGCACTTGGAGGAGAAGATCTGGACAAATCGGCAGGCCGCTAAGTTGTATTCGCATGACCACTTAACGCTTGCTGCCGGGTTGCGAATTGATCCAGATCACCCCAGAGGGCCAAACCGACCACGACATGTGCCGCAAGGCTCCGACAAGCAAAACCGCGCGGAACACGCGGGGCAGCATGATCGAGGCCGATGGCCGTTCGAGCACGAGCATGAGGGCGTGCGGCTCGGTCCGGGTCCAGACATGGTCCGGATCGGCGAGGAATGCGCCAAGATTGGCCGCGCTTTCCCCATGATCGTCAACCCCGCCGACATGCATCCGCAGGTGCTGCTCGGGCGCTGAGAGAAGTCATGCGGAAATCTCTTTTCTGACGTGAATAGGGGCGGCCCGCAGCAGCGCGACCCCGACGACGATGAACCAAGCGATGGCACCAAGGCCAAAGACGGCGCCAGCGATCTTTCCAAGCGGCGGCAGGATGGTCGCGAGCCCCGCGGCCCCGCTGATAACGCCGATCACGGCAGCAAGGCGGCCCAAGGTGCCGCTGGCAATACCGTAGAGGCTAACCGCCACGATCCATGCGCCACCGGCGATCTCGTTACCGCCGCCTAGGCCCAGTTCGACCACATGCATCGTCGACCACAGTTCAGCAGCGGCCTCCGGCTCGTCGGCGAGAGCATGGACGTGCTCCACCGCGACATTGGCAATCATGCCAGCGCCGAGGACAAGGGTCGCCCAGATCAGACCGATCGCACCCCCCAATGCGGCGGCGTCAGGGCGCTCTGCGGCGATTTGGCGGTGCAGTGCGACGACCAGCACCGTCAGCGCCAGCGCGTTGACAACGTAGATCGTGGTGTTCCAAAGAATCATCATGCCCGGATTCTCGGCGGTATAGGCCACCACGGCGGGAATATCGATCTCGCCCGGGCCGAAGCCGAGCGGGGCGAACACGGTGACGAGAAAGACGAAGCCGAAGATGTAGGTTCCGGCACAAATGAGGGCGGCGAGGCCGCCGGCTTTGGTAAGGGTCATTTCCGTTCTCCTGAAGGATTGTGGACCGCCTCGGCGGCAAGCGTTGCAAAGTGGTCGGCAAGACGTCGCGTCCCGAAGCGGGGCGCGACCATGTCCATGCCGAGCGCGGTCAAGAAAAAGCGCGCGGGGCCGTCCAGCCGACGGGGCAGGATCGGCAGCACGGAAAGCGTGGCGCGGCGCAGGGCGTCCGGCAGATGGAAAATGCGCGGCTGCTTCCCAAGAGCGGCAAAAGCGGCGCGGGCGATTTCGTCCTGCGTCATCACGTCGGGGCCACCGATCTCAATCCAACCCCGCCCTGCATCGGTCGCGTTCGCGATGGCCAATGCAAGGTCGGCACCATCAATGGGGTTGAGGCGCTGTGCCCCATCACCGAACAGCCAGACGCGGCCACCCTGCGCCATCGCAAAAATATCACCCATGTCCGAAAAATAGCCGGTGGGCGCGATCACGGTCGCGGGCACGTCAGAGGCACGAAGCGCGTCCACAAAGGCGGTCTTTGCATCGACAAGCGGAACGCCCGCCATGGCGTCAGCGTTCAGGACATGAACATAAGCAAATCGTCCGACGCCTGCGGCCTCTGCCTCGCGCAGCAGATTCAGGTTCGCTTGGAAGTCAACGTCTCTATAGTTTAGCCCGTCAGCCTGCCGCGTGATGCCGAGCGACGAGACAATGAGGTCCATCCCGTCCATGATCCCCCTGAGCGTCTCGGGCTGGGTGGCTTCGGCCTCGATCAAAAGATCGGCAAGCCCCTCAGCCCGCGCGGTGTTTCGGATCAGTGCGGTAACATGGTGCCCACGCCGTGCGTATTCGGCGCAAAGGTAACGGCCAAGATAGCCGGTCGCGCCGGCGATGAGAACTTTCATGAATCGTCTCCGATGGTCATGTGAAGGCGACGCCAAGCGCTGCGGCAGCCATGAGGAAAAGAACCGGCGTCCACAGTAGGCGCTCTGGGCGCGATGGGCTGGCGGCGTTTGCGGCAAGCGACAGCAAAGTGAGCACAACAGCAGGCCAGAACATCGGCACCAGCTGCGCCGCGCCGATGCCGGCCCGTGCAAGCACCGCCCCGGCCATTGACCCGAGCAGCGCGGCCTGTGCCAGAGCCAGCACCCGCCAAACGGGCGGCAAACGGCCGGGGAACCGACCACCCACAGTCAGGCGACCCAGCGGGGCACCTGCACCAACGGCCAGGTGCATCAGCACTGGCAATGTGGCAAGACCGGCATAGGCGACGGCAAAAATCTGGGTCACGGGCCGGACCCTCCCCACCGCAGCAGACGCGCTGGAAGGGACCGACGCGGACTGCGTGGCGTTTGCTCCGGCTGGCCAGTATTGCCCCAGAGATGCCGAGGCGGGTACTCGCAACGCCACGTTGGTTGGGCCCTTTGCCCGGTCAGCATGTGGTGCAAACTCTTCATGCGGGTGCGAACTTCATGCATGGCTCTCTCCTTTAGTTGACCACCGCGTGGCCGCGCCCGCGCAGGCAGTTCAGAACAATGCCCCTGCGCGTGTCGCTTGCCTTGGATGCGCCAGCGGCAGCGCCTGCCAATGCGCCGACAACGGCCCCACCCAGCGCATCGCCGCCGCTGTCGGCTTCGCCCAGAAGGCCGCCAATTCCCGCACCAATGGCGGTCGAGGCCATCGTTTCATGGTGCAGCTGCGATTGGCTTCGGGCGAGGCTGCGGCAAGCTGCGACATCGCTGTGGAATTGCGGGCTTGGGGCGCCATCCAGTATCGGGTCCACATCCGCGCCCGTCTCGGCGCAGGCGCCAAGCAATGCGGCAAGGCACAGGGGAGCGATCAGTAGCGGTCTCATGTCAGGTTTCTTTCGACTGTTAAACGTGTCGAGGAAGGGTCTATCTGCCGGCGTCGGGCAGCGGCATGACCGCAGAGATCAGCGGATTGACCGCAAGCATCAATCGTTCAGTTTCGCGCCAACCACGTCGTCGGACTCGCCCCAGTCCAACGCCGGAAGGCCCTCACAAAGGCTGATGCCTCTGAGAACCCCAAAAGATAGGCTGTCTCTCCGACCGAGACCTTTCGTGCGCTCAGGTAATCCATCGCCATACGGCGGCGCAGGTCGTCATGAACCTGCGCGAAGGTGACGCCTTCGTCCTTCAGACGGCGGTAAAGCGTTTGCCGACTCATGCCCAGGTCGCGGGCGGTCCGGTCCATGGACAGCGTGCCCTCGTGCAGATCGGCCAGCATCGTTGCCTCTACCGCCGAGCGCACGGTATCACGCGCTGCAAGCTCGTCCAGCAGCGTATCAGCATGGCGCGTGAAAACGCCAAAAACATATTCCTTTCCACCGTCAAATGGGACGTCGAGCCAGATCGGATTGATGCGCAGCGCATTGCGCGGTGCGCGGAATGTCACCGGAACCCGGAAAAGCTCGGGATAACGATTTGCATGCGGTGGCGGCGCATAGCTCACCTCTAGCGCCATCTCGAACGGGTGCTCCGGCGCTGATCGGCGGAACTCGGAGATGAACCGCGCGAAACTCGCCTCCGTCGCCATCCAGCTGCCATCGCAGGGGCGATGGTCCACCAGCCAAATCGCGTCTGCCTCTTGCACCAACTCGAACTGATCCCGTCCACCGGGGATCGCGACATCGGCCATCAGCCGTGAATATCGGTTCAACTGGTCAAGGCTGTGCGGGAAGGAGGTGGAGGCATGCACGATCTGTCCGACGATGGACATTGTCTCCAGCCGGGTTTCCAGCACGTGGCGCAGAAGCAGCGAGGTGTCGCCGGCAAACGCGATCCCAGAGGCGATAAGCGACTGGTAGGCGGCGACTGGGATGCGCGTATCCTGATCCGCCAGATCTTGTTCCGTCAGCCCGGACTCCGACAGCAGGCGGCCCCGTGGTGCCCCCTCGGCCACAGCATAGTCCAGAAACGCGGTCGCGAAACCGGCAGCCATGGTCTGGTCTGACATGCGGCGGACCCCTCGCGTCACGATCTTGATACGCCCGGTCACGCAGTTACTGCACCGGTTTCGGTAGATTGTCCCAAGATACAATGATGAGACAACCCCTATAGGTGGGATCATCCGCCCTGCAATAAACGGCCACTATTCTAATTAACGGTTCGTGGAGACGGCCAGTGGTCGAGGCTGACGGGCTCGTGTTCCTCACCTTCTGCACAGGAAGCTGTTCAAGATTTGCTCGGTTGCAATGACAGGCATCAAAAGGCGTTGCATCTGCTTGCTGCAGGCTGGGCTATGTCTGAGCGTGATCGCCGAGCCCGTTTGCTTTGCCGGATCCTGAGCTTGATTTGGCATAGTCTTGGTCATTGTTCGGGGCGTCATAATGCTGCAAAAATAGCATAAGTCATTGATTTATTTTTACCCTCAACGATTCAGATCCGCTACGGATTTCCAATTCCCTTTTTGAAACACCGATGTCGATGCTGTTAGGACAAGCCGTTCCCAAGGGACTTTGTACCGCTTGGAATTTTCTTGGACTCGCGGTTCTGAAAGACAGCCTTGCAATCCGCGGGCTACGCGCCTAAATAGCTTTCATAATGCTTGCGTATGCAAGTTTTTTGCAAAGGATTTGAGCTATGACCACGATCGAGACCACAAATGCTCTGCGGCTTTTGCAAGCCGCTGACGAATTCTGCGCCGGTCTGGGGGGTGAATTCTCTGCTGTTCACGGCATCTCGGTAAACGAGTTCCTGATGCTGCTTCATCTGGACCGCGCAGCATCGAACCGCCTGCCAAGGGTTGATCTGGGAAAGCGGATGCATGTCAGCGCCTCCACCATCACCCGCATGGCTGCGCCGATGGAGAAAACCGGACTGCTCGCGAAAGAATCGGACGCGCGCGATGCGCGGCTGTCCTTCGTCGTGATCACACAAACGGGCAAACAAAAGCTATCAGAGGTGTTCGCTACGTTCGAAAAACGGGCGCAATACCTGTTTGATGACAGGTGCAGCACTGAAGAACTGGAACAACTATCCGCATTGCTACGGCGGATCGCGCCCAAGGCTTTGGGCACTCTGACCGCCTAGAGGATGCGCAATCAAGGGGGAGCAGACATGCGCTCCGACCGTCATTCGTTTGGCGGCATCTGAAACGCTATAATTCACTCTGGTCCACCTGACGCGCAACAAAAAGGCCCGGTCTTGCGACCGGGCCTTTGTCGTCTTCAGGGTTCGGGATCAGCGGTTGCTGAATTCCGGATAGGCTTCCATGCCCAGTTCGGACGTATCCAGACCGGTGATCTGGTCTTCGTCGCTGACACGAATGCCCATGATGGCTTTCAGGATGAACCAGACGATGCCCGAAGCGACAAACATGAAGGCACCGATTGCAACGATACCGTAGATCTGCGCGCCGATGCTTGCATCGCCGTTGGACAGCACGACCGCCAATGTGCCCCAGATACCCGCAAACAGGTGGACAGGGATGGCACCGACAACGTCATCGATCTTCATCTTGTCCAGCATCGGGACCGTGAAGACCACGATCACACCGCCGACAGCACCGATCAACGTTGCCAAGCCAAGGCCCGGAGCAAGCGGTTCTGCCGTGATTGACACCAGACCAGCCAGCGCGCCGTTCAGCACCATGGTCAGATCGACCTTTTTGTACAGGATTTGCGTCAGGATCAGCGCAGCGATCGCACCACCGGCAGCCGCCGTATTGGTGTTGGCGAAAATGCGGCTGACATCAGCGATGTCGCTGACAGTGCCCATGGCAAGCTGCGAACCGCCGTTAAAGCCGAACCAACCCAGCCACAGAATGAACATGCCCAGCGTCGCCAGCGGCAGGTTCGAACCGGGCATAACCGTGATACGACCGTCTTTGCCGTATTTGCCGGTCCGCGAGCCGAGGATCAGAACACCGGCCAGTGCAGCCCAACCGCCTGCACCATGCACAATCGAAGAACCTGCAAAGTCAGAGAAGCCAGCCTCGGACAGGAAGCCGCCACCCCAGCTCCAGCTTGCCTGGATCGGGTAGATGATGCCGGTCAGGATGACCACGAACGCAAGGAAGGGCCACAGCTTGATGCGCTCTGCAACAGCACCGGACACGATAGACGCGGTTGCCGCACAGAACATCAGCTGGAAGATGAAGTCAGAGCCGACCGACGCATAGGACACGTCGACAAGGTCGTCATAGCCGACGCCGACGGGTTCCAGTTCGGTCATCGAGAAGCCGCCCATCCAGCCCTGGATGATCCAGCCATCGCCCGGATACATCAGGTTGAAGCCGACGACGAAGTAAGCGACCGACGCGAGCGAGAATAGCGCGACGTTCTTGACCAACTGCATGGTCGCGTTCTTGGACCGGACAAGGCCGGTTTCCAGCATGGCAAAGCCTGCCGCCATGAAAAACACAAGAAAGCCGCCCATCAGGAACAGCAGGGTGTTCATGATGAACACCATTTCAGAGTTTACGCGGTCTGCGGTGACAGCCGCGTCCTGCGCAAGACCGAGGCTGGGCAAGAGCGCCGCCGCGGCCACAATCGGAAGGAGTTTTTTGAGTTGCATCAGCTTTTGTCCTTTTTGAACTGAGTCCACGAGATCACAGGGCGTCGTCGCCGGATTCACCGGTGCGCACGCGCGTGGCTGCGGCCAGATCAAGCACAAAGATCTTGCCATCGCCGATCTTGTCGGTCTTCGCGGTTTTTTGGAGCGTCTCGACCACCTGGTCGGCCATCGCGTCGCTGACGCCGATTTCCAACTTCAGCTTGGGCACGAAATTGACGGCATATTCCGCACCGCGATAGATCTCGGTATGGCCGGATTGCGCGCCGAACCCCTTGATTTCGGTCACCATCATGCCGCGCACGCCGATAGAGGTCAGCGCTTCGCGGACCTCTTCCAGCTTGAACGGTTTTATCGCCGCAATGATATATTTCACGGTGTCATCCCCTTTCATCCACTTTGTTGGCCAGTCGCGGCCGCACACCGTAAACAGAAGGTGAAGGGCGGGGTTGCTCAACTTTCTGCGGGCTTTCAGGCGCTGCAATGCGGCAGAATCCGAAAAACCGTGCACAAAATAACGCCACTGCCTATTTTTTAGGCTTTTATTGGACACTCCAAACCCTGTCCCGGTGTGGAACCGGCCGGATGCCTACCGATTCCACTGGTGACTCGGACCGGGCACAGTTGCGCGATGTGGGGGCAAAGAAGGTGGAAAACCGGCGCGCTGCATGGCAAGAAGGCGAAAACAAATGTATTTGCGCCAGCAATCGGCAATCAGGCATAGTGAATCATGAGTAGCGCCAAGCCCCCTCGCAAAAAGCTGGTTGCCCCGCAACGCGCGCAGACCAAGCAAAAACCGGCAACGCGCAAAGCTCCCGCGCGCAAACGCAAACCGGCGCGCGCGCCGCGTAGGGGGAACCCCGTCACGCGGTTCTTCCGCGCGGCGCTGTCGTTTCTTTGGCGTATCATCTGGGGCGTGGCATGGCGTGGGGCCGCGATGGTGGGCCTGATCCTTGCGCTTGCAACCTTCTATTTCTATTCGACCCTGCCACCCTTGGCCGACATGCTTGACGACCGCGCGCAAGGGTCTGTGACCATGATGGACCGTCATGGCGAAGTGTTCGCGTGGCGCGGCGAGACCTTCGGCGGCGTCATCACGGCCAGCACTGTCAGCCCGCATTTGAAAAACGCCATCGTGGCCACCGAGGACCGGCGCTTCTACCGCCATTTCGGGGTGTCTCCGCGCGGGATTGCTGGCGCCATCCGGGCCAACCTGTCCGAAGGGCGCGGAGCGTTTTCGGGCGCGGGCGGTTCCACGATCACGCAGCAGGTGGCGAAACTGCTGTGCCTTGGCGTGCCATATGACCCAGAGACATGGGAGTCTGAGGCCGACTACGAATCGGATTGCCGTCGCGGCACGCTCTGGCGGAAAATCAAGGAATTGCCCTACGCCTTCGCGCTGGAAGCGAAGTTCTCCAAGAATGACATCCTGACGATCTATATGAACCGCGCTTTTCTGGGCGCGGGCGCGCGCGGGTTCGAGGCCGCCGCGCAGCGCTACTTCAGCCGCTCAGCCAACGAAGTCGGTCCGGCCGAGGGCGCGATGCTGGCGGGCCTGCTGGTCGCACCGTCCTATTACGCGCCGACGCGCAATCTGGAACGCGCGCAGCAACGTGCCGCCGTGGTGGTCGAGCTGATGCACGATCAAGGGTATCTTGATGCGCATGAATACGCAGAGGCACGCGACCACCCCGCAACCCTGTCGGAGCGCGCAGAAGAGCAACAAGGCATCGCTTTTGCCGACTGGCTGATGCTGGAAAGCCCCGCCTATCTGGCGCGCGAAACCACTGAAGATGTCATCATGCGCACCACCTTCGACCCGCGCCTACAGGCCGCGACCGAAACGGCGGTCAGCGAAGTCTTTGCCAACAAGGTGCGCGATGGTTCAGAAGCAGAGGTTGCGGTCGTGGTCATGTCCGCCGATGGCGCCGTGCGCGCCATGGTCGGCGGTCGTGAAGCACAGGTGGGCGGCTTTAACCGTGCGGTGCAAGCGGTGCGGCAGACCGGCTCTGCGTTCAAACCGTTTTTGTTCGCAGCCGCTTTGGAAAACGGGTTCCAGCCCTTCGATATCGTCGAGGACGCGCCCCTGACCATCAACACGCCCGGATCCGGGCCTTGGTCTCCGCGCAATTACGATGGCGAGTTTCGGGGCTTTGTGACCATGTCAGAGGCGCTGGCGGAATCGCTCAACACCCCAGCTGTGCGCATTTCAGAGGCGATGGGCCGCGACCGCGTGCGCGAGGTGGCCAACGCCTTTGGCCTGCGCAGCGATCTTGCCGAAGGACCGGCGCTGGCGCTTGGCGCATCGGAATCCAACCTGCTGGACATGACAGCCGCTTATGCGGGCATTCTGAACGGTGGCAGCGCCGTGCGTGCCTATGGCATAGAAGAGCTAAAATTGCTGGGTGACAGCACACCGTTGTTCGGGGTTTCGAGCGGGATCGGCGAACGGGTCATATCCGAGACCTCCGCGCAGATGTTGACATGGATGATGAGCCGCGTGCTTGAAGACGGCACTGGACGGCGTGCGCGTCTGCCAGAACGGCAGGCCGCCGGGAAAACAGGCACCACGCAGGCCGCCCGCGATGCTTGGTTCATCGGCTTTACCGCCGACTATGTGGCAGGTGTCTGGATGGGCAATGACGACAACACACCACTGACCGGCGTAACCGGCGGCGGGCTACCCGCAGAGATATGGCACGAAACGATGCTTCGGGTGCATGAAAACCTGCCCATACGGCCCTTGCCGATGACCGCACCCGAGCGCCCAAGGCAGGTCGAGGAACCGCGCGCGCCTGCACCGCAACAACCCCGCACCGCGCCGCTGGATGATGCCATTCGCGGTATTCTGGGCACACTCTTTGGTGGCAACTGACCGCCCAAAGCACGCAGGATTGGTAAGGATGCGATGACACAGGACCAAGGCCTGATCTTTGCCATTCTGGCCGTGACCATGGGCCTGTTTTTGTGGGGTCGGTTCCGGCATGACGTTGTCGCGTTGGCTGCACTGCTTGCCAGCACGGTGGCCGGTCTGATCGCGCCCGAACTGGCCTTTGCAGGTTTCGGGCACCCTGCAGTGATCACTGTGGCCTGCATTCTGGTGCTGAGCCACGGGCTGCAACGCACCGGCGCGATAGATGCCGTAACCCGTCGAATGCTGCCCGCCGATGCAGGGCCGATGGTCAGCATGGCCGCGCTGCTGGGGCTGGGCGCGTTCCTGTCCGGCTTTATGAACAACGTGGGCGCGATGGCGCTTCTGATGCCGGTCGCGATCCAGATGGCCGGACGCCTGTCGCTGCGGCCCGGTCAAGTGCTGATGCCGCTGGCATTCGGCACCATCCTTGGCGGTATGACCACGCTGGTCGGAACCCCGCCCAATATGATTGTCTCTGGCTTTCGGGCCGAAGCGGGCTTGGGCGCCTTCGGCTTTTTCGACTTCGCGCCCATCGGGGCCAGCGTCGCGGTGGCGGGCGTGGCTGCCATTGTGCTGATAGGCTGGCGCTTGGTGCCCAAGCGCAAGGCAGCAGCGGGCGATGATTACGAGACCGGGGCCTACATGGCAGAGCTGCGCGTGCCAGAGGGCAGCAAAGCCGTGGGCCTGACCATTCGCGGGTTCGAGCGCGAGATCGACGTAAGTGGCGCGCAAATCGTGGCCATGATCCGCGCGAAAACGCGGGTCAATGCCCCGCATGGCGGGCGACGCATAAAGGCGGGCGACCTGCTGGTTCTGGAAGGGGAAACCGACGCGATTTCCAAGGCTTTGTCAGTGTTTGACGTGACACTTGATCTGGCCAAACCATCCGAGTCAGAGACAGATGCATCGCAGGAAGACGAGATCGTCCTGCGCGAACTGGTCGTTCAATCCGGCGCCGCGCTGTTGGACCGCTCTGCGGTGGATATCGGCATGCGCACCCGGTTCGGGCTGAACCTGCTGGCCTTGTCCCGCGAGGGTCGCAGGCCGCACCGTCGCCTGCGGGAAATCACGCTCAAGCCCGGCGATCTGCTGCTGGTCCAAGGGCCACCCGAGGCGATATCACAATTCGCCGCCGATATGGGATGCCTGCCGCTTGGGCCGCGTGATCTGCGCCTGCCAAACCCCAGGAAAGCGATCTTTGCAGGCACAATCATGCTGGGCAGCATTGCGCTTGTGACCTTGGGGCTGTTGCCCGCCGCCATCGCCTTTGCGCTGGGTGTGCTGGCGTCCATGGTGCTGCGCACCGTGCCGATGCGCGAGGTCTATACCGCCATCGACTGGCCCGTGGTTGTGCTATTGGCGGCCCTGATCCCGGTTGCGGGGGCCATGGAAAGCACCGGTGCGGCGGCATTGCTGGCCAATTTCCTGATCGGCACGGTCGCGCAGGGCAACGCGGTTGTGGCGCTGGTGCTTGTGCTGGTCACAACCATGTTCCTGTCGGATGTGATGAACAACGCGGCCACAGCGGCGGTGATGTGCCCCATCGCGCTTGGCATTGCCAGCGCGCTTGGTGTCAGCCCCGACAGTTTTCTGATGGCGGTTGCAATCGGTGCATCCTGCGCGTTCCTGACCCCGATCGGGCACCAGAACAACACGCTTATCCTTGGACCGGGCGGGTTCGGCTTTGGCGATTACTGGCGGCTTGGCCTGCCCCTAGAGGCGCTGATCGTAGGACTAAGCCTGCCCTTGTTGCTGGTCGTCTGGCCGCTTTAGGCCAACCCGCATCGCTGGGCTAGAGCACGCCACCCAAAAGCGCCGCGACCGCCAGACGGGCTTGGTCGACCAAGCTGACAAAGCTGCTTAGCGGTCCTTCCAGCGCGGGCACGGCGGCGGCAAGCGTCGGCGCAAGCATGTAAATCCCGACGAGCAGTGCCGCAACTCCCAAAGGTATCCCCATGCCCGTCAGAAAGCTGCGCTTGCGCGCCGCTTCTGTCTGCGGCAGGCCAGACTGCCCTGACCGCCCGCTGTCGATAGGTTCGAGGGTCGAGCTGATATCGTCAATATCCGGCAGGCTAGAGGCGCCGCTCGCCTTGTGCGGAGCGACCTCGTTCGTTCCAATCGGACCAAACAGGCCCAGTTCCTGCTGCGTTTCCAGCGGGGAGTCTTCGCGGGCGCGCTGCTGTGCCTCGAACGCGGCCTCTTCGCGCAGCACCTCGGCCACCGACGGGTCAAGCGGACGGGCGGGCGGGTCTGCTGCAGCAGGGACTGTGTCCTCTGCGGGTTCCGGCTGTGACCGGGGGGGCGGCGCTGGGGGGCGCGCGGGTGCAGGCCCCTCTGACGCGGGCGGGCGTGCATCGCCGCGCGGTCGGGGCCGCTCTGCCCGCGCAGGCGTTGGGCGCGGCGTCTCGGGGGCCGGTTTCGGGGTGTCTGGTCCGGGCTGGAACCACACAGTGCTGCACGCAGCGCATTGAACCTCTGTCCCCTCCGCCGGAAGCAGGCTTGCATCTACCTCATACTGAGCGGCACAATTCGGGCAAACCAGACGCATTATCACTCCAACTCCGCACCATATCGGCCATTGGCGCGCTACTTTAGATGTTGTAGCAAGCAAGTTGTCGCGTTCCAACAAGGATTAACGTTTTTTGCCGACAAGCCGCTTTTCCCCTGTTCGGGCCATACGCCTTTGCTTAGCCCATGATACAATTTGAGGACGTCGCGCATGATTACGGTGGCGGCGCCTTGTTCGAAGGCGTTACCGTCGCCCTGGATGCGGGTAGCTTCCACTTTCTGACCGGGCCATCCGGGG
This sequence comes from Roseinatronobacter ekhonensis, assembly GCF_900499075.1. GTDB lineage: Bacteria > Pseudomonadota > Alphaproteobacteria > Rhodobacterales > Rhodobacteraceae > Roseinatronobacter > Roseinatronobacter ekhonensis. The sequence continues at coordinate 117,991 of NZ_UIHC01000006.1, read as the reverse complement.
CGGGCAAAAGCACCTTTCTCAAGCTGTGTTACGGCGAATTGCTGCCCAGCCGCGGCACGGTCTTGTTGAACGATACCAGCCTGCGCAGCATGTCGCGCGATGCCTTGGCCGAAATGCGCAATTCCATCGGGGTTGTGCACCAAGATTGCCAGTTTCTGGACCATCTGGATATTCGCAGCAATGTCGCGCTGCCCCTGAGCGCAACGGGACGACCCGTGTCGGAGCGCGATGTCGATGACCTGCTGAACTGGGTCGGGCTGCGCGCACAGGCAGAAGCCCTGCCGCCAACCCTGTCGGGCGGCGAGCGGCAGCGCGCCGCGCTGGCCCGTGCCGTGATCGCCGCGCCCCGCGTTTTGCTGGCAGATGAGCCGACGGGCAATCTTGATTGGGATATGTCGCAACGGCTGCTGTCGCTGATGATGGAACTGAACCGCATGGGCACCGCCGTACTGATCGCCACACATGACATGAACCTGATCCGAACCGCCAAGTCGCATGTTTCGGCGCGGGTTTTGCGGATTGCCGGACGCAAGCTGCAAAGTGCGGGGTCCGAGTTGTGAGCGCGATTTCCGACCAGATCGTGCCGCGCAGCGGCCACGGCGCGTGGCTGGTCTGGCTGGGGGCGGCGGCGATGGCCTTTCTGGCCGTTTTCGCACTGGCGCTGTCCATGTCGGCAGCGCGTTTGGCCGATAGCTGGACCGCCGCGCTGGCGCAAAGCGCGACCGTGCGCGTTTCCGCCCCGCCGGCAGAGTTGGACGCGCAGACAGAGGCGGTTCTGGAAGTTCTGCGCACCACGCCGGGGATAGAGGACGCGCGCGTCATGACCCCCGAAGAGCAGGGTGATCTGTTGTCCGTCTGGCTTGGCCCGGACCTGCCGCTGGATGCCCTGCCCCTGCCCCGAATGGTCGAAGTCTGGGAAACCGCAGACGGGCCGGATCGGCAAGGCCTGCGCCTGCGCCTGAGCGCCGAGGCCCCCGGAGCGATTTATGACGACCACACCCAATGGCGCCGACCGCTGATTGACGCGGCAAGCCGCCTGCGCGCGGTTTCGGGTCTGGCACTGGCGTTGATCGGTGCCGTGACCGGCGCAATCATCGCGCTTGCGGCCAGCGCCGCTTTGGCATCGAACGCGCAGGTCATCCGTGTTTTGCGGCTTGTTGGCGCGCGTGACCGGTTCATTGCCCGTGCCTTTGTGCGGCGCATGACCCGGCGTGCCGCGCTGGGCGGCGTCATCGGAACGGCGCTTGGCATGGCGTCCATGATAGGCTTGCCCAGCTTGGGGCCGGACGCCACAAGCGGATTGGGGTTTCAGGGCGCGGGATGGCTGGCGCCTCTTCTGGTGCCTGTGCTGATTGCCGTCGTCGCTTGGGCAGCGGCGATGGCGACCGCCTTTACCGTTCTGCGCGGAGTGACCTGACATGCGGCTTGTGGTGCAATATATCCGGTCATTCCTGTTTATCGTGCAAATGTATCTGGCCATGGCCATCATGGCGCTGGCGTTTGCGCCATTTGCCTTGGTGCGGCGGGAAATGGCGCTGAAGGCCTGCCATACCTATTGCCGCTATGTGCGCTGGTCCGCAGGCTGGATGGTCGGGCTGCGCGCCGATATTCGTGGAGAGATCCCGCAAGGCGGCGCGCTTGTTGCGGCCAAACATCAAAGCTTTTTCGACATCATCCTGATCTTCGGGGCGCTTCCAAACCCGCGCTTCATTATGAAGAAACAACTGAAATACGCGCCCTTTCTGGGGTGGTACGCGATGCGGCTTGGCTGCATTCCCGTTGATCGGGGCAAGGGCGGCGTGGCCATTCGCGACATGCTGGCCCGCGTCGAACAGGGGCGCGAGGCGGCAGGCCAGATCATCATCTATCCGCAAGGCACCCGCGTCGCGCCGGGCGACAACAAGCCTTACAAGGTCGGCTCTGCATTGCTGTATGGCCAGTTGGGCCAGCCCTGCGTGCCAGTGGCCACCAATGTCGGCCTGTTCTGGCCCAAGCGCAGCATGTTGCGCAAACCGGGCATGGCAGTGGTGGAGTTTCTGCCGCCGATTGCGGCGGGCGTGGACCAGCGCCAGTTCCTTGCCACGCTGGAACGTGTTGTCGAAGACCGCTCTAACGCGCTGATGGCCGATGCGGGGTTTGCACCGTTGGGCTGAAGGCCCGGCACCCAACCGGAACATCAGTCGCGCGTCAGCGACCGTCCCGCATTTATGAACCCACCGAACAGGTTCAGCACGCGTTGCGTGGTCGTTGCCGGTGCCAGCGTGGCCAGAACGACATCGCCATCTTGCAACAGGAACTGGTCAGCGGCGAACAGCCGTTCGGCCCGCGTCAGATCAAAGCTGAAGACAACTTGGTCATGCGCCAACCCTTCGGTGCGCCGGGCCGTGCCGGACGGATAACGACGCAACACCAGCAAACCGCGCGGGTCGGCACGGTTGTCGGCGATCCCACCCATCACAGAAACCGCCCGCAAGGCACTCAGTTTCTCTGTCGGAAACGGGAAAACCCGTTGCCCCCCTGTCGCCCCAAGCGAGATGAAACTGCGCTCATCGGGGCGGATCACCACCCGGTCGCCGCCCCGCATAGCAACGTCAAGCGCAGGCGTTTCCAGAACATCCTCGAATGGCATGCGGTAGACCGAGCCGCCCCGCGTGATCATGATCTGGGGGTTGGCCATGTTTCCGCCCAACCCTCCGGCCTCACTGACCAGATTCAACACAGTCAGGTTGCGTTCCGTCAAGGGTAAGGTACCCGGCGCGCGCACGCCCCCCAACATATCGACCGAATTCCGGCGCCCGGTTGACGAGGTGAGCTGCACCTGCGCCGAGGGAATAATACTGCTGAATCGGTCCTCTATCCGTGCACGGGCGCTATCCGGCGACAGGCCGGCGACATGCACCTGTTCGACATAGGGAAGCGAGATATGGCCCGAGGGCAGCACTTCGAGATTCGGAATATCGGCGTAGCGTTCCCCTACGCGGGTGATCAGCGAGGTTTCCTCGGCAGTCCAGACACGCAAGGACAGCTTGTCGCCGGATGCGATTTTCTGGGTGGTCAGCCCGCCCCCGCGGCCGGGCCAGCGTGGCGCGGGGCGTGGGTCGTTCACCGGCCAATGCGCAATCTTGGCAAGGCTGTCCGACGACACCTCTATCAGGCTGAAGGTGCTGTCTCCCGCATTGCCGTCGGCATCTGCCCCTGCAACGATTTCAGATTTGCGCGCCGCGTCGCGCGCGATTGCACAGCCTGACAGTGCATAGGCGGTGCCCGCGAAAACGAGCGCCCGGCGCGAAATAGTCGTCATTATGGTCCTGCCGTGCTTTGAACGTCTACGGGCAGCGCAATCGACCACCCCCAATCCCCAAAGGGCGCGACCGACACTCGCATCGCTGGCCACAATACCCGCTCCCACCCCGTGGTCAACCGCTCTTGCAAGCAACGCGCGACCCGCAACAAATGCGTTGCAGACAGAGTCCGTCCTGGTGCCGCACGCTCGGGTCTAAGACGATAGAAGGGGGCGCATGGGCAAGCATTTTCGCGTAAGCTTGGGAATGTCAAAGCTTGCGATGAGACCATGCGCACCGATATGATCACTGTTGGACATGCGGCGCAGCAGGGAAGCGGAATGATCCTGGTCATAGACGATCACCCGCTTTTTTGCGAAGCGTTGCAGATGACCCTGTCGGAAACACTGGGCCTGCCGAAAGTGGCAACCGCGCCCTCTCTGGCGGCTGGGTTGACCGTGCTGCGCCAAGGCCCGATGGCCGATGTCATTGTTCTGGACCTGAACCTGCCGGACGTGGCCGGGCTGGAAGGGCTGACGCGGCTGCGCAACATGGCGCCGGGGGTGCCGGTGGTTGTCGTGTCATCCATGTCGGATGACCGGATCATCGCCGCGGTCATGCATGCGGGGGCTGCGGGGTTCGTTCCCAAGCACAGCCCGCGCGAGGCGTTTGTTACCGCGATCAGCACCGCGCTTCAGGGAGGGCACTATACGCCCGACGGCTACACCCCGCCAAGCGCGACCGCACCCGAGGGCGCGGAACGCAGTGTCATTGATCGGTTGTCGGATCTGACCCCGCAACAGGCACGAATCCTGTCGCTGGTCTGCGAGGGCTATCTGAACAAGCAGATTGCCTATGAACTGTCGATCACCGAAACCACGGTAAAGGCGCATGTCACCGCCATTCTGCGCAAGCTTGGCGCGCAAAGCCGCACGCAAGCGGTGCGCATTGCCAATTCCGCCAGCTTCGCCGAAATCCTTCGCAAGACGCACTAGAGAATGTCGCGCAAAAGTGGTTACCGGGTTTGCGCAAACCGCCATGCGACCACAGAAGGTTAGGGTGTGTCGCGTGAATGCCAATGAGCGCGGCGCGCACCAGGCTTGCCTTGAGCGACCGAACCCGTAGGGTTTACCAAGCGATTGACCGGGGGGGGCGGATGACGGGATCGGGCATAATGCGGCGCGCGCAATCTACCAAGCCCTGCTCCGGCGCGGCAATCGCCGATGTTCTGGAAGATCTTTCTCCGGACGGGCTTGCGCTGATCATGCTGTTCGTGGGCGAGGGGCATGACCTGCCCACGATCGAAGCCGCTCTGGCCGACCTGCCCGCCGATGTGCAGGTCATGGGTTGCACAACGGCAGGCGAGATCGGCACAGGCGGCTATCTGGATCACAGTCTGACCGCGCTTGGCCTGCCGCGCGATCTGTTCCGCGTGGCAGTCGGGGCGGTCAGCCCATTGCGCAACTTTGACCCAGAGCGCGCGCGCGCCATGGCGTTCGACCTGCGCGCCGACCTGACCTTTTCCACCGCCGACTGGTCGAACGAAGTTGCGTTTCTGCTGTCGGACGGGCTGTCGCTGATGGAAGACCAGCTTGTCTGGGCCTTGTCCGAGGCATTGGGGCAAAGCCCGCTGGTGGGCGGGTCGGCCGGTGACGGGCTGCGCTTTGCGCAAACCTTCGTGCTGGTGGACCGCCGCTTTCAGACCGATAGCGCCGTTCTGGCGGTGCTGCGCACGCCCTGCACCGTCACGGCCTTTCGCTTCGACCATCTGGAACCGACAGAGGCGCGCATGGTCGTGACAGAGGCCGACCCCGCGCAGCGCCTTGTGCTGGAAATAAACGGCATGCCCGCCGCGCCGGAATATGCCCGTATCCTTGGCAAAGACCCCGGCCAGCTTTCGCCATTCATTTTCGCCGCAAACCCGGTCGTGTCCAAGATCGGCGATACGCATCATGTGCTGGCCATTCAACGTGTGGAACCAGACGGCACCTTGCGGTTCTTTTCCGCGGTAGAGCGCGGGCTGGTGTTGCGGCTGGCGCAGGGGACCGACCTTGTGGCCCATCTGGACCGCGCGCTCGGCGGCTTGCGCGCAGGCGGTGCCATCCCCGATATTCTGGCCTGCGACTGCATTTTGCGGCGGCTGGAGGCAGAAAACAGCCAGACCGCACGCGACCTGTCGCAGGTTCTGGACCGCTACGGCGTGACAGGCTTCAATACCTATGGCGAACAGTTCAACATGGTGCATGTGAACCAGACCTTCACGGGGCTTGCCTTTTACCCGCCCGATTCCGGCGATGATCTGGCCGCTTACGGGGTTGGCTGATGTTGGAAGACATGATCGACCCTGCCCTGCCACTGGCCGAACAGAATGCCCGCCTGCGCGCCATTCTGGCGGCATTGATGGACCGGTCCGAACACAGCCGCATGCCTAGCCGTCCGATGGGGCAGTTGACGCATGTGGTCGCGTTGGAGCAACAGGTGCGCAGCCGCACGCGCGATCTGGCCGAAACGCTGGACAAGCTGCGCGTGGCCAATGCGCGCCTGTCGCAGGCAGAGCGCGATGCCGTAGGCGCGCGCAACAGCCTTGTCGATGCGCTAGAGGCCATGGGCGAAGGGTTCGCCATGTTCGACGCGCGCGACCGGCTGACGCTGTGGAATTCGCAATTCTGCGCCGCGCTGCCCGATATCCGTGACCAGCTTGATGCCGGGCTACCGTTTCGGGATTACGTTCAGACAGTATCGCAAAGTGATGCAATCGACCTGACCACGGCAACAGAGCGCCGCGCGTGGGTCGCGCAGCGTTTGCAAAGCCACATGCGCCGCAACGTCAATTTTACCGTGCCGTTGCGGGGCGACCACTGGTTGCAGGTCAGCGAGCAGAGGATGGCTTCGGGCGGCACCGCCATTATCCAGACCGATGTGACCGCCATGGTCCGCACCGAGCGGCTGGAGCGGGAAAAGCTGCTGGACGAACAAGCCCAGATGGTGCGCGCGACGCTGGATCACATTGATCAGGCAGTGCTGATCTTTGATGCGAAAGGGCGACTTGCCGGCTGGAACCGCCGCCTGCGCGAGATTTTTGCGCCGCCCAACGCGCTGCTGGCCAGTGGCACGCCCTTCACCCATGTGCTGAACGACCTGATGCGCCGCCGCCTGCTGGGGCGTGGCAACATCCGGCAGGTTTTGACCGATTGGGTCAACGGCCCCGCTTTTCGCCCGCCGCTTGGCCTGGATATCGTGCAAGAGGATGGAACCGAATTGCTGCTTTCGGCGCAGGCCATGCCGGATCGCGGGTTCGTCATGTCCTTCACCGATCTGACGACAGAGCGGCGCGCGATTGCCGAAATGCACCGCCTGAACGAGACACTGGAGGCACGAGTGCAGGCGCGCACGGGCGAACTGGTTGCCGCGCGCGATGCGGCCGAACGCGCGAATGCGAGCAAATCGCGCTTCGTGGCCAGTGCAAGCCATGACCTGCTGCAACCGTTGAATGCGGCCAAGCTGTTCCTGTCCTCGCTGGCGGCGATGGATAATCCGGCCGCGCAAGCCCGATTGATCGGGCGCGTGCAAAGCGCGTTCACAAGTGTCGAAGATATTCTTGGCGCACTTTTGGACCTGTCGAAATTCGACATCGGCGCCGCCCGCGCCCGCATGGATGTCGTACCACTTGCCCCGCTCTTCGCCCGCCTTCGCGACGAATTTCAGCCAATGGCAGACCGGCGCGGGTTGCGGCTGGCGGTTATGCCCACACAGGCACATGTGCGCAGCGATGCCGTCTATCTAAAACGTATTCTGCAAAACCTTGTATCCAACGCTTTGCGATACACCGAAACGGGGCGCGTTGTGCTGGGTGTGCGGCGGCAGGGCGCGCATCTTCGGGTAGAGGTGTGGGATACCGGGCCCGGCATCCCGCATGACAAACAGGTGGATATCTTCAAGGAATTCACCCGTCTGAACCCAAGCGGCGACGGCGGCATGGGGCTGGGGCTGGCCATTGTGGAACAGGCTTGCGCGCTGCTAGAGCATCCGCTGTCGCTGCGCTCTGAGCTTGGGAAGGGCACCGTCTTTGCAATCACCGTTCCAGTCGCGCAGGGCGCGGCGGCAACGCCCACGCCCAAAGCCGAGAGCGACCATCCACCCGGACTGTTGTCGGATATGCTTGTTCTGGTCATCGAGAATGATGCAACCAGCCGCCGCGCCCTCATGGGCATGCTGGAGGATTGGGGCGCAAGCCCGGTCGAGGCCGCGTCGCTGCCCGACGCGCAGGTGCAGATCGCCGAACTGGGCATTGCCCCCGATGCGATACTGGCCGACCACCAACTGGATGATGGCGCTACAGGGCTACAGGCAATCGCCGCGCTGCGGGCGGCCCATGGCGCTATTCCCGCCATTCTGGTGACAGCGGATCACGGTCTTGAGTTGGCCGAGCAGGCCGACGGCGCAGGCACACTTGTCATGACCAAGCCCTTGGCATTGCGGCGTCTGAAACGGGTTCTGCAACAACTACCCTATTACCGGCCCGATCAGGTGCGGGCCCTCGACTCGGGCGCGCGTAGCGGGGATAGCAGCTATTGGCTCCACCCCGAAGACTAGAGTGCCCGTAACAGCGCAGGCGTCGGCCAACCGTCTGCGGGCATCCCAAGCTGCGCTTGCACATCCTGCACAGCGGCGCGGGTATTCGCGCCCAGAATACCGTCCACATCCCCCACATCAAAGCCGCGCGCGACAAGCCGGGTTTGCAGGGTGCGCATCTGGTCTTGGTTCAAGCCGGTATCGGGATTGCCCGCCTGATACACCGGAGCGCCGGTCAGCCGTGTGGCGAAATACGCCGCCGTGGTGACGTAGATAAAGCTCTGGTTCCATTCGAACAGCGTCACGAAATTGTCGAACACCATGAAGGCCGGGCCACGATGCCCTTGCGGCACGATGATAGAGGCTTGCAGACTGCCCGAGGGCAAGCTGCCATGCGTGGGCCGAATGCCAAGATTCTGCCACTCGGACACGCTCATTCGGGTGCGCAGACCGGTCTGCGTCAGATCGAGACCCTGCGGCAACGCGACCTCGTGCATCCACGGCTCATTCGCGCGCCAGCCCTTGGCTTGCAACATGGATGCGCCCGACATGATGGCATCCGCCTGCGACGTTTTCAGCGTGATCTGACCGTCGCCATCGCCATCGACAGCGTGGTTGATGATGTCGGATGGCAGTTTCTGCACCATCCCGATTTCACCCGCCCAAGCGCCCGTCATGGTGCGCGGGTCCAGATCGCCCCGGCGGTGCATTTCCAACGCTGCGAAAACCTGCGGGCGGAACAATTCGGGACGGCGGCAATCATGCGCCAGCGTGACCAGCGCGTTGACAGTGTTGAAATCGCCCTGCACCGCGCCGAAATCTGTCTCGAACGCCCAGAAGGCCAGCAGAATGCCGGGGTTCACGCCGAACTGGCGTTGCGCGGCGTCAAAGATCGAGCGGTAGCGCTCGTAATTGCGCGCGCCATTGTTCAGGCGATTCTGCGAAATCAGCGCGCGCGAGAAATCCAGAAACGGACGCTGGAAAATGCCCTGCCGCCGGTCGGCGTTAATCACCGATTGGTCCCGCCGGACATTGGCAAAAAATCTCTCTACCAGCGCACGGTCATACCCCATGCTGACGGCCTCGCTCTTCAAACCGCCAACAAAGCCGCCGAAATCGCCGCCGCAGCTTTGCGACTGGGCCTGACCGGCCACCAGTGTTGCGACAATCGCAAGTGTCTTGAAAAAGCGCATATCTGCTCCATAGCTGAATTTGACCAAAGGTTAACGGATACCGTGCCTTATGGGAATCTTAATTACACTAGGCCCAGCAAAACCGCTGCCACAAAACCACCGGTGGCCAGCAGCATAAGCCCGACAGCAAGCGACCCGAGGTCTTTGACATTCTTCGCCATTTGCGACCATTCGGGCGACAGATGGTCGGCAAGGTCTTCGAGCGCGGTATTGATAGCCTCCACCGCCAGAACCAGCGCGAACAGGAACGCGGCGACCAACCAGTGCCACGGCGCCGCACCCCCTAAACCGAAGAGAACCACAACCAAGGCCGCACCCAGCATTTCCAGCCGCGCGGCAGTCTCGCGCCACAACCGACGCAAGCCCGCGAGCGAATAGCCCGCCGCGTCCACGATATGCAAAAGCCCGCCGCGCGGCATCACCACGCGCCGGGCGCTGTTTTTGCGCGGTTCCGTCATAGCTGGGCCGCTGCCATGCGACAGCCCTCTGTCAGGTCCAATGCAGGTTGGCGCGTGTCGGTCTGAATATCCAGAAGCCCAAGAACTGTATGGAATACGTTGTCCTGACTTGCCGGGCGCTGTGCAGTTTCCATCGGACATGCCGTGTCAATTCCCATGACACGACTATAGCTGTCACTTAGCCACATCACCATGGGCACCTTGGTTTGCATTTCGGGGGCCATGAACATGGGGGCTGCATGCAGATACAACCCGTTCTCGCCCAGAGACTCGCCATGATCCGACAGGAATATCACTGCGGAATAGGCACGGTCAGAGGCTTGCAGCATATCGATGCTGCGCGACAGAACATAGTCCGTTTCATAAATTGCATTGTCATAGGAATTGACCACCTGCTCAACCGCGCATTTCGCGAATTCCGCGGTCGGGCAATCCGGCTGAAAGGGCGCGCGCTCTGGCGGATAGCGCAGGTAATACGCAGGGCCGTGATTTCCGATCATATGAAGCACCAGAACAGTGTCGGATGTGATCGTTGCCAGCGTGTTTTCGATAATCGGCAGAAATATCTCATCCGTGCATTCGATCTCGCAAGCAGCGGGGTCCAATGTGGCATCCACGCGCGACACGCCCGTGCGCGCTGCGATATCGTATTCACCGGCGTTGTTCTCGAACCATTGCGCATCAAAACCGACCCTCTCTATCACGTCTAGCAACGTAAATTGGGACAGGAACTTTTCGCGCGAATACTCGGCCTTCGGCAGGGCAGAAAACATACAAGGCAACGACACGGCTGTTGACGTGCCGCAAGACGACACATCAGGGTAGTTGATCACACCGCGATCGCGCAGTCCCGGCGTCGTATCGCGGGCATACCCGTTCAAACCGAAGTTTTGTGCTCGGGCGGTTTCGCCGGCAAAGAAAACCAGCAGCACTGGCTTGTCCGCTGACGCGAGATAGGCGCCGCGGCGCGCGTCGGTCGCGATGGGCTGCGCTTCTGGCATTGCACTTGCGAATTGTTCTTTGCCGAACTTGAAAATGGCGGTCACGGTGGCGCCGGGCTGATAGCTGCCCATCAGGTCGTGACGCTCGCGCAAGACCGCAGAGAACGCCTTGAAGTCCATCATCAATCCACCCGCCACCAAGCCGAAGCAAGTAGCCACCCCTAGGGGCCAACGCCACAGATGGTGCACCCCAGAAACCCGCCGGACATGGGGCCAGAACACAAGCGCTGCGGGCAGCACACCCAGCAGCCCAATGTTCAGCACTGCGGACAGGGTGACAAGATGGCCCGCTTCGGTCGGGGTCGTTTCCATGACATTGCGGATCATTTCGCGGTCGATCAGCACTCCGAACACCTGCTCGAAGTAGCTGGAGGCAGCGGCGATCACAATCAACAGGGCGGCCACCGGTTTTTGTAAGCGCGACAGGCCGAAGAACTCAAGCATCAGCACGGTCAGGGCAAAACTTGCAAGGCCAAAGGCAGCTACCTGCAAAGGTTTGCCGCTGAATATGCCAAGCAGCCGTTCCCAGAACCCGGCGTTCAGGACAGCCAGCATGTATCCGGCAACGACCATGTTCAACCAAAGATGCGAAAGGGTTGGCCGCCAGAGCATCATCCGGGGCGAATGGTCGGAAGTCATGTGAAAGGCTTTCTTGGCAGTTTTATACCGGCGCTATAACGCTCGTTACCTGACAGCAAGCTGACAATTGCCCCTTGCCGCTGCTGCATGCCGACAAAGGTGCCGCCACGCGCACCCGCGTTCAAACTCGGGTAGCGCCCTGCCGGTAATGGTAGCGAGTCATCTGCTGCATCCCCGCCGCATCATACAAGGCGCGCGCGGGCGCGTTCGCCTCTGTCACCGCCAAGGCCAGCCAGTCCGCGCCCTGCCCTTGCGCCCAATGCGCAGCCCCGTGCAGCATGGTGCGCGCGGCCCCCTGGCGGCGAAAGGCGGGCGCAATTTCGACTGCGTGCAGCATCGCAACGCCGTCATGTATCGCACAAAAACCGCACCCCACAGCGCGGTCGGAAAGCCGCGCGATGAAGGCGGTTTTCGGGCCAGCCGCGCGGTCCATCACCGCCAAGCGCGCAGGACCAATGCCGCCTTCGGCCCAGATTTCGCGCATGATCGCCAGAGGTTTCCAAATGTCGAACAGGCTGACATGCGGCGGCTTTTGCGCCAGATCAGCGACGGGCGCGGCATAGACCAGCGTTGGGTCAACCATGCCATAGCCAAGGGCTGCCAGCTCGGCATCCAGCACGTCCTGATCGGGGCGCAGCATGGCAAGCGGACCGTCCGGCATCAGCCGTGCCAGATCGGCGGCGCGGGCCCCGTTTCTCGCGCTGGCCGCAGCGACGCGCTTGCCCCCTCCGGCACCGTCGCGCAGCGTCCAGCCGTCTTGGTCCCAACTGCGCGCAGGGGGCCATGTGGCGGCAAGCGCCGCCATGCAGGCATCTGCGCCGATCATGCAACCGCATCCGGGAAACTGGCGCAAAGCGCGACCATCACGGCATCGACCGCAGACTTATCGGCCGCGCGCACGACCACATTCACGGCGAACGCGCCGTCACGCTGGAAGGGATAGCTGCCGATGCCGACATCGGGGTGGGCCTTGGCCAAATCCGACAGAACGCCTGCAATCTCGCCCTCGCCGCGCTGGACACATAATGTCTGGCTGTAGAGCGCCGCACCACCTTGCAACCCCGGCAGGACAGATGCCACCATGGCCTGAAACACCGCAGGCACCCCGGCCATGACATGCACATTGCCCAGCGTGAAACCGGGGGCGGACGACACCGGGTTGTCGATCAATGTAGCGCCATCAGGAATGCGCGCCATGCGCAGGCGGGCTGCATTCAGTTCTAACCCCGTGCGCTGGTAATGCGCGGCAAGGATCGCACGGGCATCTTCGCGCACGTCGATTCCCACATCGAAGGCCGCCGCGACGGCATCGGCAGTGATATCGTCATGCGTGGGTCCGATCCCCCCAGAGGTGAACACATGGTCATAGGCACCGCGCAGTGCGGTCAGCGCATCAATGATGCGCGCGGACTTGTCCGACACGACCCGCACCTCTTCAAGGTCTATGCCCACGCGTGCCAATTCGCCCGCCAGATAGTGCATATTCGCATCGCGTGTGCGGCCGGACAGGATTTCATCGCCGATGACAAGCATGGCAGCGGTTGGGTTGGGCATGGGCGCTCCTGCGGTTGGGTTTGGCACGGGTATACCGCGCGGGGCGCGGGTTTCAAACTGTCAGCGCGCGGCGTCCATAATATGGGCCAGCGCGGCTTCGTCCAGCGCGACGGGATTGGCCTTCATGGATGATGAACTGGCCGCCATACGCGCGGCCTCTGCACGGTGGTCGGGTTCGACGCCCAGCGCGTCCAGCCCCGGCAGGCCAGCTTGCGCCGACCACTCGGCCAGCGCATCGAATGCTTGCGCGGCGGGCACATCCAGCGCCTGCCCGATCTTCGCCTGAACGCAGGCGATGCGGTCTGCCGCGTCGCCCGTGGCGCGCGCCGCGTTTGCGGTCAAGCCGTGGGGCAACATCACCCCGCATAACGCTCCATGCGGCGCATTGGACAAGCCGCCCAGCGGCCCGGCCAACCCGTGCACAACGCCAAGACCGGCATTCGCCAGCGCCAGCCCGCCACAGAGGCTGGTCAAAGCCATCTCGTCCCGCGCGGCGGCGCCCTCGGACTGCATAAGTCGCCCCAGCGCGCGCAGTGCAGGCACAATGCGCGGCAGGGTCAGCGCATCGGTCAGCGGGTTGGCACGAGTGCTGATATAGGGTTCGATCACCTGCGTTATTGCATCCAGACCAGAGGCCAGAGTGACCGAGCGCGGGCACAGATCGGTCAGCGCAGGGTCGATGACCGCCAAACGCGGCAGCATCCGTGCATCGCGCAGGCTGACCTTGCGCCGCGCGTCGGGCACGGAAATAACCGCATTGCGTGTCACTTCGGCCCCTGTTCCAGAGGTCGTGGGCAGTGCGGCAAACGGCAACGGCGCGTGATCCAACGGCAGGCCCTGTCCGACAACCTCCAGATGGTCCAAGACGGGGCGCGTCGCAGGGGCAAGGGCCGCCAGCGCCTTTCCGGCGTCTATGACCGCGCCGCCGCCGATCGCGACAACAGCCTGAACGTCTGTCACGCGCGCCAGTACCAGACCCGCGTCGATCATTGGCAAGTCCGGTTCCCCCAACACCGCAAAGCCGGTCACGGTACAGCCGCGTTCCGCCAACCCGTCACGCAACCACGCAGACCGCGCGGCGTTGGCCCCGTGCACAAGCAACAGGCGCGGGCCCATCGCTGCCAACTGGTCCAACGCGCGCGGCCCCACGCCGCGCCCGAACCTGATGTCTGTTGCGGTGGCAAAGGAAAACGCTGTCATGGGCAAGGCTCCCGTCATAGTGGTCCGGCTTTCAAGTGTCTACGCACAGATGATCTGCCTGCACCCAGCTCAAGGCCAGCCCATCTTGGCCAGATACCCTTCGATCAATGCCGTGTCGGACGGGTTGTTCAACTCCCAGAACACAGCACCGGGGGCGGTTACTTCGACCACGCGCACCGGGTGGCCGTTTTCCAAAAAGCGCAACTGCTCCAACCCTTCAAGCGTTTCCAGCGGGCCGGTATCCCAGCCCATATACGCGTCCAGCGCGGTGCGGCGATAGGCATATAGGCCGACATGATGAAACACGGGGACGACACCATCGACCACGCCCCGACCATTGGTAAAGGGGATGACCTCTTTCGAGAAGTAAAGCGCCTGCCCCAGTTGGTCCGCCACCACCGTCGTCGCGCCGACACGACCCGCCGCGCGGTCGGCGATGAAATTCGCCACCGCATCGGCGTCGCAGCGCAAAACGGGCGTGGCGATTCCGCAGGCCGGGTCAGCCTGCATCGCCTGCACCAGCGCAGTCACGAAATGCGGCGGTGTCAGCGGCGCGTCGCCTTGCAGATTGACAATGATCTCTGCGTCGATGCCAGCGCTCTGCACCGCCTCGGCCACCCGTTCGGTACCGTTGCGGCAGCCCTCGGATGTCATGATAACGTCGGCGCCAATGCGCGCGGCCTCGTCGGCGATCCGGCTGTCATCGGTCGCCACATGCAGCGTCGCGGCCAGTCCCATGTCGCGCATCGCCGCGCGCCCTGCCTCGACCGAGCGTTCCAGCAGGGTTTTCACCTGCCCCGACGCGCCCAGCAGCGGGGCCAGCGGTTTGGCCGGAAACCGGGTAGAGGCATAGCGCGCCGGGATGATGATGGCGATGTCATTCATGCGGCAAGCCCCTTGGCAAGCGCATCGAACGCGCGCAACTGCGCGATCAGAGCTTCCATCTGGTCCACCGGTATCATGTTGGGGCCGTCAGAGGGGGCGCTGTCCGGGTCTTCATGCGTTTCAATGAACAGCGCTGATACGCCCACGGCACAGGCCGCCCGCGCCAGCACCGGCGCAAATTCGCGCTGTCCGCCAGACGTGGTTCCCTGCCCGCCGGGTTGCTGCACCGAATGGGTAGCGTCAAACACCACCGGAAAGCCCGTCTGCGCCATGATCGGCAACCCGCGAAAGTCGCTGACCAGCGTGTTGTAGCCAAAGGACGTGCCCCGCTCGCACAGCATGACGCGCGTGTTGCCGGTCGAGGTAATCTTGGCCGCGACGTTAGCCATGTCCCAAGGCGCCAGAAACTGCCCTTTTTTGACATTAATCGCCGCACCCGTTTCGCCCGCCGCCAACAACAGATCGGTCTGGCGGCACAGAAAGGCCGGTATCTGCAACACGTCGCAAGCTTCGGCCGCGGGCGCGCATTGGCGGGCGTCATGCACATCTGTCAGAACGGGGCAGCCGAATTCGTCGCGAATTTTCGACAAGATCGAAAGCCCCTCTTCCATCCCAAGCCCGCGCGCAGTGCTCAGAGAGGACCGGTTCGCCTTGTCATAGCTCGCCTTGAAAATAAACTGCGTGCCAGTGGGCGCGCAGGCGGCGGCGATCCGCTCTGCCATCATGCGGGCATGGTCCAGACTCTCAAGCTGGCACGGGCCGGTGATCAGGGCAATCGGGGCCTTGCCCCCGATCTGGAAATCGCCGACGGAAACGGTGTGTGCAGTGCTCATGGGGCGCGTCCTTTGTCAGTTGCCCCGTTTTGTGGCGCATGACAGGACTTGTCCAGCCCGGAGTGGTGCCCAGGTCAGCGTTCCAGAAAGCTGCTTTCGAAATTCAACCGGATGAAGCCGCGAAATGTCTCATGGTGGAACCAGGCGGTATCGCGCACCAGCTTGTTCACGTCGATGCCCAATGCGCGGCCCTGAACATAGTGTTCTTCGGCGTCCAACGCGGTGGCCGGGCGCAAATTGCCGAAATGCTCGGGCATAGCCGCAACAAAGCCATCAATCGCACGGGCCTGCATGGCATGCGCATCCTGCACCGCTTGCACGGCGAAGGCGGGGTCGACATCGCCTGACCGGGCGCGCCGCAGAAGGCGGCATTCATAGGTCTGTCCCGCGATACGGGGTGTTTTCGCGCCATCCTCCGGCTCTGTCGGAAAGATGGAGCCGTCCACGCACAGCCCGCAATTTGCACAAACATCCGGCGCAGTGGTCTGGGCGGCGGGTGCCGGATCCGCGCTGGCCGCAATGTCTGGCTCTGACAGGTCGGCGCTGAAATCCATCGCATCGAAATGGGCCGCGAATTCGGCTGTAAACCATTCGGCAAGCGGACGCCCTTCGACGCCGCCGTTGTAATAGGTGTCCGTCCAGCCGATTTTATTGGCGGTGCGGGTGAGTTGCAAAGTGGTCATGCGGGCGTTCCTTGTGTTTTCTCAGGCGCACTCGGCCAGCGGCGCCAATTCGCCCGCGACCTCTTCGAACATGGGCAGAAGTGGCGCCGTCAGCCGACTGCGCTCTGCAAAATACATCGCGACATGGCATAGCTGGATCGCGAAATCCGGGTGCAGGCCCACATCGTCGCGGGCGACCACCTTGCGCTTGGATTTCCAGCCGCGCTTGGCCACCTCTGACTGCATAAGTTGCAGGCGTTGCAACGCATGGAACACCGTATACAGCGATAGCTGGTCCAGCCATTCGTCGCGCTGGTGCGGCGTGTCGGGGTCGTAGGCATCGCGCACCATCTCGAACATGGTTTGTGGGTCCATGGGCCAACTTTCATCGGCGATCAGCCATGCGAAATCCTCTGCCCCATGGCGCAATCCGCAATATTCGAAATCGAACCAGCGTAATTTGCCCGTCGCATCCAGCGCCGCATTGCCCGACCGGCAATCCCATTTCACAAATTGCGTCGGCTCGACTGTCAGGGCTTCTATTACCTTGAAGCGGTTAAAGCCCTTGCCCATCCGTGCGCCCTGCTTTTCCAGTTTGCGCACGGCATTCACGAACCGTGTCACCCAGGGCCGCGAGGCCCCGAGCGGCGGCATATACTTGTGCATCTCGGCGGCGCGCGCGGCGCGGTGCAGGGTAAACAACCCCTCAACCGCCTTGGCAGCGGTTGCTTCACGTGCGGTCTTGTCGCCTTCGAACATGGCCACGTTAAGGCGTCGTTGTCCGGCATCAGACTGGAATAGCACATCGTCGGTCAGGCCCAGACAGCGCGGCATGGAGTCACAAGTCGCACCCATTTTCCGCAATGCAAATGCTTCGATCCGCGTGCGACGGAAATCGTCGCGGCAACTGGCGATGGCAGTCGTGTCACCCAAGTGAACACGGTAGCTGGCGCGGTAGCTGCCACCCGGCGTGCTGATGCTTGTCAGCCGATCTCCGAACAAGGACTGCGCCGCGCTGTGTACGCGCCGGAACCGCGTCGCGTCTTCCTTGTCCATGTCCATTCGCTTGATGGTGTGTTCAATATCCATATCGCACCTCTGCTGGGCCTATACTGCCAAGAGGCCAAAAGATCGTGGCGAAAGAAGGACCGCGACGTGGCAGGGACCGGACAAAATGAAACCGCCCGGCGCATGGCCGGGCGGTAACGTGTCAGTCAGGATCGTTCAGCACCACCAGCCGTGGTCGTCGTCGTCATCCTCGTCGTCCTTGTCGGGATGATCGTCCTCGTCGGGATCGTCCCCGCCAAGCAGCGCGGCGTAATCATCATCCTCCGACTTTGGTTCCAGCGACAGGTTGCCCTTGTCATCCTCGACCAGGTTATAGTCGTAGTATGCCTCGTTGCCATCGGCATCGGTGCCAACCACCGTGACCTGCGTGACCTCGCCAATCTCGATGCCCTTTTCTTCCAGATCGGCCAGAACCGTCTCTTCGGCCTCTTCCAGCGGGATTTCGTCAAAGGCGGTGCCTTCCGGCATCTGTACTTCGACCACCTGCGCCCAGCCTTCAGGCGTCAGTTCACTGGTCGTACCGTCATCGTTGACCGTGCTGTAGAAGAACTTGACCTTGGACACATCGGTGCCGTCATTGTTATGACCGCCGCCGGAACCACGGCTACCACGCGAGCCCCGGCTACCGCATGAGCCTTTGCTACCACGTGATCCCCGGCTGCCACGCGAGCCTTTGCTACCACGCGATCCACGGCTACCACGCGAGCCTGATCCCTTATGACCGCGCGAACCACGGCTACCGCGCGATCCCCGGCTGCCACGCGAGCCTTTGCTGCCACGCGAGCCTTTGCTGCCACGCGATCCACGGCTACCACGCGAGCCTGATCCCTTGTGACCGCGCGAACCACGGCTGCCGCGTGATCCCCGGCTGCCACGCGAGCCTTTGCTGCCACGCGAACCACGGCTACCACGCGAACCCGATCCCTTGTGACCGCGCGATCCACGGCTACCACGCGAGCCAGATCCCTTGTGACCGCGCGAACCACGGCTGCCACGCGAGCCAGATCCCTTGTGACCGCGCGAACCACGGCTGCCACGCGAGCCTTTGCTGCCCCGCGAGCCCGATCCTTTATCGCCAGACGTTCCCGCCCCGCGCTCGTCATCATTCTTGCTGTTCCAGGCGTTTTTCCAGTTACCGCCCCAGTTGAAAAATTTAAAAGACATCGTCGCGTTCCTTTCACATTTCCGTCACAACCACGCACTGCGGCGTTAAGAAATGCTTAAGGGCAAATTGCGGCATTCTGGCTCGCTCATGGCCCAACTCTGGCCAAAATTCGCAAATTTTTCTGAGCGTTATCTTTGAATTCGAAACAGTTAGGCCAATCGCTGATTTCTAGATCGCCCTTGTGAAACAAAATAACGGGCCAGTTTTATACGTGGATAGAGCCGCAGACGTGAGCATCGCATCGACGACTCGGCCGAATCATTACATTTCCTCGACCAGAACCACACCGTCGAGCGACTTTACCGCCCCTTTCACTTCGGGCGTGATGGCATATAGCTGGCCCGTGTCGATATCGTATTCCTGCCCGCGCTCGGGATCGGTCACGCAAAACCACAGCGGACCGCGCGTGCGCCCGGTGCCGTAGCGCCCCAGCAGTTTGGCAACGGCCCCAATAGCTGACGGGTCGGCCACATGCACACGCAAGCCCGCAGCGCCGGCATCCGCCACGACAGCGTCAATCGGCTGAATGCCGCGTGCCAGCAGTTTCAGCGTGTCGGCTTCCATCGTTGCCTCGACCGAAAGGACAACGTTCTGCCCCGGCTCCAGATAGTCGCGCCCGGCTTCAAGGGCCTCGGAAAATACCGTTACCTCATACAAACCTGTCTGATCGGATAGCTGCACAAAGGCAAAGCGGTTGCCGCGTGCCGATTTGCGCTCTTGTCGGGACGACACGGCCCCTGCGATCTTGGCCACGATACCGCCGCCGACGGCTTTCTTCTCGATCTCGGCCAGCGTCATGACCTTCTTGCGCTTCAGCGCGCCCGCGTAATCATCCAGCGGGTGGCCCGACAGGTAGAACCCGATGGCCTGATGCTCACCCGCAAGCCGCTCTATCGGCAACCAGTCATCCACCTGCGCCATGCGCGGCTCTGGAATGTCGGTCCCCGCCTCGCCAAAGAGCGAGACCTGATTGGACGCGCGCGCCTCGAACACCGCCGCGGAATAGGTGACAAGCCCGTCCAGACTGTCGAACACGCGGCGGCGGTTGCGGTCCAACTGGTCGAACGCCCCCGCGCGCGCCAGCATTTCCAGCGCGCGTTTGCCGACGCGTTTCAGGTCCACCCGGCGGGCCATGTCGAACAGCGTGGCAAAGGGTTTGTCGCCGCGCCCCTCCACCAGCAGGCGCATGGCATCAACACCGACGTTCTTCAATGCGCCCAAGCCGTAGACCAGCGCCCCGTCCTTCACATCGAACCGCGCGCGCGACCGGTTCACACAAGGCGGGATGACGGCAATGTTCAGGCGGTCCACCTCGCGCTTATAGACCGCCAGCTTTTCGGTCAGATGAATATCGCAATTCATCACACCTGCCATGAACTCGACCGGGTAATTCGCCTTCAGATAGGCGGTCTGGTAGCTGACCACGGCATAAGCGGCGGCGTGCGATTTGTTGAACCCGTAATTGGCGAATTTCTCCAGCAGGTCGAAAACCTCGCCCGCCTTTTTCTCATCCACTCCGTTTTCAATCGCGCCCTTCACGAATTTCGGGCGCTCCTTGGCCATTTCCTCGGCGATCTTCTTACCCATGGCACGGCGCAACAGGTCCGCGCCGCCAAGCGAATAGCCCGCCATGACCTGCGCGATTTGCATCACTTGTTCTTGGTAAACGATGATGCCTTGGGTTTCTTCAAGGATATGGTCAATCGAGGGGTGGATGGATTCGAGCGCCTTCTGCCCGTTCTTCACCTCGCAATAGGTCGGAATATTCTCCATCGGGCCGGGGCGATACAGCGCCACAAGCGCCACGATGTCTTCGATGCAGGTGGGTTTCATGCGGCGCAGCGCGTCCATCATGCCCGTGCTTTCCACCTGAAACACGGCCACGGTGCGGGCGCTGGCATATAGCTTGTAGGTCGCCTCGTCATCCAGCGGAATGTGAGAGATATCCAGATCCACCCCGCGCCGTTTCAGCAGGTCCAGCGCGTTCTGGATCACGGTCAGGGTCTTCAAGCCCAGAAAGTCGAACTTCACAAGCCCGGCCTGTTCGACCCATTTCATGTTGAACTGCGTGGCGGGCATATCGGACCGGGGATCGCGATACAGCGGCACCAACTGGTCCAGCGGACGGTCGCCGATGACGACACCGGCGGCGTGGGTAGAGGCGTTGCGCAGCAGCCCTTCGACCTTTTGCGCATGGGTCAGCAAGCGGTCGACCACCTCTTCCGACTTCGCCATCTCGCGCAGCCGCGGCTCATCGGCCAAGGCTTTTTCAATGCTGACGGGTTTGACCCCTTCGACCGGGATCATCTTGGACAGCTTGTCGACCTGCCCGAACGGCAATTGCAGCACGCGGCCCACATCGCGCACGGCGGCCTTGGACAGCAAAGCGCCGAAGGTGATGATCTGGCCCACCTTGTCATGGCCGTATCTGTCTTGGGTGTAGCGGATCACCTCTTCACGGCGGTCCATGCAAAAGTCGATGTCGAAATCGGGCATGGATACACGTTCGGGGTTCAGGAACCGCTCGAACAACAGCGCGTAGCGCAACGGGTCCAGATCGGTGATGGTCAGCGCATAGGCCACAAGGCTGCCCGCGCCGGACCCACGACCGGGACCGACGGGGATATCCTGTTCCTTGGCCCATTTGATGAAATCGGCCACGATCAGGAAATAGCCGGGAAAGCCCATGCCTTCGATGATGCCCAGCTCAAACTCCAGCCGCTTCTCGTAATCCTCGACCGGGGCGGCATGGGGGATGACAGACAGTCGCGCGGCCAGCCCCTCGCGGGCCTGACGGCGCAATTCCTCGACCTCGTCCTCGGCAAAGCGCGGCAGGATGGGCGCGCGCTTCTCTGCCTTATAGGCGCAACGGCGCGCAATCTCGACGGTGTTGTCCAACGCTTCGGGCAGATCGGCGAACAGCGCCGCCATTTCCTCTGGCGATTTCAGGTAGTGCTGCGGCGTCAGGCGCCGGCGAGGCGCGGCCTGATCGACATAGGCACCTTCTTTTATGCACAACAGCGCGTCATGCGCCTGATACATGTCGGCCTTGGGGAAATAGACATCATTGGTCGCGACCAAAGGCAGGCCCATTTCGTAGGCCATCTCGACAAAGGGGCGCTCGGTGACGCGCTCGGCCTCCATCATCTGGCCGTCCTCACCCGCGTGGCGTTGCAATTCGATATACAGACGGTCCGGGAAGGCGCGCGCCAGCCGCTCCAACAGCGCGCGCGCTTTGGGCATCTGGTTGGTCTGCACCAGCCGGCCCAGCGCACCATCGGCACCGCCGGTCAGGCAGATCACACCGTCTGAATGCGCCTCCAGCTCTTCCAGCGTGACCTGCGGGACGGGGCGGTCTGTGGGTAGATACAGGCAGGAATTGAGCGCCATGAGGTTCGCATATCCCGCTTCCGACTGCGCCAGCAGCACCAATGGCGCGGGCATACGCAGCTTTTCGCCCGGCGCGGGCGGGTCATAGGCCAGCGACACCTGACATCCCAGAATCGGCTGCACACCTAGCCCCGACGCCAGAACCGAAAACTCCAGCGCCGCGAACATATTGTCAGTATCCGTCACCGCAATTGCCGGAAACCCCTTCTCGGCGCAGGTTTTCACCAGTTTTTTCAGCGGCACCGCGCCCTCTAGCAACGAATACTCGGTATGGGTGCGCAGATGTATGAAACGGGGGGTGTTGGTCATCCCCACACTCTAGTCCGGCAGTTCAGAACGCGAAAGACGGAATGGCGATCTTGCGGGCAGTTCTTTGCCACGGGGGACAAATTCGCAGCTTTCGCTTGCCTCTCGCGCGGCGGCGCGGTTTGTTGTGTGACGGTTCCGGCAAAGCAGGGGTTTCTCACCATCATGTCTACAACCACGCCACTATTGCAGATTTCTGGCCTGACAAAGGCCTATCCCGGCGTTGTGGCCAATGATGACGTGTCCTTTGATATCGGCGCAGGCCAGATCCATGCGCTGCTGGGCGAGAATGGTGCGGGCAAATCTACGCTGGTCAAGATGATCTACGGGCTGGTCAAACCCGACCGGGGTGATATGCGGCTGCGTGGGAACGCCTATGCGCCCGTCCAGCCATCCGACGCACGCAAAAGCGGCATTGCCATGGTGTTCCAGCATTTCAGCCTGTTCGATGCGCTGGATGTGGCCGAGAACGTGGCGCTTGGCATGGAAAACCCGCCACCGCTGCGCGATCTGGCAACCCGCATTCGCGACGTGTCAGAGGCTTACGGACTGCCGCTGGACCCGTCGCGCCTGGTCGGCGAACTGTCGGCGGGCGAACGGCAGCGGGTCGAGATTATCCGCTGCCTGCTACAAGACCCGAAGCTGCTGATCATGGATGAACCTACCAGCGTGCTGACCCCGCAAGAGGTGGACATCCTGTTTCGCACCTTGCGCAAGCTGTCGGAAGAGGGCACGGCGATCCTGTATATCAGCCACAAGCTGGAAGAAATCCGCAGCCTGTGTTCCGAAGCGACCATTCTGCGCGGTGGGCAGAAGGTCGCAACCTGCGACCCGCGTGAGAAATCTGCGCGCGCGTTGGCCGAACTGATGGTTGGCCAGTTACTGACACCGCCCGAACGCGCCGCCCGGGCGACCGGCGATGTGGTTTTGCAGGTGGACGGGCTGTCGCTGAAGTCGAACAACCCGTTCGGCACATCGTTGAAAGATATCAATTTCGCCCTGCGCGCGGGTGAGGTTCTGGGCATTGCCGGGGTCGCGGGCAACGGTCAGGATGAACTGTTGTTGGTGCTCTCTGGCGAACTGGCCAGCCCATCCGACCGCGTGCGCCTGCTGGGCCAGCCCGTGGGGCATCTGGGCCCGAACGGTCGGCGTGGCTTGGGCCTTGTCGCAGCGCCCGAAGAACGGCTGGGCCACGCCGCCGCCCCGGATATGAGCCTGACGGAAAATGCTTACCTGTCAGGCGCGGGCCGGAAAGAACTGGTGAAAAACGGCTTTATCGACTGGGGCAAGTCGCGCGACTTTGCCGAAAGCGTTATCGCACGGTTCGACGTGCGCACGCCGGGGCCGCACGTGGTGGCGCGGGCGCTGTCGGGCGGGAATTTGCAGAAATTCGTCATCGGGCGCGAAATCGAACAGGCCCCTGCCGTGATTATCGTGAACCAACCCACTTGGGGCGTGGATGCCAGCGCCGCCGCGACCATTCGTCAGGCGCTGCTGGACCTTGCGGCGCAAGGTGCGGGTGTGGTGGTCATCTCTCAAGACCTCGACGAGTTGCTGGAAGTCGCCGACAGTTTCGCCGCCCTGAACGAGGGCCGCCTTAGCGCGCCCCGTCCGGCGCGCGGGCTGACGGTGGACCAGATCGGGCTGATGATGGGTGGTGCGCATGACCTGCACGCGCCAGAAGGAGCGGACGCATGATCCAGCTGGAAAAACGGCTGGCGCCGTCGAAACGCGCGCAATACCTGAACCCGTTTCTGGCCGTCGCCCTGACAATGGTCGCGGGCGGGCTGATGTTCGCGGTCCTTGGCAAAGACCCGCTGGCCGCGATCCGGCTGATCTTTTTCGATCCCATCTTCTCGGAACAGTTCGGCAGCTACTCGCGCCCGCAACTGTTGATCAAATCCGCGCCGCTGATCCTGATCGCCGTGGGGCTGGCCATAGGCTTCCGCGCCGGTATCTGGAATATCGGGGCGGAAGGGCAATACATCATAGGCGCATTGTGCGGCGCGGGCGTGGCGCTCGCGTTCTACCCCATGGAAGGCTGGTTCATCTTTCCACTGATGGTCGTCGCCGGGGCGCTGGGTGGGTTTTTATGGGCCATGATCCCGGCCATTCTGAAGACCCGTTTCAACACCAACGAAATCCTTGTGTCGCTCTTGTTGGTCTATGTGGCCGAAAAGCTGCTGGCAGGCATGGCGCTGGGTTTATTGCGCAACCCCGACGTGGCGGGCTTTCCCGGATCGCGCGATTTGCGGCGCTATGAGAGCGCGCATAATGCCGATCTGATCGCCAATACCGGAATGCATTGGGGTGTGGTTGCCGCCATGATCGCTGTGATCCTCGCCTACGTCATGATGACACGGCACAGCCTTGGCTACCAGGTGCGGCTGGCGGGGCAAGCCCCACGCGCGGCGCGGTTTGCCGGTGTCTCGCCCACGCGGCTGGTTGTCGTCTGTTTCGGAATTGCCGGTGTGCTTGCGGGGCTGGCAGGCATGTTCGAGGTCAGCGGACCATCCGGTCAAGTTCGCATCGACTTCGCCAGCGGCTACGGCTTTACTGCCATCATCGTGGCGTTTCTTGGCCGCTTGAACCCCATCGGCATTGTGTTGGCGGGGCTTTTGCTGGGCTTGACCTATATCGGCGGCGAACTGAGCCAGATGATGCTGCAACTGCCCGGCGCGGCCATTCAGGTGTTTCAGGGGATGCTTCTGTTCTTCCTGCTGGCGCTGGATTTCCAGACAAATTATCGGCTGAAACTGACGAAAGGGGCGCGCGCATGATCCTTGGGTCCATTCAACCGGCCGTGCTGATCGCAGCTTTGATGGTAGCGGCCACGCCCATTCTGCTGGCGGCAATTGGCGAATTGGTTGTCGAAAAGGCAGGCGTGCTGAACCTTGGCGTCGAGGGCATGATGATCCTTGGAGCGGTCGCGGGCTTTATCGTGGCGGTGCAGACCGGCAACCCGACGCTGGGCTTTATCGGAGCCGCCGTCGCGGGTGGCGTTCTGGCGTTGTTATTCGCACTGCTTACGCAGGTGCTTATGGCCAATCAGGTCGCATCCGGCCTTGCGCTGACCCTGTTCGGGCTGGGATTGTCGGCGCTGCTGGGGCAATCCTATGTCGGCATATCGCCCCCGCGCACGCCCAAACTAGACCTTGGGCCGCTCTCGGATATTCCGTTTCTGGGCCGCGCGTTTTTCAGCCATGACGCGCTGGTCTATGTGGCCATCGCCATCGTGATCGGCGTCTTGTGGTTCCTGAAATACAGCCGCGCCGGGCTGATCCTGCGCGCGGTGGGCGAAAACCATGACGCGGCGCACGGTCTGGGCTACCATGTCAAACGCGTGCGCGCGCTGGCCATCATGTTCGGCGGTGCCTGCGCGGGTTTGGGCGGGGCCTACCTGTCGCTGATCCGCGTGCCGCAATGGACCGAAGGCATGACCGCAGGCGCGGGCTGGATCGCACTCGCGCTGGTTGTGTTCGCAAGCTGGCGGCCCTTTCGCGCGCTGGCCGGTGCCTATCTGTTCGGCGGAATCGTCGTATTGCAACTGAATCTGCAAGCGGCAGGCGTCAAGATACCCGTCGAATACTTGTCAATGTCGCCTTACCTGATAACCATCATTGTGCTTGTGTTCATATCGTCGGGCAAAGCGCGCGGGTCGCTGAATGCACCCGGATCGCTGAACCGGCCTTTCCACGCCTCGGGCTGAGGCATTTTGCTGCCACAACAGGGAGAACCACCCAAATGACCCTTAAGACCATCCTCGGCGCGGCCACCGCGCTCGGCTTGGCGCTTGCCGCCCCCGCTTTTGCCCAAGACCAGACCAAGGTCGGCTTTATCTATGTCGGGCCCATCGGCGACCACGGCTGGAGCTATACCCATGACCAGGGCCGTCTGGCAGTCGAAGCCGAATTCGGCGACGCGGTGGAAACCACCTATGTCGAAACCGTGGCCGAAGGCCCGGACGCAGAGCGTGTGATGACGCAGATGGCGCTTGGCGGTGCCGACATCATTTTCGCCACGTCCTTTGGCTACGGCCCGGAAATGAACAATGTCGCGGAACGCTTCCCCGACATCAAGTTCGAGCACGCGACCGGCTACATTCAGGAACAGCCGAATGTCGCGCTATATAACGCGCGCTT
The DNA here is from genome assembly GCF_900499075.1 of Roseinatronobacter ekhonensis. Lineage (GTDB taxonomy): Bacteria > Pseudomonadota > Alphaproteobacteria > Rhodobacterales > Rhodobacteraceae > Roseinatronobacter > Roseinatronobacter ekhonensis. The sequence goes on along the minus strand of NZ_UIHC01000006.1, from coordinate 91,642 downwards.
CTACGAGGGCCGCGCCGTGATCGGCCACATCGCGGGCAAGATGAACGAAAGCAACAAGGTCGGCTACATCGCGTCCTTCCCGATCCCCGAGGTGATCATGGGCATCAACGCAGCCTATCTTGCTGCGAAAGCCGTGAACCCCGATGTCGAATTCTCGATCATCTGGGCCTATTCCTGGTATGATCCCGCGCAGGAAGCCGCTGCCGCCGAAGCGCTGATCGAACAGGGCGCGGACATCATCATGCAGCACACCGATTCCACCGCTCCGTTGACGGTTGCGCAGGATGCGGGCGTGATGGGTTTTGGCCAAGCGTCTGACATGTCGGGGTTTGCGCCAGAGGCACACCTGACCGGTATCGTCGACGTCTGGGCGCCCTATTACATTGAGCGGGTTCAGGCCGTGATGGATGGCACCTGGGAGCCAGTCAATGTCTGGCACGGCATCGACGAAGGCATGGTCGGCTTTGCCCCCTTCAACGACAAGATCCCGGCAGAGCTGGTCGCCGAGGCTGAAGGCATGATCGCCGCGATTGCCGATGGCAGCTACCACCCGTTCACCGGCCCGATCAACCGTCAGGACGGCACGCCTTGGCTGGCCGAAGGCGAAGTGGCCGATGACGGCACATTGCTGGGCATGGATTTCTATGTCGAAGGGATCACCTCGGAAATCCCGAACTGATCCTATATCATCCAGCGAAGCCCCCGACGCCAGGTCGGGGGCTTTTGCATATGCGCAATTGGCGCTAAGGGTGGCGCAGAACCGTCCGAGGATGAAAATGCCCCCTGCCCCACCCCGCGCTTGGCAACGTATGCTTTCTGGCCGCAGGCTGGACCTGCTGGACCCGACGCCTGTTGACATAGAGATTGAGGACATCGCCCACGGCCTTGCCTTTGTCGCGCGTTGGAACGGGCAGACCATGGGGGACTGGCCCTATTCTGTGGCCGAGCATTCATTGCTGGTGGAGCGGATTTTTTCCCAAAGCACAAAGCAACCGGACCCGCGCTGGCAACTGGCAGCTCTGCTGCACGACGCCCCGGAATATGTGATCGGTGACATGATTTCGCCGGTCAAGGCGGCGGTCGGGCCGGGCTATGGCACGTTGGATGCGCGGCTGAGCGCGGCAATCCATATTCGTTTCGGATTGCCCGCCGTGCTGCCCGTGGCGATTAAACGCAAGATAAAGGCCGCGGATAAAGTCTCTGCTTGGCTGGAAGCGACACAGATCGCCGGGTTCTCCGAGCCGGAAGCAAACCGATTTTTCGGCCGTCCGGACCCTGACATGCTGCAAGGATTGGCGTTGAACCTGACCCCGCCCGCGGATGCGCGCGCGCGCTTTCTGGCGCGCCACGCCGAATTGCTGAAGCAGCTTTAACCCTTCATCCCGTCCCAGAACCCTTTGACCTTGTCAAAGAAGCTACTGCTTTCGGGGTTATTCTCGGCGCTCAGCTTCTCGAATTCTTCCAGCAGCTCTTTCTGGCGGGCTGTCAGGTTGACGGGGGTTTCCACCGCCAGTTCGATCAGCATATCGCCATTTCCCGACCCGCGCAGCGCAGGCATGCCCTTGCCACGCAGCCGCATCTGGCGGCCCGACTGGCTACCCGCTGGCACCTTGACCCGCGAGCGCCCGCCTTCGATGGTCGGCACCTCGACCTCGCCGCCAAGGGCTGCACGCGCGACGCTGACGGGCACGCGGCAAAACAGGTCCATGGCGTCGCGCTTGAACAGCGCATGTTCAGCGACATTGACGAAGATATACAAGTCGCCCGCTGGTCCGCCGCGCAAGCCCGCTTCGCCTTCGCCCGACAGGCGGATGCGGGTCCCGGTTTCAACCCCGGCGGGGATGTTGACCGACAGGTTCGCCTCTTTTTCCTTGCGGCCAGCACCGCCACACGCCTTGCACGGGTTCTTTACAATCTGACCTGCGCCGCCACATGTCGGGCAGGTGCGTTCCACGGTGAAAAAGCCCTGTTGGGCGCGCACTTTGCCCATGCCAGAGCAAGTCGGGCAAGTGACGGGTTCAGCGCCGCCTTCGGCACCGGTGCCTTCGCAGGATTCGCATTCCGACAAGCGCGGCACGCGAATGGTCTTGCGAGTGCCCGAATATGCCTCTTCCAGCGTGACGCGCATATTGTAGCGCAGGTCGGACCCGCGGCTGGCACGCGACCGGCCACCGCCGCCACGCCCGCCGACGAAATCGCCGAACAGGTCTTCGAACACATCAGAAAAAGCGCTGGCGAAATCACCGTTGCCGCCTCCGAAACCGGGATGGCCGCCACCGCGCTGACCGGCCCCCATGCCCCCGTCAAACGCAGCATGCCCGTACCGATCATAGGCGGCCTTACGCTCGGGGTCTTTCAGTGCGTCATAGGCTTCGTTGACTTCCTTGAACTGCGCTTCGGCATTGGGGTTATCCGCATTGCGATCCGGGTGCAGTTCTTTCGCCTTTTTGCGATAGGCTTTTTTGATCTCATCCGCCGATGCGGACCGGCTGACGCCCAGCAGGTCGTAGAAATCTGGCTTGGCCATGGCTGTGGACTCCGAACAAGGGGAACCGGCCCGACCTTGGTCAGACCGGTCCTGTTTGGTGATCAGGCAGGCTTATTTACGCTTGCCGTCTTCGAGATCTTCGAAATCGGCATCGACGATGTCTTGGTCGACATCGCGCGGGCCGTCATCTTCCGGAGTCTCTTCACCTTCGGCCTTTTCCGCCTGCGCCTTGTAGATCGCCTCGCCCAGTTTCATGGACGCTTCGGTCACGTTCTGGATGCCGGATTTGATCTTGCCTGCATCCTCACCTTCGAGCGAGTCCTTCAGCGCGACAATGGCCAGTTCAATCGCCTCGACCGTGGTCGGGTCAACCTTGTCCTTGTAGTCTTCGAGCGATTTCTCGGTCGAATGGATCAGGCTTTCGGCCTGGTTCTTGGCTTCGACCAGTTCGCGGCGTTCCTTGTCAGCCTCGGCATTCGCCTCGGCATCCTGCACCATTTTCTCGATGTCAGCATCCGACAGACCGCCCGATGCCTGAATGGTGATCTTCTGCTCGCGGCCCGTGCCCTTGTCCTTTGCGGACACGTTCACAATGCCGTTCGCGTCAATATCGAACGCCACTTCAATCTGTGGCATACCGCGCGGTGCGGGTGGAATCTCTTCCAGATTGAACTGGCCCAGCATCTTGTTATCTGCCGCCATTTCGCGCTCGCCTTGGAACACGCGAATGGTCACGGCGTTCTGGTGGTCTTCTGCGGTGCTGAACACCTGGCTTTTCTTGGTCGGGATCGTCGTGTTGCGGTCGATCAGGCGGGTAAACACGCCACCCAAGGTTTCAATCCCCAAGCTCAGCGGAGTCACGTCCAGCAGGACCACGTCTTTCACGTCGCCTTGCAACACACCGGCCTGAATAGCGGCACCCATGGCCACCACTTCGTCGGGGTTCACACCTTTATGGGCGTCTTTGCCAAAGAAGTTGGTAACTTCTTCGCTCACCTTGGGCATGCGGGTCATGCCGCCGACAAGGATGACCTCGTCGATGTCGCCTTTGGACAGGCCAGCATCTTTCAGCGCCGCGGCGCATGGCTTCAACGAGTTCTTGATCAGGTCGCCCACCAGCGATTCCAGCTTTGCCCGCGTCAGCTTCATGACCATGTGCAGGGGCTGGCCGGTGTTTTTATCCATGCTGATGAACGGCTGGTTGATCTCTGTCTGCTGCGAAGATGACAGCTCGATCTTGGCCTTTTCCGCCGCTTCTTTCAGGCGTTGCAGCGCCATCTTGTCGGCGGTCAGATCGACCCCGTTCTCTTTCTTGAACTCGGACGCAAGGTAGTTGACGATCCGCATGTCGAAATCTTCACCACCAAGGAACGTATCCCCGTTAGTCGATTTCACCTCGAACAGGCCATCGTCGATTTCCAGGATGGTAATGTCGAACGTGCCGCCACCAAGGTCATAGACGGCGATGGTCCTGCTCTCCTTCTTGTCCAGACCATAGGCCAGCGCCGCCGCAGTCGGCTCGTTAATGATACGCAGCACTTCCAGACCGGCAATCTTGCCCGCGTCCTTCGTGGCTTGGCGCTGTGCGTCGTTGAAATAGGCGGGCACAGTAATAACCGCTTGCGTGACCTTTTCGCCAAGATAGCTTTCAGCGGTTTCCTTCATCTTTTGCAGAATGAAGGCCGAGACCTGGCTGGGGCTGTATGTCTCGCCGCGTGCTTCGACCCATGCGTCGCCATTGCCGCCATTCACGATGGAATAGGGCACAAGGTTCTTGTCCTTCTCGACCTCTGCATCGGTCAGGCGGCGCCCGATCAGGCGCTTGACGGCATAGACCGTGTTGGTCGGGTTGGTCACGGCCTGACGCTTGGCGGGCTGGCCGACAAGGCGCTCGTCTTCCGTGAATGCCACGATGGACGGCGTCGTGCGCGCGCCCTCGGCATTTTCAATAACGCGGGCTTGGCTACCATCCATGATGGCAACGCAAGAGTTGGTTGTCCCAAGGTCGATACCGATGACTTTGGCCATGTGCTTCATCCTCTTCTTCAAGCGATGGGGCAGAGAGGTCCGCAAAGGCCCCTGCCTGCCCGAATTTCGGCCCTGTCGGGCGCTTGATCGCTATATAGGTAGGGGTTTTGGGGGCTGCAACCGTCACGGCTTTGTCAAATACAAGAAACCCCCTAAAAACTGCGCAATCAGGCCGCCAATCCCCGACCACGCAACAGCGCATCCACCCCCGGCATACGCCCGCGAAACGCGGTATAGAGCGTCTCTGCCTCTGCGCTGCCCCCAGCCGACAGAATAAAGCGCTCCAGCTTTTCCGCAGTATCGGGGTCGAAAGCATCCCCCGCTTCGCGAAATGCGTCAAAGGCGTCGGCATCCATCACTTCGGACCACATGTAGCTGTAATAGCCGCTGGAATACCCATCGCCGGAAAACACATGCGCGAATTGTGGCGTGGCATGACGCATGCGAATGGCCTGCGGCATCCCCAGCGCATCAAGCACCTCGGCCTGTTTCTGCATCGGGTCGGATGGCGGCGGACCTGCGTGAAACTCCAGATCCACCAAGGCAGAGGCGATATACTCAACCGTCGCAAACCCCAGATCGAAATTCTGCGCGCCCAGAAGGCGGTCAAGCAGATCCTGCGGCATCGGTTCGCCTGTCGTGACATGACGGGCATGTTCGGCCAGCACGCCGGGCACCTCCAGCCAATGCTCGAATAGCTGGCTGGGCAGTTCAACAAAATCACGCGCAACAGAGGTGCCGGAAATGAAGCCATGCGTTACATCCGACAGCATCTGGTGCAGCGCGTGACCGAATTCGTGAAACAACGTGCGCGCATCGTCATAGGACAGAAGCGCCGGGTCGCCCTTGGCGAAGTTGCAGATATTGACCACGACAGGGCGGACCTCGCCGCCCAGCTTGCGCTGGCTGCGCATGGTGGAACACCACGCGCCCGACCGTTTAGACCCGCGTGCAAAATAGTCGCCGATGAACACGGCCATGTGGCGACCGTTTCGTGTCACCTCCCACGCGCGGGCGTCGGGGTGATACAGCGGCACATCCAGCGGGCGGAATTCCAGCCCGAGCAGGCGGTGCGCACAGTCGAAGGCTGCCGCGATCATGTTGTCCAGACTCAGGTAAGGCTTCAGCGTGGCCTCGTCCAAGTCATGCTCTGCGCGGCGCAGTTTTTCCGCATAATAGCGCCAGTCCCAAGGCTGCAATGGGCCGGTCTGGCCGTCGGCTTGCAGCATCGCCTCCAGCTTGGCGGCGTCTTCCATCGCGGTCGCGCGTGCGGGTTGCCAGACCTGCGTCAGCAGATTGCGCACCGCGTCCGGTGTGCCGGCCATTTCGGTTTCCAGCTTGTAATCGGCAAAGGTTTCATAGCCCAGCAGCTTGGCGCGTTCGGACCGAAGGGCCAGCACCTCTGCGGCAATGGCGCGGTTGTCCGTGTCACCCCCATTCGCGCCGCGTGCTGTCCACGCGCTATAGGCGCGTTCGCGCAGGTCACGGCGGTTTGAAAATTGCAGGAACGGCACGATCAGCGACCGTGACAGGGTGATGACATGACCATCCAGCCCGCGTTCCTCTGCCGCTGCCCGGGCGCTGGAGATCACGAAATCCGGCAAGCCCGACAGGTCATCAAGCGGCATATGCCAGCCGCGCTCATCCCCAAGCAGGTTCTGGGTGAATTGCGTGCCAAGGCTGGCAAGGCGGGATTTGACCTCTGTCAGGCGGGTTGCGTCCGCGCCCTCCAGCGCTGCGCCTGCGCGCACGAACATCCGTCGATACAGCATCAGCACCCGCGCTTGTTCCGCATCCAGCCCAAGGCTGTCACGGGCGTGCCACAACGTCTCGACCCGGTCGAACAGGGCGCGGTTATTCACGATCTCGGACGAATAGGCCGACAGTTTGGGCGAAAGATCGCGCTGCAAGTCTTCGCGTGCGGGCGTGCTGTCTGCGCCCGCCAGGTTGAAGAACACACCCGCCACGCGGTCTAAAAGCGCATCCGCCTGCTCCATCGCCTCTATGGTGTTGGCGTAGCTGGGGGCGTCCGCCATCTGGGCAATCGCGGCATAGGCGGCACGACCCTCGGCCATCGCGGCGTCGAACGCGGGGGCGAAATCGGCATCGGTGATTTCTGCGAATGGCGGCAGTTGAAAGTCACTCTGCCAGTCGGCCAGAAGCGGGTTGGTCATGATCGGCCCTTTGCATGCTAGGTTGTCTGGCAAGCTAGGGCCGATGCGTCACGGGTTCAACGCGCAACTTGCGGTTTGCTACGGGCGCGCGCCGTCCTCGGCAGTCTCATTCTCGGCAGCTTCCATCTCCGCTGCCTCTGCTTCGGCATTCTCGGCAGACCAGACTGCCGCCGCCTCTACCGCCACGGCGGATGCGGTGGGCAGGACGCCCAGATAACTGTCGGTTTCTGTCGCCGGAACCGCCGCGCGCTGGGTCATGCGATACAGCGCATAGAGCGCGATTGACGCAAAGGTCACGCCCATCACCAGCCAGAACGCCATCGGCCCCAGTTGCTCCATGGCAGCACCTGCCACAAGCGGCCCGACGATCGCGCCCGATCCGAAGGTGAACACCAATCCACCAGAGGCCGCTGCCATATCCTCTGGCGCCAGCGTGTCATTGGTATAGGCCAAGAACAGCGCATACAGCGGGGTTGTGACACCCCCCGCGAAAAATGCCGACAGCATCAGGAACCAAAATCCGCCATCCGTGACCCAACCGACGGCGCAGAACCCTGCACCAATCAGCGATGCGCCCACGATCAACTTGCGCCGGTCCATCCGGTCCGACAGCCAGCCTATTGGGTATTGCAGCAGCAGCGCCCCCGCGAAAAGCATGGCCACGAATAGCGCAATCTGTCCGGCGCCCAAGCCAAGCTCGCTGCCAAAGACCGCGCCCATGCCCGATTGCGTTGCATAGACAGCCCCGAGCAGGAATATCCCAACCGTTCCCAACGGGGAGCCGGTGAACAACTGCCTAAGCGACATCGGTCGCAACACTTCGGCTGCGGGAACAGGTGTGGCCGATAGCAGAATCGGGGCAAAGGACACTGACACCAGAATGGACGCACCTATAAACAGTGCGGAACTGGCGGCGTCGCCAAAAGATAGCAGCCCCTGCGCGCCGATAATCCCCAAGGTCTGCGCGATCATGTAGGCCGACAGGATCTTGCCACGTGTCTCGTTTGTGGCGGCGTTGTTCAGCCAGCTTTCCGCCGCCACATAGATACCGGACATGCAAAACCCGATCAGGATGCGCAGAATTGTCCAGGCCCAAGGCTCTGCCAGCAGCGGGAATGCGATCAGCCCCGCCGACATGAAGCTGCCCAGCGCCGCAAAAACCCGCACATGCCCGACACGGCGGATCAGCACGGGCGTGTAGCGCGCACCCGACAGGAAGCCCACGAAATAGCCGGATGTAACGATTGACAATTCAAGCGCCGAGAACCCCTCGACCCCGCCGCGCAGGCCGATCAGCGTGAAATGCATGCCATTGCCCAGCATGATCAGCACGATGCCCAGCAACAGGGCCCAGACGCCGGAAAAGACCTGAAACATGGTGCTCCCTTTCGACATGCCTGCGGAGAATGCTCGCGCATCTTATCGCATGTCGCAACGCAGCATATTTTTGCTGCAACGCCGCATAATGGTCCGAGACCGACATATGCCGCGAAACTTCTCTGGACAGTGCCGCGTTCGCAGCGCATGGCAAGGTCTCTTGACCGCGCTAACTAAGCCTTATGCGCGCAGAGGAGCACAGGATATGACGGTCTCACTTCTCGGGCTTGGCTGCGTTGTGCCGCAGCACGAATTGCCCCAGACCGTGGCCGAAGAGACCGCGCGGGCCTTGCTTGGACCACGCTACCCTGAATTTGAACGAATCGCCCCCAGTTTTGCCGCATCAGGCGTGGACACGCGCTATTGCGTGGTCCCGATTGACTGGTTTTCGCATGACAAACGCTGGAGCGCGCGCAACGCCGCCTATCTGGACGGCGCGACCGAACTATTCATCCGCGCGGCCCGCGCGGCGCTGGACAGTTCCGGGCTGCGCGCGGACCAGATTGATACGGTTGTGACCGTGTCGACCACCGGCATCGCCACCCCCAGTCTGGATGCGCGCGCCCATGCCGATATGGGGTTTCGGCCCGATATACAGCGCGTTCCCGTATTCGGGTTGGGGTGTGCCGGCGGTGTCAGCGGGTTGGCGCTGGCGCAACGTCTTGCGCTTGCCGCGCCGGGGTCGAATGTGCTGGTGGTCGCGGTGGAAACCTGCTCGCTCTCATTCCGCACGGACAGGATGCAAAAGGCCGATATCATCGCCACCGTGCTGTTTGGCGACGGGGCGGCGGCGGCGGTTTTGTCCACGGACGGGGCGGGGCCGCAGATCGGGGCGGGCCAACAGGTGCTTTGGCCCGATACCCTGGATATCATGGGTTGGGACGTGGATGATGTGGGGCTGGGCGTGGTGTTTGACCGCTCCATCCCCGGTTTCGTCACGCAGCATATACACCGCGCCGCCCATCAGGCGATGGATCGCGCCGGTCTGCAAGCGGATCAGATTGACCGTTTCGTCTGCCATCCGGGTGGCGCAAAGGTCGTCACAGCGCTTGAAACCGCTCTGGGTTTACCCAATGGCGTTCTGGACCACGAACGCGAGATACTTCGCCAGTTTGGCAACATGTCCGCGCCCACGGTTTTGTTCGTTCTGGATCGGCTGTTGTCAGAGCGCGCACAGGGGCAGTTCATGCTCGCCGCGCTTGGCCCCGGCTTTACCGCATCCTTCCTGCCTGTGAGCGTGCCATGACCCCTGCCATCCTGTTTCTTGCGTTCATCATCGTGCAACGCCTGTCCGAACTGGTGATCGCCAAACGCAACACCGCGCGGCTGCTGGCGCAAGGCGCGGCCGAGCATGGTGCGGGGCATTACCCGGTAATGGTCGCCATGCACACGGGCTGGATCGCGGCGCTGGTGGTGTTCGGCTGGGATAATCCGGTGTCTTGGCCATGGCTGGCGGTGTTCGTGCTGTTGCAGGTGTTCCGCGTCTGGATACTGGCCACACTGGGGCCGCGCTGGACCACGCGCATCATCGTGCTGCCCAAACCCTTGGTGGCGCGCGGACCGTTTCGATTTATGCGCCACCCGAACTATGCGCTGGTGGTGACAGAGATCATTGTCGCCCCAATGGTGCTCGGGCTGGTCTGGGTCGCCGTCCTCTGGACGGTGCTGAACGCGGCAATGCTCTGGGTGCGCATCCGGGCCGAGGACCGCGCGCTGGCGCCCCTGCGCTAGCCCGTCATTCGCGCATCGTGAATGGTGAGGACCGTTGGCGGCGCATGCCGCACGTCGCTCACGCATAGCCGCTGGTTCGATCAACGAACACAGAGCAAGGATCTGGGCATAGTCCTCAAAACCGGAGCCCGTTTCCATGTTCACGACCATTCTGTCCGCGATTCCCCTCTGGGTATTTCCATTGCTCTTTGGCCTTGTCTGGCTGGGGTCACGCGCCAGCAAATCGCGCGCCGTTTCGTCATGGCTGGTATATGCGTTGCCCATGCTGGGTCTGTTGTCGCTGACTGCTGCGCAGGGGCTGGCGCAGGCGGAAACGGCGCTGACCGCGATGGCGGTGGCCTATATCGCGGGCGCGCTGTGGGGCTACCGGGCGCAGGCCGCATGGGTCATCCGGCGCGACGCGCGCCGCGTGCATCTGCGCGGCGAATGGGTGACGATGGTCACGATCCTGTCGCTGTTCATTCTGAACTTTGCGACGGGTATCGTTCAGGGCATGGCCCCCGCACTGGCCGAAGGCGCAACCTTTGCGCTTGGCTTCGGTCTGCTTGCGGGCGTTCTGTCGGGCAGCCTGATGGGCCGCGCGCTGCGTGTCGCGCGCTGGCCCGTGGCCGCGTGACCGGCAGTGCTTGTTGCCCAAGGGGTCAACAGGCTATGTCGGGGCAAACAGCACTGACCCAAGGGGAAAACCATGCGCATTCTGTTTACTGGCGGCTCTGGCAAGGCGGGACGCCACGCCATCGCCTATCTGCTCGCACAGGGGCACCGGGTGCTGAATGTCGATCTGACGCCGCTGGACATGGATGGCGTCGACAACCGCATGGCTGATATTGCCGATGCCGGGCAGATGTTCGACGTCATGGCCAGCTATGCGGGGTTCGACGAGCTGGACCCCGGCACAGGTGTTCCGCGTTTCGATGCCGTGGTGCATTTCGCCGCTGTCCCACGCATTCTGCTGAAAACCGACAATGAGTGCTTTCGCGTAAACACGCTGGGCACCTATAACGTGCTGGATGCCGCGCTGAAAATGGGCGTGCGCAAGGTGATCTTCGCGTCATCGGAAACGACTTACGGTATCTGCTTTGCCGATGGAGAGCGCAAGCCCGACTACCTGCCCATAGACGAAGAGCACCCGACCATTCCCGAAGACAGCTACGCCATGTCCAAGGTCGTGAACGAGGCCACCGCGCGGTCCTTCCAGCGCCGTACAGGCGCGGATATCTACGGGCTGCGTATCAACAACGTGGTCGAGCCGCACGAATACGCGCGTGACTTTCCGGGCTATGTTGCCAATCCGGCCAGCCGTCGACGCAATATCTTCGCCTATATCGACGCGCGCGATCTGGGGCATATGGTGGACTGTTGCTTGCGCGTGGACAGGCTGGGGTATCAGGTGTTCAACGTCGCCAATGACACGCATTCGGTGGGTATGAAGACCGACGACCTGCTTGCAGAGTTTTATGCGGGCGTGCCGGTCACACGCGCGCTCGGGCCGGAGGAAAGCTTCTATTCCAACGCCAAGGCAAAGAAAATGCTGGGGTTTTCACCCCAGCATAATGATTGGCGCAGCCTTTTGGCGGGCTAGCGATTAGCCGTCCTTGCGGATGGTCGCGTTCGTCGGGTCATAGGGGCTGTCACAAGTGACGGTCGCGTCCCACAACTCATTGAACATGCGCACTTTCAGCTTGGTCCCCTCGACCGCAAGGTCGGGGCGGACGTAGCCCATGCCGATGGATTTGCCGAACGCCACCGAATACCCGCCAGAGGTCAGACGGCCCACCTTGGTGTCGCCCTCATACAGCGCCTCGCGGCCCCACGGGTCGGCACCCTCTGGCCCGTCAATCAGCAGCGTGCAGCATTTGGACCGCACGCCGGTCGCTTCCATCGCGGCCTTGCCGTGAAAGTCTTTCGACATGTCGATGAAGCGCGGCAGATCCGCTTCCATCGGCGTCGCGTCGCGGCCCAGTTCGTTGCCGAAGGCACGGTAGGATTTTTCCTGCCGCAGCCAGTTCTGCGCCCGCGCGCCGACAAGTTTCAGACCGACATCCTCACCCGCGCTCATCAACTGATCGAACAGGTAGGTCTGCATCTCTATCGGATGGTGCAGCTCCCAACCCAGCTCGCCGGTGTAGGCCACGCGCACGGCACGCACGGGGCACATGCCTAGCTCGATGTTACGCATGGACAGCCACGGGAAGCGCTTGTTCGACAGCGCTGTGGCGGGGTCGGCATCCTTGCCCAGCTTGCCCAGCAGATCGCGCGATTTCGGACCGGCAACCGCGAATACACCCCATTGCGTGGTGACATCGTGAATGTCGATCCAGCCGAATTCGGCCATCTTGTCCTCTGCCGCCCTGCGCATGAAATCGCTGTCATACGCGGTCCACGCCCCGGATGAGATCAGGTAGTACTCATGTTCTGCCAGCCGCACGATGGTGTATTCGGTGCGCGTGGTGCCCGCTTCGGTCAGCGCATAGGTCAGGTTGATGCGGCCCACCTTGGGCAGCTTGTTGCAGGTGAACCAGTCGAGGAACTGCGTTGCGCCCGGCCCGCGCACAAGGTGCTTGGTAAAGGCCGTCGCGTCGATCATGCCCACGCCGGTCCGGATGGCTTTCGCCTCTTCGACCGCGTATTGCCACCAGCCGCCCCGGCGGAAGCTGCGGCTGTCATGGTCGAACCCTTCGGGCGCATCCTTCGGGCCGAAATAGTTGGGCCGTTCCCAGCCGTTCACGCAGCCGAATTGCGCGCCGCGCGCTTTCACACGGTCGTAGCACGGCGCGGTACGCAGCGGGCGGCAGGCTTCGCGTTCTTCATCCGGGTGGTGCAGGATATAGATGTGCGAATAGGCTTCCTCGTTCTTGCGCGCAGCGTATTCCGTGGTGGTCCAGTCGCCGAAGCGGCGCGGGTCAAGGCTGGCCATGTCGATCTCGGCCTCGCCTTCGACCATCATCTGCGCCAGATAATACCCGGTGCCACCGGCGGCGGTGATCCCGAAGCTGAACCCTTCGGCCAGCCACATGTTGCGCAGGCCCGGCACCGGCCCGACCAGCGGGTTGCCGTCGGGGGTGTAGCAGATCGGGCCGTTGAAATCGGCCTTCAGCCCGGCGGTTTCCGAGGTGGGCAGCCGGTGGATCATGGACATGTATTCTTCTTCGATCCGCTCCAGGTCGAGCGGGAAAAGGTCGGCGCGGAAGCTGTCGGGCACCCCGTATTCGAACCGCGCGGGCGCGCCGTACTCATACGGCCCCAGCATCCAGCCACCGCGTTCTTCGCGGACATACCATTTGGCGTCGGCATCGCGCAGGACCGGATGCTCGCCATTTTGCTTGCGCCATTCCAGCAAGGCCGGGTCAGGTTCGGTGCAGATATACTGATGCTCGACCGGGATCGCGGGGATCTTGATACCCAGCAGTTTGGCCGTGCGCTGCGAATGGTTGCCCGTGGCGGTTACAACATGTTCCGCGTGAATGATAATCTGCTCATCCGACGGGATCAGGTTGCCACCCTTTTCCACCATCTTTGTGCAGGTCACGTCCCAGTGCTGGCCTGTCCAGCGATACCCGTCGACCTGCCACTTGCGCTCTATGGTCACACCGCGCAGACGCGCGCCCTTGGCCATGGCCATGGTCACATCGGCGGGGTTTATATACCCATCGGTCGGGTGGTAGATCGCGCCTTTCAGATCGTCGGTATGCACCAACGGATACTTGTCCTTGATCTGCTGCGGCGTCATCCACTCATAGGGGATGCCCACGGTTTCCGCCGTGGAGGCATAGAGCATGAACTCATCCATCCGCTCTGCAGTCTGCGCCATACGCAGGTTGCCGACGACGGAAAAGCCCGCGTTCAAGCCGGTCTCTTCTTCCAGCGTCTTGTAGTATTTCACCGAGTAGTCGTGAATGTGGCTGGCGGCATAGCTCATGTTGAACAGCGGCAACAGGCCAGCGGAATGCCAGGTCGATCCGGCGGTCAGCTCGTCGCGTTCCAGCAAAAGGATGTCTTTCCAGCCCGCTTTTGCAAGATGATAGGCTACAGAGGCCCCGATGGCCCCGCCGCCGACGACAAGAGCTTTGACATGGGTTTGCATGGGCGCGGACTCCGGCAAGGTGAAACTTGCGCCCTCAATCGCAAATCAGCGCGGCTGTGGGCCATGCCTTGGCGACCAGATGCAGCGGAAAAACGACGCACCCATCGCAGGCGCGCCGTTTGGGGGCATTTAGCGCCCGAAATCGGCCGTGGTCACGACCCCGTCGCCATTGCGGTCGATCAGCGGAAACAGGCGGTCACTTGCGGCGGTGAACTCGGCTTTGGTAATCGTGCTATCGCCATCGGCATCGTTGAACGCCAGACCCATCGCGTCATGAATAACTTTGCCCGGTCCATTGCTCCCATGTCCGCCGCCTTTGCCTTGCTCCATCTCCAGCGCCTCGCGGTCGGTGATCGTGGCGGTCATATTGTCCAGTTCCGCGGTTTCCAGCACACCGCTGCCATCCAGATCAAACATCTCGAACAGGCTGGCACGGCGCTCGCGGATGTCCTCTGGTGTGACAGTCCCGCTGCCGGACATATCCCACTCGGCGATAAAGCCGGCGCCGGGTGTGCCATTGCCTTGGGCCAGAACCGGCAGGGGCATAAGCAGCGCGGCGGCGAGGAGGGTGATTTTCATGTCTTGGTTTCCTTGCGTTTGACATTCATACAAACGCATGTGTGGCCCGTTTCCGTCTGGACAGTTTGTCGCAGCTTGGCATTGGCCCGACAGGGCCGTAAAAGACGGGCACGAAACGGGGGGACCAGATGGAAATCTGCCGCACAAAGGATGCGATCCGCGCTTGGCGCGCAACGGCAGAGCATGTCACCCTTGTGCCCACCATGGGCTTTTTACATGCAGGTCATCTGTCGCTTGTGCGCCGCGCGCGGGCCGAGGGCGGCAAGGTCGCCGTATCGATCTTCGTGAATCCCACGCAATTCGGCCCGACAGAGGATCTGGCCACCTACCCCCGAGACGAGGCCCGTGATCTGGACCTGCTGCGGACTGAGGGGGTGGATGCCGTGTTCATCCCCGATGTGGCAGAGGTTTATGACCCTGCCGCCCAGACCATCGTGGAAACCACCGAATTGGCCAAAGTGCTGATCGGCAAGCTGCGCCCCGGCCATTTTCGCGGCGTGGCGACGGTTGTGACCAAGCTGTTCAACATTATCCGCCCCGATGCCGCCGTGTTCGGGGAAAAGGACTACCAGCAAGTGGCCGTTATCCGCACCATGGTGCGCGATCTGGATATGGATGTGACGATCATCGGCGCGCCTATCGAGCGTGAGGCGGATGGGCTGGCCATGTCCTCGCGCAATGTGCGGCTGACGCCAGAGGATCGCGCAAGCGCCCCCATTCTGGCGCGGGCCTTGGATGAGGCCGCCGTCATGGCCCCCACCGGCGTCACCGCGTCGCGTTTGCGCAGCCATGTCCGCGCCACACTGGAAGCGGAGCCCCGCGCGCAGGTACAATCGGTCGATATCCGCGATGCCGAAACACTTGAAACCATATCCGGGCCACTGACCCGTCCCGCCGTTATCTTGCTTGCGGTCAAGTTCGGTCAGGTGTTCCTGATCGACAACCGCGTTGTGACCCCGAAGGAGTGAACATGAGCGCCCAAGCCCCCATCCGCCGCATCACCGCGCCCAAAATCCGCGCCCGCAAAGGCGGCGAGCCGATTGTGTCGCTGACCAGCTACCACGCGCATACGGCCGCCATTGTCGACAAATACGCCGATTTCATCTTGGTGGGCGACAGCCTGGGCATGGTCATGCACGGCATGGACAGCACCATCGGCGTGCCTCTGGACCTTATGATCATGCATGGCAAGGCCGTGGTGCGCGGCACAGAGCGCGCGCTGATCGTGGTGGATATGCCCTTTGGCACCTACGAGGAAAGCCCGCAAATGGCTTTTCGCCATGCCGCCAAGATCATGAAGGAAACCGCTTGTGGCGCAGTCAAGCTGGAAGGCGGCGCGCGCATGGCCGAGACCATTCGCTTCCTGTCAGAACGTGGCATTCCGGTCATGGCGCATATCGGCCTGACCCCGCAATCGGTGAACACGATGGGCGGCTTCAAGGTGCAGGGCCGGGATGAGGCCGCGTGGCAGACCCATATTGACGATGCTGTTGCCGTGGCCGAGGCGGGCGCCTTTGCGCTGGTCGTCGAAGGCGTGGTCGAGGAACTGGCCGACCGCGTCACGGCGGCGGTGGATATTCCCACCATCGGCATCGGCGCGTCAAAGAATTGCGACGGGCAAATATTGGTGCTGGAAGACATGCTGGGTCTGAACCCCCGCGTGCCGAAATTCGTGAAAATCTACGGCGACCTTGGCCCGGCGATCGAACGCGCGGTGTCGGCCTATGCGGAAGAGGTGCAGGACCGCAGCTTCCCGACCTCTGACAACGTCTACAAATAGCCCATGCCCAGCCGTATCGCGCTCTTTTCCTTGCTCGTGCCCGACTATGACGCGGCCTTGGCGTTCTTCACCGGCATCGGCTTCGAATGTCGCGAGGATACCGACCTTGGCGGCGGCAAACGTTGGGTTCGGATTGCCCCGCCGGGCGCGCAGACGGAAATCCTGCTTGCCCGCGCCGTGGGCGACCGGCAGCAAGCCGCCATCGGCGAACAGGGTGGCGGGCGCGTCTGGCTGTTTCTGGAAACCGACAAGTTCGAGCGCGACTACCGCAACATGCTGGACCAAGGCGTGGCTTTCGAGGGCACGCCGCGGGACTAGCCTTATGGTCGCGTCGCGGTCTGGCAAGACCCTTGGGGCAACCGCTGGGATCTGATCCAGTTTGCGCAGGCCGACCGTAGCGGAACCGTCACACCCTAATGCGCGGGCACCGATACCGGGTCCAGTAGCGTGCGCCCGCCGTCGATAGTCACGATCTGCCCGGTCATGAAGGCGGCAGCGTCAGAGGACAGGAATTGCACCGCTTCAGCCGCTTCGGACGCGGCACCGATCCGGCCCATGGGCGTGTGGTGAAGGATGCGGTCGCGGTAAGCGTCATTCGACTGCATCTGGTCTTTCAGATTCGCACTCATGACAGACCCAAGCGCGACCCCGTTCACCCGCACCCGCGACGACGCCAGCGCCACGGCCATAGAGCGTGTCATCTGGTCCAGCGCGGCAGAGGCAATGGAATAGGCCATCAGTTCCGGCTGAGTGCGGCGCGCGGCAATCGAGGACAGGTTCACGATGGACCCGGCGGTCTTGACCTTGTCATCTTCGCCCTCTGCCTGCGAAATCATGCGCTTGGCGACAAGCTGGCTGAGTTTCAGACTGGCCAGCAGGTTCTGCTGCAAGGCCTCTTCCACCGTATCGCTCTGGTCATCCAGCGGGTCGAACGAAAAGCACTGGCGCGTGGCGTTGACCAAGATATCCACGCGGTCGAACGCATCCACGGTGGCCGATAGCAGGTTGGCGATGGTCAACCGCTCGCGCAGGTCGCCTGCAAAGAAAATGACCTGTTCATCGGCCCCCGAAATCTTGGCGACTTCGGATTTCAGCCTGCTTTCATCACGGTCGGCCATGACGACATTGGCGCCCTGATCGGTGAAATGGCGGGCAATGGCCAGCCCGACCCCGTTGGCAGAGCCGGTGATAATGGCGGTCTTGCCGGCGATTGAAAAGCTCATCGTTTCACCTTGCGCGGTTGCTTGGCATGCCAGACGCGGAAACGGTTGTCCTCTGCCACAACGGACACATGCACAAACCGGTCTTCCAACGCCTGTGCATAGGGTAAGTGGCGGTTGGCGACCACCCATAACTGCCCGCGTGTGCCCAGCGCGCGGGCGGCGGATGAAATGAACGCCATGCCAAGTTCCGGTCGCGCTTCGCGCCCAACATGGAAGGGCGGGTTCATGACAATGCCACCCAAGGATTCGGGCAGCGCGAAGCTGGTCGCGTCGGCCCAGTGAAATTGCGCGCGCGGGTCGGCTATATTGCGGCGCGCCGCGTGCAGTGCGTCATGCTCTGCTTCGACGACATGCAGGGTTTCGACGCCGCGTCGCGCCAGCACGGCCGCAGACAGATAGCCCCAACCTGCACCGAAATCGGCCATGCGGGCGGGCAATTCCGGCGGGAGCGCATTGGCCAGCATATGCGACGCGGGATCGACCGCATCCGCCGAAAACAGGCCCGGCGCGGTGGACATCGGGCCAAATTCCGTTTGCACGGTCTGCTCGGCGCCTGCCCAGTCGGCAAAATCCACGCCCTGCGGGTTGAACCACAGCACTCTGCCATGGGCTTTTGACAGGCTTTCGACGGCCACACGTCCGCGCAGTGCCTTCAACACCGAATCGATTCCGTCGGTTTTTTGCCCGTCCACGATCACCAGATCGCTGGCCAGGGCAGCGGCTTGGGCGATCAGCATATAAGCATGATCCTTGGCGCGCGGCAGGCAGACCAGAACCGTGGGCGCAGGCGTTGCGTCTACGCTCACCTTGTACCCCGCCTGTTGCAACCCGTCGTGGTCGGGACGGAACCCCTGCACCATGTTCAGCCGCCCTAGGTCTATCGGGTCAAACCGTTCACCGGCATGGGGCCGCAACACGGTCACGCGCCCGTCGGGCACAACAACGCCTTCGGACATGGCGTGGGCCAAACGCTCGGCGCGCGGCGCCGGGGCCGCAAGAGTCACAGGGCTGTGGGGCATGAAAGAGGGTTATTCTTTCTCTAGCGTGCATTGCAGCGGGTGTTGGTGACGGCGCGCGAAATCCATCACCTGCGCGACCTTGGTTTCCGCCACCTCGTGAGAGAAGACACCGACCACGGCAACACCCTTCTTATGCACCGTCAGCATGATGTCGAAGGCCATCGCGTGCGACATGCCGAAAAACCGTTCCAATACATGCACCACGAATTCCATGGGCGTATAATCGTCATTCAGCAGCATCACCTTGTACATCGGTGGCCGCTGTGTGCGGGTCTTGGTCTTGGTGACGACCGCGTCATCATTGTCCGGTCCATCACCATCTGTCATGGTCGGTGCGATCTGCATCGGGTTCATCCGCTTGGTTGCTGCTGGCTGCTATAACGTCGAATATAGGACGAGTCACCCCTCAGAAAACCCCACACATCAGGAGCCGCAATGGACAGGATCACCACCATCGGGTTCGATGCGGATGACACCCTTTGGCACAACGAACGTTTCTTTCGTATGACGCAAGAGCATTTCGCGGGGCTGCTGGCCGAATATACCGAACGCGACCGCTTGCTCTCGCGCCTGCTGGAGGCCGAGAAGCGCAACCTTGCGCGCTACGGTTACGGCATAAAGGGGTTCATGCTGTCGATGATAGAGACCGCGATCGAGGTGACAGACCAACGCGTGCCCGCCAGCGTGATCACTGAAATTCTGCACGCCGGGCAAGAGATGTTGCGCCACCCGATCGAACTGTTGCCCCATGCGCAGGAAAGTATCCGCGCGCTGGCACCATCCCACCATCTGGTGCTGATCACCAAGGGCGACTTGCTGGATCAGGAACGCAAGCTGGCGCAATCGGGCTTGGGCGATTTGTTCGACGCAATTGAAATCGTATCGGAAAAGACGCCGGACACCTATGCCCGTATTTTCGCGCGCCATGGCGAGGGCGCAGAGCGCGCCTTGATGGCTGGCAACTCCATGCGCTCTGACGTGGTGGCCCCGATTATGGCGGGCGCTTGGGGCGTACATATCCCCCACGGGCTGGAGTGGGAAATCGAACAGGCCGACACGCCGTTCGATCACGCGCGCTTCCGGGCCCTGCGGCATTTGGGCGAACTGCCCGATTTGGTCGGCTGGATTGACGGATGCTGACGCAGCATCTGGGGGGCGCGCGTGGCAAAAGCCCAATACCTGCCCGTTTCCGACATTAAGAAACACCTAAAACATATTGAATAAACATGCTTTTCCGGGCTTTCGCTTCGTGCTATCGTTGTTACAGCAGTTAAACCGCGTCAAAAAGCGGAACCAGATCAGAGGCAAACATTATGCAGGCGCATGTCATGCGACGCGTAGGGCTGGGCATAGTCGTGCTCGGGTGGTTGGTGGTGATGGCCGCCGCGCCACTGGTTGCGGCACCGTATGCCGCGATGGTTGTGGATGCCCGGAATGGTGAAGTGCTGCATGCGCGCAACCATGACACCAAGCTGCACCCTGCCTCGCTTACCAAGATGATGACGCTGTATCTGGCGTTCGAAGCGGTCAAACATGGCGAAGTCGGGCTTGATACGAAATTCAAGGTCAGCCGCCGCGCAACCCGCGCCGAATGCGTGTGCTTGGGCCTGAAACAAGGCCAGACCATCTCGTTGCGCTACCTGATCCGCGCAGCCGCACTACGCTCTGCCAATGATGCCGCCGTGGTGATTGCCGAAGGGATTTCCGGCAGTGTCGAGGCGTTTGCAAAACGCATGACCCTGACGGCGCGCGCCATGGGCATGCGCAACACGACCTTCAAAAACCCCCACGGGCTGACCCAGTCGGGGCATGTATCGACGGCGCGGGATATGACCACGCTGGGACGCCAACTGTTTTTCGACTATCCGCAATATTTCAATATCTTTTCGCGCCGGTCCGATTTCGCAGGCGTGGCAAATGTTCCCAATACGAACCGCCGCTTTCTGGATGCGTATCGCGGCGCCAACGGCATCAAGACAGGGTATACGCGCGCTGCCGGGTTTAACCTGACGGCGTCGGCGCAGCGCGGGTCAGAGCATATTATCGCAACCATGTTCGGCGGCAGCTCCACCGCAGCGCGCAACGCACGGGTGGCCGAATTGCTGGACATGGGATTCAGCCGCGCGAAATCGCGGGTGGCAGTGCGCAAACCGGGCACACCTGCCTATCAGGGGCGCGGCAATCTGGTAGCTGCGAAACCCAAGAACGGCGATGATGATCCCAATGCCGGGGCCAAGACAATCCGGCTGGTGACAGCCGTGCGCAAAAGCCCGCGCCCCCGCGCGCGCCCTGCGCCACAACTGCCTGAAGAATTGCTGGTCGCCGTCGCCGAAGGTGTCGACCTGTCCGTTACGGAAACCGCGGCAGAGTTGAGCCTTGCGGAACTGGCGCCCGAAGCGCTTCAGATTAGCCCGCCGCCCCGCCCGGACGACGAAGCTATCGCCGCCAATGAGCAAACCACGGAGGGCACGGACGACGCTGTCGATCTTGCGGTGGCAGAAGCGGCCGGCTTTTCGATTGCAGACCCGGAAGATCTGGCCGCGCTGGAACCGCCGGACGCGACGGACAGTTTGGCCGCGGATGCTGTTGAGGAAACCGCCGCAGAGCTTGTTGCACAGCCGCAAACCCCGAATACACGCCCAAGCGAGGCCGTGGGTGCCATGGCCCAAATCGACCCCGCTGCACCGGAAGAGGATGCGGCCCGCCTTGCGGCAGCTGCTGAGGAAGCGCCCAATCCTGTGCAACCCCCTGAGGCAATCGCTCAGGATGATGGTCCGCCACCGGAGATGCTCTGGACCGGAGCGCCAGAGTCGTTCCTGCCAGAGCCTGTCGATAGCGCGCTAAGCCTGAACGCCGATCTGGATGTAACTGTCCAGCCCACAGAACCCGCGGAAAACGGGATCATCCTGACCCGGTCAGAGCCTTCGGACTCTGATCTTGTGACGGCTATGGTTGCAGAAAGCTTCGACTCTGGTCCACCAGAGGTGATCAGCCGCGTTTCGACCTCGGATGCGGCGCGTCTTTGGGGCATATCATTGGGGGCGTTCAACACCCGCCATGATGCAGAGCGTAGTCTTATCACCGTTCGGATGGCTGAAGCGCAGGCGCTTTCCAGTGGGATCAGCCGCATTCGCCAGACCAGCGGACGGTTTGAGGCCAGCTTCGCCGGGCTGACCGAGGGCGAGGCCGACCGCGCCTGCGCCCGCTTGTCCGCGCGCGGGATGGATTGCAACGTGGCGCGGCCCTAACCGAGTTTGGCAACGACACGCGAACGTTGAACCGCCAGAATGCCCGCCATGATGATCGCGACCCCGATCACATCATAAATGCCAAGGCTCTCGCCCAGCAGCACAGCAGCAACCGCCACCCCGAAAAACGGGTTCAGGAAATGGAAGGTGGCGGCGCGGACCGCCCCGATCCGGCCCACCAACAGGAACCAGACCCAGGTCGCGGCCAAACCCGGAACCAGCACCGTGTAGCTGAACGCTGCGGCAAGCTGCCATGACCATGTGACCGTAAACGTCTCAAACGCAAGCGCCGGTCCAGCCAGAATCGCGGACCCAACCAACATCTGAAGGCCCACGATCATCAGCAGGTTACCGCCCCCGGCGGATGCGCCGCGCACCGACAGGGTTGCGACGGTCAAGGCGATTGCACCTGCGACGCACAGCGCCACGCCATACAGATCAACCCCGCTGCCCATGCGCGCGCCCATGATGATGGCTACACCGCCAAATCCGGCGGCAAGTCCGAAAATCGCCAGCGGACGCAAGCGTTCGCCCGCAAAAGCCCATCCCGCGAAAGCGACCAGCAAAGGCATGGACGAGGCGATGATCGCGGCGAGAGAGGCCTCTACCGTCTGTATGGCGACAAAGTTCAGGCCGAGATAGAGTGCGTTCTGTGACAGGCCAAAGACCAGAATCGCGCGCCATTGCGCACGTGTCAGGTTCCAGTTCTGCCCCAAGGCCCGCGCAATCGCGATCCCGATCAGGCCGGAAATCAGAAAGCGCAGCGACAGCGACATCAAAGGGGGCGCCGCCAGCACGATAATTCGTGCAGACGCAAAGGCCGACGACCACATAAAGGCAAAGGCCAGCCCCATCAACAGCGCGCGGATTTCCATGCATCGCCCCTTCCATCTGTTCGCTGCACATGTGAACCGATACCCGTAGCGCGCAAGAGTTTCCAGCGCGCAGTTTTCGCGGCAATGCCCTCTGCGACAAAAGGTATATTCATGATTTTATATTTAGTGCGTTGCGAAAGGGGATTTGTCGGGTATGGTGAGAGCGTTGTCCGGTATCCCACCGTATTCTGACGACTGTAAGCCAACGAGGAAGAGGACCCGATGAAGCTTAAAGCCGCCATGATTTTTACCCTGTGCGCCCTGCCGATGGGTGCGCACGCTCAAGCCAGCGGTGATGCCGCCGAAGGCGAAAGTAATTTCCGCCAATGCACCAGCTGCCACGGTATTGCATCGCCCGATGGTGAGGTCATTCACCGCGTCGCGCCCACGGGGCCGAACCTGTGGGGCGTTGCGGACCGCGTTGCCGGCTCGTTCGACGGCTACAGCCGGTATTCCAGCGCCATTCAGGCAGCGGGCGAAGCCGGGATCACTTGGACCGAAGAGAACTTCGTCGCTTATGTGAATGACCCAACCGGCTACCTGCGCGAAGTGACCGGCGATGCACGGGCACGCTCGAATATGAACCACCGCCTGCGCGGCTCCGCCGAGGACATCTACGCTTATCTGGCGCAGTTCGGCGCGGAATAATCCGGGCATAGCGACACCAAAAGGGGCCCTAAGGCCCCTTTTTTCATGCGCATTGATCTAGCCGTTCTCGCGCAGGATATGCCCCGCCAAATAGAGCGATCCGCAAATCAGAACCTGCGCGGTCGGGTCGGTTTCAGCAATGCTGCGCAAGGCGCCGACCACGCTTTCGGCTTCGACCGCCGCAAGTCCCGCCGCGCGCGCGGCCTGTGCCGTGGCCTCTGCGCTCAGGGTCGCCGCCTCGCCGGGAATGGATACCGCATAAAGCTGTCGCGCATGCGGGGCCAAGGGCTGCATGAAGCCTGTCACATCCTTGGTGTTGAGCATCCCGCAGATCAGCCATCGCGGTCGGTCGCCCTGCGCTTTCAGCGTGGCGGCAATCGCTTGCCCGGCGGCGGGGTTATGCCCGCCATCCAGCCAAAGCGTTCCTTCAGGCAACGTTTCGGCCAGCGGACCGTGACGCAGACGCTGCATGCGGGCGGGCCACTCTGCACGCGTGACGGCCGCTTCGGCGCCCTCACCGTGCCCCAATGCGCGCAGCGCCGCGATCGCAGTTCCGGCGTTTTGCACCTGATGCGGCCCCGCCAGACGCGGCATCGGCAGGTCCAGCAATCCGGTCTCGTCCTGATAGATCAGCCGCCCGCCTTCGCTTGTGACATGCCAATGCTGGCCCTGCACCATCAGGGGCGCGCCCAGCCGCGCCGCGCGCGCTTCGATCGCGTCCAGCGCCGCGTCGTCTTGCGCGGCGACCACACAGGGCACACCGCGTTTCATGATCCCGGCCTTTTCGCCGGCAATCTTGGCCAGCGTGTCGCCTAGATATTGCTCATGGTCCATGCTGACGGGCGTGATGATTGTCAGCGCAGGCGCGTCCACCACATTGGTTGCGTCCAGACGCCCGCCAAGCCCCACTTCCAGCAACGTGTAGTCGGCGGGCGTTCGGGCAAAGGCCAGCAACGCGGCACAGGTGGTAATCTCGAAATAGGTAATCGCACCCGCGCCATTGGCGTGCAGGCATTCGTCCAGAATCGCGCTCAGGGCATTTTCTGCAATCAGATCGCCGGACAGGCGTATCCGTTCATGAAACCGCGCCAGATGGGGGCTTGTATAGGCATGGGCCGACAGCCCGACCCCTTCCAGCCCCGCGCGAATCATGGCCTGCGTGCTGCCCTTGCCATTGGTTCCGGCAAGATGAATGACGGGGGGCAAACGCCGCTCTGGATGGTCCAGCGCCGCCAGCAGACGCCAGACACGGTCCAGCGTGAGGTCAATGATCTTGGGATGGAATTCCATCATCCGCGCCAGCAGCGCGTCAGACTCCGGCATCATGTTACTCTGCCTGTGCGGGGGCAGGCGGGGGCGGCGCTGGCAGATCGCCATGCACCACGGCGCTTTGGCCCGTCAGCATGCGCAGGATCGTGGCGATTTCCGCGCGCTGTTCCTTGCGGGGCGTCACGCGGTCCAGCATCCCGTGTTCCAACAAATACTCGGCGCGCTGGAACCCCTCAGGCAAGGTTTCGCGTATCGTCTGTTCGATCACACGCGGCCCGGCAAAGCAGATCAGAGCGCCGGGCTCTGCAATCTGCACATCGCCCAGCATGGCATAGCTTGCGGTTACGCCGCCGGTGGTGGGATCGGTCAGCACCACGATATACGGCAGCCCCGCCTCGCGCAGCATGTCGACCGCGACGGTGGTGCGCGGCATTTGCATCAGCGACAAAATGCCTTCCTGCATCCGCGCGCCGCCGGCGGCGGAAAACAGCACCAAAGGCAATTTGCGGTCCACGGCGTGCTGGCAGGCGGCAATGATCGCATTGCCCACATACATGCCCATCGACCCGGCCATGAAGCTGAAATCCTGCGCCACGGCAACGATCCGTGTGCGCAGCACTTCACCCTCGGCCACCAGCATCGCTTCTTTTTCGCCCGTGGTTTTCTGGGCAGTTTTCATCCGGTCAGGATATTTCTTCTGGTCGCGAAATTGCAGCGGGTCAGGCAGGGGCGCAGGCACCTGAATTTCCTGAAACAGCCCGCCATCGAAGAAACCGGCGAAGCGTTCGCGCGGAGTCAGCGGCATATGATGCCCGCAACTGGTGCAGACCTGGCTGTTGTCGGTCAATTCGCGATGAAACAGCATGGTCCCGCAGGCGGGGCATTTTTCCCACAGGTTTTCCGGCATCTCGCGCTTGGTAAAGAACGAGTCGATTGTGGGGCGAACGTAATTGGTGATCCAGTTCATCGGGCATCCCTGCGCAGGCTTTGGGCTGAGATAAGCAAACCGCGCGACAAATGCAATCAGCGACCCCGCAGCCAGCGCCGCAGCACAGCCCAGACCAGCACCAAAGCAAGCAGATCGGCCACAAGCAGCCCGAGAACGCTGGACGGATCAGACAGCGAATACGGCAGACGGAACAGGGCGACCCCGTCCAGCGCCTCTCCGGTGGTGAAGACAAGGATTGCAAGAATATTGTTGCCGAAATGCATACCCCACGCCAGCCCAAGTGAGCCACTGCGCGCGGTCAGATCTGCCATGAGCAGGCCGAAAAATCCGGTCAAGCCGACCAGCAACCACGCCCCCTGCCCCATTTCTGCGGGCGCATAATGCAGCAGGCCGAACAGGATGGAGGGGATCACGAAAGAGACCCAGCGCGCCACGAACCGCGCGGCAAGCTGCTGTTGCAGGTAGCCGCGAAAGACGATCTCTTCGGCGCCGGTTTGCAGGATCAGCCCCAACAGAACCGGCACAACAAAGATGGCCCATGTCGACAAGGGCACCCCCGGCGTCAGGTTGCCAGAGGCCACCACCCACACGATGCCCGGCAGCGACACGGCCATGAACACGCCAAACGCCACCCCGAAATCGCGCAGCAACACGTCGCGCGGGCCGAACAGGCTGGCAACAGCGCGTTTGTGAACCCAACGAACCGCTGCGAATGTGCCCAATACCAAGCCGCCGAACGTGGCCAGAAGCACCAGAATAGAGAGTGGTGACGATCCGATACCGACCTGCCCCATCGCCCGGTCTGCGCCGTCCAGCCCGACCGCGAACGCCACCGCAAGCCCGATCACGGCCATCCATGCAAGGTAGATTAAAAGGATCAACCCGACGCCAAGACCCAGCCGCCATAGCTGCGGGCGCAACCGCGCGGGGGCGATAAATCTGTCTTGAGCTTGTGAAAACGGCATGGGCGCTGTCCATTTCTGGCAGAAAATTCTTATATGATGCGACAAGATAGAACCGGCTCCTGTGCTTCAAGCAAATACGGGGGCCAAGCGCAATCGACCTCGGAGGGGGGATGGCATCGTTCTCGGTCACATTGGTGTTCATGGCGCAGGCCGCTTTCGTGGTCCGCGCATTGCTGCGCCCCGGTCTGACCCCTTCTGCGCGGCTGGCTTGGGTCACGATCATCCTTGCCCTGCCGGGTGTCGGTCTGGTGGCATATTTCCTGTTCGGCGAAATCCGCATGGCACGGGCGCAGCGCGAACGCATCCGCGAGATTCGCAATCACCTGAGCGCAGCGCAGATCGGACGGGTCGGGCCGCAGGCGGATGTCACGCGGCAGGCGCGGCCGGCCTTTGCGGCGGGGCAGGCCACCAGCCAGTTTCCGCCCGTGCCGTGCAACCAGATGACCTTGCTGCCCGAGGGCGATGCGATGATGGACGATATCATCACCGCCATCGACGCCGCGCGCGATCACGTGCATGTGCTGTTCTACATATGGCTGCCCGACCGGACCGGCACGCGCATGGCCCAAGCCCTGACGGCGGCGGCGCGGCGCGGTGTCGCCTGCCGCGTGCTGGTCGATGATCATGGTGCAAGACGGCTCATCCGCTCGCCCCTGTGGCGGCAGATGCAGGCGGCGGGCGTGGCGCTGGAACGCGCGGCCCCCTTGGGCAACCCGCTAGTCAGCCTGCTATTCGGGCGGATCGACCTGCGCAACCACCGCAAGATCGTGGTGGTCGATAACAGCCTGTCATGGGTAGGTAGCCGCAATTGCGCGGACGCAGCCTTTGCGATCAAACCGCGCTTTGCGCCTTGGGTGGATATTCTGGTGCGGCTGGAAGGGCCTGTCGTGCGCCAACAGCAGGCCGTGTTCGTGCATGACTGGATGACCCACCACGCAGAAGACCTTGGGGCGCTTTTGGCCGAACCCCTTGCCAATGACGCGCCGGGACATGTGGTCGCACAGGTCATTTCCTCTGGCCCCGATGACGTGCAGACCACGCCCTCGGACGCGCTATGCGCCATGATCTATGCCGCCACCGACCGGCTGGTTATGACAACGCCCTATTACGTCCCCGACCACGCATTGCACGTGGCCATATGCTCGGCAGCCGAACGCGGCGTGACGGTGGATCTGGTCCTGCCCGCCCGCAACGACAGCGCCATCGTGGGCGCGGCAAGCGAGAGCCTTGTGCCGGAATTGCTGAACGCGGGCGTGCGCGTGCATCTGTTCGCGCCGGGGCTGATCCATTCCAAGATAGTCACGGTGGACGGGCAATTCGCCATGCTGGGCACCGCCAATCTGGACCACCGCAGTTTCGACCTGAACTACGAGAATTCGCTGCTACTGGAATGTCCCGACTTCACCGCAGAACTGGATGCCCGCCAGCACAGCTATATCGACCGCGCCACAGAGTTGGACCGCGCCACAGTCGCCGCATGGCCATTCTGGCGCCGGTTGCGCAATAACATCATTGCGCTGGCCAGCCCACTTTTGTGAAAAAGCCGCCCCGGCGTGGGAGGACGCAGGGACGGCAAAGTGTTGGGATAAACCCCGCGCCTTATGGCAGCGCGGGAATTTCCACTGCGGGCATTTCACCCGTCAGCGCGTGCAGGAAGGCAACGATCGCGTCATTCTCATCTTCAGAGAATTCCTGCCCCAGCATCTGTTCGCCCATCAGGTTCACCGCGTCGTGCAGGTTGTCCACCGACCCGTTGTTAAAATACGGATAGGTCACAGCCACGTTGCGCAGCGTCGGCGTGCGGAAGGCGAATTTGTCGGCCTCATCGCCCGTAACAAGAAAGCGGCCTTCATCCTTCGAGCTGGGCAGCTCGAACCGGTAATAGTTGCTGTCGGTCAGGGCGGGGCCGTTGTGGCACGCCACGCAACCTGCATCGACAAACAGTTTCATGCCGTCCACCTGCTGATCGGTCATCGCCTGCACATCACCGCGCAGGAAACGGTCCAGTGGCGAATTGGGCGTGTTCAGCGTGCGCTCGAATGCGGCAATCGACAGGGCCACGTTTTCGGCGCGGATCGGGTCGGCATCCTCCGGGAAGGCGGTTGCGAAGTGGTCTTGATACACCTCGAACTCTTTCAGGCGCTGGATCGCTTCTTCAAGCGTCATGTTCATTTCCACATCGGCCTGAATGGGGCCAAGCGACTGGCCTTCAAGGTCAGGCTCGCGCCCGTCCCAGAATTGCGCGCCAAGGAAACCCGAGTTCAGCACGGTCGGCGTGTTGCGGTTGCCAACCTAGCCACCATGCCCCACGGCGCGGTCGATCCGGTCGGTCCAACCAAGCGCAGGGTTGTGACATGTCGCGCAGCTAATCACGCCCGACGCTGAAATACGCGGTTCAAAGAACAGCATCTGGCCAAGCTCGATCTTGGCTTTGTCCATGCTGTTATCGGCCGGAATCGGCGGCAGATAGGGCAGCGGCTCGAAGAAATCCATGTATTCGGCGATATCCTCGGCATGAACAGCGGTTGCGCCAAGCACAAGGGCAAGCGCCGTGGCACCTAGCCGGGGAAGAAAGCGGGGGTCATATTGGCCTCCATGTTCGGTCATCTCCTGACGGTCCTGCGACACGTGCCGCAAAACTTTCGCGCGTCTGAGATCACCTTACCGTGAGGATTCGGCGGCGGCTTTGACCTAGATCAAACATTAGAATGATTATAAATTCAGTAATGGTGATAGATGTTTTATCACATCACTGGCGGCCAGGGGCGCGTGGCCTCGGCAGCGATCCAGGCTTGCACCCAATCGGGCAGTGAAGGGCTTTCGCCGCTATGCCCAAGGGCATCCAGCACATCTGCTGTGGGCACGATTCCCTTGGAACTTGTCACGGCAGAGCGGATCAGGATGTGATTGGCACATTCCGCGCCCTTCCACATGGATTGCTCGGTATACAGAAACCGTGCATCCCAGCCAATGCAGCGGCTGCGCATCTCGAACCGCTCGAACGCGCGAATGCGCTTGCGGTAGCGATTGGAATTGCCCGCCACGGTGATCCCCCATCCCTTGCTGCGCAGCACCACGCCCAGCCCTGTGCGCATGGCCATCGGAATGCGGCCCAGATCATATAGCGTCAGCGTGCGGCCATTGTTCAACTCGACCCAAGGGTCCAGATCCCACGGCCAGCAGCGATGGTGCGACACATGCGTGTCCAGCAGCCCCAACCGGGGCGCGTTGCGGAATTTCAGCATTTGGGCGGCGAAGCGCAGAAACGGATACATCGGAATTCCTTTCTGGCGCGTGGGTGTCGCGGGCGGCAGGCCGGGTCAAGCCCCGCCCCAACGTAAAGTAGCGCGTCAGAGGCTATGCAGACGGGACAGAATCTCTGCGCCGAACCGTTCCATGCGTGCGTCATCCATGCCCCTGATCCGGGCCAGATCGGCATCATTGGCGGGGCGCCGTTCGGCAATGGCGCGCAAAGTCGCAGGGGTCAGCGTCAGCAACTTGCCCGTGCCGTCCGCGCCCCGCTCCAGTCCGCGCGCGACCTCTGCCAGTTCGTCAAACAGCGCGCCTGCCTCGCGCCCAGCCAGCTTGCGGCGCTGGGGGTGCTGCGCGTCCGGCATGGCGCCGGTAATTACGGCCAGAAACTCTGCCCCGTAACGCTCCAGCTTGGTCGCCCCCACGCCGGAAATGCGCGCCATTGCATCCATGCTGTTTGGCCGGGTTTCCGCCATTTCGATCAAGGTGCGGTCGGTGAAGATGACATAAGCGGGCACGCGCGCGGTTTCGGCCAGCGCGCGGCGCTTGGCTTTCAGAGCTGACAAAAGCGGCGCGTCTTCATCCGAAACAAGCGCTTTGACCGCAGGACCGTCACGGGCGGTTGTGATCGTATCTTCGCGCAGGGTGATCTCGGCCTCTCCACGCAGGATGGGGCGGGCCGCTTCGGTCATCCGCAACGCGCCGTGGCGCTCGGCATCGGGGCGGACCAGATCGCGCCCCATCATCTGCCGGAACACCGCCTGCCACTTGGCGCGGCTCAGATCGCGGCCCACGGCGAAGGTGGGCAAGTGCTCATGTCCACGCGCGCGCACCTTGTCGGTGGCATTACCAGTCAGAATATCGACCAAGTGACCCACGCCGAACCGCTCATCCGTGCGCAGCATGGCCGACAGCGCCTTGCGCACGGGTGTGGTCGCATCGAACAGCTTGACCGGTCGGGCGCACAGGTCGCAATTCCCGCAAGGCTCTGACGCCTCGCCAAAATAGGACAAAAGCACCTGACGGCGGCATCCCACGGCCTCTGCCAGCCCCAGAAGAGCGTTCAACCGCACATGGTCAGCCTCTCGTCGTTCCGGCGGCGCAGGGCTTTCGTCTATTTGCGACCGGCGCAGGCGAATATCATCGGGGCCATACAGCGTGAACGTGTCGGCAGGCGCGCCGTCACGCCCGGCGCGGCCGATTTCCTGATAATACGCCTCGATGGATTTCGGCAAATCGGCATGGGCCACCCAGCGGATATCGGGCTTGTCTATGCCCATGCCGAACGCCACGGTCGCCACCACGATCAGGTCATCCTCGCGCTGGAACAGTTCTTCCACGGCGCGGCGGGTGTCTGCTTCCATCCCGCCATGATAGGCGCGGGCGTTGTGGCCCGCCTCGCGCAGCCCTTGCGCCAAGGCTTCGGTGCGTGCACGGGTCCCGCAATACACAATCCCCGACTGCCCGCGCCGCGCGCCTGCATAGGTCAGGATCTGCTTGCGCGGGCTGTCCTTGACCGTGAAATTGAGCGTGATGTTCGGCCGATCGAACCCGCGCAAAAAGATGTTCGGCGCGCGCCCCTCGAACAGCCGTTTCAGGATCTCGGCGCGGGTTTCGGCATCTGCGGTGGCGGTAAACGCCGCCATCGGCACGTCCAACGCGCGGCGCAGATCGCCAATACGCAGGTAGTCGGGGCGGAAATCATGCCCCCACTGGCTGACGCAATGCGCCTCATCCACCGCGATCAGCGTGCAGCGGGCGCGGCGCAGCAGGTCCAGCGTGCCCGACGACGCCAACCGCTCGGGCGCAATATACAGCAGCTTCAAGTCCCGCCGGTCTATGGCCTCGAACACCGCGTCGCGCTCGGCCTCTGTGTTGCCGGATGTCAGCGACCCTGCCGCCACGCCCAGTTCCTGCAACCCGCGCACTTGGTCACGCATCAGCGCGATCAGCGGCGAAATCACAACGGTCAGACCGTCACGGCACAATGCAGGGAGTTGAAAACATAACGATTTACCGCCGCCCGTGGGCATCAGCGCAAGCGTGTCTTGCCCGGCGGCGACAGATTCCACGATTTCGGCCTGTCCCGGGCGGAACCCGTCAAACCCGAATACCTGTTGAAGGATTGCCTGAGGGTCAGCCCCCTCAGATAAACATGGCTGCATTGTTGGTCAGGATAATCTGGATCGCATAAATGGCCAGCAGTGCAACCAACGGCGCAAGGTCGATCCCGCCCAGATCGGGCAGAAAGCGGCGAATGCGGGTATAGACCGGCTCCACCAGCCGGTTAATGCCATCCCAGATCGACGCCACCATCGGCGACCCCAGGCTGAGAACATTGAAATTTATCAACCAACTCAGGATGATATGCGCGATAATGATGAATTGCGCCACGTTCAGCACAAGCAGGATAATCTGGATGATCGACAGCATCTTGGGCCTTTTCGCGATTGGATAGGCCCTATCTAAGGGCGCGCGCCACCAAGAGCAACCATTTCACCCGTCTGGACAGCAGCGACACAATCGCTAGGTAAGCAGTGTTGCCACGAAGGACCGCGCTGATGCTTGTTATCTTGTCCCCTGCGAAAAAACTCGACTGGTCGCCTCAGGACGTTGCGTCCACGTCACCCGATTTTCAGACAGACGCCGTGGTGCTGGCCGCGACTGCCAAGAAGCTGGGCGCACCGGGGCTGAGAAAGCTGATGCATATCAGCGACAAGCTGGCGGAACTGAACCTGGAACGGTTCGAATCCTTTCAGGCCGACCCCGCGCCAGAAGCGACCCGTCCCGCAATTCATGCCTTCGCGGGCGACACCTATACAGGGCTGGATGCCCACTCGCTTGATGCCGATGCGCTGGATTGGGCGACAGGGCATTTGCGCATCCTGTCGGGGCTATACGGCCTGCTGCGCCCGTTTGACGCGATGCAACCCTACCGGCTGGAAATGGGCAGCCGCCTTGCAACCTCGAAAGGCAAATCGCTCTATGCGTATTGGGGCGACAGTATTTCCAAGGCGCTGAATGACGCGGCAGCGCAGGCCGGTGCCAATGTCGTGGTCAACTGCGCCTCGCAGGAGTATTTCGGTGCGGTGGATTTGGATGCACTCTCGCCACGCATTGTCACCCCGCAATTTATGGACAGCCGCGACGGCGCGGACCCCAAGGTCATCAGCTTTTTCGCCAAGAAAGCCCGCGGTGCCATGGCGCGGTTCATCTTGGAACATCGCCTGACAGATCCGGCAGACTTGCAGGGCTTTCAGACTGGCGGGTACGTTTATGACCGCACGCGATCATCGCCGGATCAACCGGTTTTCATCCGCGAAAGCTAACACGCCAAACGCGGCACCTTTTGCCCATTCATCCTTGCGGAAATATCCTCAGGGGGTGAATTGGCCGCAGGCCAAGAGGGGGCGCGAGCGCCCCCTGCAGTCGCCTATCCAAAGCGCCGCTATTCCGCAGCCCGCAGCGGCAATTCCGGCTCGATATCCGGTGCGACCGGGACAGGGCGCGGCGGCGTGACCCCGGTATCCCAGATCAGCTCCGTGCCGCGTATGCGCGCAAGCTTCTTTTCAAGTGCACGGTCACGCCGCGCCGCGCTGCCACGTTTGGCAAACAACCAGCGCAGTCCAAGCGCGCCGCGATAGGCACCC
Organism: Roseinatronobacter ekhonensis; assembly: GCF_900499075.1. Classification (GTDB taxonomy): domain Bacteria; phylum Pseudomonadota; class Alphaproteobacteria; order Rhodobacterales; family Rhodobacteraceae; genus Roseinatronobacter; species Roseinatronobacter ekhonensis. The sequence continues at coordinate 58,303 of NZ_UIHC01000006.1, read as the reverse complement.
TTTTCGATCCAGACACGCAGTGCCAACAGCGCAGGCGTCAGCATCAGCGTCAGAACCGTGGCCACGCCTAGGCCAAAGACCACAGCCGTTGCGAGTTGCTTCCACCACAGCGCCGTCGGGCTGTCGATGCTGTAGCCGCCATTTGCGAAATCCAGACTGATCCCCAGCATCATGGGCGTCAGACCGGCCATGGTGGTGATCGTGGTCATCAGCACAGGGCGGATACGCGCCTCGACCGTGCGGATGATCGCTTCGATCCTTGGCATGATCTTGGCGTAGCTTTGATAGGTGTCGATCAGCACGATGTTGTTGTTCACCACGATACCCGCAAGCGCCACGATGCCGGTGCCGGTCATGATAACAGAGAAGGTCTGCTCCATCACCAGCATGCCGATCAGCACACCGGCACTGGACAGGATGACCGCCAGAAGCACCAAAACAGAGTTGTAGAAGCTGTTGAACTGGGTCAGCAGGATGACGAACATCAAGCCCAGCGCGGCGCCGAAGGCATACATCAGGAATTGCTGGCTCTCCTGCTGGTCCTGTTGCTCGCCCGTCCATTCCCAGTCGATGGCCGCAGGCAGGTCCGCTTCTGTTTGCAACCACTCCGTCAACGTTTCGATCCGTTCGGTCGCGGTGATCGGGACAGAACGCCAGCCATTGCGCTCCATCTCGGCCACGGTTTCGACGGCGCGGGTATGGGCCTCTGATCCCTCTTCGCTCTCTGCGGGGTGGGTTTCGGAACGGGTGACAACCCGCTGCACCACACCGTCTTCATCGACAAGCTGCTCCAGATTGGCGCGCACATCAGCCTTCACATCGAAATAACGCTGCTGATCCATCCGGTCGATGCGCGAGCGGCTGGCGACGGTTTCGGTGGTGATGAAATTCGACAACGGAACCATCCCGAAATTGGTCTGGACACGCAGGGTTTCCAGTGTCGAGAGCAGCCGGTTTTCCTCTGGCAGCCGCACGCGGATGTCGATTTCCTCTTCGGAACTGTCGACGCGCATGGTGTCCAGCAGCAACCCGCGGGTCACAAGTTGCACCATGCCGCCAATGGTCTGCACATCTGCCCCGAAACGGCCCGCAATCTCTGTGTCGACATTGATCTGCCAGTCGATGCCGGGCACGGGACGGGTGTCTTCCAGATCAAACAGACCGGGCGTATCCGCGAATTTTGCGCGGACCTGATCGACGGCTTGCTCCAGCGTCTCGAAATCCTGTCCGGTCAGGCGCAAATGCACGGGCTTTGCGCCCGCAGGCCCGCCCGCCTGAATGAGCGTTTCGGCATAGATGCCAGGAATTTCCGACAAGCGCGCCTGCATCCGTTCCACGATGCGCGACCCGGACATTTCCGGGTCATCCGTGCGGGTTTGCCAGCTCGTCAGCTCGAACTGAACCTGCCCCACAGCATCATTGGGGGCACTTGTGCCACCGGTATTTGTGTTCAGCCCGCCATCGCCCGCGAAAGCAAAAACCGAATCTACACCGTCGGTTGTCATGGCGACCTGTTCGGCCTGCCGCACAAGCGAATCTTTTTCGTCCAAAGACAGGTTCCCGCGAGCACGGACATAAATGATGCCCTGCTCGGGTTCCGTCTCGACAAAGAACTCCACACCACGGTTGTTCGCGCCGTAATACTGGAACACGCTCATCACAAAGGCGACCACGGCCACGACAATCACAATCGGCATGACCGGGTTGCCCACGGCGAATTTTGCCAGCCAGCCGGTCAGCCCGTATTGGCGGCTGGCGTCAATGGTCTTGGCTGGACGGCGGATGGCGATTGCGCCGAACGTGATGGAAACGCCGACAGCCGCCAGCGCCAGAAGCACTGCGCCCGGCAACAATTCGACCGCAGACTGTGCTGCTTGCGTGCCGCCCGCAAGAAAACCGGGGTTCAGCATAAGCATACCGCCCAGCCACATCCCAGCGATTGCCAGCGCGGCAAAAGGCAGACGCAAAACCCACGGCAAACGGCGCAAGCCGTCCGACATCTGGCCGACGCGCCGCGCCATACGTCCTGTAACCCCGCCCATGACGGGTAGAAACACCAGCGCAACAATCAACGAGGCCGTCAGCACGAAAATCAGCGTGACCGGAAGCATGCCCATGAATTCACCGGCCACACCGGGCCAGAACAGCATGGGCAGGAACGCACAGAGCGTTGTCGCGGTAGAGGCGATAACCGGCCAGAACATGCGCTGCGCGGCGCGTACATAGGATTGCATCGGCCCGTCACCGGCCGCGATACGCTTGTCGGCGTATTCGGTAACAACCACCGCGCCATCGACCAGAACCCCGACCGCAAGAATTAGCCCGAACATCACGATGTTCGATACGGCGACGCCCATCACACCCAGCAAGATGAAGCACAGCAGGAACGATGCCGGAATGGCAAAACCCACCAACAGCGCCGACCGGGTGCCAAGCGCCGCAAGCACCACGATCATAACCAGCACGATGGCGGTCAGAACGGACCCTTCCAACTGGCGCACCATCTCGTCAACCTGCACGGATTGGTCCAGCGCGGTGGTGATATGGACGGAATTGCGCAATTCCGCATCCCAGCTTGCCTGCTCTGCTTCGATCGCTGTGCGCACGGCCGCGACCGTGTCGATCGCGTTGAACCCCTTGCGCTTGACCACCTGAATGGCAAGGTTTTCCTCGCCGTTGAACCGCGCGGTCCCTTCACGATCGGCAAAGGTCATCCGAATTTCAGCCAGATCGCCCAGCGTCACAACCGAATCGCCGTTCACCTTGATCGGCAGGCGGTAGATATCGCGCGTATCTTCGAAGGTGGACGGCACCGTTACGGAAAACGCCCCGCTTGCGGTTTCAACCTGCCCTGCGGCGACAAGCTGGTTATTGGCCCCGACCGTCTGGATCAACTCTCCAGCTGTGACGTTATACGCCTCCAGCTTCAGTGGGTCGATCAGCACCTCGACCATTTCATCGCGCGACCCCGCGATCTCGGCCTCCAGCACGGAATCGAGCGCCTCTATCCGGGTTTGCAGGCTGCGCGTGGCCGTAAGCAGGGTCCGCTCGGACACGTCGCCCGACAATGCCACAATGACGATGGGAAATTCGGAGAAGTTGATTTCCGTTATGGTATAATTCTGCGCACCACTGGGAAATTGCGCTTCGGCGCGGGTCATCGCATCGCGAATATCCGCCATGGTTTCCGACTTGTTCCAGCCGAATTCAAACTCCAGCACCGCAGCGCCGATACCGTCGGCGGAAAACGCGCCCAGCTTTTTCAGCCCGTCCAGCCCAGCAAGCTCGGTTTCCATCGGCTTGACGATGGCATCCTCGGAATCGACCGCGTTAACGCCGGGAAACGGCACTGTAATGATGACGGCAGGCACCTCGATATCCGGCTCGCCCTCTTTGGGCAGACCAAAATAGGCGGCAGCACCGGCACCCAATGTCATGACAATCAGGGCAAGCACCATCCGCGCATGGGTCGCGGCCCATGAAACGATACCGATCATTGTGCAGCCCCCTCGGGCGCGTCCTGCCCGTCACGCCATGTCACATCGACCATGGCACCCTCTCGGGTAAATTCCTGGCCGACGATAATAGCGCCGATTTCTTCGGGCAGTCCCGCAAGCCAGATGCCATCGTCGGTATCGCGCAACACGGTGGCCGGCGAAAAGGTGACATGGCCCGCGTCATCAACCAGCCGCAAACCAAGTGCGCCCGCGTCATTCAGCGTCAGCGCAGAGGCGGGTATCAGATGCCCTTCGCGGCCATCCGCCTCTATCATGATGTCGGCGCTTTGCCCGTCGCGGATACTATTGTCGGGGTTGGGCACGGTAACTTCGACCCGGAAGGTGCGGGTCTGCGGGTCAGCAGACCGCGCAATGAAACTGACTTGTCCGAACACCTCTCGCCCACCTGCCAGACGCGCGCCTGCGCGCGCCCCCTCGCTCAGCCGCGCGACCTGCAATTCCGTGGCAAAGCCCACCATTTTCATGGGGTCAAGCTGGATCAGCGTGGCGCAGAGCGCACCGGGTTGCAAAAGGCTACCCAGTTCGGCCGTGTCGGTTTCCAGCAAACCGTCAAACGGCGCATGCATCACCAGCCGCGCCATGTCTTCTACTGCGCGGTCAAGTCCGGCCTGCGCGGCCTGCAGTGCCGCTTTTGCAGAGGCCACGCGCGTTTCGGGAGCAAAGCCACCCTCGCGCAGCCCTTCGGCGGCGCGGAAATTGATCTCAGCCTCTGCCAGACGGGCGCGCGCCTCGTCCAGCGCGGCACGGCGCACGCCGGGGGCAACCTCGCATAGCGGATCACCGGCTTCGACACTGGCGCCACGGCGCAGCGGTTCGGAGATAATCAGACCAGAGGTTTCGGCGCGCACTTCGACAGAACGGGGCGCTTCTGTCCGCCCGCGCAGGATAACACTGCTGTCGACCGATTGGGCGACCGACCGCATGGCAACGACTTTCACCCGTGGCTGTGCGCCCTCGTCTTCGGTCTGCGCGCTGGCTTCGGTGACAACACCGGCGAAGCTCAGCAAGGCCGAGCGCTCCATCACCAGCATGTAAACCATGGCAATAACGGTCAAAGCCGTGATCAGGGGAAAAATGCGCATCGCCGCCTCTTGGTGCTTATACAAGTCGCGTATATAGACCCGATACGCTAGACTGACCAGTTCAGATTTATTTTGCAGGTGCAGAAAATGCCGATTGTGCTTTTTCTTTGCGTGGATATTGCCTGCCGACGAAGGTTTGCGGGGCTTGGCAATCTACCCCGCTTCACGCTAAGACAGCGCAAGACCCCAGCCAAAGGTGCCCCCTGTGAGCAATCCTGAGAGTTTTATCGACGAAGTCAGCGAAGAGCTGCGGCGCGACCGGGCGGTTTATTACCTGCGGAAATACGGCTGGATCGCGCTGCTTGTCGTGGCGTTGATCGTGGGCGGAACCGCATGGAACGAATGGCGCAAGGCCAGCGCACAGGCCAGCGCAGAGGCGTTCGGCGAAGCGGTTCTTGGCGCATTGGAAAACAATGACACGGATGCACGCATCGCCGCCCTGTCCGAGATAGAGGCCACCGGTGCGCAACAAGGCGTGTTGCAACTGCTGCGCGCGGGCGAATTGCTGGAAACCGACCGCGCCGCCGCGCTGGATGCGTTTCAGGCCGCTGCCGAAGACACCAGCCTGCCAGACGCCTACCGCCAGCTTGCCGCGCTCAAGCGGGTTATGGCCGGTGAAGGGGCGCTGCCGCTGTCCGAACGCCAAACCGTGATCGCAGGGCTTGCCCAACCCGGCCAGCCTTTCCGTCCGCTTGCGTTGGAGCAAAGCGCGCTCTTGGCGCTGGAAGCCGGAGAGACGGAAAGAGCGATTGAAATATTGCAGGACTTGCTGGCACAATCAGACGTGTCGCAAGCGTTGCGCCAACGTGTTACGCAGCTATTGACCGGACTGGGTGCGGAAACCGGCGCGGCGTGACGCGCGCAAAGCGAATAGGAGCCTGAGGTGAGATTTTGGACATCCGCAACCTTGCTTGCCATGGCTCTGGCCATTGCCGCCTGCGACCGCGAATTTATCCTTGAGGGTGAACGCTTTCCGCTACGCGCCCCATTTGCCGAAGACGCGGGCGAGGCCGCGGCCAGCCGCGCAGAACCGATCCGCCTACCGGGCACGCAGGTCAACGCGGCATGGACGCACCGTCTGGGTACCCCGAACACGCGGATCGCGCATCCGGCCCTTGGCGGCGCATTGACGCAACAATGGGCGTCCGGCATTGGGCAAGGCGACGGACGCCGTCACCGCATTACCGCCGAACCCGTTGCGGCCAACGGGATTATCTACACCTTGGACAGCCGCGCACAGGTGACGGCAACAAACACCGCAGGCACCACCGTCTGGACGCGCGACCTGACACCAAGCGCCACGCGGAGCGCTGATGGCGCGTCGGGCGGCGGTTTGGCTTTTGCAAACGGGCGCGTATACGTCAGTTCTGCTTTCGGTAGCCTGACCGTGCTGAACGCCAGCAGTGGCGAGGTTGTCTGGTCCAAAGCCTTTGACGCGCCTGTCACAGCGCCTCCGACCATTGCGGGCGACCGCGTGTATGTGGTCGCGGCCGACAGCACCGCTTGGGCACTCGACACGCGCGACGGCAAAACAGACTGGCAATTGCCGGGCACACCTTCGGTGGCTTCGATGGTAGGCGGCGCGGCGCCCGCCGTTGCTGGTGATCTGGTGCTGTTTCCGACCCCTGCGGGAGAGTTGATCGCAGCGGAACGCGACACGGGCATGATTGCCTGGCGCACGAATATTGCCGGCACGCGTTTGGGCGTAGCTTATGCGCGGGTCAAAGACATCACGGGCGATCCGGTCATTTCGGGCGACCGCGTTTTCATCGGCAACCAGTCAGGCCGCGTCATGGCGCTGAGCCTGCGCGACGGCAGCCGCTTGTGGACCGCTGACGAAGCCGCATATGGCCCTGTCTGGCCTGTGGGCGGGTCGGTCTTTCTGATGTCGGACCGCAACCGCCTTGTGCGTCTGGATGCTGCAACGGGCGCGTTCATCTGGGGCCAGCCCTTGCCGTTGCATACAACAGATCGCGAAAGGAAGCGTGCAGAGATCTATGCGCATTTCGGCCCTCTTCTGGCGGGCGGGCGTCTGATTGTCGCGTCCAGCGACGGGATGATCCGAAGTTTTGACCCGGCCAATGGTGCGCTTGTGGAACAGATCGAGCTGCCCTCTGGCGCCACCAGCGCGCCGATCGTGGTCGGCGGCACGCTTTATGTTGTCTCTCGCAACGGTAGCCTGCTGGCCTATCGCTAAGGATTGGTCTATAGGCTGCGCGATCTGACAGGCCCCGCTTGGTGCGGGGCCCTTCTTCGTTTCTCTGGAGGGAAACATGAGCTTCACCCTCGCCATCATCGGGCGGCCCAATGTCGGCAAATCGACCCTGTTCAACCGGCTTGTCGGCAAACGGCTCGCCTTGGTCGATGACCAACCCGGCGTCACCCGCGACCTGCGCGAAGGCGCGGCGCGGCTGGGCGACCTGCGCTTTACGGTCGTTGATACCGCTGGGTTGGAAGATGCCACCGACGACAGCCTGCAAGGCCGGATGCGCCGCCTGACCGAACGCGCGGTAGAGATGGCCGATATCTGCCTGTTCCTGATCGACGCGCGCGCAGGCGTGACCGCCAGCGACGAAGGGCTGGCCGATATCCTGCGCAAGCGCGGCACGCATGTCATTCTGGGCGCGAACAAGGCCGAGGGGCGCGCGGGCGAAGCCGGGTTGCTGGACGCCTATGGGCTGGGTCTGGGCGAACCGCTGCGCCTGTCCGCCGAGCATGGCGAAGGGATGGACGAGCTTTACCACATTCTGCGCCCGCTTGCCGAAGGGTTCGAAGAACGCGCCGAGGCCGACGCCCCCGCCACGGATATTGACGTATCCGAGGACGGCGACGCCCCCGACCACACACCCAGCGCCGCCAAACCCTTGCAAGTGGCCGTGATCGGGCGGCCCAACGCGGGCAAATCCACGCTTATCAACAAAATTCTGGGCGAAGACCGGCTGCTGACCGGGCCAGAGGCCGGGATCACCCGCGATTCGATCTCTCTGACGCTGGATTGGATGGGCACGCCGACGCGGATTTTTGACACGGCTGGCATGCGCAAAAAGGCCCGGGTGGTCGATAAGGTCGAAAAGCTGTCCGTGGCCGACGGGTTACGCGCCGTGCGCTTTGCCGAAGTTGTGGTCGTGCTGCTGGATGCCGCTATCCCCTTCGAGTCGCAAGACCTGCGCATCGCCGATTTCGCCGAAACCGAAGGGCGCGCGGTGGTCGTGGCGGTGAACAAGTGGGATATCGAGGAAGAGAAACAGGACAAGCTGAAAGAGCTGCGCTACAAGTTTGAAAAGCTGTTGCCGCAGTTGCGGGGCGCGCCGATGGTGACAGTCTCTGCCAAAACCGGCAAGGGGCTGGACCGACTGCACGACGCCATCTTGCGCGCGCATGATATCTGGAACCGCCGTGTCGGCACTGCCAAGCTGAACCAATGGCTGGAAGCGATGGTCACGGCGCACCCGCCGCCCGCACCGGGCGGCAAGCGTATCAAGCTGCGCTACATGACACAGGCGAAAATCCGTCCGCCCGGTTTCGTGGTCATGTGCTCGCACCCCGAAGACCTGCCTGCCGCTTATACGCGCTATCTGGTCAACGGACTGCGGGAAGCGTTTGACATGCCCGGCACGCCGATCCGCATGTTCATGCGCAGCCAGAACGACAAGAACCCGTTCAAGGGCCGCAAGAAAGCGCCCCCGTCAAAGCTGCGCAAACATCTGGAAGGCCGGCGGGAGAGTTAGCGCCGTTACGGAGTGGGCAAGTCCACCCGCTCGACCCGTTGCAAGACCTGCGTCACGTCCAGATCATAGGCCGCGGCGCGCACCTGCATGTCGTGGAACGCGATCCAGCCGTCATCCTCCAGCCAGTAGCGCAGGAACATCTGCGCATCTTGCTGCGTGTTGGCAATATAGCGCCCCTCGACCAGTTGGTAGCTTACACCGTCACGGATATCTGTGCTGCACGCAACGTCGTGGCGCGTTTCAGCCTCGGTGCGCAAAACGTCCTGCGCCGCGTCGCGTTGCGCTTGGGTGAAGCGGTTGATCTCTGACCAGCTTTGCCCGCCATCGCTGGACATATACATCACATCGCCGCGCTGCATGGACCATGGCAGCGTCGGCGGCTCGACTGCCTCGCTCAACCAGTCGCCGGTTGAATCGGCGGAATGCCGTGTCACCGTGGGCGGTGCCCCGTTAAAGCTTTGCGTGGCTTCGATGACGACAGGCACCTCGGGGTTGCCGTCGACCAGCAGGCGCAGAAACAGCGCGTCGCAGTCATCGGCCTGAGCGGAAGACGCCAGCAAAAGCAAAGCGGCGGTGGCGTGTCGGATCATGGCAACTCTCCCTTTCCGAAAACGGTAGCGCAGCGCCCGATTCGCGGCAACGGCTAGGACGCGTCGCGCAGATACATCGGCCCGCCTGTCCAGCGCGGAAAGCCGAAGGCGTTGATCATCACCACGTCGATATCCGCCGCACGGGATGCGATCCCTTCACGCAGAATCGCCGCGCCCTCAGCTTGCATGACTGACAGGATGCGCGCCATGATGTCCTCTGCGGTAAAAGGCCGTCGCGCGATGCCTTTGCGCGCGGACTCCGCTGCGATCACACGCTCGACCTCTGGGTCGGGCACGGGTTTTCCGGTGGTGTAGTCATACCAACCGCGTCCCGCCTTGCGGCCAAACCGGCCCGCTTCGCATAAAATATCGGGAATGCGGACGTAGTCTGCCGGGCGCTTGCCCTCTGCGGCGCGGCGCTTGCGCATGGCCCAGGCAATATCCAGCCCCGCCAGATCCTGCATCTGGTAAATGCCCATCGGAAAACCGAAATCGACCATGGCGGCGTCAACCTCCCATGGCGTAGCGCCCGCTTCCAGCATGTGTTCGCACGCGGCGCGATAGGCCGACATGATCCGGTTGGCGATGAACCCGTCGCACACACCGGCGAAGACCATGATCTTGCCCAAGGCTTTGGCCAGCGCGGCACCGGTCGCAAGCGCCGTGTCGGACACCCCATCGGGCACGACAATTTCCAGTAATTTCATCACATGCGCGGGCGAGAAGAAATGCAACCCCACCAGCCGCGACGGGTCGGACATGGTCGCCGCCAAGGCGTTCACATCCAGATAAGAGGTGTTGGTGGCCAGCACACACTCCGGCGGCGTGACGGATTCCAACTGCGCCAGAACCGCTTTCTTGACATCGAAATCCTCGAACACGGCTTCGATGACAAGCTGGGCATCGGCCAAGGCGGTCGGGTCATGCGTGGCGGTGAACTGCGCCACAAGTGCGGCATGGCGGTCGGGAGCAATCACCCCGCGCGACAGACTGTCTTGCAGAATGCCGGTCACGCGGTCCTGTGCGGCCTGCGCGGCGTCTGCCGTCTGTTCCAGCAACGTCACGCGCAGCCCCGCCAGCAGACACGCGCTTGCAATCCCAGCACCCATGGTGCCGCCGCCGACCACGCCCACGCGTTCGGGCGCAGGCACGGCCACCCCTTTCAGCCGGTCCAGCCGCGCGGCACCGCGTTCGGCAAAGAACACATGCGCCAGCGCCTTGGATTGCGGATCGTCGCGCAGGCGCAAAAAGGCTTCGCGCTCGGCCGCCATGGCCTCGGGCGCGGGCAGGGTCAGCGCGCGGCGCAGAGCGGCCACGGCCTCTATTGGCGAGTGCTGGCCGCGCGCACGTTTCGTCAACCTGTCGGCCAACGCGTCGAATGCCGCAGGGTCGGGGTTTTGAACGGGTCGTGCCAACACCGGGCCGGGGTCGCGACGCTTGGCGACAGTTGCCGCGAATTGCACAGCAGCTTCGAGGGCATCCCCGTCGGCCAGATGGTCGATCAGGCCCCACTCTGCCGCCTGCGCGGCGGCGACCGGCTTGCCGCCCGCGACCATCTGCAATGCCTGCGTGGCTGGAACAATCCGTGGCAGCCGCACGGTGCCACCAGCGCCGGGAATCAAGCCCAATGTGACCTCTGGCAAGCCCAGCTTCGCGCCACGCGCCGCCACCCGGTAACGGCACGCCAAGGCAAGCTCCAACCCGCCGCCCAGCGCGGTTCCGTGGATGGCTGCCACCCAAGGCACGCGCGCGCCCTCTATCTGGGCCAGCACATCGGGCAGATGCGGCGGTTCCGGCGGCTTGCCGAATTCGCGTATATCGGCCCCCGCAACAAAGCTACGCCCCGCGCAGTGCAACACCACAGCGCGCAGCCCGTCCATCGCGTTGGTCTGCGCCACAGCGTCCGCGAGCCCTTCGCGCTGCGCCTGTCCAAGTGCGTTCACCGGCGGGTTATCCAGCGTGACGCGGGCGATATCCCCTTCGCGGGCAATCGAAATGCTCATGGCGCGTCCTGTATCATGGCGTTGGTCAAGGGGCTGTCGGGGTCTTCCAAGGCGGCAATCACGTTGAAATGGTGCAACGCGCCGTCAACCACCAGCTTGGTGTGCGGCCATGCCTCTCGAATCAGCGCAGACTGACGCAGGAATTCTGGGCGCTCGTGCCCGCCGACCCACGCCGTCAGGCGGGTGCCATCGCGTGGGGTCAGAAGCGCAGGGCTTTCGTTGCACGCCGTTTGGTCTGTCAGTTGCAAAATGTCGTTCATACGCGTGTACAGCAAGGGGCGCAGATCGTGCAGGCCAGAGATAGAGACAGCCTGCCGCGCCACATCCGGCATATCGGAACACAGCATCCGCGCCACCAGATGACCGCCCGCCGAGTGCCCCGCCAGCCGCACCGGGCCCGGCACCTCTGCGCGGGCCGCAGAAATCGCACGCGCGATCTGCCCGGTCATCTCAGGCAGCCCCGCCTCTGGCGCAAGCGTATAGCTGGGCAACGCCATCGCCCAACCGCGCGCCACCGCGCCATGGGCCAGATGCGACCATGTGGTTTTATCAAAAGCCTTCCAGTAGCCGCCATGCACGAATACGCACAGACCTTTCGGCGCAGTATCGGGCAAGAAAAGGTCGAAGCGTTCGCGCGGGCCTGTGCCATAGGGCAGATCCAGCCGCGCAGTCGCTTGCGTGCGATACTCCAAGGCCCGCGCCTGCCATGCTGCCGGATACGCGGACCCATCGGGAATATGAGCGCCATTCTCGAACGCGGCGTCCCAGTCGATAATCTCTGTCATATACTGCCTCCCCAAGCTATACAGCAGCATATATTTCAAACTTAAAACATCAAGCCCCAAGCCTTTGCACATGCCGGTCAAACTCGGCCCGCGCGCGCGCCCAAACACCGGTGTCGATACCATCCAGCGTTTCAAGATGAGGCAAAAGCTGGGCCGCGAAATCCTCTGACGCCTCTATCGGCAAAAGCGAGGGCAAGTTGTCGATTGCCATCACGTCCAGCACAGGCGCGCCATGCACGCGCAGCACCGGGCGGGTCCAGTCGGTCGCACGGTCGTACACCTTGACGGGAGAGAAATCGGATGACGGATCACAGGCGATATCGCCAATCACCCGCAGCGCACGCGGCGCGGCGACGGCGGATTGCGGGACAAATACCGGCGTGCCCGGCACGGCAAGGATACAGTTCAGGAACACCTCATGCGCAAGAACTTCGGGAAAGGGGCCGCCGGTCGCGGTCTCTGCCTTGTCCCAAGCCGTGACCGGCGCGCCCACAGCCGCGCAAAGATCCACGGCACCTCGCCCCACGCGGCCCAGCGCCCCGATGACCAGAACACTCGGCACCTCCAACCCGTGCAATGCCTGCGCCACGGCATGGACCATGGCATGCTTGTCGGCAAAGCGCGCAACCGGCGCGCAGACACCGCCGCGTGCTTGCGCGGCAAATGCCAGCAGCGACACCGCCGCCCCCGCGAACCCGGCCCAGTAGCCAAACGCGGCAACGCGGCGGCCCTGCGGATCGGTCAGGTATTCCAGATCATACAGCGTGCCGCCGCCCTTGCGGAACCGTTGCAACAGCGCTTGCCCCGCTGGCTGGCCCTTATAGGCGTGGCCAAACATGATATGGCGGTGGCGCAGCGCGTTGCCATCCTCGGGCAGTTCTTTCAGCCCGAAAATGATCGCATCGTCGGGCGCATCGGGCCAGGTGGCATAGTCCGCGCGCGTTGCACCTGCTTTCAAGAACGGCTCGAGAGGAAGCGCGCGTTGCGGACTGTCTTCCATGGTCACGCGAAACCCTTTGGCACGCAGCGCAGCAACCCCGTCGGGCAAGATGCCAACGCGTTCCTCCTGCGGGCGCGTTTCCGCGCGTATCCAAAGATGTGTCATAGTGCCCCCGTGGCGTTGCAGTTTAGTTTGCCTAGCGCGCCCGACACGCTGCCGCAAGCTGGCAAGCTCTTGGTAACACTTTCACGCTAGAGTCGGGTCAAGCGGCCAAGAAAGGACATCTCATGCAAATGGCACTTGGCGAATCGGGCGGTGCGCTTGTGATCGAACTGCGCGAAACCCGGCTGGACGCTGCCGTAGCCATCCGGTTCAAGGATGCGATTCGCAGCGCAACCGTTCATCCCGGAAATCCGGTCATTCTGGACCTGAAAAGGGTCGAATTCATGGATAGCAGCGGTCTTGGCGCGATTGTGGGGGCAATGAAGCTGCTGGGCCCCGAGCGTCCGCTGGAAATAGCCGCGCTGTCGCCTGGTGTGCGCAAGGTATTTCGGCTGACCCGCATGGATACGGTCTTTCGCATCCATCCCGAATCGCCCCAAGCGCAAACCCTTCCTGCCGCCGAATAGCGCGGTGCCAAAGCCGCAAGGGGTTTGCTTCACTTCAGGCACGGGCCACCAAGCACAGGAGCGGACCGCAGAGATGACCTATCGCAACGCCGCCAGTCCAACGGTCTTTACCGCGTGTTGCCACAGCTCTCTGGACGATGTGCGCGCGCTGCTGCTTCAGGTGGATGGTTTCTTGCGCGCCGCGCAAACGCCAGCCGACTGGATCGAGGACATGAACATAATTCTGGCAGAGGTTCTATCGAACATAGCGCGCCACGGGTATTGCGACGATACAGGCAGAATAGATCTGGAAATACGGCTGGCCGATAACGAGTTGCGCTGCCGCGTCAGCGACACAGGGCGCCCGTTCGATCCGAATGCTGTCGGCCACGCGACGCCAGAGCCAGAACTTCTGCGAGAGGGCGGATATGGCTGGTTCCTGATCCGCAGCTTGGCGCGCGCGCTGACCTACCGCCGCGCCATGGGAACAAACAACTTGACCTTTTGGGTTCCGGTCGCGTGCAAGCACCCTTTGGCGGACTTGGTCGGCTGACATCTTTAAGCCTGACCACCGAGCGCGCCTTGCGCCCGAACCTGTCAATTCATCTCGATTTGCAGCGGGTACCGCCCGTTGTTGAACTCGCCGAAAAGCTCATACAGATCCGGGTGGTCGACAGGTTCCCCGGACTCGTCGGGCAACAGGTTCTGCTCTGACACATAGGCAACGTAAAAGCTGTCCTCATTCTCTGCCAGCAGATGATAGAACGGCTGATCCTTGCTGGGACGGCTGTCCTCGGGGATCGCGTGATACCAATCTTCGGTGTTGGCGAATTTCGGGTCGACATCAAAAATCACCCCGCGAAACGGGTGCTTTTTATGCCGGACCACCTGGCCAAGGTGATATTTCGCCCAAGTTTTTTCCATACGTGCCTCTTCGGGCAGACCTAACGCAAGATTAACACAAGAGTCCATGCCACGCGCCCGGTTTCGCAGAAACAGTTTGTGACCCGCACCGTGACAAAAGACGCGTGCAAATCCGTGTTTAACACCTGCGCGGGCAAGCTTGCGAAATATTATTACGCAAACAGGGCAGTTTGGCGCATTGCAAGACCGCTGACCCATGATACAACGCAGCGTGAACCGCTTGAATTAGTCCAAGCACGCGTATCGTCAATGACAGAGGAGCTCTCATGACCAATGTAGTTATCGTTTCCGCAGCCCGCACGGCTGTCGGGTCTTTTGGCGGCGCGTTCGCCAACACCCCCGCGCATGACCTTGGCGCCGCGATCCTTGACGCCGTGGTGGCGCGCGCAGGCATCGATAAGGCAGAGGTTTCGGAAACCATTCTTGGCCAAGTGCTGACCGCCGGACAGGGCCAGAACCCCGCGCGGCAAGCCCATATCAACGCGGGCCTGCCGATCGAGTCGGCGGCGTGGTCGATCAACCAAGTCTGCGGGTCGGGCCTGCGGGCAGTCGCACTCGGTGCACAGCACATCATGCTGGGCGATTCGGGTATCGTGCTGGCGGGCGGTCAGGAAAACATGACGCTCTCACCCCACTGCGCCCACATGCGCGCGGGCACCAAGATGGGCGACATGAAAATGATCGACACCATGATCAAGGACGGGTTGTGGGACGCATTCAACGGCTACCACATGGGACAGACTGCTGAAAACGTTGCCGAAAAATGGCAGATCAGCCGTGACGAGCAGGATAATTTCGCAGTGGCCAGCCAGAACAAGGCCGAGGTCGCCCAGAATGCTGGTAAGTTCAAAGACGAAATCGCGCCCTTCACCGTGAAGACGCGCAAGGGCGATATCGTTGTGGAAAACGACGAATACATCCGCCATGGCGCGACGATTGAATCCCTGCAAAAGCTGCGCCCGGCCTTCACCAAGGACGGGTCCGTCACCGCCGCCAACGCCTCTGGCCTGAACGATGGCGCGGCTGCCGTCATGCTGATGAGCGCGGAAGAAGCCGAAAAACGCGGCCTGACCCCGCTGGCCCGCATTGCCAGCTACGCCACTGCCGGTCTGGACCCGTCGATTATGGGCGTCGGCCCTATCCACGCCAGCCGCAAGGCGCTGGAAAAGGCCGGTTGGAAGCCCGAGGATCTGGACCTGATCGAGGCCAATGAGGCGTTCGCCGCGCAAGCCTGCGCCGTGAACAAGGATATGGGCTGGGATCCGGCGAAAGTGAACGTGAATGGCGGCGCAATCGCTATCGGCCACCCCATCGGCGCTTCTGGCTGCCGCATCCTGAACACCCTGCTGTTCGAAATGCAGCGCTCGGACGCGAAAAAGGGTCTGGCGACCCTGTGCATCGGCGGCGGCATGGGTGTGGCAATGTGCCTCGAACGCTAAAGCGAATTGGGGTGCGCAATAATCTTGCGCACCCGTCGCTTGTTCGTTACCAGATATTACTGACTCAAAAGAACCTTAGGAGGGGGACAGCATGGCTAGAGTGGCATTGGTCACAGGCGGATCGCGCGGGATTGGCGCAGCGATTTCCAAGGAATTGAAGGACAAAGGCTACACCGTTGCCGCAACCTATGCGGGCAATGACGAGGCCGCGGCGAAGTTCACCGCCGAAACTGGCATCAAGACCTACAAGTGGAACGCCGCGGATTATGACGCTTCCAAGGCGGGCATCGCGCAGGTCGAAGCCGACCTTGGCCCCATCGACATCGTAGTGGCGAATGCGGGCATTACCCGTGACGCGCCGTTCCACAAGATGACGCCGGAACAGTGGCGCGAAGTGATCGACACCAACCTGACCGGCGTGTTCAACACGGTTCACCCCATCTGGCCTGGCATGCGCGAGCGTAAATTCGGCCGTGTCGTGGTCATCAGTTCGATCAACGGGCAGAAGGGCCAGTTTGCACAGGTCAACTATGCCGCCACCAAAGCAGGCGATCTGGGCATTGTGAAGTCGCTAGCGCAAGAGGGCGCGCGCTTCAACATTACCGCGAACGCAGTCTGCCCCGGCTATATTGCGACAGAAATGGTCATGGCCGTGCCTGAAAAGGTGCGCGAATCGATCATTGCCGGCATCCCCGCGGGCCGCTTGGGCGAGCCCGAAGAAATCGCCCGTTGCGTGGCATTCCTTGTCGCGGATGATGCGGGCTTTATGAACGGATCCACCGTCAGCGCGAACGGCGCGCAATTCTTCGTCTGACCCTGTCACGATCCCAATAAAAACGGCCCGCGATTCGCGGGCCGTTAGTGTTCAAGTGTGGCCCATCACGCGTGCGACAGGCGCTCGATCTCTTCTTTCAAACGAAGCTTTTGTTTCTTCAATTCCGCAATTTCCCGATCACTGCTTCCGGGACTGCGTTGGATACTGTCAACCTTGTCAGAGAGGTGCGCGTGTTTTTCGCGCAGTGCGGCAAGATGCGAGGTTAATGACATTCAGGTGTCCTCCTACTCTGATTGCGACAGTTTTATTGCAACACAGCTCCGGGCACCTGTCACCAAAAATCGGTGTGACCGCCCGGCGCGTGCGCTGAAATGTGCCGTCATACTTGCCAGAGTGTTTAGACCTGCACCGCCTCTGCCTTTTGTTTGCCCACGCCGAAGACATGCTTGTAGCGCGCAATTTCGCTCTGCGGGCCCATGGCTTTGTTCGGGTTGTCCGACAATTTGACGGTGGCCCGCCCGTCGGCGCTGATGGCCTTGCACACCAAACTGAACGGCGCCAACCCGTCGCCTTCGGCCAAACCCCTGAAATCGTTTGTCAACAATGTGCCCCAACCAAAGCTGACCTTGACCCGGCCTGCAAACTTGCGGTGCAGCGCTTCAATGCGGTCCACGTCCAGCCCGTCAGAGAAGATGACAAGTTTCTGGCGCGGGTCCTGACCATGCGCCTGCCACCAGCGGATTGCGGCTTCGGCGCCGTCCTCTGGCGCACCCGAATCGACACGGATGCCGGTCCATTCGGCCAGCCATTCAGGGGCGCGATCCAGAAAGCCCTGGGTGCCATAGGTGTCGGGCAGAATAATGCGCAGGTTGCCCGAATGCTCGGCCTGCCAATCGGCCAGAACCCGGTATGGCGCTTCCGCCAGTTCTGCGTCGTTCTGGGCAAGCGCAGCATACACCATGGGCAATTCATGCGCGTTGGTGCCAATGGCCTCGACCTCTCGGCGCATGGCGATCAGGCAGTTCGAGGTGCCGATGAAGCGCGGCCCCAACCCTTCCATCATGGCCTGCACGCACCAATCCTGCCACAAAAAGCTGTGACGACGGCGGGTGCCGAAATCTGCAATGCGCAACCCGTCCAACTCTTGCAGGCGTTCGATCTTTTCCCAGACCCTTGTCATGGCGCGGGCGTAAAGCACTTGCAATTCGAACCGTTTCATCCGGCCCAGTACCGCCCGCGAGCGCAGTTCCATCAGCACCGCCAAGGCGGGGATTTCCCACAGCATCGCCTCTGGCCAAGTGCCCTCGAATGTCAGCTCATACTGGTCGCCCACACGTTCCAGATGATAGGGCGGCAGGCGGAAATTCTCGAACCATTCCATGAAATCGGGGCGGAACATCTGGCGTTTGCCGTAAAACGTATTGCCGCGCAGAAAAGTGGATTCCCCGCGCGACAGCGACAGGGTGCGGATATGGTCGAGTTGTTCCCGCAACTCGCCCTCGTCGATCAGCTTGGCCAGCGGCACGTCCTTGGCGCGATTGATAAGGCTGAAGGTCACGCGCGTGTCGGGGCGGTTGGTAAACACCGACTGGCACATCAGCAGTTTGTAAAAATCGGTGTCGATCAGGGACCGCACAATCGGGTCCAGCTTCCAGCGGTGGTTATAGACGCGGGTTGCGATATCCATGGCGGTCAGACCAGCTCAACGCCAGCGGCGCTCATGTCGTCCAGAGCGCGCGCCATGGACCCGTCAAGGTCGATGCCACGGCACAGGCCGGTCAGAACCCGCACCTTGAAGCCCAGCTTGGCGGCGTCAATCGCGGACCATGCCACGCAGAAATCAGTGGCAAGCCCGACGAATTCCAGCTCTGTCAGGTTGCGCGTGCGCAGATACCCTTCCAGCCCCGTGGGGGTGCTCTGGTCATTCTCGAAAAACGCGGAATAGCTGTCGATCTCGCGGCGGAACCCTTTGCGGATGATCAGGTCGGCGCGGTCGGTGGTCAGGGCAGCATGAAACGCGGCGCCCTGCGACCCTTGCACACAATGATCCGGCCACAGCACTTGCGGGCCGTAGGGCATGTCGATCATGCTCATCGGCGCGCGCCCCGCGTGCTGGCTCGCGAAAGAGCTGTGGTCGGCGGGGTGCCAGTCTTGGGTCAGGATGACCGCTTCGGCCTCTGCCATGCGGGCATTCACGTCCGGCACGATCTGGTCGCCTTCGGCCACGGCCAGCGCGCCACCGGGGCAGAAATCGTTTTGCAGGTCGATCACGATCAGGGCATGGGGCATGGTGGCACTCCTTTTGCGATAGGGCTAAGGGGCGCGCGCGGGCGCGTCAATGCCCCGCTATCTTGCGCGGGCGCGCCGCGCGCAGTAAAGGGCGGGCATGTTTACCGTCGCCGCGCTTTACCATTTTACACGTTTCGATGACCCTGCCGCGCTGAAAGCGCCGCTGGCCGCCTTGTGCTGTGCCAAGGGGGTTAAGGGGTCACTTCTGCTGGCGCAAGAGGGGATCAACGGCACCATCGCGGGGCCACGCGAAGGGATCGACTCGTTGCTGGCGCATATCCGCGCGCTGCCAGGTTGCGCGGGGCTGGAGTGGAAGGAAAGCCACGCGCCCGACATGCCCTTTGGCCGTATGAAAGTGCGCCTGAAGCGCGAGATCGTGACAATGGGCCAGCCCGATGTGGACCCGCGCGCGGGCACCGGTCATTATGTTGAAGCGCAGGATTGGAACGATCTGATCAGCGCGCCCGACGTGGCCGTGATCGACACCCGCAACGATTACGAGGTCGCTATCGGGACGTTTGAAGGCGCGATTGATCCGGGCACCAAGGCGTTTGGCGAATTTCCGCAATGGTGGAAAGAAAACCGCCACCGTTTTCACAACAAACGGATTGCCATGTTCTGCACAGGCGGCATCCGGTGCGAAAAATCGACCAATTACTTGCTTGGTCAGGGCGTGACCGATGTCTACCACCTGAAAGGCGGCATCCTGAAATACCTTGAAGAGGTGCCACCCGCGCAAAGCCTTTGGCACGGGGCCTGCTTTGTGTTCGACCAGCGTGTTTCGGTCGAACACGGGCTGAAGCCCGGTCCGCATATCATGTGCCACGCTTGCCGCCGCCCGCTGTGGCCCGAGGACCGGTCGCGCCCAGAATATGAGGAAGGCGTGCAGTGCCACCATTGCGTGGACGAGTTCAGTCCCGAACGCCGCGCGGGGTTCCGCGAACGGCAAAACCAGATCCGGTTGGCAGCGGCGCGCGGCACGGCTCATCTGGGCGGCTAGATGCATCCGGACAGTGTTGGCGATGACATTGGTAAGATTTTTTGTTCACTCCACCATCGCGTTATGCTCTAACACTGCGCACGGGCAGTGGAGTGTCCGATAAAAAAACTCGGGAGGAGAAAAATGGATCGTCGTTCCTTTTTGAAGACATCGGCGCTGGGCGGCTCTGCCGCGGCGGCATCGACCCTTGCCGCACCTGCCGTCGCGCAGGGTAACATCACATGGCGCATGGTCACGACATGGCCACGCAACTTTCCCGGCTTGGGCACAGGCGCCCAGCGCGTGGCTGACCGCATCACCGCCGCCTCTGACGGCTCGCTGACGGTCGAAGTGTTCGCCGCTGGCGAAATGGTGCCCGCGCTGCAATCGCTGGATGCTGTCATCGACGGCTCTGCCGAGATGAGCCACGGCGCGGCCTATTACTGGCAGAACAAGTCCGTTGGCCTGTCGTTCTTCACGGGCGTGCCCTTCGGTATGACCAGCCGCGAACTGGCAGCTTGGGTGCGCTATCTTGGCGGTCAGGAGATCTGGGACGAGGTGTATGACCAGTTCGGCGTTCAGGGCTTCTTGTCGGGCGACACCGGCACGCAGGCAGGCGGTTGGTTCAACGAAGAGCTGACAGGCTTGGATGACATTCAGGGCCTGCGCTTCCGCACCCCCGGCCTTGGCGGTCAGGTCTGGCAGAAGATGGGCGCATCGGTCACGAACCTTGCCGGTGGCGAGATTTTCCAAGCGTTGCAGTCGGGTGCGCTGGATGCCGCCGAATTCGTCGGGCCCTATAATGATCGCGCGCTTGGCTTCCACCAGTTGCGCAAGCACTATTACACCAGTTCGTTCAACGAACCGGGTCTTGCGACAGAGGTTGTCGTGGACAAGGCCAAGTATCAGGCCCTGCCCGCGAACCTGCAGGCCATTGTGCGTGATGTGTGCCAGGCTGAATATGACCAGGTGCCAAGCGAATTCTATGCCAATGATCCGATCGCGCTGAACGACCTGATCGAGAACCAGGGCGTAATCGTGCACAAGGATTGGCCCGAAGACATCTGGCAGGCCGGTGCCGAAAAGGCCAAGGAACTGCTTGGTGAAATTCTGGAAGGCGGCGACGCGCTGACACAGAAAGTCGCCCGCAGCTATGTCGAGAACCTGAACATGCTGCGCACCCGGACGGAGCGGACCGATCTGACCTACGCCATCGCGCGCGAAAAGTATTTCGACATTTCGGACCTTGGCTAAGGCCATCCGCGAAAACCAAACCGAAGGCCCCGGACCCGATCCGGGGCCTTTTGGGCAGGCAGCCAAATGAACACGAGGGCCATGATGACAGCACTCGCCGCAGTGATGAATGCGATCAACACGCTCAACCGCATCGTTGGCAACACCTTCATGTGGTTGTCGGTCGGCATTGTGCTGGTGTGTTTCTGGGTTGTCGTGGAACGCTACCTGTTCTCGACCACGCGGTTGTGGATGCAGGACCTGTATCCGTGGATGAACGGGGTCATGTTCACCGCCGTCGCGGGATATGGGCTGTATCGCAACGACCATGTGCGCGTGGACATCTTTTTCCGCCCCGCCAGCACCCTGCGCAAGGCGTGGATGGACCTGACCGGCGTCTGCGTGTTCCTGATGCCCTTCGCCTATGTGGTGTGGGTCTATTCTTTCACCTTCGTGAACCGCTCTATAGGGCTGCTGGAAGGATCGGCCAACCCCGGCGGCATGCCCGGCCTGTTCGTGCTGAAGAGTTTCATCCTCGTTTTTGCCGCGCTGATCGCGCTGCAAGGGCTGGCTATGGCGATCCGGTCAATCCTAATCATCGCAGACCGCGAAGACCTTGTCCCGCCCGATTATCGCTACCAATACGAGACGGAGAGCGCCTGACATGGATCCGGTTCTGATTGGCGAGATCCTTGCGGGGACAATGTTCCTTGGCGTGATCGGCTTCTTGTTGTTGGGCTTTCCAGTGGCGTTCACGCTGGCGGGCACCTCCATCCTGTTCGCTTTCGCGGGCCTGTATTTCGGCGTGTTCGACATGTCGAACCTGCGCTCTCTGGCTGGGCGCTACACCGGCTACATGCTGAACGAAGTGCTGGTCGCGGTGCCCTTGTTCATCTTCATGGGGGTGATGCTGGAGCGCAGCAATATCGCAGAGCAGTTGTTGTCCACCATGGGCCGCCTGTTCGGCAATATGCGCGGCGGCTTGGGCATTTCAGTCATCCTTGTCGGCGCGCTTCTGGCCGCCAGCACCGGCGTGGTGGGCGCAACCGTGGTCACGATGGGCCTGATTTCCCTGCCCGCCATGATGCGGGCGGGCTATGACCCGAAACTCGCTTGCGGGTCGATCTGCGCCAGCGGCACACTGGGCCAGATTATCCCGCCCTCAACCGTGCTGATCTTCATGGGCGATATGATCGCGGGCATGCACAGCCAGGTGCAAATGAGCATGGGCAATTTCGCACCCACCACGGTTTCGGTGGGCGACCTTTTCGCGGGCGCGTTCATTCCCGGCCTGCTGATGGTCGCGCTTTATATTGGCTACATCCTGTTCAAGGCCGTGGTCGACCCCGAAAGCTGCCCTGCAACCCCCATCCCGCCGGAAGAAAAGGCCGGCCTGGGCCGCGAAATCGTGACCGCGCTGATCCCGCCGCTGCTGCTGATCTTCGCGGTGCTGGGGTCCATCCTTGGTGGCATTGCCACCCCGACAGAGGCCGCGTCAGTCGGCGCGGTTGGCGCGACACTTCTTGCAGGTCTGCGCGGGCGGTTGAAAGCCCAGATCTTTGTCGATGTCGCGCGGCGCACGGCGGTCATCACCTCTATGATCTTTATCATCCTGTTCGGCGCGTCGGTCTTTGCCATCGTGTTCCGGCAGATGGGCGGCGACGATCTTGTTCATGAATTCCTGACCGCCATGCCCGGCGGGGCCATTGGTGCAATGATCACCGTCATGATCCTGATGTTCGTGCTTGGCTTTATCTTGGACACGTTTGAAATCATCTTCATCGTGCTGCCGATTACCGCGCCGACGTTGCTGATGCTGGGCATAGACCCGGTCTGGCTGGGCGTCATGATCGGGGTGAACCTGCAAACCAGCTTCCTGACCCCGCCCTTCGGCTTCGCGCTGTTCTACCTGCGCGGTGTCGCGCCCAATTCTGTCAGCACCGGGATGATCTATAAAGGCGCAATCCCGTTCGTGCTGTTGCAGATCACGGCCATCGTGCTGTTGTTCATGTTCCCGCAACTCGTGCTTTGGCTGCCGGGGTTGCTGTTCTAGCTGGGCGGCTTTGACTTTGGCTAGGGGCGCGCCATTTGCCGCCCTTAGCCAAAGAGGACACCATGACGCAACTTGCCCCGACTCGTGATGCCGCCCTTGCCCGCATCACGGATTTCACGCCGGAAATGGGCGCGCGCTACGCCAAGCGCCGCAATACCGATTATGGGCCGGGGCGGCATGGCGCAGTGTCGCGCTTGTCACCCTATCTGCGCCGCAGGCTGGTGGCAGAGGACGAGGTGATCGCGGCTGCCCTTGCCGCGCATGGCCCCGAAGGCGCGGAGAAGTTCATTCAGGAAGTTGTCTGGCGCAGCTACTTCAAAGGCTGGCTGGAACAGCGCCCAACAACGTGGGACAGCTACCGCGACGGGCTGGAGCGCGACTTCGACATCCTTGGCAAGGACCGCAAACTGCGCGCGCAGGTGCAGGCCGCAACCAATGGGCGCACGGGGTTTGACTGCTTTGACGCTTGGGCTTTGGAGCTTGTGGAAACCGGCTACCTGCACAACCACGCCCGGATGTGGTTCGCGTCGATCTGGATCTTCACCTTCGGTCTGCCATGGCGCGTGGGCGCGGATTTCTTCCTGCGCTACCTGCTGGATGGTGATCCCGCGTCGAACACGCTGGGCTGGCGCTGGGTCGCGGGGCTGCACACGCGCGGCAAGACCTATGCCGCGCAAGCGTGGAATATCGCCAAATTCACCGATGGTCGCTTTGCCCCGCGCGACGCCGATCTGGCCGCCGACGCCCCCGCGCTGGTGAATGAAGAGCCCGACGGCCTGCCCCCGCGCCTTGGCCTGCGCACACCACGCGCCCCCGATCCTGACGCGCCAACGGCACTGCTACTGACCGAAGAGGATTGCGATCCCGCCTTTGCAGGCAAGGGGCTGAACATTGTCGCCAGCGCGACGCTGAAAGCCAGCCATCTGCGGTCGCCGCAGGACGTGGCGGATCATGTCAGCGCATTCGAGCATGCGGCCTTGCGCGATACCGCGACGCGCCTTGGCCAAGAGGTGACGCAGCTGCGTGCGGGCGTGCCGGGTGATTTGGCGAAATGGGCCGCCCGCGCCGGGGCACGGCAGATCGTGACCGCCTATGTCCCGCGCGGGCCGTTGCGTGACTGGCTTGACAGCGCAGAACCCGCGCTGACGACCCAAGGGATTACCCTGACCGAAGTGCAGCGCGATTGGGACAAACTGGTCTGGCCACATGCAACGGCAGGGTTTTTCAAGGTGAAAACCAAGATCCCGCACATTCTGCAAGACGCAGGGCTGACATAACACTCTGGAAAACATGGTGAGCCGGCAGGGGTTCGAACCCTGGACCTACTGATTAAAAGTCAGTTGCTCTACCGGCTGAGCTACCGGCTCACTCTGAAGCCGCTACTTAGAAAAGCCGTGCCACAGGGTCAAGGACAAAAGCCACGCGGACACAATGTTTTCCAGGCGTGCTTGCGCGCGGGACTGGTCAGGCCGCGCGCCCACCGTTATATGGCGCGCATGGATGACACGCCCTTGACCTTTCACAAGATGCACGGCGCAGGCAATGATTTCGTCGTGATCGACTCGCGTCACCGCGCGAGTGGGGTCATGACGGCTGCGCTGGCGCAGGCGATTGGTGATCGTCACCGTGGTGTCGGGTTTGACCAACTGGCGGAATTGCGCAGCGATGATGCGGCTGATCTGGCCTTGGATTTTTGGAACGCCGACGGCTCGCAAGCGGGGGCATGTGGCAATGCCACCCGCTGCGTGGCGGCGATGGTCATGGCACAATGCAAAGCCACCAGCCTGTCCATCCGCACCGCGCGGGGGCTGCTGCGGGCCGAGGACCGGGACGGGCAAATCTGGGTCAATATGGGCGCGCCGGTGCTGGATTGGCAGGGCATTCCGCTGGCGCGCGATTGCGACACGTTGCACCTGCCGCTGTCGGGCGATCCGACTGCAGTGGGAATGGGCAACCCGCATTGCGTGTTCTTCGTACCCGATGCAGAGGCCGCGCCCGTGGCCAGCCAAGGCCCGCTTGTGGAACACGACCCGCTGTTCCCCGAAGCGACCAATGTCGAATTCGCGGCCCTGAGCGCCCCCAACCACCTGCGCCTGCGGGTGTGGGAACGGGGCACGGGGATCACGCTGGCTTGCGGCTCTGGTGCCTGCGCTACCGCCGTTGCCGCGCATTTGCGCGGGCTGACCGGGCGGCAAGTCACCATCACCGCCGATGGCGGCACGCTGATGGTAGATTGGCGCGACGACGGCGTCTGGCTGAGCGGGCCGGTCGCACATGTATTCACGGCCACTTTAGCCGCAGGTTTCGGCGCATGACTGCCCCGCGCTTTACCACGCTTGGCTGTCGCCTGAACGCTTACGAAACCGAAGCGATGAAAGCACTGGCCGAAAATGCGGGCGTGCGCGACGCGCTGGTCGTCAACACCTGCGCGGTCACAGCCGAAGCGGTGCGCAAAGCCCGTCAGGATATCCGCCGCCTGCGCCGCGACAACCCCGATGCGCCGATTATCGTGACCGGCTGCGCGGCGCAGACCGAACCAGACACCTTCGCCGCCATGCCCGAAGTGACCCGCGTGATCGGCAATTCGGAAAAGATGAAACCCGCTACGTGGGCCAGCCTGACCCCCGATCTGATCGGCCAGACCGAACGTGTGATGGTCGATGACATCATGTCGGTGCGCGAGACCGCCAGCCACCTGATTGACGGCTTCGGCACGCGTGCGCGCGCTTATGTTCAGGTGCAAAACGGCTGCGACCATCGCTGTACCTTTTGCATAATTCCCTACGGGCGCGGCAATTCGCGGTCTGTGCCTGCGGGTGTGGTGGTCGAGCAGATCAAACGGCTGGTGGATGAGGGGTATCTGGAGGTCGTTCTGACCGGCGTGGACCTGACAAGCTGGGGCGCGGACCTGCCAGCCCAGCCTCGGCTTGGCGATCTGGTGCGCCGCATTCTACGGTTGGTGCCCGATCTGGCGCGACTGCGGATCTCGTCGATCGACTCAATCGAGGCCGATCCCGCTCTGATGGAGGCCATCGCATCCGAGTCGCGCCTCATGCCGCATCTGCACCTGTCCTTGCAGGCGGGTGACGATATGATCCTGAAACGCATGAAACGCCGCCACCTACGTGACGACGCGATTGCATTCTGCCAAGAAGCGCGGCGTCTGCGCCCCGATATGGCTTTTGGCGCCGATATAATTGCAGGCTTTCCGACAGAGACAGATGCGATGTTCGAGAATTCGCTCAAGCTGGTCGAAGACTGCGGCCTGACATGGCTGCATGTCTTTCCGTTCAGCCCGCGCCAGGGCACACCTGCCGCGCGTATGCCGCAATTGAACGGTGCTTTGGTGCGCGCGCGCGCGGCGCAATTGCGCGCTGCCGGTGATGCTGCAGTCGCGCAGCATCTGGCCGCGCAGGTCGAACAGGTGCACCCGGTGCTGATGGAAAGCACGCGGATGGGCCGCACACCGCAATTTGCCGAAGTGGTGTTCGGGACGGATCAACCCGTCGGGCAGATCGTGCAGGCACGAATTGCTGGGTATGACGGCGGACAACTGAGCGCATAGAGCAGACGCCAAAATAAGGTGAACCGCGCCCCGGGCTTGACCCGGGGCCTTGCGGTTGGCTGACCCAGAGGCCCCGGGTCAAGCCCGGGGCGCGTGGTCCAAGGCTTAGCCGTCGGACGCCATTCCCTTCAACCGATACACCACATCCAGCGCCTCTCGCGGGGACAGCGTATCGGGATTGACCTCTGCCAAAGCGTCCAAAACGGGCAAAGGTTTGGCGGGCGCGGGTGCCGGGGCCTGCACGGCGGAAAACAACGGCAGATCGTCGATCAACGCCTTGGGCGAAGCCCCTCGCGCGCCATCTTCCAGCGCCGCCAGAACCTCGCGCGCCCGCGCGATCACCGGCGCAGGCAGCCCCGCCAGTTTCGCCACTTGCACGCCGTAGCTGCGATCCGCAGCGCCGCGCCGCACCTCATGCAGGAAGACGACATCGCCTTCCCATTCCTTGACAGCGACGGTGGCGTTTTGCACACCGTCCAGCCGGTCCGACAGCGCCGTCATCTCGTGGTAATGCGTGGCAAACAGGGCCCGGGTGCGGTTCACATCGTGCAAATGTTCCAGCGTGGCCCAGGCAATCGACAACCCGTCATAGGTCGCCGTCCCGCGCCCGATTTCGTCCAATATCACCAAGGCGCGGTCATCGGCTTGATGCAGGATCGCCGCTGTTTCGACCATCTCGACCATAAAGGTCGAGCGCCCGCGCGCCAGATCGTCGCTGGCACCCACGCGGCTGAAGACCTGACTGACCATGCCGATCTGCGCCGCACGTGCAGGCACCCAAGCGCCCATCTGCGCCAGAATGGTAATGAGCGCGTTTTGGCGCAGGAAGGTCGATTTACCGGCCATGTTGGGACCGGTCAGCAGCCAGATGGCAGCACCTTGATCCGCCGACAGGTCGCAATCATTGGCAATGAAGGGGCTGCCCGCGCGGGCCAAGGCCGCCTCGACCACCGGGTGACGCCCCCCGTCGACGGCGAAGGCGCGGCTGTCATCGAGTTTGGGCGCGCACCAGTCGCCCGCGCGGGCAAGGTCCGCCAAGGCGCTCGCAAGGTCGATTTCTGCCAAAGCGCGCGCGGCTTGGGCGAGCGGTGCCGCGGCATCCAGCACCTGTGCGCGCAAACGCTCGAACAGCCGTTTTTCAATCTCTAAGGCGCGGCCGCCCGCATTCAGGATGCGGGTCTCTATCTCTGACAGCTCGACAGTCGCGAAGCGCACTTGGTTGGCGGTGGTCTGGCGGTGGATGAAGCGGTCGGACAACGGCGCGGCCAACATCTTTTGTGCATGCGTGCTGGTCACTTCGATGAAATAGCCCAAGACGTTGTTGTGCTTTATTTTCAGCGCCTGAATGCCAGTCTCGCGCGCATAGTCGGCCTGCATCGCGGCAATCACGCTGCGCCCTTCGTCGCGCAAGCGGCGGGCGTCGTCCAGATCGGGATCATGGCCGGGGGCGATAAAGCCGCCATCACGCGCCAGAAGCGGCGGCTCGGCGACAAGCGCCGCGTCGAGTGCATCCAGCAGCGCGTCATGACCCAGCAGCGCCGCGCGGGCATCGGCCAGAAGATCGGGCAGATCGGGGACATTCAGCAAGCCTGCTAACGCCCCCGCTTGCACCAAAGCCTGCCGCACCGCGCCCAAATCGCGGGGGCCGCCCCGGTCCAGCGCCAGCCGCGACAGGGCGCGATCCAGATCGGGCACGGCTTTCAGCGCTTGGCGCAGGTCGGCACAGAGCCGCGACTGACCGTGCAGGAAGGTAACGCACGCCTGCCTTGCCTGCGCCACATCCAGCTTGCGGGCGGGCGCGGACAAGCGCCGTTCTAGAAGGCGCGCACCGGCGGCGGTTACGGTCCGGTCAATCGCCGCCAGAAGCGAGCCGTCGCGCCCGCCAGACAAAGCCTGTGTCAGTTCCAGATTGCGGCGGGTGGCGGCGTCTATCTGGACGGCCGCATCCGCGCTTTCCACCGTCGGGGGTTGCAACAGCGGCAGCTTGCCACGCTGCGTCAGGTCCAGATAATCGACCAGCGCACCCAAAGCCGCGCGTTCGGGGCGGGCAAACTGGCCGAACCCGTCCAGCGTTTGCACGGCATACAGATCGCACAACCGCCGTTCGGCGGCCTGACTGTCGAAACTGGCGGGCGCAAGCGCGGTCAGGGCGGCACCCATATCCTCGATCAAGGGGCGCAAGCCCTCGCTCATCGGGTCCGCCACCAGCACCTCGCGCGGGGCAAGGCGCGCCAGTTCCGGCCCAAGCCGCGCGCGGGTGCAAGGCATGACCCGGACTTGCCCGGTCGAAATATCGGCCCAAGCCAGCGCGCCCGCATCGCGAATCTCTGCATAAGCGGCAAGGAAGTTGTGCCGCCGCGCATCCAGCAGGCTGTCTTCGGTCAGCGTGCCGGGGGTGACAAGGCGAACGACCTCGCGCCGCACAACGGATTTATAGCCGCGCTTCTTGGCCTCTTCCGGGCTTTCCATCTGCTCGGCAATCGCCACGCGAAAACCCTTGCGAATCAGCGTCAGCAGATACCCCTCGGACGCGTGATGCGGCACGCCACACATGGCGATATCCTCGCCCTGATGCTTGCCGCGCTTGGTCAGCGCGATGTCCAGCGCCGCCGCCGCCGCAACAGCATCATCGAAGAACAACTCGTAGAAATCGCCCATGCGGTAGAACAACAGCGCATCGGGGTGCTGGGATTTTACCTCCAGATACTGGGCCATCATGGGGGTGACGGTGTCACTCAAACCTGCGCTCCTGCCAAGGGAATGTCGCAAACCCTAGTGCAGCCCGCGCCCATGCGAAAGAGGGCGCGCGACCGGTTTTCCTTGCCGCGTTTCGGGGGCATGGCTAGGTTGATGCAAACCAAGCAGAGGATGCCATGACAGACACGCCACGCTTCGACAAATCCCGCCTGCCATCGCGGCATGTGACCGAAGGCCCATCGCGCGCGCCGCACCGGTCGTATTTCTACGCCATGGGGCTGACGGAACAGGAAATTCACCAACCATGGGTGGGCGTGGCCACCTGCTGGAACGAAGCGGCGCCGTGCAATATCTCACTCGACCGACAGGCCAAGGTCGTCAAGAAGGGCGTGGCCAAAGGCGGCGGAACCGCGCGCGAGTTCACCACAATCACCGTGACCGACGGGATCGCGATGGGGCATGAGGGGATGAAATCCTCGCTGGCCTCTCGCGAGGCGATTACGGACACGGTGGAATTGACGATGCGCGGGCATTGCTACGACGCGCTGGTCGGGTTGGCAGGGTGCGACAAATCGCTGCCCGGTATGATGATGGCCATGGTGCGGCTGAATGTGCCATCGGTGTTCATCTATGGCGGGTCCATCCTGCCGGGCCGTCTGGATGGCAAGGACGTGACGGTCCAGGACGTGTTCGAGGCCGTGGGAAAGCACCAGGCAGGCAATTATTCCGACGCCGAGCTGGCCATTCTGGAACGCGTGGCATGCCCCAGCGCCGGGGCCTGCGGTGGGCAGTTCACTGCCAATACAATGGCCTGTGTGTCCGAGGCGATCGGGCTTGCGTTGCTGAACAGTTCCGGCGCGCCTGCACCCTACGAGTCGCGCGACCATTATTGCGAGGAATCGGGCCTTGCCGTGATGGACCTCTTGGCCCGCAACCTGCGCCCGCGCGACATTGTCACACGCAAATCACTCGAAAACGCGGCGCGGGTCGTGGCCTGCACCGGCGGGTCCACAAATGCGGGGCTTCACCTGCCCGCCATCGCCCACGAGGCGGGGATTGATTTCGACCTGATGGATGTGTGCGAGATTTTCCGCGACACGCCCTATTTCGTGAACCTGAAACCGGGCGGGCAATATGTGGCCAAGGATCTATACGAGGTCGGTGGCCTGCCCGTGGTTATGAAAGAACTGAGCAAGGCTGGGTTGATCCACGAGGATTGCCTGACCGTGACCGGGCGCAGCATCGGTGAGGAACTGGACCGCATTTCTCTGGAAGCGGATGGGCGGGTGATTCACCCCATCGCGACCCCGATCAGCAAGACCGGCGGCGTGGTCGGGTTGCAAGGCAACCTGGCCCCCGACGGGGCGATCGTGAAGGTCGCGGGCATGGCAGAGGAAGAGCAGGTCTTTACCGGTCCCGCCCGCGTGTTCGAATGCGAGGAAGACGCCTTTGCCGCCGTAAAAGCGCGCGGGTATGAACCCGGCGACGTGATCGTTATTCGCAACGAGGGCCCCGCAGGTGGCCCCGGCATGCGCGAAATGCTGGCGACCACGGCGGCGTTGTCTGGCCAAGGCATGGGCAAAAAGGTCGCGCTGATTACCGACGGCCGTTTTTCGGGCGCAACGCGCGGGTTTTGCGTGGGTCATGTCGGGCCAGAGGCCGCACATGGCGGACCGATCGCCTTGCTGCAAGATGGCGACATGATCACATTGAACGCGCTGACGGGCGAGTTGTCTGTCGCCTTGTCCGATGCCGAATTGTCAGAGCGTCGCAAGGCTTGGGCAGGCCCGCGCCCGACCATCCATTCCAGCGGCGCGCTTTACAAATACGCCCGGCTTGTCGGGTCAACCCGCTTGGGCGCAGTGACGCATCCGGGCGCGAAAGGCGAAGGGCACACTTACGCCGATATTTGACGCAGAAATCCGCGCCCCGGTTCGGGGCGCGGATCGGTCAACACACATCGCGGCGGAGGCGGGGTTCAGGCGGCTGCAATCATCTCGGATTGACGCACGATAACTTCTGCCTGTTTGATGGACGCGATGTCGACAAGACGGCCCTTGTAAACTGTCGCACCTTCGCCTCGGGCCTTGGCTTCTTCCATGGCTGTCAGAATTTCACGCGCCTCCAAAACTGCTGTTTCCGACGGTGTGAACACCTCGTTCGCAAGTGCAACCTGCTTGGGGTGGATCGCCCATTTCCCGACCATTCCCAAGGTCGCGGAACGGCGGGCTTGCGCACGGAATCCCTCATCATCGCTGAAATCGCCAAACGGGCCATCGACCGGCAGCACGCCATGGGTGCGGCAAGCGGCAACAATCGCGGATTGCGCCCAATGCCACGGGTCTGACCAGTATTGCGCACCCTGGTGCAGCATGTAGTAGTTTTCCTGCGTGCCGCCGATGCCGGTGGTGGACATGCCCATCGATGCCGCAAAATCGGCGGCGCCAAGGCTCATCGCGACCATGCGCGGCGAGGCCGCCGCGATTTCCTCGACATGGCTGATACCCGCCGCCGATTCGATGATGACCTCGAAATTGATCCGCTTCTGGCGGCCCTTTGCAGCCTCGATGGAGGATACAAGCGCATCTACCGCGTAGATATCTGCGGCGCAGCCGACCTTGGGGATCATGATCTGGTCCAGCCGTTCTGACCCGCGCTCCAGCAGGTCAACCACGTCGCGATACCAGAACGGCGAATCCAGTCCGTTGATCCGCACGGACAGCGTTTTGCGCCCCCAATCCACATCATGCGTGGCCGCGACGACGTTGTTGCGTGCGCTATCCTTGTCAGAGGGCGCAACCGAATCTTCAAGGTCCAGATTGATGACATCCGCGGCGCTGGCTGCCATCTTCTCGAACAAGGCCACACGCGATCCGGGGCCGAACAATTGGCAACGGTTGGGGCGGGCTGCGGGCGCGGGTTGCAGACGGAAGCTCATGATGTAACCTCTTGGGACAGGATATGTCGGGACAGTGCGGATTTTTGGTATATTGTTGCATACCGTCGCGCAAGGACTTTTCTGCACTTGCAAATAAAATGCCGCAATGCAGCGCAACGCGCGGCAAGACCTTGCATAATTTTAGCCCGATACGACAATTTCTGCGCAAAATTGGCAGTTCAGGGCGCAAAATCACGAAGCTCTCCCCCGATATTCCGCTAAAACAGACCAAACCCGACCCCACACGATGGAGGCCCGCATGATCCAGACCCCGTACCTGTTGTTTCTGGGCGACGCGCCCGACCCACTGGCCGCCAAGGTCGCACAAGGCATAAAGGACTGGCGGCCCGATTTCGCGCTGGGCCAGTTTCGCATGGACGGCTGCCGCGCCGATATGGGCCTGCCAGATATGACACTGGCAGAGGCCAAGGCCGCAGGCGCGAAAACACTGGTGATTGGCGTGGCCAACCGGGGCGGTGTGATTTCTGCGGCATGGAAAAAGGTGCTGATCGCAGCGCTGGAAGAGGGGTTCGACCTGGCGTCGGGCCTGCACAACCTGCTGCGCGATGAGCCGGACCTGAAAGCGGTGGCAGAGGCCACAGGGCGCAGCCTGCATGACGTTCGCGTGCCCTCGGTGCAATACCCCATCGCCAATGGCGAGAAACGCAGCGGCAAACGCTGTCTGGCGGTCGGCACGGATTGTTCGGTGGGCAAGATGTATACCGCGCTGTGCATGGAGCGCGAGATGGTCGCGCGTGGCATGAACGCCAGTTTCCGCGCCACGGGCCAGACCGGCATCCTGATCACCGGGGATGGCGTGCCGCTGGATGCGGTTATCGCCGATTTCATGGCAGGGTCGGTCGAATGGCTGACGCCCGACAATGATCCCGACCATTGGGATTTGATCGAAGGGCAAGGATCACTGTTCCATGTATCCTATTCCGGCGTGACCATGGCGCTGATCCATGGCGGCCAGCCCGATGCGCTGATCATGAGCCACGAGCCGACACGCTCGCATATGCGCGGGTTGCCGGGCTATGAACTGCCGTCGCTAGAGGTTCTGCGCGACACGGCGCTGGCACTTGCGCGCGTCGCAAACCCGGCGTGCCAAATGGTGGGAATATCGGTCAACACGGCCGCGCTGGATGACACGGCCGCGCGCGACTGCTACGCAGAGATCGAAGCGCGGATGGGCCTGCCAGCAGTGGACCCATTCCGTCATGGGGCGGCACGGTTGGTCGATGCATTGGCATCTGTGTAAGGGGCGTTGCCCCTCTGGGGCCTGCGGCCCCATTCACCCCAGGATATTTAGGCAAGGATGAAAGAGGACAGCGTGTTCGGAATTTACGAAGATCGCTTCGCCTTGGCAGAGGTGTTCACCATCGCACGCGGGTCACGCACCCATGCGGATGTGTTGCGCGTGGACGTCGCGCGCGGCGGGTCTGCCGGGCAGGGCGAATGCGTGCCTTATGCGCGCTACGGCGAGACGATGGCATCCGTGCGCGCGCAGATTGAAGGGCTGCCGGACGGCATAGAGCGGGCTGCCCTGCAATCGGCCTTGCCAGCGGGGGCTGCGCGCAATGCGGTTGATTGCGCGCTCTGGGACTTGCAGGCAAAGCGCACAGGACGGTCGGTCTGGGACATGGCCGGGTTGGCAGCACCGGCACCGGTCCAGACCGCGTTCACCTTGTCCCTGGAGACGCCCGACAAAATGGAAGCCGCCGCGCGCAAGCATGCAATGCGGCCGCTTCTGAAAATCAAGCTAGGCACGCCGGAGGACATGCCGCGTCTGGAAGCGGTGCGGCGTGGCGCGCCGCGCACGCGCATCATCATCGACGCGAATGAAGGCTGGGATGCCGAGGTTTATGCCGATCTTGCCCCGCATCTGCTGCGGCTGGGCGTGGAAATGGTCGAGCAACCGCTGCCCGCCGGAGCCGATGACATGCTGGCAGAGATCGCGCGCCCCCTGCCCGTTTGCGCCGACGAGTCGTGCCATGACCGCGCCAGCCTGCCCGCGCTGCGGGGCAAGTATGACATGGTCAACATAAAGCTGGACAAGACCGGCGGGTTGACCGAGGCGCTGGCACTGCGCGATGCGGCGCGCTCCGAGGGCTATGGCGTGATGGTCGGTTGCATGGTCGGGTCTTCGTTGGCCATGGCACCGGCCGTTCTGGTGGCGCAGGGCGCCGATATTGTCGATCTGGACGGCCCGCTGTTGCTGGCCGAAGACCGCGATCCGGCCTTGCAATACGACGATGCTGGCATGCACCCCCCGCTGCCGGCGCTATGGGGTTGACGGCTCTTTCCCAAACCGCGCGCATAGGCTAATGCAAGCCCGTATCCCCGGAGGAGAGCCAAATGCCCAGATATCGTTCCCGCACCACAACCCATGGCCGCAACATGGCGGGCGCACGCGGCCTGTGGCGCGCCACAGGCATGACCGATGGTGATTGGGACAAGCCGATCATTGCCATCGTCAACAGCTTTACCCAGTTCGTGCCGGGCCATGTTCATCTGAAGGATCTGGGCCAACTGGTGGCCCGCGAGGTCGAAAAAGCGGGCGGCGTGGCCAAGGAGTTTAACACCATTGCGGTGGATGACGGCATTGCCATGGGACATGACGGGATGCTGTATTCCCTGCCCTCTCGCGAGGTGATCGCGGATTCGACCGAATACATGGTAAATGCCCATTGCGCCGATGCGATGGTCTGCATTTCCAACTGCGACAAGATCACGCCGGGGATGCTGATGGCCGCGATGCGGCTGAACATTCCGTGCGTCTTTGTGTCGGGCGGGCCGATGGAAGCGGGCAAGATAGAGGTCGAAGGCGTCGATAAGGCGCTGGACCTTGTCGATGCGATGGTCGTCGCGGCAGATGACAAATATACCGACGCGCAGGTGCAGGCGATCGAGGAAGCCGCCTGCCCGACCTGCGGGTCGTGCTCGGGCATGTTCACCGCCAATTCCATGAATTGCCTGACCGAGGCGCTGGGGCTGTCGCTGCCCGGCAATGGGTCCACGCTTGCCACCCATGCCGACCGCGAAAAGCTGTTCACGCGCGCGGGCCACCTGATCGTGGAAAACGCCAAACGGTATTACGAGCAGGATGACGAGAGCGTTCTGCCGCGCAACATCGCGAGCTTTGAAGCATTCGAAAACGCCATGTCGCTGGATATTTCCATGGGCGGGTCCACCAACACGGTGTTGCACCTGCTGGCCGCCGCGTATGAGGGCGGGATCGACTTCAGCATGGCCGATATCGACCGCCTGTCACGCCGCGTGCCCTGCCTGTGCAAGGTCGCGCCCGCCAAGGACGATGTGCATATGGAAGACGTGCATCGCGCAGGCGGTATCATGTCCATCCTTGGACAGTTGGACCGCGCGGGCCTGCTGCACAGCGATTTGCCGACCGTGCACAGCCCGACCATGGGCATGGCACTGGATATGTGGGATGTGACACGCACAGATGACCCCGATGTGCAGGAATTCTACCGCGCCGCCCCCGGTGGCGTGCGCACCACGCAGGCGTTTTCGCAGGCGAACCGCTATAAAACGCTGGACACCGACCGCGAGAAAGGCGTGATCCGTACCAAGGAACATGCGTTTAGCCAGGATGGCGGTTTGGCCGTTCTGTTCGGCAATCTGGCGGAACAAGGTTGCATTGTGAAAACCGCCGGGGTGGATGACAGCATTCTGAAATTCAGCGGCCCCGCGCGGGTGTTCGAATCGCAAGACGACGCCGTCAGCGGCATTCTGACCGGCATGGTCACGGTGGGCGAGGTCGTCATCATCCGCTACGAGGGGCCGCGCGGTGGACCGGGGATGCAGGAAATGCTGTATCCCACCAGCTACCTGAAATCCAAAGGCTTGGGCGCGGCCTGTGCGCTGGTCACCGATGGGCGGTTCTCAGGCGGCACGTCGGGCCTGTCCATCGGGCATGTGTCGCCAGAGGCGGACGAGGGCGGCCTGATCGGGATTGTCGAGAATGGCGACCTGATCGAGATTGATATCCCCGAACGCCGGATCGAATTGATGGTGGATGAAGCAACACTGGCCGCGCGCCGTGCCGTGCAGGACGAAAAGGGCTGGAAACCGGCCAAACCGCGCCCGCGCAAAGTCTCTACCGCGCTGCGCGCCTATGCAGCCCTGACCACATCGGCGGCCATGGGGGCCGTCCGCAAACTGCCAGAGGGGATGTAACTTGACCCGCATCGTTTATGTGAATGGCGATTACCTGCCCGAGACCGAGGCGAAAGTGTCGATCTTTGACCGCGGCTTTCTGATGGCCGATGGTGTCTACGAGGTCACGACCGTTATCGACGGCAAGCTAATCGACTTCGACGGGCATTTCACCCGTCTGGAACGGTCGCTGAATGAGTTGGACATCGCCAACCCGATGGACCGCGACGCATGGCTGGACGTTCATCGCGAGCTTGTTGCCCAGAACGGGATCGAGCTTGGTATGGTCTATCTGCAAGTGACCCGCGGGGCGCCCGGCGACCGCGATTTCATCTTTCCCGACCCCGAGACAACAACGCCCACGGTGGTCCTGTTTACCCAGTCGAACGCGGCGCTGGTCGAGAGCCCGAAGGCCAAGAAGGGCATAAAGGTTGTCACCATAGACGATCTGCGCTGGGGTCGGCGTGACATCAAGACGGTCCAACTGCTGTATCCCAGCATGGGAAAGATGATGGCCCTCAAGCAAGGCGCGGATGATGCATGGATGGTGCAAGACGGGGCAATCACCGAAGGCACCTCGAACAACGCCTATATCATCAAGGACGGCAAGATCGTGACCCGCGCGCTGTCGAACGACATCCTGCACGGGATCACCCGCGCCGCTGTTCTGCGCTTTGCGCGCGAGGCACAGATGCAGGTCGAAGAACGCAATTTCACCGTCGAAGAGGCGAAATCGGCGGATGAGGCCTTTGTCACCTCTGCCAGCACCTTCGTTATGCCGGTGGTGGCGATTGACGGGGCGGATCTGGGCAGCGGTACGCCCGGCCCCTTGGCCACGCGATTGCGCGAAATCTACCTAGAAGAAAGCCGCAAGGCCGCGATCTGAGCAGCGGTCTGAAGCGCGCAGTATCCATGGGCACGGGCGGCGTTGACCGCCCCGCCCGCTGGTCAAATCAGCATTATTGCGCCGACCACGTTGATATTCATGCTGGCCAGAACATCGGCCGGGT
This sequence comes from Roseinatronobacter ekhonensis, assembly GCF_900499075.1. Classification (GTDB taxonomy): domain Bacteria; phylum Pseudomonadota; class Alphaproteobacteria; order Rhodobacterales; family Rhodobacteraceae; genus Roseinatronobacter; species Roseinatronobacter ekhonensis. The sequence continues at coordinate 20,968 of NZ_UIHC01000006.1, read as the reverse complement.
CCATGTCCTGAAAGCCTTCCAGCTCTGCCATGGCAAGGCCTTTTGCCAGAATAACAACGCCCGACCCGTCGGCACTGCGGGTCGCGCTTAGGGTGACACTGTCATCGAACGGAAGGTCTCCGCGCGCGCCGGATGGCAGATCAAGCTCGGAATTTACGATATCGTCGAACTGCGCCTGAAAGCCGCGCTCAAGGTCGATAATCAGACGGTCTTCGTCTAGATTAAAATCCTGAATAAGCGGCGTGTTCAGCGATGTGCCGGTTATGCTCTGGAAATTCCCGTCCGCATCAAACCCTCCGGGAGAGATGACGAACACGTCATCGCCATCCGCACCGACCATGACCGCGCCGCCGGATGTGACCAGTGTGTCATCGCCCGCGCCACCGTTCAAGACCTGCACGGCGCCGTCCGATGACACTTGATCCGCGATCAGGATGTCATTGCCAGCGCCGCCGAACCCCTGATCGTTGTCAAGCACGACAAGCGTGTCATTCCCGGCACCGCCACGCAGCTCTGTGCTGAATTCGGGCTTTCCGATCAGCGTGTCGTTCCCGCCAAAGCCGTTCAACGTGGGGTCACCTGCGATAGCGACCAGAAAGTCACCGCCCGGGCCACCTTGGCCAGCGGTTTCAGGCGACACATCCACATCACCACCCGGTTCCGTATCGGGTTCGGGTTCTGTCGGCAGCCCTGTTTCCGTGTCGGCAGGCCCATCTGCGGGCGGTTCATCCGTGGCAGGGTCGTCGTCGCCATCGGGGGCCGCGCCCGTGTCATCGCCCCCGTCGATCAATCCAAATGCACCAAACGCCAATAGCAGCGCGAGCAGACCGAATCCCGCCATGATTTTTTCCAATTTTCGCCAGATTGTTAAAACTAATAGCGGCAAAAGTGATTCGGTTAACGATTCTGATAGAAACAGACTGTTTCCAAAGTCTTAGGAAGCTCAGTGCTGGTTACTTGAGCGCCAAGCAGCCGTTGCTGACCTGCGCGCCGAACAATTCGGCAATCCGTTCAGGCTGTTCGAAATTTGCGCAGACCTGTGTTTCAGAGATGGTGAACGGCTCTTGCGTAAACCGATCGGTCTGGCGTGGCTGCGTCCCGCAGTGCGCCTGGGGGGCTTCGCGTGCGTCACATATCAAATATGCCGCCAGGTTTTGCAGGTCTTGCATGCGCCTGTCATCTCGCTGCTCCATCCGGGCCTGCCCCGGTCCGCCGACCTGCCACAGGCCCGCCGCGATCATCAACAGCGTGAACGGCACCAACAGCTTGGAAGTGAAGCGCGTCATCCCGCCTCCTCCAGAAAATCGCGGAACCATGCAATGACAAGCGCCGCAATCGTGACGACAAGCGCCACCTTGGCCGTGAACTGGGCAGTTACGACGCCCATAAGTCCGGCATAGACAACGGCAACCGCCGCACCCAACAGTGCGAGCGCCGCCAGAAACAAGGTCAGCACCCCGAATTTGCGGCGCAAAGGTGCGCGGCGCTGGCCCGGATCTTTGCCAAGTGCACGGGCCGCGCGGCGGTCCAGCCACAAGAACAGCGGCAGTGCCACGACCAAAAGCGCAACAGACCACCGCATCGACTGGGTCGCGCCGAAATATGGACGATCTTGCAGCGGGTCGGGCAGCCATATTGCGATCAGGTCAAAACCCAGATCGACAAGATTATAGGTCACGGCCAGCAGGGCCACGAACATCAGCCCGTATAAAACCGCATCCTGCCCGTTGGCTTGCGTTTGCGGGCGCGGCACTGGCAGGCCAAGCCCATGATCTGACCAACCGTCCAACGCGGCGGACACCTCGGCTTGCGACCAGCCCTCGGCCAAAAGCGCCGCGCGCAACACATCGGCCTTATGGCCAGCGCGCAACCCGTCCTGCACGAAGGCGGCAAGCTGTTCTTGGGGTTTCACCCGTCAGTCCTTGGTGCCGACATTTTCGGCAAAAGATTTGTCGAAAGCTGCTTTTTGCGCATCATCGGCTTCGGTCTGGTGCTTGGCCTTCCAGTCCTCGTAGGGCATGCCGTAGACCACCTCGCGCGCGGCGTCCTTGGACATGTCCAGCCCGCGCTCCTGCGCGGCTTCCATGTACCAGCGGGACAGGCAGTTGCGGCAGAACCCGGTCAGGTTCATCATGTCGATGTTCTGCACGTCGCTGCGTTTGTCCAGATGCGCCAGCAAGGTGCGAAAGGCGGCGGCTTCAAGCTCTGTCCGGGTGGTGCTGTCCATTGCATATCCTCTGTTTGTGGGTCTTAGGTGCGCATTCGACAGTGGCAGGTCAAGCGCGGCGGGCTTGCATTTCTGCACATAATCGGTAGGTGTTTGCGCTAACGAATTCATCCTGACACGCTGGGCTGTCATACCTATATCATAGACGCCCTCAGGACGCACAACACCAGAGAGGACACCACATGACGCCATTGCGCCGTCACCGTATGATCAAGATCGTGGCCACGCTTGGCCCGGCCTCTTCCGACTATGACACGATCCGCGCCCTGTTCGAAGCCGGCGCAGATGTGTTCCGCCTGAACATGAGCCACGGCACCCATGACGATATCGCCGCGCGCCACGCAATTATCCGCAAGATAGAGGCCGATCTTGGCCGCCCGATTGCCATTTTGGCCGACCTGCAAGGGCCGAAGCTGCGCGTGGGTATTTTCGCGAACGACTCTGAGGAACTGGAAGAAGGCGCCGCTTTCCGGCTGGACCTGACCGACAAGCCGGGTGACGCAACGCGTGTGACCCTGCCCCATCCCGAGATTTTCGAGGCACTGGAACCGGGTGCGAACCTGCTGGTCAATGACGGCAAAATCCGCCTGAAGGTGAATGACTGCGGCAAGGATTTTGCCGATTGCACCGTGGTCGTGGGCGGCACCATTTCCAACCGCAAGGGCGTTAACGTGCCCGACGTGGTGTTGCCCGTCGCCGCATTGTCGGACAAGGACCGCAAGGATCTGGAATTCGTCTGCCGTCTGGGCGTGGACTGGCTGGCGCTGTCATTCGTGCAGCGCGCCGCCGATGTGTCCGAGGCCCGCACGCTAGCGCAGGGCCGCGCCGCGATCCTGTCGAAGATCGAAAAACCCGCCGCGGTCGATGCGTTTGACGAAATCCTCGCAGTATCTGACGGGATCATGGTGGCCCGTGGTGATCTGGGCGTGGAACTGCCGGTGCAGAACGTGCCGCCCATCCAGAAACGGTTGGTGCGTCGCGCGCGTGCTGCCGCCAAGCCGGTAATCGTGGCCACCCAGATGCTGGAATCCATGATCGACAGCCCCATGCCCACGCGGGCCGAAGTTTCGGACGTGGCCACCGCCATTTATGAGGGAGCGGATGCGATCATGCTGTCGGCGGAGTCGGCCGCGGGCGATTACCCGATCGAGGCCGTCAGCACGATGGACAATGTCGCGCGCGAAGTCGAAAACGACCCGACCTATATCGAGATCATCGACGCGTCGCGCAAGGTCAAGCACAGCTCCATCGCCGATGGGATTGTCGCCGCCGCGCGCGAACTGGCCGAGAAAACCGACATAGCCGCGATTTGCTGTTTCACCGAATCGGGCACGACCGCGCTGCTGGTCGCACGCGAGCGCCCGCATGTGCCCATTCTGGCGCTGACCCCGATCACCAAGACGGCACGCCGCCTGCAACTGATCTGGGGCGTGCATTGCGAAGAGGTGGCAGAGGTCGAACGCTTCAAGAAAGCCGTTATCAACGCCGTGCGCGTGACGCGGAAATACGGGTTCGGCACCGAAAAGGACCAGATCCTTGTGACCGCCGGGATTCCGTTCAACCAGCCGGGCACGACCAACATCTTGCGGGTCGCACCCTGCGCAGAACACTTGATCGTATCAGGCGAACCCGAGTAACCTTGCACCTTTGGAAAGGGGCGGCATGGATACCGGGATCATCTTCCTGCTAGGGGTCTATTTTGTGCCGCTTGCCTTGGTCAGCGCAATCGCCGCTTGGGCGGATGGTCGCCGCCCCTACATGGCGCTGGGGCTTGCGTCGGTCGCTCTGGGATTGGTCCTTCTGGCCTCGGTCCTGCGCCCCGACGGCAGTTACGGGCTGCGCGACATCCCGCTTCTGAGTGTGGAGTATCTTGTGCGGATCTGGCAGGCGTTCTGAGCCTTGCACGCATCTGCAATCTGGTTTACTGCGCAGGTTCTATCTGAAGGGGCGTCCGGCCATTGTGGCATGCCGAGTCGCCCCCCTGACCGAAGAAGGAGTCGGAAATGCCCAAGATGAAGACCAAATCGGGCGCGAAAAAGCGCTTCTCCATGACCGCAACCGGCAAGGTAAAGGCCGGGCAAGCGGGCAAGCGGCACGGCATGATCAAGCGGACGAAGAAATTCATCCGCGACGCACGCGGCACCACCCTGCTGTCCGAGCAGGATGCCCGTATCGTCAAGTCCTACATGCCCTATAACCGGTAAGGAGAGCGGAACATGTCACGCGTTAAATCCGGAACAGTCACCCACGCCCGCCACCGCAAGGTCATCAAGGCCGCCGCTGGCTATTATGGCGCGCGCTCGCGCAACTTCCGCACGGCCACGCAGGCGGTGGACAAGGCCAACCAATACGCCACCCGCGACCGTAAGGTGCGCAAGCGCAATTTCCGCGCGCTGTGGATTCAGCGTATCAACGCCGCTGTGCGCGCGCTGGACCCGAACCTGTCCTATTCGCGCTTCATCAACGCACTGACCTTGGCTGGCATCGAAGTGGACCGCAAGGTTCTGGCCGATCTTGCCGTGCACGAGCCCGAGGCGTTCAGCCAGATCGTGGACAAGGCCAAGGCTGCAATGGCCTAAACGGCCCCAGTTACACCCTTGAAACCCCGCCCGGCCCAGCGCCCGGCGGGGTTTTTCTTTGATCTAGCCGCGCCCGACATAGGGCATCGCCGTAGCCATGACGGTCATGAACTGAACATTCGCCTGTAGCGGCAGGCTGGCCATGTGCAACACCGAATCCGCCACATGCTGCACATCCATCACCGGTTCAGCGCGCAGGCTGCCATCGGCCTGCGGCACGCCTTTGGTAAACGCCTCTGTCATCTCTGACGCGGCATTGCCGATATCTATCTGCCCGCAGGCAATATTGTGCTTGCGCCCGTCCAGCGACAGCGTCCGGGTCAGACCTGTGATTGCGTGCTTCGTGGCCGTGTAGGGCACCGAGCCGACCCGCGGCACATGCGCCGAAATAGAGCCGTTATTGATGATGCGCCCGCCCTTGGGATCCTGGGCGCGCATCATGGCGTAAGCACCGCGCGCGATCAGGAAGGCCCCATCCAGATTGACCGAGGCCACACGCCGCCAGTCCTGCCATGAAATATCGGCTATTTCCGTCGCGGGCAGACCCAGGCCCGCATTGTTGAAGGCTACGTCCAGCCGCCCGAACCTGTCACGGATCGCGGCAAACAGCGCGTCAACCTCTTCGGGATCTGACACATCGCAGGGCCGCGCCACCATGCGGTCGGGGGCGGTTGCGGCCAATGCGTCCAGCTTGTCGGCAGATCGCGCAACCAGCACCACCTTGTGCCCAGCCTGCGCGAAGGCCACTGCACAGGCGCGGCCTATCCCTTGGCTGGCGCCGGTTATCAGAACGATCTTGGGGTTTGTCATGTTACGGGCCCTGCTTGCCACAACCGCACAAACCCTCTGGTCAGCGCTCGCGCTTGTTAACCTCTGCCGTAATGTTGAACAAGCCCGCCGACAGGTCGCCCCCGAAACGCATATTGCCAAGGATGACAGTGGTTTCCGCCCCTGTATCATCGCGGATGACCCATTGACGCAGCTCTGTCGGATTGGCGGAAAACACCAGCCGGATAGAGCCGTATTGCGGGTTTTCAGGGTCCTGCGCAATGACGGTCGTAGTGGTGCCGTCATCGGTATGGCCCACCACCATCCGCCGGTTGCCGAAATCGACATTGCGTTCGAGAATCAGGTTCAGCGGTGTCCGGCGAAGCGGATACTGGCTTGGCCCCTGATTGGAGCGAGCATCGAAAATCGCAACCTGCCCACCGCCCGCCATGACCAAAGAGTCCTCTGGTGGGTCATACTCGAACCGCACACGTCCCGGCCTGCGGATATAAATACGCCCCGTCGACAGGCTGCCGTCGGGATTGATCTGGGTAAATTCGCCTTCCGCGGTACTAAACCCGTTGAAATAGCGCGAAATTTCACCCAGCGGGATACGTTCAGCGTAAGCGGGACGGACCAGTGCAAGGACTGGCAGGGACATAAACAGGGAACGACGTGTAATACTCATATCGAGTAATTAGCCTGTTTCGCAAACGCCGCAAAGCGCGATCACCTCACGCGGCGGACACAAGGCAGAGAGTTGCCGATATGACAGGCGTACAGGGCAAGCGTCGGGGTCAATCCGCTTCGCGATCTCCCGCGTTGCCTGTTCTTTTGCAGATTGGCAACCTGCAAGACTTCATGCAACCAACCTAAAGCGGTCAATCAATTCTGCGTGTCAGCCAATGCGGTGGGGTATCAGGCGCAAGACCCGTGACCGCCGCTTCGACACAATCTTTGAGACCAGCCAGACACGCGTGCCGCCCCGACAAACCATGGGCGTAATGCGCGTATTTCCCGGAATTCGTCATCAAGCCCTCTGTTTCTGGCGGGAAGATAGGTTCAATGATCGAGCACCAGCATAGATCCGGAATGAGCCGCACCCCTGCGTTTTGAAGTCGATTGGCAGTGCCATCAAGTTGCGCAGCGCTCAGAACATCCCTTCCGATCGTGATGATCATCTGGGTGGACGCGGCACAGACACGGTCTTGGAAAATATCCGCGACCTTTTGGGCTTCGGACAACGACGCGTGCGGGCTGCCGATTGCGACAAGGTCGATCTTGCGCGCACCGCGATTAAGTTCGCGCCACGCGTTCATGATGTCCGCGGGACCGACGCGAAGCCGTGTCGAATCCGCAGCCGGTTCAAGATGTGCCTCGGGTGTGTGCCCTGCGACATGCAGCATCGGCGCTCCGGACGTGGTCCCGAACGCGGCGCAAAGGGCCTTCAGGTCATCGCGCGATGGGCTGAACGATTCCAGCCCGGTCAGAAGGGGAATTCTATCGGAAGAAAGGCGCCCGGCCAGCCAGCCAATCAGGGGCCAGAGCAGGTCGTCATGCCCGTCAAAGGATATGTCGAACTCAATCACCGTTCCGGGGACACGACCCTGTGTCATATAGACACCGGCGGCCGGGGCCCGGCCTGTAATGGCGATGAAAAGATCAAGATAGTCGGGGTGTTTGGGGCTGCGAGCGCCCAGAACACTGTTGGCGTAGATGACCGCGTTGGATTCCGACCAGCCGATCACCTCGCCGGGTTCGGGCGCTTCTTCCAGCAGATACGGTGCGCAGGTAAAAACGGGCTTTGCGCCCATTTTGACATAGGCATCTGCAAGACGGCTGGCGCGGGTGCCGAACCCGGTTGGCACATTCTGGGTGTGCCAGTTTTCACGATCGACCGAAATTGCATTGATCGTGGTCGGGATCGTGACCTGTGCACCCATGTCGGCCAGTTTTTCCGCAAAGATCAAGTTGGCGGAATGCGCAAGGATACAGCCGTCGATATGCCCTCTGGTCACATCGATCAGGCTATGTGTGCCTTCGCGCGCGGCCATGAGACAGATGATTTCCATCGCCATCTCTGTTGCAGGTCCGGCGTCACCACGCAGGTAGGCCCAATCTTTTGCGGAAAGCTGCACATCATCCGCTTTGGCCGCCACGAGTTCGACATCGACGTTGTCGGCATGCAAACGTCCTGCGGTTATGGCCGCCGCCGGGCACTGGGCCAATTGCCGATAATGTGCCCGCGACAACGAGACAACTGGAAGCGGGCGCCCGAAAATCCGGTCCGAAACCAGAGCGCCGAGTGTCAGCACTTCTTCATGCTCGCAAAACACAAGGGCGGCTGGGGCAAGCCCATTCAGCGACAATTCCAGCAAGACGCCGCTACCACTGCAAGACCCGCGCGAGGTCGGCATCATCAAAATTTTTCCGGCAACCGAAGCCCCATGATCGGGATGGTGCACATCTATGATTGTTCCTGTTTCAGGGTCGACACCGCCCCAGAAACTGAGGCCTTCGACACAGGCAAGAACCTCGCCTTGCGCGTCCCCGTCGATCAGAATGCGGCCGGACATTTCGGTCGCGCGTGATGATATGGTCACAGGGCCTCCGGGCGGGTTGGGCCGGCGCTATTTGCGCACAGCGGGACTCGGGAAATGTTCCAGAAGCGAAAACTTCGCCCCGATGATGTGATCGCGCAGCAACAAGCTTGCGCGATCACCGTCACCATCTTCGCAGGCTTCAAGAATGGCCAGGTGCTCTCTGTCGGCGCGGGCCATGCCGTCGCTCATCAACAACTGGGCGCGGATATAGCGTTCGACCCGGTCCATGGCATTTTCGGCCACTTCCTTGAAATACTTCAGATTACTCGCCGAATAGAGCGTTTTGTGGAAGTCACGGTTCAAGTCGCCCCATTCCATCGGCTTGGGTGAGTTTGAAAACGCTTGGCACTGTTCCCGTGCCTTTTGCAGGCAGTCTTTCGGCATTCTGGTCATGGCATCGCGCAGGATCTCTGGCTCCAGCAAGGCGCGCAGGTCAAACACCTCGGCAGCTTCGTCGGCGGACAATCCGGCAACCACGGCCCCCTTGTAGCGCTGTGTCTTTACCAGACCCAACTCTTCCAGACGCGAAATCGCTTCGCGCACAGGGATGCGACTGGTGCTGAACATGTTTGCAATCTCGTCCTGCCGCAGGGGCGCACCCTCGACCAGCTCTCCCTCGATAATGGCTTTTCGCAACACATCGAACACGATGCTCGACGCGGATGCGGTCCTTGAAATGTCTACCGCCTTGAAATTCATCGCCTGCCACCTTCGAAACCAGATGCGGTCTTAGGACATCACCGCCTTCAGGGGAAGCCTTGGAATATATCTTGGACATTGTATCCAATATAAGATATTTAAGAATTATTCAATATAGCACCCAACAACCAACATGGAGGACAACAATGCTGAAAACGCTTTTCGGGATCGCAGCGGCATCGCTGCTCGTAACCGCCCCCGCCACGGCCGATACGCTGGATGACGTCATCGACCGCGGCACTTTGCGCTGCGGTGTCGTGCTGGACTTCCCGCCCATCGGCTACCGCGACGAGAACAACGATCCGGCCGGTTTCGATGTCGAGTATTGCAACGATCTGGCGGCCGCGCTGGAAGTTGATGTCGAAATCATGCCCCTCACATGGTCCGAGCGTTTGCCGGTGATCGTGACGGGCCGCGCAGATGTGGTGTTCGGCGCGACATCGGACAGCCTTGCCCGCGCACGCACAGTCGGGTTTTCCATCCCTTACGCGATTTATTACGCACAAGGCGTGGTGAATTCCGAAAGCGGCATCGAGTCCTTCGAGGACATTCGCGGCAAGCGCGTTGCAGCCGGTGTCGGCACCGTTCCGGAACAGGAATGGCTGAAGATCGCTGCCGAATGGGGCGAAGAAGACCTGTATCAGGGCTATCAGTCAGAGAACGAGGTGTTCCTGGCCGTAGCGCAGGGCAAAGCGGATATCGGGATCACCACCAACACCGCAGTGAAGCCGATTACCGACCAGTATGACAATGTTGATCCCGGCCCGCGCATGCCTTGGACCACGGACTACACGTCGGTCGTGGCCAAGCGGACCGATGTCAGCTGGCTGAACTACCTGAACCTGTTTGTCACGCATCAGGTGCGGTCCGGTCGCTATCAGGAATTGTGGGGCACGTATGTCGGGGGCGAAGCGCCCGAACTGCGCATCCCCGGCGTGATGTACTAATCCGCCACCGTCAGAGCTACCCCTGCCCGGCCTGTCCGGGCGGGGATTTTTTTGGGATCATCGCGATGTTCGACTATAATTTTCACTGGCGTCCGGTGATTCGCAGCCTGCCGGAGTTGCTGGAAGCAAGTCTTGTGACGCTTCAGGTGGCAACGCTGTCCATGGTGATCGGTATTGTTGTCGGTCTGGGATTGTCCGTTATCCGCCTAAGACTGCGTGGCCCGCTTTACTGGCTGGCAACGGCATGGGTGGAACTGGCGCGCAACACGCCTGCGCTGTTCCAGTTGTTCTTCTTCGGGTTCGGGCTGGGGGCCTTTGGCTGGCATCTGACGCCTTACATGATTGTGCTGGTCGGACTCAGCTTCAATAACGCGGGCTACCTTTCCGAGAATTTCCGCGGCGGCTTTCAGGCGGTGCCAGATACACAGATGCGCGCCGCACGCAGCCTTGGGATGAACCTTTGGCAAACCTACACGCGGATCCTTGTGCCGCAGGTCTTGCGTATCGTGTATTACCCGATGACGAACCAACTTGTCTGGGCCGTTCTTATGTCGTCGCTCGGAATGCTGGTCGGGTTTCGCGAATTGTCGGGCGAGACCCAGTTCTTCGCCAGCCGCACATACCGCATCTTTGAATATTTCGCCGTCACCGCCGTAATCTATTACGTCATGGTCAAATTCATCTTGCTTGCGTCCCGGCTGCTTGCGACGCGGCTGTTTCGGTATTGAGGGGCGCAAATGGAACCAACCATCAGCTTCTTCAGCGGCTTTGGGCGCCAGGACATTCTCTTTATGGCCGAAGCCGCATGGCGGACACTTCTGATTTCGACGATCTCAATCGCGATCGGAACCATCCTCGGCACGATATTCGGCTGGTTGCTGTATGAGGGTCGTATCTGGGCCACGCTGTTCCTGGCCCCTGTGCTGGACGCGTTTCGGTCGGTCCCGCTGATCATCCAACTGGTCCTGTTCTATAATTTTGTGCCGATCATCGGCCTGAGCCTTGATGCCTTCCAATCGGGGCTGGTGATCCTGACGATTTACACGGCCTCGCTTGTGGCAAATGTCGCACGCGGCGGAATCGAATCCGTCGGCAAACCAATGCGCCGCGCCGCGCGCTCGCTCGGAATGAGCTACTGGCAGGACTTGCGCTATGTTGTGCTGCCCATCGGCACGCGCGCCGTGTTCCCGTCTTGGGTCGGTGTCGCCTTGGGCGTTCTGAAAGATAGCGCGCTGGTGTCGGTGCTCGGCTACGTCGAATTGCTGCGCGCAAGCCAGATCCTGATGACCCGCACGCAGGAACCGCTTTTGATTATCTCGATCGCGGGCGCGTTTTACTTCGCGCTGTCCTATCCGATCTCGCGCTATTCGGCCAAACTTGAAAAGAGGTGGTCCCAATGATCGAAATTTCCGGTCTGCACAAATATTTCGGCACGCTGCATGTGTTGCGCGGGATCGACCTGACGGTGCAGAAGGGCGAAGTGCTGTCCGTGATCGGAGCATCGGGCTCCGGCAAATCTACGCTACTATATTGCATAAACGGGCTAGAGCCGATTCAGAAGGGCCGCGTCGTTGTCGATGGCACCGACGTTCATGCCAAACAGACCGACCTCAACACGTTGCGCCAGCGGATGGGAATGGTGTTCCAGCAATGGAACAGTTTTCCGCACCTGACCGCGCTGGAGAATGTCGCGCTGGCACCGCGTATCGTGAAAAAGAAATCGCAATCCGAGGCACGCGAGATCGCCAAACGGCAGCTTGAACATGTCGGCCTTGGTGACAAGCTGAAAGCCTATCCCAGCGCCCTGTCGGGCGGCCAGCAGCAACGTCTGGCGATTGCAAGGGCGCTGGCGATGGATCCGCAATACATGCTGTTCGACGAAGCGACATCGGCGCTGGACCCCGAGCTTGTCGGCGAAGTTCTCGATACGATGCGCATTCTTGCCGAGGAGGGCATGACCATGATCTGCGTCACCCACGAGATGGGTTTCGCAAGGGATGTCTCGGACCGGGTTGCCTATTTCCATGACGGCTTGCTGGAAGAGATTGGCCCTCCCGAACAGATTTTCGGCGCGGCAGAATCCGAGCAAACCCGCAAGTTTCTGGCCAAGGTGCGCTGACCGGACCCGGATTTTCCAGCCGGGGCCAGCAAAAAAATTGAACACAATTGGCGCAAACGCCTTCGAGACGGAAAGAGGAGATCACCAATGTCGAAAGAAGTGTTTTCGGGATGCATGCCTGCCCTGATGACTCCATGTGGGGCGGATAGAAAACCCGATTTCGCTGCGCTTGTCCGCAAGGGGCAAGAGTTGATCGATGCCGGCATGTCGGCGGTCATCTACTGTGGTTCCATGGGTGATTGGCCCTTGCTGACGGATGACGAGCGGATGGACGGCGTCGAACACCTTGTCAAAGCCGGTGTGCCGGTGGTTGTCGGCACCGGTGCGGTCAATACGCAAATGGCCGTTGCCCACGCCGCCCATGCCGCGCGCGTCGGCGCGGTAGGGTTGATGGTGATCCCGCGCGTCCTTTCGCGCGGTTCGTCGTCCGAAGCGCAGCGCAACCACTTCAAGTCTATCCTGTCAGCCGCGCCCAAATTGCCGGCGGTGATCTACAACAGCCCCTATTACGGCTTTGCCACCAAGGCAGACCTCTTCTTTTCACTCCGTGCCGAGCACTCCAATCTTGTCGGCTTCAAGGAATTCGGAGGCATTGCCGATTTGCGCTACGCCGCCGAAAACATCACCTCGCGCGATGAGAACGTGACACTCATGATCGGTGTGGATACCGCCGTTTACCATGGCTTCGTCAACTGCGGCGCCACCGGTGCGATCACGGGTATCGGAAATGCCCTGCCCAAAGAAGTGCTGCTGCTGATGAAGCTCTGCGAGGCAGCCGCGAAGGGCGATGCACTGGCACGCCGACGCGCGCAGGAACTCGAAGAGGCACTGGGCGTGCTGTCCAGCTTTGATGAAGGGCCCGACCTCGTCCTCTATTACAAACACCTGATGGTCCTGAACGGTGAGGATGAGTACCGCCTGCACTTCAACGAAACAGATTTCCTTTCAGACTCGCAGCGCCATTACATCGAGGCTCAATACAAGCTGTTCCGGACATGGTTCGACAATTGGGCCCGCCAAGAGGGGCTCTGACCGCATGCGGGTGATCGACAGCCATACCGCCGGGGAGCCGACACGTGTGATCCTCGAAGGGGCCATTGACCTCGGTGCCGGGTCGCTCGCCGAACGTGCGGCGCGGCTGGAAAGCGATCATAGTGATTTTTGTGCAGCGGCGCTTTGTGAACCGCGCGGTCATGACGCCATGGTCGGCGCGCTTCTGGTGGAGCCATCGCACTCCGATTGCGCAACGGGTGTCATATTCTTCAATACCTTGCAAAACCTCGGGATGTGCGGGCATGCGGCAATTGGGGTCGCCGTGACCTTGGCGCATCTTGGCCGCATACAGCCCGGAACCCACCGGCTTGAAACCCCCGTCGGCGTGGTCGAGGTCGCGCTACACGACCCACATACCGTGTCGGTCGTCAATGTGGAAAGCTACCGCCATCTGAAAGGCGTTAAAGTCGCTGTTGAAAACTGGGGCGAAGTGACCGGCGATGTCGCATGGGGCGGAAACTGGTTTTTTCTGGTCAAGGACTCTCCCGTTGCAATAGAGGCCGCGAATATCCGCGCTTTGACAGAAATGTCCCTGGCTACACGGGACGCGCTTGAACGAGACGGCATCACCGGGCGGGACGGTGCGTGGATAGACCATATAGAGTTTTTCGGGCCGCCAACTGTCGCGGGCGCGCATAGCAGGAACTTTGTCCTCTGTCCGGGTGGTGCCTATGACAGGTCTCCTTGCGGCACGGGTTGCTCTGCCAAATTGGCATGTCTGGCGGCAGACGGTGATTGGCCCGCCGGAGCAGAGTGGATGCAGCAAAGTGTGATCGGCAGCACCTATGTGATCAGCTATCAGCCGGGGCACGACATGGGGATCATACCCAAGATTACAGGGCAGGCATTCGTGACATCGCACGCCACTCTCATCTTTGACCCGACCGATCCCTACGCCAAAGGCATACGCTGCTGATCGCCCGCCAGGGAACCGACACACACTCCAACGTCAGGAAAGCGACGGACCATGCGAAGCACGAAGACGATACATGTCATATCTTGCCACGCCGAGGGCGAGGTGGGCGACGTGATCGTGGGGGGTGTGGCACCCCCAAAAGGCAAAACACTCTGGGAGCAAAGAAGCTTCATTGCGAGGGACGAGACCCTGCGGAATTTTGTTCTGAACGAACCGCGCGGCGGTGTGTTTCGCCATGTAAACCTGCTTGTTCCGCCGATCCATCCGGACGCAGACGCTGCCTTTATCATCATGGAGCCCGAAGACACCCCACCTATGTCGGGTTCGAATTCCATTTGTGTGGCCACGGTGCTTCTGGATTCCGGGATCCTCCCGATGACGGAACCCGTGACCGAAATCATGCTAGAGGCACCCGGCGGCCTTGTCCGCGTTCGCGCGGCGTGTCGCAACGGCAAGGCCGAAGAAATCAGTGTCCGCAACGTGCCCAGCTTCGCCGACAAGCTCGGTGCTGCGCTAGAAATCGAGGGGCTGGGCACAATTTGCGTCGACACCGCCTATGGGGGCGACAGTTTCGTTGTCGTCGATGCCCAAGCGCTCGGCTTTGATCTGGTCGAGGATGAAGCGAGCGAACTGGCGCGCTTGGGGGTCAGGATAACGCAGGCGGCGAATGAACAGCTGGGGTTTTCGCATCCTGAAAATCCTGAATGGGATCATATTTCATTCTGCGCCTTCTGCGGCCCTCTGACACCCACCGCGACCGGCATGCGCGGGCAATCCGCCGTTGCGATCCGCCCCGGCAAGATCGACCGCTCGCCGACTGGAACGGCGGTCTCTGCGCGGATGGCCCTGATGGCCGCCCGCAATCAGTTGACGGTTGGCCAGACCTTCGAAGCCGTTTCGATCATCAACTCTACCTTCACCGGGCGAATTGTCGGTGAAGCGCAGGTCGCAGGCCGCCCCGCGATCCTGCCCGAGATCACCGGACGCGGCTGGATCACGGGCATCCATCAACACATGCTCGATCCCGATGACCCATGGCCGCAAGGCTACCGTCTGAAGGATACTTGGGGCGTCTGAGCTTGCGCAGGCCAAAGCCAGACTCCCGAGATCGCAGGATCGGGCGAAACAAGAAACACTCTTTGAGGAAAGGAAACCATCATGATTGGCAAACACCTTATCGCGGGCAACTTGGTCGGCAATAACGAGACCTTTGCGAACATGCCGGTCGATGGCAACGCCGACCATTTCGCCATCGGGACTGCAGGGCATATCGATCAGGCGGCACTGGCCGCAGAACAGGCATTTGCATCCTATGCACAGATTTCTCGCACGGACCGCGCCGGGTTTCTGCGTTCCATCGCAGACGAGATCGACAAGCAAGGGGACCGGATTACCGAACTCGGCACACGAGAGACGGGGCTACCCGCTGCCCGGCTTGAAGGTGAACGCGGCCGGACCGTCGGACAAATCCGGCTTTTCGCCGATCATATCGAAAAGGGCGACTATCTGGACCGCCGCCATGATCCCGCCATGCCAGACCGTCAGCCCGCACCCCGTCCCGACCTGCGCATGATGCAGCGTCCGATCGGACCGGTGGCGATTTTCGGGGCGTCCAATTTTCCGTTGGCGTTTTCCACCGCCGGGGGCGACACGGCAAGCGCGCTGGCTGCTGGTTGCCCGGTCATCGTCAAGGGCCACGACGCGCATCCCGGAACGGCAGAGATCGTGGCAGAGGCCATTCTGGCGGCGATCAAGGCACATGATCTTCATCCGGGTGTCTTTTCATTGGTGCAGGGAGGCAGCCGCGACGTGGGCCAAGCGCTGGTGCGCCACCCACTGATCCGTGCTGTCGGCTTTACCGGCAGCCTTGCCGGTGGCCGCGCGCTCTTTGATCTCTGCATGAACCGGCCGGACCCGATCCCGTTCTTCGGCGAACTGGGCTCCGTCAACCCGATGTTCTTGTTGCCCGAAGCCGTGAAGGCGCGTGGCCGTGACATTGCGGGCGGCTGGGCAGCCTCGCTAACGATGGGTGCGGGACAGTTCTGCACCAATCCCGGCATCGCTGTGGTGATCGAAGGCGCGGATGCCGATGCGTTCACCAAGGCAGCAAAGGCAGCGCTTGATCAGCAGGCAGAGCAGCTGATGCTGACCGACGGCATTGCGCAGGCCTACCGAACCGGGCGCGACCGGATCGCTGCAACCGCCGGTGTGCAAGACCTTCTGACCTCTGCCTGCAACAAGCGGAATGCCGCGCCCGACCTGTTTGCGACGACTGGCAAGACATGGTTAACCAACCAAGCATTGGGCGAAGAAGTGTTCGGCCCACTGGGTCTTGTCGTGCAGGTCGCGGATGCCGACGAAATGCGAGAGGTCGCGCAAGAATTGCAGGGCCAGCTTACCGCGACCCTACATATGAATGAGGGCGATCTTGAAATGGCCCGCGGGCTTCTGGCCGTTCTGGAACGCAAAGCCGGGCGTCTGCTGGCCAACGCGTTCCCAACCGGTGTCGAGGTCTGCGAAAGCATGGTGCACGGTGGGCCCTATCCGGCCAGCACGAATTTCGGCCATACGTCGGTCGGCACGCTGGCTATAAGACGTTTTCTGAGGCCGGTCTGCTATCAGGACATTCCCCAAGCGCTTCTGCCTGACGATCTGAAATAGTCGGGCAGAAATACTGGCCACGCCACCACCACGGCTTCATCCCCAAGCTGACACGGACAAAGCATCGGCTTTGCCCGTCAACGCCACGCGTGATCTGCGGAAACAGAACTCGAATCGCAAACCGCTGAAGCAGGAAGGCCGAGGCAAATATAGTCCCATAATGGCCGCGAAGGTCGGCCTGGAGGTTGATCAATACCAGTCCTGATGCGCGTGCGGGCGCCCCAAGTCGCAGCCGTTTGCGACGGCCCGCCTGCTGGCCAGCAAATCCGGCTCGTTCGCGTCCTGATACCGTCCGAGCTTTTGAAAACGACAATTCTGCATTCAGCTCTAGCAGGCTGCGGATGTGCGCCTTGCCGCACAGACCAAAGCCGCAATCGCGGCGGAGGCCGTGCGCGTTCTGTCATCGTCGGCCCGACTCGTCAGGATGATCGGCACCCGGGCACCAAGCACGATGCCTGCTGCCTCTGCACCGGCCAGATACATCAACTGTTTGGCAATCATGTTGGCGGCCTCCAGGTCGGGGGCCACAAGCACATCAGCCTGTCCCGCCACGGGCGATGTGATGTTCTTGGTCACCACAGCGCGCATCGAGATCGCATTGTCAAAAGCCAGCGGTCCATCCAGAACTCCGCCAGTGATCTGCCCACGGTCCGCCATCTTGCAAAGCGCGCCCGCGTCCACCGTTGATTTCAATCGCGGTGTGATCGTCTCAACGGCAGAGAGCAGTGCAACTTTGGGTGCGTCGATGCCGATGGCAAGAGCCAGATCAATCGCGTTCTGGATGATGTCGGCCTTCGTTGCCAGATCGGGGTCAATATTGATGGCCGCATCCGTCATGATCAACGGCTTGGGATAGGTCGGGACATCCATGACGTAAACATGGCTCATCCGACGTTCCGTGCGCAATCCATCGGACTTTGACACAACGGCCGACATGATCTCTTCGGTATGCAAAGCGCCTTTCATCAAGGCCTGCACTTTGCCGTCCCGTGCCAGCGACACCGCTAATTCGGCGGAGGCATGGCTGTGCGGCGCATCAACGATTTCGAGCTGGCTGATATCAAGAGTGTTTTGCTCTGCCACAGCCTCGATTCGGTCTCTTGGACCCACAAGCAAAGGTGTAATCAGGCCGAGTTCATACGCATGCAAAGCGCCCACCAGCGATGGTTTGTCACAGGGATGGACCACAGCAACCGGAATCGCGCCCAATGCCGTTGCGCGGGCGAGCAGGTCACCATGCACCTGCCCGTGCCGGTGTAGGACTAGATCGGGCATCGTGACACGCGGCCTGCGAATTTTCCGGTCGGGCGCGATCACATGGGCTTGCCCGACAATCGCAGGCTTTCCGTCGCCATTGGTGCAGGTGCAATCAAGGGTGAGCCGCTTCTTTTCGGCATTCCTTTCGACAACTGTCACACGGACCGTCACCGTATCGCCAACCCCTACCGGTTTGAGAAACTTTAGCGATTGTTCCAGATAGATGGTCCCCGGACCAGGCAATTGCGTGCCCAACACGTTCGAAATCAACGCGGCGCCCCACATTCCGTGGGCAATCACTTTGTGAAAGATGTCGCCTTCGGCAAACTCTGTGTCCACATGTGCGGGGTTCACATCGCCGGACACCACGGCGAAAGCGTCGATATCGCGGGCCGTCAAAGTCCGAACCAATTCAGCGAACTGCCCCAGTTCAATCTCATCAAAAGGGCAGTTTTCAATGAATTCCAATGCCGGGTCAGATTCAGACAACATGGTGGCCCCCGTCAATATAGGCGGTATTGCCACTGACAGAACGGGCAAAATCGGTCACGAGGCAGGCCGCCATCGCGCCGACCTCGTCTATTGTGGTCAGGCGGTGCAACGGCGCGCGCGCCTTGGCGTCATCAATCAACGTATCGAAGTGGTCGATCCCAGAGGCAGCCCGCGTTTGCAGCGGTCCCGGTGACAGCGCATTCACACGAATGTTCTTGTGGCCCAATTCAACCGACAAGTACCGCGTGGTTGCTTCCAGTGCAGCCTTGACCGGGCCCATGATGTTGTAATGGTCAACAACCCTTTCGGCCCCGTGATAAGAGACCGTCAGGATGGTGCCGCCATCTTTCATCAAGGGCTCTGCCTTGTTGGCGAGGCGGATCAGCGAGTGGACAGAAACGTCCATCGCCAAAGCAAAGCCCTTTTGGGAACAGTCCACGACCCGCCCATGCAGGTCGTCCTTCGGGCAGAACGCGATCGAGTGCAAAAGAAAATCCAGTTTGCCCCATGTCTTTTCGATCTCGGCGAACACCGCCTCAGTCTGATCATGATCGGTGACATCCAACGGCAGGA
Organism: Roseinatronobacter ekhonensis; assembly: GCF_900499075.1. GTDB lineage: Bacteria > Pseudomonadota > Alphaproteobacteria > Rhodobacterales > Rhodobacteraceae > Roseinatronobacter > Roseinatronobacter ekhonensis. The sequence goes on along the minus strand of NZ_UIHC01000006.1, from coordinate 2,074 downwards.
ACATCTCTGCGCCGACCTCATTGGCAACGGGTTCCACGAATTTGCGGGCCTTGTCATTTTGGTATGTGATGCAAAGATCGGCCCCCGATACACGAAAGGCCGCCGCACATCCCGCGCCGATGGAATGACGGTTGGCGATCCCAACGATCAGCCCCTTCTTGCCCTTCAACAGTTCATTCTGTGATAGCATTGCTACTCCATCATGACGTAAGTGCCCGGCGCAGGCGCCAGCGATTTCGTGATCTTGGGGGCCGGGGCAGGTACGCCAGACAGACCAGCCAGCCAAGCCGTCCATTCGGGCCACCAACTGCCCTCTTGCTGTGTCGCGGTCGCGACCCAGTCATCTGGGTCCATGGTCTTGTCGGCATCGCGCGTTGTGTGGATGTGGAAATGGCGGCGCTTGTGGCCCGGCTCTGACAGGATGCCAGCGTTGTGCCCGCCGTTCGTCAGCGTGAATGTCACATCGGCATGGCACAGGTTGTGGATCTTGAAGACCGACTTCCAAGGAGCGATATGATCGGTCTCGGTTCCCACGCCGAAGACCGGCACGCGAATATCGCGCAGTGAAACCGTATGGCCGTCGACGCTATAGCGCCCGCCCGCCAGATCATTGTGCAAAAACATATGGCGCAGGTATTCAGCATGCATCTTGGCAGGCATGCGCGTGCTGTCCGCGTTCCACGCCATCAGATCATTCATCGGGATTTCATCGTCATCCAGCAGGTAGCTGCGGATCATCTGTGACCAGATCAGATCGTTCGAGCGCATCATCTGAAATGCGCTCATCATCTGTTCGGCATCCAGATAGCCCTGTGCCTGCATGACGTCCTCAAGGAAGGACACCTGACTTTCGTTTATAAAGAGGCTGAGTTCACCCGGTTCGCTGAAATCGGTCTGGGCAGCAAGCAGGGTCATGCTGGCCAAACGGTCGTCGCCATCGCGGGCCATCGCCGCAGCGGTCATCGACAACAACGTGCCACCAAGGCAATAGCCCGCTGTATGGATTTTCCCGGCACCCGTAGAGGCGGCGATGTAGTCAAACGCCGCGCGCGGCCCTTGATCAAGGTAGTCTTGCATCCCCAACGCCGCATCCCCGGAATCGGGGTTTCGCCATGAGATCATAAAGACCGTGAACCCGTTCTCTGTCAGATAGCGCACCAGCGAATTGGCCGGACTCAGGTCAAGGATATAGTATTTCATGATCCATGCCGGGACGATCAGGATCGGTTCGGGGTACACCATATCGGTCGTTGGCGCATATTGAATCAACTCAATCAGATGGTTGCGAAAGACAACCTCTCCCGGCGTGGTGGCAACATCGGTGCCAACCCGCGCGGTATTGGTCGTTTGTCTTTTTGCCTGCTGATCACGTAGCCAGCGGGTAAAACCGTGCTGCAAATTCGCTCCGCCGGTCTGGACAGTGCGCGCCAGAACCTCGGGGTTGGTTGCCACAAAATTCGACGGTGCCACCGAATCAAGCAGTTGCCGCATCACAAAAGTCATTGCCCGATCATGCGCGGGGTCCAATCCCGGCACATCCGTCGTGGCCTTGTCCCAAAAATCCTCGGCCAGCAAGAAGCCTTGGGCCAGTGCGGCAAAGGGGGACTTTTCCCAGCTTTCGTCACGAAATCGACGGTCAGTTTTTTGGGGCAAGATCGGAAGCGTGTCGGGATGTTCTGGGCAGCCCTGCATCACGTAGGTCATCCAACCGAGCCAATGATCTCTCGCTGTCTGTGCCAGCGCCAGTTGTTTGTCGGGCGCCATCGCCAAATGGACGCTCCAATCCGTCCACATCGCCAGCAAAGATGCAGGCGAGCTGCCACCAGTCATTCTGGCAAGGCTCTGACGCAGAGGGCGTTTAGCAAAAATTAAGGGCTTGTCGGCATCTTGCCGCATCTTACTGCCAGTCATCAGCAACCCTTCCGCCAATCAAGCCTTCAAGTGGGTTATACTCCGAGTCCTGCAGAAGCCGAATTTGTTGACTTGACTGCTGGGTTTGGAACGATTCAGCTATTGCTTATGATCCGCCCTGACTTTCTTTCCTCACCAGCCCGCCTCGAGCTTGAGGCTTGCG
>NZ_UIHC01000085.1 GCF_900499075.1 Roseinatronobacter ekhonensis | reverse complement strand
TGATCAGAGCTTGAAGCTCAGCACGGTCGGCGGGGCCAAGGTAAAGGCAAATGTCATTGCGTCTCATGTCCCGAATATAGCACATCAGGCCCTCAATGGGAATCCTGTGTCAGGTGGGGAACACTAGGAACGAGTTATCACTTAATGAGTTTTCAGTATTGACCCAAGCACCACGTGCGACGCGTGTTGAATGTGTTGTCGAGGACATGGCTTCAGTTAACGATAACCATATCTATTTTGCGACCCTCAGGTCACTTGAACCAGGCCGGATTATTTTCGATTGTTCATCTTTAAATTAATTCTCTCAGTGGGATGATTTATAGTAGCAGAAACGATTAGTTTTTGCACGTTGTGGTGAGGGTGTATCGTAGCTAATTTGGTAAACTCATCGGGCCGCTGATTTCCCTAAACTGCACTATTTCCAGCTCCACTGAAAAAAAAACCGACGTTGAGCATAGTTACAAGTTTATCGGCATCGCCCTTAGTAAACCTGCCCGCGATAAGCCCTTCGTTCGCAGGTATTCGAACTTCGTTTATAATTGTAGCAACCACTTGGTCATCCAACACCACAGCGACGATTCCGCCGAGCTCGCTTTGTGTGTAGATAGTTAATTTTTCGGCTCCTTCTACGTTTAATCGAAAGCTAATAGCTGGATAACCATTCAGGTCAAAAGTGCTCTCATAGCTCAAAAAATCTTGACCCTCGATAATGTCGCGCCGCTCCACAATGAAGTATGAATCTGACTCACCTCGAACTGGCAAAAGATCGTTCCCGAGACCCACATCAGCTCCACTGTTTTCCGTTCTCCCTATCACTGGGCGTATAGCTATTTGTCCCTGAGTCTCAAAAAGATCGACCAAATTTTCTGCAGGCCCAGTGTCGAAAGCAAGAAAGCGGATAACCCCTTCATTCAAAACGTCAATACGACTGTCCTCCAATCCGAAAGCGTTCAGCCGAGCGGCAAGTTCTAATGCCACAATACCGCTCAGATGTGAAGAAATCGCCTCTGAGCTTTCTTCGTCGAAAGCGACAACAACACGATTACCTTCAACTCTTGCCAGCAATTTTGCAGAAGGTACTCCCGGGAACCTTGGTGCATCCGAAGTTAGACCGGCGTTAGACGGGGGCTTCTATCGGCGTATCAACGACCAAGCGCCAGTAGCCACGTTTGGCACCTTTGCTGATGTAATTGTTCAGTATGCTCTCCCACGCTGCCTTCCGGAAAGCTTGCTGGGGGCTTCGTGAACCCAACCCATCCATCAGCTCCTTGACCTGCTTATCGGGGCTGCCAGCCTTGTTCGCGGCCACGAGACGTTCGAAAATCGTGATCTGATCGGCGCCAACGAGAGCCAGTGCATCCTTGCCCGGCACGTGCAGCGTCGCCGATTGTTTGCCGGACCGAAGCACTTGCGGTGTCGCACCGCCGCGCGCGAGTGAGAAGTTGTTGCGGAACGCGAGCTCCAGACCATCACGCGCGAGCACGATCTCCGCTTCCTCCGGCGACAGATTCGACAATAGGGGCACTACTACATTCGGCCCGAGGTGTGACGGCATCTCTGTACTTGCAGCCAGCACGATCCCGACACCGGCCTGGTTTCGCGCCCGCAGGGCCAGATCCAACCTTTCCAGAGTCTTCAGGTCGTAGAGACGCCGCCCGAAATACACGGGCACCTCGGCCCCACCGATCTGCATTGCGCCAAGAAGAGTCAGATCAGGATCGAGGATTTGCGATGCACGCTTGGTCAACAACGGCTTGATCAGCAATACGACCGTCTCGTGCAGCCATTGCCGGTTAATCTCATACATTTCCAGATCGGACGCTGGCCGCTCGCCTCCGTCCTCCCCGAACGCGCCCTCGGTCCGGACCATCCCTTCTCTTGCAGATGGCTTGATCACAGCTTCGCCGCCCACATCATCGTCATCGATCAGCACGACATCCTGTCGGCCGCGACGCTCCAGCAGGCCGCCTTGGATAAGGCGATCAGGGTCCAGACCCAGTTCGCGCAGGTATGCCCCGCTGACCTCGTCCTCGGTTCGGTCGTGGAGATCGATCAGCTGCGGGAACATCGCCCGCAGATCATTCGGGTCGATCTGCTGAAAGGCGCTCAGAATTCCCCACGCATCGAGCAGTGCAAACCCGAGGTTGCGTTCTTCAGGATCCTTGTTGCTTTGGAGATTGCAGCTCTTTGTGCCAGAGATCGTGATGTTGAGTGTGCGCTCTTTTTCATCGCCGACCCGGTTGTAGGAGATTGCGATCCCAATTCGGCTGAAACCGTCCGCGCGGCGGAAGATATTGTTGGGCCTCAAATAGCGATCGGCCACATCCACTATGTCGTCGTCGACCGCGACCTTGAGCAGCAGCTTTCGGCTCCATGTGCCAAGCCGGACTTCCGCCTCGAGCACGCGGGCGAATTTAATCTCGTAGCCATCGATTCTGGGGACATCCAGCCGCAGCGATGAGCGGAATCGCGAGAGATTGTAGCGCTTCCAGGTCAACGGCTTCTGAGAAACGTCATGGCCAAGTGCGATCTCGGCAAACGATCCGGCAACCTCCTGGCGAACGACGGGGCTATCCGCGCAGACCTCGATCTGGCGCATTGACGGCGTGTAAATGAGTGTCGCCTCATTCGGCGGCCGGAAGTAGATGGTGCCCCGCCGCCCGTCGTCCCGGTGGTCATATACGCTCGAAAGCGGCCCGCCGTGCCGCACGATCAGCATGATCGATGCAGGGTGCGCAGTCGTAGCAGGCAGATCGAGCGCCTTGACCGTGCAGTTGGTCTTGAGTTCAAGGACCTTCGTGATTTTGGCCGCCAATGCCATTTCGTCGATGGATCCCGAATCGAGCGCGACAGCCTTTTCAAGTTCCACTTCGAAAGCATCGTAAAGCTTGCCGTAATCCCTGAATTGCCGGGCGAAATGAAAACTCTCGGCATCCTCGAAAGTTTGGCGTGCGTTCAGAAACGCCCAGATGCTTCTGCAGAGTGGATCAGGTTGTGAATTGATTTCCCGAACTTGCTCTTCGCTGAACTGCTTATCGACAATCGTAGTAAGGGATGTAATGCCCTTGCTGTCTGCAAGAGCACGGATCCTGCGACAGCGCTGCTCGGCGGGCCGCAATTCGTCAGGATCGAATTCTGACAGGATTTCAATGATCTCTTGCCGAAATGCATTGATGCTTTCGTCGTCAAGTGGATTTGGAACTTCCTCGGGCAGATTGAACTCAGGCTCGTTTTCACCTTCCCGAACGGCAAGCACGGCGCGCGCAAGGTCAATTCGTGCGTCCTCGATAAGACCGTGAGTATGGGGACCGACCGGAATTGCTTTGCGCGCCATGAAATCACCTCAACGAATGTTTGCTCTCTACCTGATTCAACCTCCGATAATCGTTGACGGAACTTTCCTCCGCAAGGGTCGATGTTCTCCACTTGTTCGCTTTCGTTGACTGCCTTAGAGTATCCGTCTTGATCAAGCGGTTTTTGGCGTCCATTCGCGGTCTTGTCGGACGAGTGCGTTGGCCAGCTCGATGAGCTTTCGCATGAGGGCGGTCAGCGCGACTTTTGCGGGTTTTCCATCTGATATCATCGCTTGGTATTTCTGCCGCAGATCCGGATTGTAGCGGGCGGCGACGAGCGCTGGCATGTAGAGCGCGTCGCGCAGGAACTTGCGCCCGCCTTGAATGAACGCCTTACCTCGCCACTGTCCTGATTGCCGCGTCATGGGTGCAAGGCCCGCAAGGCTCGTGATTTGTTTGCGGGTCATGGTGCCGATTTCCGGACATTCGACGAGGATCGCGATCGCAGTGATCCGGCCCAGCCCCGGGATCGAGCACAGAATATCGAAGGCGCGTGCGCGTTTCGGGCACTGGCGCGCGAGGTCCAGCAGCGCGTCTTCCAGTTCGCCGAGCTGGCGCTTGATCTGCGCAAGGCGAGCCTTGGATTGGCGTTTGAGCACGGTCAGGGACTGCGTTTTGGACCGGTTCAGCAATCGCGTGCGTTCCTTGATCAGGGCCATGCGGGCGATCTGCAACTCCCTGAGGTCGTGTTGATTTTTGCCTGCCGGGACATCTGGTGCAAGGTCGAGAGCCGCACCCATCGCGGCCAGAACGCGCGCATCAACGGCATCGGTCTTTGCCCGTGTCCCGCGGGCCTGGGCAAATCGGCGCGCCTGCAGCGGGTTCACCTTCACGAGAGGCAAGACGCCGCCAAAGCTGCGTTCAATGGCGGCGTGATAGGCACCAGTCGATTCATAAATGACCAAGTCAGGCATTTTGGTGCCGATCCAGCGACGAAGTGCCCGCAGGCCGGCTGGGGAGTTCGCAAATTGCCGCGCTTCGTCATCGATCAGACGATGCGCGTCGAGAGTGGCTTTCGAGATGTCGATTCCGATGGTATCTTTCATTGTCCTCGCGTGTCCTATGCTTGTCGTAGAGGGCTTTACGCCGCTCTGTATCCGTTCAGGCCTCAGGCGAAGACGATGGCTGATCACACTCTAAAACGGTCCATCACGACCAAGCCCGTGACGATCCAGCCACCGCCAGCGCGCGCCATAAATCGCGTAGCGCGCGCTGGCTCTTTCTTCGCACAAGAGCCGGGATCAGCATAAGACAAGCGCGGCACGTCCCACATGAAGCTCGCAGGTGGCTTTTGATTGGTAACGACACCACCAATCACGGTTGCCCGAGACATGAAAAGACCCAACCCCTTTCCATCCGACCAGATGACCCCCACCGAACGTCGGACCGAACTGTGCGGCCTGCTGGCGCTCGGGCTGGTGCGACTTCGGCATCGGGACAAGGCGCAACCATCTGCAGATGCCGGAGAAAGTTGCCTACACTCTCCGCCCGACGGATGCCTTCATGCAACTCCATTCAACGGAGAAAACCATGACGACGCATGACCCCATCCCCGCGCGCCTGGCGGCGCTCAAGACCACGCCGACGCCGGCGCTGAAGGCTCAGTGGCGCGAGTTGTTCGACAGCGAGCCGCCGCCCTTCAATCGGCGCTACCTGGAGAGCCGGCTGGCCTATCGCATCCAGGAGCTGGCCTATGGCGGGCTGAAACCGGAAACCATCCGGCGGCTGGAGCGGATGGGTGAAGACCTTGACGGCGGCGATCGCAAGAAGAGCCGCATCCGGGCAGATCTGAAACCCATCACCGGCACACGCCTGATCCGCGAGTGGCAGGGCGTGGAGCATGTGGTCACGGTGACCGCCGACGGGTTCGAATGGCAGGGTCGGCCCTACAAGTCGATTTCGGCCATTGCCCGCGCGATCACCGGCACGCGCTGGAATGGCTGGGTGTTCTTCGGACTGAAAAGCCGGAGGGCGCGCGCATGAAAGCCACGGTTCGCAAACAGCGCTGCGCGATCTACACGCGCAAATCCTCCGAGGAAGGGCTCGAGCAGGAGTTCAATAGCCTGCATGCCCAGCGCGAGGCCTGCGAGGCGTTCGTGGCCAGCCAGAGATCCGAGGGCTGGGTGCCGGTCCGCGACCAGTACGATGACGGCGGCCTTTCCGGCGGCACGCTGGAACGGCCCGGCCTGCAGCGGCTGATGGAGGATATCGAGGACGGGCTGGTCGATGTGGTCGTGGTCTACAAGATCGACCGGCTCAGCCGCTCGCTGGCCGACTTCGCCAAGCTGGTCGAGGTGTTCGACCGCCACGAGGTCACCTTTGTCTCGGTCACGCAGGCGTTCAACACCACCACGTCGATGGGGCGGCTGACGCTGAATATCCTGCTCAGCTTCGCCCAGTTCGAGCGGGAGGTGACCGCAGAGCGCATCCGCGACAAGGTCGCCGCCAGCCGGAAGAAGGGCATGTGGATGGGCGGCGTGCCGCCCTATGGCTACCGCGTCGAGAACCGCAAGCTGATCATCAAGGAGGCCGACGCCGCCAATGTGCGATGGATCTTCGACCGATTCATCGAAATCGGCTCGGGCACGGAACTGGCTTGTGAACTGGCGGCACGGGGCATCCAGACCAGCCGCGGCAATCGGATCGACAAGAAATACCTGTATCGCCTGCTGAACAACCGCGCCTACATCGGTGAAGCGGTCCACAAGGGCGACAGCTATCCCGGTGAGCACGACGGCATCATCGACCGCGCGGTCTGGGACAAGGTCCACACCATTTTAACCGAAAGCCCCCGCAAGCGCGGCGCGCGCACCCGTGCCGACACGCCCGCCCTGCTGAAAGGGCTGCTCTATGGCCCCGACGGAGCCGCTTTCTCGCCGACCCACACGCGCAAGGGCGGCAAGCTCTACCGATACTATGTCAGCCAGACCGTGCTGAAGCACGGCGCAGGATCCTGCCCGGTCGGCCGCGTCCCTGCTGGGGAGATCGAGGCCGCAGTCATCGGTCAGTTGCGCGCCGTATTCCGGCAGCCCGAGATCGTCGCTGGCACATGGAAATCGGCGCGCACTCATGATGACCAGATCACCGAAGCCGACGCCCGTGACGCACTGACCCGACTCGATCCGCTTTGGGACGAACTCTTCCCCGCCGAGCAGGCACGCATCGTCGGGCTGCTGATCGAGCGGGTCGACATTGGCACCGATGGCCTGAATGTTCGCCTCCGCATGGACGGTCTGACCGGGCTGGCGCGCGAAATGATGGCTGATCTAGGAACGGCGGCATGACCCGCGCGAAGCCAGTGCCGGAAACGGTGACAGTGCACATTCCGTTCCGCCTCGTGAAGCGCGGCGGTCGCAAGGAGATGCAGATGCCGGACGGGGCATACAGCACAAGCAAGATAGACAATACCTTGGTCAAAGCACTGGCTCGGGCATTTCGCTGGAAGCGTATGCTCGAATCCGGCGAATTCACGACCATCGCCGAGCTGGCCGAACGCGAGGGCATCGCGCCATCTTTCCTCTCCCGCAGTCTTCGCATGACGCTGCTTGCGCCGCACATCGTGGAAGCGACCCTGGCAGGGAAGCAGGGGCCCGAGGTGACGCTAGAGCAATTGCGGGAGCCTTTTCCGGTTGAGTGGGTCCAGCAACTCCAGACTGGATGGATAAGGGTTGACCCGCACGAACTCCATCGACGAGACGCACCGATTTCAGCTAAGAAGGAAGACAAGAACGACAACGATGGGTCCTACAGGCAAACATGACATCAAATCCTAAACCTCAAGAAAATGCTCGGTCAGCTATTTCCGTCGACAAGCGTTCCGGGCAAGATGTCCTCAGAGGCTTGCGCACCAATGAAGTATTCGTGGCCATCGTCGGCCCGGCCGGTTCCGGTTCTGGGACTGCGGCAAAGATCCTAAAGGCATTTCTCGAGGAGAATGATTTTGAGGTCGAAATCGTTAAGGCTAGTGTTCTGAGTCTGACACTTCCTACCTGTTTCCGCGAATTTCATCGAGCGCGTTCAGAGCGCGGCGTTCCCGGGTGAGGATGTCCTCGGCGGTTTTGGTCCATTTGAAGGGTTTGGGCTTGTCG
>NZ_UIHC01000106.1 GCF_900499075.1 Roseinatronobacter ekhonensis | reverse complement strand
CTCAATCCAATTGAACGTCTTTGGGCGGTCTTGCACCATTATGTCACCCACAATCGCTACTACCGAAGTCAGAAGCAATTCGCCGACGCCATCCTTGCATTCATGCGTGAGACCATCCCGCAGGAATGGAAGAAATTCCGCGACAAGGTGTCAGATAACTTCCGCGTCATAACACACGAGAACTTTCGGGTTTTGGAGTAGAAGAAGTATAGGCGCAGAACATGACAGTCAAACGACAATTGCTGTGCAGCAGCATTTTTGGGTCAGGGCTAGACCAAGATGCCGTTCAGAACCGCAAAATTAGCGAAGAACGCTTGTTAATTGACCACACAGACAACAGATATCTGGAACGGGATGTCGGGTGCGGATACGCCTGTACAGGCTTCCGTCAGGCCCCAAACCGCGCGCTTGGGAAACATGAATTAGGTGCATCACCGACTGGCAACAGCACTTGCCTGTGGCTTTTGTAAGACCACCATAAAAGTAAAGAGCGCAGGTTGTCGCGCGCCGCCGCATCGGTCACTTAGGGCGCAAGACCGACCTGCGGCGGTGCAACTTTGATCATACAATGAACGCTCAATGTCGAGGCGGCAGGGAGTGGCGGACCTTCGCGACGCAAGCGAGTCTTTGACTTTGCGTCATTTTACAGAGTCGCGGCCTGCTGGGGCCTCTAAGCGGGGCTGCCATTGCGCGCGGGCAAAACCAATGTTGCAGTCAGGCCGGGCGTGGCGTCTGAAAGGGACAGCCGCCCGCCTGCAGCCTCGGCTATCTCGGCGGCGATGGAAAGGCCAAGACCCATGCCGGATTCGTCGGCGCGCCCGTGGCGGGCGATAAGTTCGGCACGTCGGTCGGATGGGATGCCAGTGCCGTTATCGGACACGCTCAGAAGGGTCTGCCCATCTTGTTCCGTGACCGACAGGATCACACGGGACCGCGCGTGGCGGGCGGCATTCTCAGCCAACGCTCCCAGCGCTTCTGAAAGGTCGGCCTCGTCCAGCCCCACACAGGTGCCCGGCGGGATCTCGATCCGCCAGTCGAGGGTTTCGCCATCTGGGGTCCGGCGCAGCACGGCCACCAAGCGCTCGACCACTTGCGCGGCATCCGCGACCGCATCGGCTGTGCGCGCGGCAGTGCGCGCGCGGGCCAGTTCACGGTCTACGGTGCGGCGCATCGCGCGGGCGGTATCTTCGATCGCGTTGGCCCGCGCAGCCTCTCCGGCCAAGCGCAGGCGCGCGGCCTCGCCCATCAGCGCCTGAAACGGTGTCTTCAGGCCATGCGCCAGATCGGCGGCGCGTCCGCGGGCGCGGTCGGTTTCAGCTTCGCGCGCAGCCAGCAACGCGTCGATCTCATTCGCCACGGGCAGCACTTCTGCGGGCCATTCCCGGCCCATTCGCTCGCCGCGCCCCGCGCGCAGTGCGGCAACGCGGGCTCCTACACCGCGCAACGGGTGAAGGCCCACAGATAGCTGCACCCATCCCGCCGCGATAAGCCCAAGGGCCAGCAAACCCATGTAAGGCGCCAGATCGGCCATGAACGCGCGGCGCGCCTCTTCCAGTTCGGCGGCGGCCATGCCTACTGCCACGCGCACGGCGGCACCGCCCAGCCTTTGCGGCAGCGTCACAGACCGTTCCATCACCAGCAGCGGCGCGTCCTCTGGCCCGGTCAAGCGGTGCACATGCACGCCCCCGTCGCCCAGCGTGTCGTCAGGAAGATCGAGCGCGCTGTCCCAGAGCGAGCGGGACCGGGTCAGCCCGTCAGGCCCCTCGATTTGCCAGTAAAGCCCGCCATAAGGTTTGTCGAATCGTGGATCCGCAGGCGCGCGCGCCAGCGTCAGCCCATCGGAGCCCCGTTCCAGCCCTGCCAGCACCTGATCAAGCTGCACCTGCATTTCAGCGACCGCGCGGCGTTCCACATGCGCACCAAAAAGCTGCGACAGACCGAAAGCGGTTAGGCCAAGCGCCGCGACAATCGCAAGCGCGCCCGCAAGCGCAAGGCGCAGGCGCAGGCTCATGCCTGCTCCAGAAAATAGCCGAAACCGCGACGTGTGCCGATCACGCCGGGGCCCATTTTCCGGCGCAGCCGCGCGATCACGGCCTCCAGCGCATTGGCCTCACGCGAATCGTCATCGCCATAAAGATGTTCCAGCAATTCGGTCGGTGGCACCGGACGGTCGCGGTGCTGCATCAGGTAGGCCAGCAGCCGGTATTCCAGCGCGCTCACCTGCACCGGAAGACCGCGCAGCGCAACCCCCATGCGGTTGGTATCAAGGCTCAGATCTCCCGCCTCTTGCAGCGCGCCCGCGTGCCCGCCCGCGCGTCGCACAAGGGCACGGGCGCGGGCGACAAGCTCTTCCATACGGAAAGGTTTGGGCAGGTAATCATCCGCACCGGCCTCGATCCCCTCGACGCGTTCCTGCCATGTCCCGCGCGCGGTCAGCACAAGAACCGGCATGGTCCGGTCATTGGCGCGCCAGCGTTTGAGGACAGCCAGACCGTCAAGGCCGGGCAGCCCAAGATCCAGCACGACGAGATCATACGCCTCGGTATCGCCCAGAAACCACGCATCCTCCCCGTCATTGGTCAGTTCAACCCGAAACCCTGCCGCGGTCAATGCGGCTGCAAGATCGTCGGCGATCCGGGCATCGTCTTCCACGGCGAGCGCGCGCATCTCAGTCGTCCCCCTCGCGCTCAATCTCCAGCACAGTGCCGGTGGCCGCGTCGATTTCCATCTCATAGAGCTGCCCATCGCGCGCTACCAGTTCCAGCTCGTAGATCCAGCGGCCATCATCACGCTCAAGTTCAAGTTCGATAACGCGTCCCGGGCGCGCCGCCTCGGCGGCCTGAAGAATTTCCGACAGCGGCAGGATCTCGCCTGCCTCCAGCGCTCGGCGCGCGCGGTCGTGGTCGGCGCGATCGGCCCATGCGGGAGACGCGAGTAACGCAAGGATCAAAGCAAGATGTTTCATAGGAACAGTATCTATCGCCGTCAGCCTGACAGCAAGCTGACAGGCACGGTCAGCACGGCGTCAGGCGGCATGGCGCAAAAGGGATCACCGGCAGCCAAGGACGCTGCCACATCACAAACGGAGATATAACATGAAACGCACCATTCTTTTTACCGCATCGCTGGCCTCGGCCCTTGGTCTGTTTGCGCTTGGCGCCACCGCGCAGTCCCAGACGCAAGAGCGCATGAGCGTCGTGCAAATCGCCACGATGTTCGAGGAACAGGGATACACAGTTCTGGAAATCGAGTTCGAGCGCGGCCACTACGAGGTTGATATGCTTGATGGCAAGGGCATGAAGGTCGAAGCCTACCTTGACCCGGTGACGGGTGAGGTTCTGCCCTACCGCGACGATGACTATGACGAAGATGACCGGCCTTATGAGCGCAATGACGACTGATGGCCAACACGTCTGATACGTCCACGATGCGGGTCTGGGACCCCTTGATCCGCATCGGGCATTGGGTCCTTGTGGCAGGTTTTGCCACCGCCTACCTGACGGAAGGGGAAGCCGCATGGCTTCACACTTACGCAGGCTACGCCATCGCCGGGACGGTTGCGCTGCGCATTGTCTGGGGTTTCATCGGCCCCCGGAGGGCGCGATTCTCTGATTTCGTGACTGGCCCGGGGCGCGTGATCCGGTATCTGCGCGATCTCGTCCTGGGCCGGGCCAAACGTCACGTTGGCCATAGCCCGGCGGGTGGCGCGATGACGGTGGCCTTGCTGTTCGCGCTGACGCTGACCGCGCTGTCGGGTATGGCAACCCTCGCGGTGGAAGAGGGCGAAGGCCCGCTGGCGGGTGTCATCTCCGCGCAAACTCTTCCGGGATGGGCAATAGAGGATGCACACAGCGACCACGGCGAGACAGAGAGATATGCGCAGAAGTTGGTGACGCCTGATCAGGCGGCGGCTTGAACGTGGCGGAGGCCGTCGCGGAACTCAACCCCTTGGATGATCTCGGGCAGGCGGTTCCGGCCATCGAGTTTGCGCCATTTC
>NZ_UIHC01000107.1 GCF_900499075.1 Roseinatronobacter ekhonensis | reverse complement strand
GTTACAGATTGCCTCGCAGCATCACATCACAGGGTGGCCGGATGCTCCGGAATCAGTGGCCGGATAAAATCGGAATGGGTGGCCGGATACTTTCGGAATCACTGGCCGGATGACCCCGGAATACGCACGGGGCACCCGATTTGGGTGCCCCGATCCGTCAGACTGTCAAAAGCCGCTGCTTATTCTTCGGCAGCTTCGGTTTCGGTCTCGCCCTCATCCGCATCATCGGCTGCCGCGAGTGCGCGCGGCGCTGCAATGTTGGCGATGACGAAATCACGGTCGATGGTGGGCTTGGTGCCTGCAGGCAGGTTGATCGCCGAAATGGTGATCGTGTCGCCGACCTTGTAGTCGGTCAGGTCGATTTCCAGCTTTTCGGGGATCTCGCCGGCCAGCACGTTCAGTTCCACTTCTGGGCGCACGACTGTCAGCGTGCCGCCGCGCTTGAGGCCGACGCATTTGTCGGCATTCAGGAAATCAACATGGATGAACAGGTTGATCCGGCTGGTGCGGCGCAAGCGCATCAGGTCGACATGGGTCGGCAGGCCGTTGACCACGTCGCGCTGCACGGAACGGCAGATCACACGCACATCTTCATGACCGTCAAGCTTCAGGTTGAACAGTGTGGACATGAAGCGCCCGGCTTTCAGCTTGGCGATCAGGTAGTGGTAGTTAAAATTCACGGGCTGCGGGTCTACACCGCCGCCATAAACGATTCCGGGTACGAAATGCTCGCGACGAGCTTGACGGGCGGCCCCCTTGCCTGTCCCCGCACGTACCTGGGCTGTAAGATCCGGGATCTCTTTTGCCATGGTGTGTGTCCTTATCACATATGAAACGGCCCGCCTCCAAGGGTGCGGGCCGCGAGTAGGCTGGCTATAGGGGAGATTCGGGGCGAAGGGAAGGGGGCATGCTGCCCCCTCTTTCGCCTGCGGCTCAATTCACCCCCTGCGGATATTTGGGCAAGGGTGAAATACCCGTTTAAAGTGGCACGGTCGGGTCGCCAAAGCCCTGCGGGACATACAGGATATGCGGGCCGACATTGTGAATGTCGGTTTCGCCGCACAGCGCCATGGACACATCGAGTTCCTTGTGGATGAGTTCGAGCGATTTTGTCACGCCCGCTTCGCCCATTGCACCCAACCCGTATGTGAAGGCGCGGCCCACATAGGTGCCCTTCGCCCCAAGCGCCATGGCCTTCAGCACATCCTGACCAGAGCGGATGCCGCTGTCGAAATGCACTTCAATCCGGTCGCCGACTGCGTCGATGATCGCGGGCAATGCGCGGATGGAACTGACCGCGCCATCCAACTGGCGGCCACCATGGTTGGACACGATGATCGCATCGGCCCCGATATCGGCGGCGCGGCGGGCATCCTCGGCATCCATGATTCCCTTGACGATCAGCTTGCCGCCCCACCATTTCTTGAATTGGGCAATGCGGTCCCAGTCGAGCGACACGTCAAACGCTTCTGCCGTCCATGTCGAGAGCGACGACGGATCGCTGACACCCTTGGCATGGCCCACGATATTGCCGAAAAAACGGCGCTTAGTGCCCAGCATTCCCAAGCCCCATTGCACCTTGGTCATCATGTTGGCCACGGATTTCACGGTCAGCTTTGGCGGGGCGGACATGCCGTTTTTCAGATCCTTATGGCGTTGGCCCAGCACTTGCAGGTCGACCGTGACGACAATGGCCGAACACCCAGCCGCGCGGGCGCGGTCGAACAGGCGGCGCATGAAGTCGTCATCTTTCAGGGTGTAGACCTGAAACCAGAAAGGTTTTGAGGTGTTTTCGGCTACATCCTCGATCGAGCAGATGGACATGGTCGAAAGCGTGAAGGGCACGCCGAATTTCTCGGCGGCGCGGGCGGCTTTGATCTCGCCATCCGCCGTTTGCATGCCGGTCAGCCCGACAGGCGCCAGCGCAACAGGCATGGCGACATCTTCGCCGATCATGGTTGACCGGGTGGAACGGTTATCCATATCCACCGCCACGCGCTGTTTCAGCCGGATATGGCGGAAATCGGACGTATTCTCGCGGAAGGTCTGCTCCGTCCAACTACCGGATTCGGCATAATCGTAGAACATGCGCGGGGTTCGCCGTTCGTAGATCCGACGCAAATCTTCGATATTGGTGATGACAGGCATGGCGCTCTCCGCGTATTGGTAAGAAATCTTTACCGAAGCGCGAATATTAAAGCAAGCGCGCCGTCACGAGTTGAAGGTGCGCTTGAACCAGCCCTGTTTTTCGCCGTCGCTCGTGTCCGCCTCTGACGCGATATCCTCTAGCTTGGGCGGTTCCACTTTTTCCTGAAATCGTGTGAAGAAATCCTGCGCCATGCGCCGTGCGAACCCATCGACGATGCGGCTGCCAAGCTGTGCCAGTTTGCCGCCAACCTTGGCATCGACCACATAGCTTAGCTTGGTCGCGCCGCCGTCGGCATCTTCCAGTGCGACGCGCGCCTCTCCCTTGGCAAAGCCCGCGGCGCCACCTTTGCCTTCGCCCACCAGAGTGCAGCTTTCACCCTCGACCAGATCGGCCATGGTAACGGTGCCTTTGAACGTGGCTTTGACCGGGCCGACCTTTTGAACGACGACCGCTTCGAACCCGTCCTCGGCGGAGCCTGCAAGCTCTTGGCAGCCGGGCACGCAGGCTTTTAGAACCTCCGGATCGAACAATGCGGCCCAGACGGTGGCACGTGGTGCAGCGATAATGCGGTCTTCGGTCAGTTCCATGTTGATACTCCCCCTCGGATATCGCTGTACGATAGGCGATTTCGGGGGAGCGCGCGACCAAGGCTTTCGTCGCATGGCGCGTGGGGGCGGGCGTCGCGGGGCGGGCCCGTAATTGACCTTGCAGGCAAAATGTGATCACAGTTTGCCATGTCCGATATTCTAACCCGTTTGCCGATTGCACAGCCCGACGCCCCGGTTCAGGCGGCGCATGACAGGGTGTATCGGGGTTTGCGCCAGCAGGTCATGCATGGCGAGTTGCCGCCGGGCCATGCGCTGACACTGCGCGGCATTGGCAAGACGTTCGGGGTCAGCATGACGCCCGCGCGCGAAGCGGTGCGGCGGCTGTCGGCGGAAGGGGCGCTGAGCATTTCGGCATCTGGTCGTGTGACCACGCCGGAGTTGAGCAATGACCGGATTGAGGAGCTTGCGCAGATCCGCGCGCTGCTAGAGCCGGAACTGGGCAGCCGCGCATTGCGCCGCGCGCATCTGGCGCTGATCGACCGGATGGACGCGATCAACGAGGCCAATGCGCGCGCCGTCAATCTGCAAGACCCGATCGGCTACATTCGAACCAATCTCGAATTTCACCGCACGCTGTATCTGCGTGCGCAAAGCCCTGCAATCTTGGGGCTGCTTGAAACGGTCTGGCTGCAATTGGGGCCGACAATGCGGGTGCTGTACACGCGGCTGCGCCGGACCACGCCGCCCCCGCACCACCGGCATATGCTGGAAGCCTTGCGCGCAGGCGATGACGCGGCGCTGCGGCTGGCCATCCGCACGGATGTGACCCAAGGGTTGAAGCATTTGCAGGCCTAGTCAGCCTGCAACAGGGCCGAAACAGGCCGATAGCTGCGCGCGATGAAAGCCCACCGCGTCCGACACATCATGGCCAAGCGCCTGCGCTTTTTCAAAGAAGCCGCGTGCGGGCAGGCCACCCGTTGCACGCCCGACCACAAGCGCTGCGCGCAAGGGGCGGCCCACTGCCGTGTCCTGCACCATCAACGTCTCAAGTGCAGTGGTCAGCCGTGCAATGCGGCCCGGCCCATCCAGCCCAAGCTCGGCGGCCAGTTTGCCATAGGTAATGACGTCGCGTTGCGCGGCCAGCGTTGCCAGCCGCGCCTCTAGTGTTCCCCACCTGACACAGGATTCCCATTGAGGGCCTGATGTGCTATATTCGGGACATGAGACGCAATGACATTTGCCTTTACCTTGGCCCCGCCGACCGTGCTGAGCTTCAAGCTCTGATCA
>NZ_UIHC01000145.1 GCF_900499075.1 Roseinatronobacter ekhonensis | reverse complement strand
CGATCCGCCGGCCCTCGGCCGCGGCGATCTCGCGGTCCAGCGCCTCGATGGCGCGGTCGATCTCGACCACGCTGCGATACTCGACGGTCTTGCCGTCATAGCTGACCCGCGCCACGCCGGAGGAGCGCTGCGCCGAGAGCGCGTCGCGGCGGCTGCGCAGGTCGGTAATTGTCGGCATCACGCGCGCCTTCTATGGTTGGGACAAAGCTGCCGCCCGGAGGACCCATGTCGGAGCCCGTCGCCCGTCTGATGATCGAACTCGAGGACATCACCCCGCGTATCTGGCGGCGGGTTGACGTGGCGGCTGCGATCACCCTGTCGACATTGCACGACATCCTTCAGGCCGTGATGCGGTGGGACCATGCGCATCTCTACGAGTTTCGCGTGGGCGACCGCGCCTATGGCGACCCGCTCCCCGGATTGGAGAGCGCGTCCGGCCGGGTCTACAAGGCCAAGGGAACCCGGCTGAATCAGGTGATGGATCGGGGAATCGACCAATTCACCTATGTCTACGATTTCGGTGACGACTGGCGGCACAGCATCCGTGTGGAGCACGTCCGCGACGGTGATCCAGACAAAGATTATCCGGTGTTCGTCGAGGGCGGACGCCGCGCACCGCCCGAAGATGTGGGCGGTCTGCCCGGGTTCATGAACTTCCTCGATGCGATCGCCGACCCGAAACATCCCGAACATGCGTTCTTGCTGGAATGGGTCGGAGGCGCCTTTGACCCTGAGGACATCGACCGCCGGGAGATCGAGTTCGACCTGGCCATGCTCGCCGAGTTCCGGCGCAGGGTGCGTGCCGGCCATCGTAGTCGCGGGGAAAAGAAGGCCCACTGATCACTCCATGTAACTCGAGCGGACGGTCCGCCGCCGCAGCGTGCTCCGCTTGCCAGCGGGCGGTTCGGAGCCCGTCACCCCATTAGGATCGCTCCGCTGTTCGATGCCGAGTTGCGTCTCCAGATCGGCCCAGCGGGCCTCAGACCACCGGTCGGCCCCGGCGATCCACGCGGCGGCCCTGGCGTAGACCCGGCAGTCCAGCGCCTCGTTGCGCTCCCGAAGCTTCTGCCATTCGAGCTTCGTGAAGCCGCGCTTGCCCTTCACCGTGACCAGCTGCTCGGCGGCCAGCTGCTTCAGCCATTCGCTGTCCGCCCAGGACGGCAAATGCACCGTTCCGGGCGGAAACGGTGCACCGGCGGCGATCTCTTCCTCCGCCGGTCGGTCCTGGCGCAGAAAGCGGTAGGTCTCGGCCTTGAAGGTCGAGGTCGCCACGCTCCACAGCCGCGCGCCGCGGCGCAGGCGCTTGCCCGCGACGGTCGCGTCAACATAGGTGGGGCCTGTCACCGGGCTCGACCGATTGAACCCGTCGAGCCCCTTCACGGGTGCCACCTGCGCGAAGCCGACCTGCCGCGCCCAGCCATAGACCGCGCTGGTCTCGTAGCCCGTGTCGATCGCAAGACGCGCGATCGCCAGATGCTCGCCGGAGGCATACGTCCATGTGCGCCCCAGCAGATCCGTGAGCTGCTGCCAGCAGGCCGGATCGCCGGGCCCGCCCTCGATGACGACATGATCGACGAGCCAGCTTTCCAGCCCGCGGCCCCAGGCCCAGACATCGACCTCGATGCGGTCCTTCTGCACGTCGGCGCCGGCGGTCAGGAACAGGCCGCCCGCCGGCACGGTGCCCGGTTTCCATGCCTCGCGGCGATCCGCCAGCCGTTGCCAGTCGGGCGCCTCGCCGCTCTCGACCCATGTCTCGCCGAGGATCGTGTTGCGGAACGCCTTGATCGCCTCGTCCGAGC
>NZ_UIHC01000022.1 GCF_900499075.1 Roseinatronobacter ekhonensis | reverse complement strand
GCAGCGCCTCAAGCGCCACAGCAGCTTTAAACTTGTCTGAAAAGTTCCGTCGCTTTGTCATTCTCGTATCCATTCGTGCGCGTTGGATACATCTTAGCACGCTGTCCAAATTTGCCGGACCACTTCAGTATTGGGCAAACTGGAACTGCAAATCGGCAATCCAGACCTGAAAGACCGACCACAGAAACGCCACGGTTGCGATCAGCAACGCGACATTGCGGTTGGTCGGTTCACGACCACCAGAATCGGTGCTGGCGACGAGGTCTTGCAATTCCTCATCGGAAAAGCGGCGACCCTCTTGAGGCGCTTGCGACATGGTCCATCCCCCGAATGTTGGTTTGATGATTTGGCGGTTTTCCCAACGGATCCGGGAAAACACGAAAGCCATGGCCCGCATGACACGGGCCATGGCAGTGCTACGGCACGAGGCCGCTTATTCCATCAGGCCCGCTTCGCGGTAGTAGCGTGCGGCCCCTTCGTGGATGGGCGCGGAATTGCCATCTGTCACCATGGTCTGCGCTTCCAGAATGTCGAGCGCGGGGTGCAGCGCCTTGAACTGGTCGAGATTCTCGAAGATCGCCTTGACCACTTCATAGGCCACATCGTCCGACACGTTGGTCGACGACACGAAGGTCGCGCCGACACCGAAGGTGGTCACGTCCTCTGCGTTGCCGCGATACATGCCGCCGGGGATGGTCGCCATGCGGTAGTAGGAATTCTCCTCGACCAGACCGCGAATGGCGTCATTATCCACGTTCACCAGCACGGTGTCGCACGAGGTGGTCGCTTCCTGAATAGCGCCCGACGGGTGGCCGACGGTGTAGACGATGGCGTCCACATTGTTGTCGCACAGCGCCAGCGACTGCTCTGCGGGCGGCAGTTCCGTGGCCTGCGCAAAGGTGTCGGTGGTCCAGCCCATCGCGTCCATCACCACATCCATGGTGCCGCGCTGGCCCGAACCGGGGTTGCCGATATTGACGCGCTTGCCGGCCAGATCCGCAAAATCGGTGATGTCCGCATCGGCGCGCGCGACAACCGTGAACGGCTCGGGGTGCAGCGAGAAGACCGCGCGCAATTCCTCGAACGCGCCGTTTTCTTCAAAGCGCGAGGTGCCGTTGGCGGCATGGAACTGCCAGTCCGACTGCGCCACGCCGAATTCCAGCTCGCCCGAGCGGATGGCGTTGATGTTGAAGATCGACCCGCCGGTCGATTCCACACCGCAGCGGATGCCATGCTCGGCCCGGTCACGGTTGACCAAGCGGCAGATCGCGCCGCCTGCCGGTTAATACACGCCCGTCACGCCGCCGGTGCCGATGGAAATGAATGTCTGGTCCTGCGCCATCGCGGCACCGCCCATGGCGGTGGCGAAAGCGAAAACGCCAGCTGTCAGATGTTTGGTCATGGTAACCTCCAGGTTGATTTATGCCGCCACTCAGAGGGCAGCTTGCAAGGCGCGCGCGGCACGGGTTGCCCCTGCGACGATACGCCTTATCCGCCGAATGGACGACGCCTTGGCAAGAGAGTCAAGCATAGCGGCCTAAAAAATGGGCAGCTTCCCTAGCGTCAGCCCGGTTCAGCGCATCTGACCGTTTGTGCACCAGAGCGCCAGCACCGTCGCGGGCGGTGGCGCTGCTTGGGGGGGTAGAGCAAGATAAGCCATGGCAACTTCCTAGGACGCCAAATTGTGATATGATCAAGCTCGAGTGAAAGAAGAGCGATTATCTGTAACAAGCCCTGCTCTTTTTAACTTAATCTCAATAGCTCTTCTTGAAACACCAAACAGCTCTGATAGATCAGCTAACATCTGGCTATATGGCACATAATTGCACGGTTGATCATCAACGAAAATATACCCAAAACTCCTGCCGTGTGTGCCATACTTTTCTCTTAACGCCTCGACGGTATTACGAAACTGAGTATCCGGCAGAAGCAACTCAGCAGCAAAAATATTAGCCTGAAACTCAAGACGCTGATAGTTAAAAATCTCCTTTGAATTATTCTCAACGTATAGGTCGTTTTCTACAACAGTTTCTGACAGAAGAAACTTACCATGTTCGAGACACAGATGACCTACTTCATGAGCGATTGTAAATCGTTCACGATTGCTGTTCTGATGCAAATTTACGCGGATAGTTTGCCCAGCGAAATCAAGCGAACCCAAGACTGCATTTCCATCCGAATCGTAGATCATTTTTCCGGATCGAACTAGAGTGAGGTTCAACGATCTACAGATTTCTTCCACATCAACTTCGCCATTCTTATAATTTACCAGTGACAGAGCTTGCTCTGCCTTTTCTTTTATCTGATAGACTGTAAGATAATTTACAGTATTAAAACTCACTCCGAAGCTTATTTCCATTATATTCAGACGATCTGAAATAGCATCTCTTATCAGTTGATTAAATTAACTGAAATAGCACCCATCTAAATGCGCTGAAAATTTAAGACTTTTTTGCGATCCGCTACCAGAATAAAGCTGAGAATCTATAAATTTTTCCTCGACCCATGATCTTGCTGTGCGTTCAGCTACTATTTCAATTCCATCGCTATCAAATTTCACAATGCCAAGTTTTCGCTTATTCGCCACGCTATAAGCACCTGACTGCAATTTGTTCGTTGTAACGATAATACCCTTCGCAGCATGCCCAAATACACTAATAAGTTGATCAGAAAAGTTTCGGATGTTTTTATCTTCGATTGACCTCTTATGATTCTTACACTCAAAGACTAAATATAGATGCGGATCAGAAGCACCTTGGCGACGAATCTCTACTACGATATCAAATTCGACATCTGCTTCGCGATCTCGGCAGTAATATTTTGCTTGCTTTAGCACGCGGCACTGTCCTGCCGGGTATAATCCATACACCAGTTCATCATGCCCTGTTTGATCAAGTAAATATTTAAGCAAACGATCTTCGAGCCTGTTACCTTTCTCGGTGGTGCTCACGACCTTCTCCCGTAAATCTTTAGCATACAAATCACTTGAATGACCCTCGCTCTCACCCCAACCTCGCCTCCACCACCCCCACATACCAGCTTGCCCCATAGGGGATCACCTCGTCGTTGAAGTCGTATTGCGGGTGGTGCAGGCCCGGCCCGTCGCCCGCGCCCAGCACGATATAGGCGCCGGGGCGTTCTTCCAGCATATACGCGAAATCCTCGCCGCCCATGTTGAACCCCGCCTCAATGCACTGCCCCGACACGTCCAGCGCCACCGCGCGGGCGTAGTCGGTATGCGCGGCATGGTTGACCATCACCGGGTAGCCGCGCAGGAATTCCACCTCCGCCACCGCCCCGAACGCCCGCGCCGTGCCGTCCGCCAGCGCGCGCAGCCGCGCCTCTGCCAGGTCACGCACGCCCGCGTCATGCGTGCGGATCGTCCCCACCAGCGCCACCCGCGCCGGGATGACGTTGTGCGCGTGGCTGGATGTGTCCACCCCGCAGACCGACAGCACGATGTTCTGCGTGGGGTCGGTGTTGCGCGCGGCCACGCTTTGCAGCGCCACGATCAGGTGACTGGCGACCACCACCGGGTCGATGGTCTGGTCGGGCTTGGCGGCATGCCCGCCCTTGCCTTCCACCACCAGCCGGAACTCATCCACCGCCGCATAGAACGCGCCCGCGCGGATGTTGAATTCGCCCAAAGGGTGGCCGGGGCGGTTGTGCAGCCCGTAGACCTCGGTAATGGCAAAGCGGTCCATCAGCCCCGCATCGCACATGACCTTCGCGCCCCCGCCCCCTTCCTCGGCAGGTTGGAAGATGACGGCAACGGTGCCGTCGAAGGCGCGCGTTTCACACAGGTATTCGGCGGCGGCCAGAAGCATCACCATATGCCCGTCATGCCCGCAGCCATGCATCCGCCCCGGCACGGTGCTGGCATAGGGCAGGCCCGTCGCCTCATGCATCGGCAGCGCATCCATATCGGCGCGCAGGCCAATGCAGCGGCCCGGCCCGTTACGGCCATGGATCAGCCCTACAACGCCGGTCACGCCAATACCCTCGACCACCGTGTCACAGCCAAAGGCGCGCAGCTTCTCGGCCACGATCGCGGCGGTGCGGTGGCACTCGAACCCCAATTCGGGATGGGCATGGAAATCGCGCCGCCATGCGGCATGGTCGGACAGGCGCGCGGCGAAACGGTTGCGGATTGGCATGGGTGGTCCTGTTGCAATGGAGGCGCTCAGGCTACGCCGCGCGGCCCTGCGCTGCAAGCGCGCGAAAGCGGTTTCCCCCGGCCCGCGCTTTGGGCTAGGGTCGCGCCCATGACAGCGACAGCCGCCCTGCCCGCCCTCTCCGATGACCAGTCCCAGGCTTGGGAACGGGTGTCCGCCGCGCTCGATGCGGCGGGGATCGACCTCGACACCGGCCAGACCGGCCCCATGCCAGAGGGGCGCGGCACGGTGCTGGCGATCACCGGCAAGGCTGGCTCCGGCAAGACATTGCTTCTGGCGGGGTTGACCAAAGCACTGGCGGCCGCCGGGGTCGAGATCGTGACAGGCGAATATGAACCCCGCCGCAAGCGCGACCGCAGGTCGCTGGCGGTGCTGGCCCCAACCAACAAGGCGGCGTCGGTCCTGCGCGGGCGCGGCGTGCCTGCGACCACGCTGCACCGCATCCTCTATTCCCCGGTCTATGACCCGGAATATGAGAAAATCGCTGAATGGCTGGCGGGTCAGGCCCCGCGGCCCACAATCGAAGGTATGGAGGATGTCGCGCTCGACCGCGCGGCGGCGTTCTACGCGCAAACCCCCTCCATCCCCGGCGCTTTGGCGGCAGCAGGCCTGCGCGGGTCCGATTTCATCACCGGCTGGAAGCGTCGCGACGACCCGCTCGATATTGGCTTTGTCGATGAAAGCTCCATGCTGGACCAGCGCCAACTGGACGATCTGAAGGAACTCTTCGGCACGCTGGTCCTGTTCGGCGACCCGGCGCAGCTTGCACCTGTCGGGGGCGCGGGCGAGATGGTGTTCGACCACCTTCCAGCCCCACAAAAGATGCACCTGGCTCGCATCCACCGGCAGGCGGCGGATAATCCGATCCTTGATCTGGCACATGCGCTGGCCGATCCCGACCTCAGCTTCGAGCAATTCGAGGACCGCATCACCGCCGCCGCCCGCAATGACGAGCGCGTACATCTGGCCGAGCGTGTGGATAGCGACCTGATGGCGCGCAGCCCGGTGCTGGTGTGGCGCAACGCCACGCGCCTGCGCCTGATCCATGCCTTCCGCAGCGCCCATGGCGCCCCCGAAGATGCCCTGCTGGAAGGCGAACCGCTGATCTGCGACGGGTTGGAACTGCCGCTGAAGCACCGTGCCAAACGGATTGATCTCGAAGCGCGCGGCCTCATCAAGGGCGCGCAGGTGGTCTATCTGGGGCCGGGGCGCAAACCGGGCTTCTCGCGGCTCCACATCTTCGGCGCGCCAGATCCGCAAATCTCGGTCGCCTCGATCGTCAAAATCGAAAAAGACCCGAACGAGGACCCGTTCATCCCCTTCGCTGCCGCCATGGGCGCGGCTTTCGTGCACGGTGCGGCCTGCACCATTCACAAGGCCCAAGGCTCGCAATGGCCCGAGGTGCAGGTCTTTGCCCCCGACCTTTACGCCGCCGCGCGCGCGGGCCGCACCGAGGGCGGTATTGCACTTTGGAAACGGCTTGCCTATGTCGCCATCACCCGCGCCGAACACCGGCTGCACTGGGTCATCCGCAACCGCCTTGCAAGGCCCAAGGCCGCACTCACCACCGAAGACCTCGGCGCAGAGGCAGCTCCGCTCACGCTTCAGCCAGATTGACTCTTCCCTCTTCATCCTTGCCCAAATATTCTGGGGGTGAATGGGCGCGCCCGCGCCCAGAGTGGGCAAAGCCCCCTGAACCCCAACACCCGGAGGCCCTATGCGCTGCGTTTTTGTCCAGTTCCGCTGCACGCCCGGTAAAACCTACGAGGTTGCCGACGCTATCTATGACCGCGAGGTGGTCTCGGAACTCTATTCCACCTCGGGCGAATACGACCTGATCGCCAAAGTCTATATCCCCGATGACGCGGATGTCGGCCATTATCTGTCAGAAGCGCTGTTCGATATTCCCGGTATCAGCCGCACACTGACGACCATGACCTTCAAGGCCTTCTGACCGCGCCAGAACCGCCGCGATCACTGCCGCGAGTGCCGACAGAAACCGCCGGTCGCCGGCGGCTGGCGCAGGGGCGGACCCGCGCGCCAGTGCCGCGCTTGTCACCGTGCCATTGCCGAGGCGCGGATGCGCAAGACCGTGGCGGCGCCGGAACCGGTCGGCCCGCGCGGCCTCGTCCAGCAGTGCCGCCGCCACCTCTGGCCAGGCGTCGTCGGGCCACTGCAACAGAACCTGCGCTGCGGCTAGCAAGTCCGTGGGCGTTACCGGCCGCATATCCACCCCACCCCCCGCGCGCGCCGGTGCGCAAGCCGCGCCGCGCAGGCGGCGTGGCGGGGTGGGCGGGTGGGCGCACCGGCGCGCGCGTCACATGTCGTCGGTGCCATCACAGCAGCACCTCGGCCCGCGCAAACGGCCCGGGCCCAACCACGTCAGAGACCTGCGCCACCTCGACCGCAAATGCGGCCCCTGCCCCGTCTGTGGCCTGCATCGCGGCGGTGTAGATAAAGGCGGGATTGTCCAGCACTTCTTCGCGCAGAACCTCGCCGCCCAGACGCACCCGCAGCATATAACGCTCATAGGCCTCCGCGACCGGCACTTCGGCGCTGCCCCAGGCATCGCCCCCTTCGCGTGTGCGGCGCACCCAGGCGGCCGCCAGATCACCCCCCGCCAGCGCGTGCAGGCGCAGATGCGCCGGACGGTAGGGTCGCAGCCCCACCCCTTGCGCAGTTGCCACGAAATCGCGCTGGCTGGCATCATCAATCGGCCGGCTGGCCGGTCCGATGCGATAGGCGCGTTCACCCCCCAGCGCATCGCGCGGCAAGTCGATCCGCGCCAAGCGACCGTCCAATACGACAACCAGCGCACCGGCGGGCCAGTCCAGGGGCATGATCCCGTCAGTGCCTTGCTGCCCCCGCAACCGGCGGCGCAGCGCGTAGGTGTCCGGCGCGACCATCTCGGCCTCTGCGAACTGGAACACCTCCCAATCTTCGCCCAGCCCGATGGCCAGCCTATTCGCCCCGCCCAGCACGTCTTGCGGGCTGGCGGATTGCAGCACCCCGCGCATCATACGGACACGCAGCGCAGGCCCGTTATCCCAGCGCCCCGCCGGTGCCGCCACCAGCGGCGTTGCCGTAACCCCGATGAAGGCGCGTTGCGCCACAAGCGTATTTAGCACGAACTGGTCAGAACCTTCGCGGCGATGCAGCGCCACCGCGCCGGGCCATGCGCGGGCAGAGACAGCCAGCCACGGCGCATGCGCCACCTCTGTCCCCGGTATCAGCGGCAGGTCCAGAAAGACCGGTTGCACCGGGCCGGGCGCGGTGTAGCCAGCGGCTTGTGAGCCCCCCAGATCGGTTTCGCCATGGCCATATACACCGGGTTCGACGCGCGTGGCTTCCATCTCGCGCGGGCCAGACAGCGTTGTGCGGTCGATCCGCCAGACCGACGCCCCCGCACCGGTATCAAGTTCGACCACATCCCCCGCGCCAACCCCACTGGACGGTGGCAGCGCAAAACGGGCACTGTCGCGCACGACCCGCGCCTCGGTCAGCCAGCGTTCCGCGATCAGCCGCGCCTCGCCCTCTGGCAAAACCAGCGGCAGGTCGGACCCCGCCGCGCGCGCAGAGCTGGCATCTGGGAACACGGCTTCTGCGGTGCGCAGGTCGAAATCGCCGCCTTCGGCCACATAGCCCAGCCGCACGCGCCCGGCGTCATCGGCCTGCGGGGCGCGAATGCGGGTCAGATCGCCGCCATCCGCGCGCACAAGGTTGTCCGCGCCCAGCCGCGCCACAGCCCGCCCATCGCGCGTGACAAAGCGCAAGGTGCCGTCGCGTTCCACGGCATCTATGCCGAACGCCAGCATCAACGCTTGCAACATTGCGCGCGGGCTGTCGGTCGAGGGCACGGCCATGCCGCGCACCACGCCGTAAACGCGCGATACATCGACCGGTGTCAGCCCCGCGCGCGCGCAGATTTCCGCGATCACGGCGTCCAGCGGTTGCGCCGTCGCGCGCCCCGTCACCCAATGCCCGCGCGCCCAGTTTGCCCCGTCGCTCCACAATGTGGCATTGCCGGGAAACCACGGATAGGGCCGGGCGTCCCACGCCCAAAGATGCGCGCGGGTCAAGTCCACCATCGGGCCTTGGTAGAATTCCGATTGCGGGTTGTGGGCCGGGTCCGACCAGTAGCGGTTGACCGCGCGCACATATTGCATCTGGACCGTGTCGTCGCGCCATCCGCGCGAGAAATAGGGCGCGCGGCTTTCACTCGATTTCGGGTCCAGAAACACATTCGGCTGGTTGGTGCCCCGGTCGATCGCGGCGCAGCCGTATTCGGTAAACCAGATGGGTTTCGAGCGCGGCTCCCACGCGGTTTTGTCCAGTCGCACACCGCCCACACGGTCGTGGTGGTCGTTTTCCCACCAGCCGCGAATGTCCTTGTAACGCCAGATCCAGTCCTCTTGCCAAACGCTCTCGTCGCGAATGGGTGTGCGGCGTTGCTGGTCGCGGTCGAGCGCGCTGGCATAGAACCAGTCATACCCCTCGCCACCAGCGACATTGGCCGTCAGATAGTCCAGATTATAGATGCTGCCCCAACCCGCATCGGCGTGCTCGGTTCCGTCGCGCCAGTCCGACAGCGGCATGTAATTGTCGATGGCGACGGCATCTATGTTGGCATCGGCCCAGAGCGGGTCCAGATGGAAGAAGCGGTCGCCCTGATCCGTGATATAGCCGAAATATTCCGACCAGTCGGCGGGACTCTGTTGCACAAATCGGCTGATGGCCGAGGTTCCCCTTTCCCCGGACAGAGTCATCCCACAGCTTCGGTGACGGGTATTCCGAGCGCTGTGAAGCCGTTCAGCACGGCGACACGGACCTGGAACTCGGCAACCTGACGGTCGAAATCCCGCGCGGTCAGACGTTGGCCCAGCAGATTGACGCAATGCATTTTGGTTTCGACGCGGCTCCGGCGGTGATAACCGCTCCATCGTCGCCAGATAGTTCGACCGAAGCGTTTCGACGCGCGAAGCGCTTCGTTTCGCGCAATCGCCCCGGGGCTATCGGGCTTCCATGGTTTGGCGTTCTTGCGGGGTGGTACGATGGCCGTAGCGCTGCGAGCGGCGATCGCATCATGGCACTTGCGGGTGTCGAAGGCACCATCGGCGGTGACGCTGCCGGTCTCCTGATCGGGCGGGATTTGGTCGAGAAGTTCGGGCAGCATGGGCGCGTCTCCGACATTGCTGATGGTGAACTCCGCAGCCCGGATTTCGAGTGTTTTCTCGTCAATTCCGATGTGGATCTTGCGCCAGGTGAGCCATTGATGCGCCATTGGTGCGAGCACAATGGCGAACGCGGTTTGTGCCACCGTGCTTGCGCGCATTCCATTCCCCTTCGCCCTCGACCTTGATGCCTGTGCTGTCGACAAGCAGGTGCAACGGGCCGCATGAGCCACGGTAGAGAATGCTTACATTCAAGGTCTTCTGGCGGCGGCTCAGGGTGCTAAAGTTTGGCACCGCCCAGTCCGAGCCGATCAGCCGCAGCAAGCTCTCGACAAAACCTGTCGTCTGCCTCAGCGCCATGCCGAACAGCACTTTCATCGTAAGGCAGGTCTTGATGGCAGCATCGCTATAGTCGGGTTGGCGACTACGCTTTCCGGTCGGCGTCGCCTCCCTAGTCATGGCGGGATCAAACCAGATCGTCAACGAACCACGTCGCTTGAGCGCTTCGTTGTAGGCCGGCCAGGTCCTTGTCTTGTCGGCCGGAGCGATGGGTCTGCTCATGCCCTCCAGCTACCACACTGGATTCACAAGATGAATCCCTCACGGGATTTGTGCAACAGAGCCCCCCTTGACCGCCCGCCCGCCAGGCGGGCGCGGGTTTCCCGCACCCACCTCGGGCGGTCGCGGATTGTCTGCGTCTTGCCCAAGCCTGATTGCACTGCAACGCCCCCCTTGCACCCCTGCCCGCTTCGCCTATCCTCTTTCCTAAACAAGGAGCATCACCATGCAGGCATTCGGGAAATCTCAGGGCGGCACGCGGCGCGAGGATATGCGGTTTCTGACCGGGCAAGGCCGTTACATGGCCGATATCGCCCCCAAAGGCGCGTTGCACGGCGTCTTTCTGCGCGCGCCCGTGGCCCATGCGCGGATCACGGCGCTGGATGTGGACGATGCCCGCGCCCTGCTCGGTATTCGCGCCATTCTGACGGGCGCGGACCTGATCGCAATGGGCGTCACAGAATCCGTCTACGCCATTACCCTGCCCGACACGCGCGGCGGCAAGGGTGCGGCCCCGCACCGCCCCATTCTGGCCCATGATACAATGCGTCATGTGGGCGAACCCGTGGCGCTGGTAGTCGCCGAGACGCGCGAGGCGGCAATGGACGCGCTGGACGCGATCACGCTGGATTATGACGACCTGCCCGTGGCGCTCGCGCTCGCCCCCGGCGGCGACACGATCCACCCAGAGGCCCCCGGCAACCTCGCCCTCGACTGGCGCTTGGGGGATGCGGACGCGGTGGCGGATGCCTTCGCCCGCGCGGCGCACATCACCACGCTGGACGTGCGGCAAAACCGCGTGACGGCAGCGAGCCTTGAGCCGCGCGCCGCGATGGCAGACTGGGACAACGGCAAGCTGCACATGGCGTTCAACGGCCAAGGCGTGTGGCGGCTGAAAACGGAACTGGCGAAGGCCCTGTCGCTCGACCCCGAAAACGTGCGCGTCACCACGCCCGATGTGGGCGGCGGGTTCGGCATGAAGGTCATGGTCTACCCCGAGCATTACGCCTTGGCGGCGGCAGCCCGCCAAATCGAAGCGCCCATCCTGTGGGTGGCCGAGCGGGGCGAATCCATCGCGTCCGACAATGGCGCGCGAGATCTGACCAGCACGGCGGAACTGGCCTTGGACGCGGATCACAAGATCATCGGCTACCGCGTGCGCTCGACCACCAACCTTGGGGCGTATAACTCTCAGTTCGGTCAGAACATCCAGACCGCGCTGTTTTCCAAGGTGCTGACGGGGGTATATGACATCCCCGTGGCGGACCTGCATGTGCAGGCGGTTTATACCAACACTACGCCGGTCGATGCCTATCGCGGCGCGGGGCGGCCAGAGGCGATCACACTTCTGGAACGCACGATGGACATGGCCGCGCGTGAACTGGGCATCACGCCGTTCGATCTGCGCGCGCGCAACATGATCGCGCCCGATGCGTTCCCCTACACCACGCCCATGGGCGAAACCATCGACGTGGGCGACTTCGCGCGCCTGCTGCACCGGGCAGAGGCGTTGGGCGATGCGGCGGGCTTTGCCGCGCGCCGCGCCGACAGTGCCGCCAAGGGGCTGCTGCGCGGCATGGGGGTCAGCTATTATGTCGAGGCGATCCTGGGTGATTCCTCGGAGAGTGCCGCTTTGGAGTTTACGCCGGACGGTCGGGTGCACCTGTTTGTCGGCACGCAATCGAACGGGCAAGGGCATGAAACGGTGTTTGCACGCTATCTGGCCGAACTGACCGACGTGGATGAGGATATGATCGACATCATCCAGGGCGATAGCGACCTGATCGCGCAGGGCGGCGGCACGGGCGGCTCGCGCTCTGTGACCGTGCAATCTGCGGCGACATTCGAGATGACCAAGACGATGGTCGCGGATTTTGCGGAGTTCCTGACACGGCACACAGGCGCGGGGCCGTTCACGTTCGAGGGCGGCATATTCGCCACCCCCGGAAGCAACCGGCGCTTCACCTTGGTCGAGGCGGCGGAACTGGCGCGCCATGCGGGCGAAGAGACGCTTCTGCGCCACGATGCCCGCATCACGCTGGAGGGGCGCTGCTACCCGAACGGCGCGCATCTGTGCGAGGTCGAGATCGACCCCGAGACCGGCGCACTGCGGCTGGACCGCTATCTGGCGGTGGATGATTTCGGCAACCTGATGCACCCGGTGCTGGCAGAGGGTCAGGTGCATGGCGGCATTGCGCAGGGTCTGGGACAGGCGGTGATGGAAGATCTGGCGCTAGACGCGGACGGCCAGATCCTGTCGGGCAGCTTCATGGATTACGCCATGCCGCGCGCGTCGGACCTGCCGATGATCGGGTTTGAAAGCGTGCCGGTGCCGTCCAAGACCAACCCGCTGGGCATGAAGGGCTGTGGCGAGGCGGGCACCGTCGGCGCATTGGCGGCGCTGTCGAACGCCGCTCTGGACGCCATGTGGCCACGCGGGGTGCGCCATGTGGACATGCCGCTGACGCCTATGCGGGTGTGGGGGTGGTTGCAGGAGGCGGAGGAGAGAGCTTAGCGTACTGATAAGGACTGGCGGCTTTGCGGACGGAGCGGACGGTCGCTGAAGACGAAGCTTAGGACAATTGGAGATCGAATGCGCGCAGGTTGGTATGAAAGACGTTCATATGCCGCTTTCATTATCTCCCAAGGTCAGGACGCCATTGGTAGTTGGGGTCGCTTTCAGCCGGCGAAGCGATTTCTTCGCAGCGGGCGTTTTCTGCGAAAGCGCTTTTTTGGTCGAATATCCGCTCATCCTCCATCGCCTTCATCATGCACATCCCCACATAGAAGTAGCTTGAAAGACGCTCATTATCGAGACCTTCCCAGCAAGCAGTATGGATGTTGGCGTAGTCTGTAAACCTCATCCCAAGAAACAGTCTGGGTAGGACGCACTCCGCAAGCATGCGCGAAGGCTGATGCTCGCTATCGTGCAAGGCTGTACAAACGAAGTTGACCGCCACTTGTAAAACAGCTTGATCCATCGTCACGTTTACACCCGCCTGATAGACGGGGCCGTGTCTTTGAATGCAGCGCGACACTTCGTCCTCAGCCCCCGGAGAAAGCAGCCCCTGCGAATGACCAGAGTTTGGCTGTAGGGCTGTGAGCAGAGGCAGCAGGATTATAACAATGTGACGCATATGCCCAACAACCTCGAAGATCACCACTCAGGCATGATCATACACAAACGAAACGTCGCGAAAAGCACTGTGGTTACGCCCGCGCTCGACCAGTCGATGCCTTCAAATCTTGTGTTCAGCCCCGCGGCCAGCCGTTTATGTGAAATCGACCGTAGGTCCGGTCTGGGCTCAAACCACCCCCTCACCCCACCGCCAGCTTCACTCCAAACCCCCACATGACCGGCGCGCTCACCCCGTCCAGCACAGCCGCGCGCGGGCGAAAGAGGGCCGCAGCCCCGCGCCGAGGCTCAATCCATCTCGCGGAAGGGCCATGGCTTCGTGTCGGTCGCGCCGACCATGTAGCGCGCGGCCTTGGCGACCCATGCGCCGACCATGCAGCCCAGATCGGCCAGCCGCGCATTCGGCTGCCGGTTGTCGATCAGCACGATCACAAACTGGATCACCGCCAGCAGAATCAGCACCGATTGTGCGAAGCTCAGCATCACGCCGATGATGATCATATAGACCAGCCGCAGGCCCAAAGGCTCTGTCAGGCGGTCCAGCGGGGCGGTATCGCGGTCGTCATCCACATCTTGCATCGGGGCACCCTTTAGACAGATGCCGCCAGTTTACCCCAGCCTAGGCGCGTTGCAACACCAGTTGGGTCACATCGCAAGACCCGCCGCGAAAGGCCGCCGCGCAGGATGTCAGGTAGTAATCCCACATCCGCTTGAACCGGTCATCATAGCCCATGCCGGAAATCTCGTCCCAACGCTCGGCGAAGCTGTCATGCCAGCGGCGCAGCGTTTCAGAGTAGCTTTGCCCGAAATCATGCGTATCGACGAAGCGCAGACCCGCGTTTTCGGCCACGCGCCGCACAGGGGTCGGCGCGCCCAACATCCCACCGGGGAAGATATGCTTCTGAATGAAATCGACATTGCGCCGGTACAGGTCGAACCGCGCGTCGCCCACCATGATGATCTGGATCACCGCCTGTGCGCCGGGGCGCAGACGGTCGCGCACGGCATTGAAATAGGTCGGCCAGTAGCGCTGGCCCACCGCCTCGAACATCTCTATGGACGCAATACCGTCGAATTCACCGCGCGTGTCGCGGTAATCCTGCATGCGGATCTCGACTTGCCCTGACAGGCCCAGCCGCGCCATGCGGTCCACGGCGTAATCATGCTGCGCCTGAGAGATTGTCAGCCCGGTCACGCGCAGCCCGCGCTTGGCGGCGGCGTATTCGGCAAAGCCGCCCCAGCCGCAGCCGATTTCCAGCACATGATCGCCGGGTTTGACGTTCATGCGGTCTACCATGGCGGCGTATTTGGCTTCCTGCGCAGCCTCTAGGCTTTCCTGCCCGGTGGTGAACAGCGCCGAGGAATAGGTCATGCTGTCATCCAGCCACAGGCTGTAAAACTCGTTCCCAAGGTCGTAATGATGCGCGATATTCTTGCGCGCCTGCGTCTTGTGGTTGCGGCGCAGCCAGTGGCGGAAGCGCTCGACAAAGCGGATCGCCTTCATCGGCAAGACCTCGTCATACAGCGCGGGGTTGTCATCGGCCAGCAGGTCCATCAGCGCTTGCAGGTCTGGCGTGGTCCAGCCCCCTTCCAGATAGGCATCGGAAAAGCCCAGATCGCCCTCGCGGATCATCCGCCCGAACAGGTCAGGGTCATGCACATGAATTTCGGCCACATAGCCGGGGTGCTTGCCTTGCAGCCGGAACACCCGCCCGTCGGGCAGGTGTACATCCAGCCGCCCCTTGTTCAGCTTCTGCCCGATCGCATATGCGGCGGCAAAGTAGCGCGGCAGGTCGGTCTGCCCGTCGAGGGATGTCAGGATCTCTCCCACCCTGCGCGATGGAAATGCGATGTCAGCCATGCGCCATATCTTCCTGTTTTTGCTTTTCTTTGTGATCGTGATACGCGGCCAGCGCGCGTTCGCGACCGTCTTTCAGCTCTATTATGGGTATGGGACGTTTGTCACCGGGCGAAAGTTTCCAACTGCGCGGGCAGGCGTCATAAAAAGCCAGCGCCGTTGCGGGGGGCGTGCGGCTGAACTCTGCCAGCCACGCCTTGCGATAGGCGGCGTCAGGGTCAAATTTCTG
Organism: Roseinatronobacter ekhonensis; assembly: GCF_900499075.1. GTDB lineage: Bacteria > Pseudomonadota > Alphaproteobacteria > Rhodobacterales > Rhodobacteraceae > Roseinatronobacter > Roseinatronobacter ekhonensis. The sequence continues at coordinate 38,431 of NZ_UIHC01000022.1, read as the reverse complement.
CGCCTGAGTGTCGGGATTGAAGATGCGGAAATAGGGGGCTGCATCGGGGCCGGAGCCGGCCACCCATTGCCAGCCCATGGCATTTGCCGCCGGATCCCAATCCACAAGGCACTCGGCGAACCAGTCGCGCCCCAGCCGCCAATCGACCAGCAGGTGCTTGGTCAGGAAGCTGGCGACCAGCATCCGCGCGCGGTTGTGCATACGGCCTGTGACATACAGCTCGCGCATGGCCGCATCGACCACGTCGATGCCGGTGCGCCCATGCCGCCACGCCTGCACAGGCTCTCCCTCGCCCTGCCATGGGAAACCGTCCCATTCGGGCCGCCAGTTTTCCGTGGTCAACCGAGGTGTGTGATAGACCAGATGATACGCAAATTCGCGCCAGACGAGTTCTTTCAGAAAATCCTCTGCCTGCGCATGGCCGTCGTGCAAAGCGCGCCAACCCGCGTGCCAGATGGTGCGGGGGCTGATCTCGCCATAGGTCACGTTTTCGGACAGACCGGAACAGGCGTCCATATCAAGCCGGTCGCGTTCGGATTTGTAGCGCGCGACCCGATGCGCCAAAAACGCGTCCAAACGCCCGTGCGCAGCGTCCTCGCCGACATGGATATGGCCTGCCACAACGGCGGCCCCACGGTCCATGGCGCGGCCCATTTGCCAATCATCCAGACGGTCGCTCGCGGGCCACGCATCTGGCGCAGCTATCCGGCTTGGTGCTGGCAGGGGTTCGGCCACATCACGGTCCCGCACGGCGCGCCACATAGGGGTATAAACCTTGTAGAACCCGCCATCCTTGGTGGCGACCTCCCACGGCTCAAACAGCAGATGGCCGGGATGGCTCTGAACCTGCACACCATCGGCTTTCAGCGCCGCTTTCACCTTTGTGTCACGGGCAATCTGGTCCGGAGCGTAACCGCGTGTCCAGATCACGTCGCGCGCGCCGGTTTCCGCGACCAGTGCGCGCAGCACATCCAGCGCATCGCCGCGCCGCAGGATCAGCCGAGAGCCCGCGCCCTCCAACGCTTGCGCGAACTTCGCCAGTGCAAGGCCCAGCCGCCATTTCGGCGCGGCGCCCAAACCCGCCACCTCGTCATCATGAATGAACAACGGAATAACCGGCTGGCCACGCGCAGCAGCGTCATGCAGGGCAGGATGATCGCTCAACCGCAAATCACGGCGCAGCCAAAGGATGATCGGGGTCAGCTCGGTCACATATCCGCTCGTCGCAATTTCACAACACGTCATCTAGGGCCGTAAGCAGCCGGTCAAGGTCCGCTGACGCTGTGTAATGCACGAAAGACAACCGCAACACGCCATGTGCGGGATCAATCCCATGTGCCTGCAACGCACGGTTGGCGTAAAAACTGCCGCCCCCCGCCATGATGCCGCGCGCAGCCAGATCGCGCGCCAATGCGGCCCCCGCACGGGGATGGGCCAGCGCGACCGTCGGCGCGCGGTTTTCGGCCCGCGTCGGCCCCAAAAGCCGCACGTCATTGCGCCCGCGCAGATAGTCCAGCAATGGTTGCAACAGCCGCGTTTCCTGCGCGCGCATCAGGTCATGCACAGCGGCCATGCGCGCGGCAGGCGCGGCGCCATCCGTGAAGTGATGCGCATAAAGCGCATCGAAATAGTCGGCCATGCCTGCGCAGGCCGCAATCTGCGCATGGTCGGGACCGGCAGGAGTAAACCGTTTATAGGGCACATCGGCGTTGAAGTAATGCGCCTGATTGGGCAGCCAGTCTGCCAGTGCGGGCGACAGCACCATCAATCCCTGATGCGGTCCATAGGTCTTGTAGGCCGAGAACAGATAGATATCCGCCCCAAGCGCCCCAAGATCGGGAAAGCCATGCGGCGCGTAGGACACCCCATCGACAGCCGACCAGATGCCCGCCGCGCGCAACTCGGCACAGATCTCCGCAACCGGGTTCACCTCTCCCACCACGTTGGAGCAATGCGGGAAAGCAACCAGCTTCACACGGTCATCGACCAGCGCCCAGAGTGCCGCGGGGTCCAGATGGCCGGTGTCCGGGTCGATCTGCCATTCGCGCAGCTCGACCCCGCGCGCTTCCAGCCGGCGCCACGGGCCGGTATTGGCCTCGTGGTCCTGATTGGTCACGATGATCGCATCCCCCTGCCCCAGCTTTTCGCCAAAAGCCTGCGCCAGAACATAGGTGTTCGCGGTGGTCGATGGCCCGAAACTAAGTTGCTCAGCCTCCACCCCCATGAGGGCTGCCAGCCGTGTGCGGGCCTCGTCCATCTCTGCGCCCGCCAGCTCCGACGCGCGATACGCGCCATAGGGCTGCACCTTGCGGCTATGATAGAACCGCGTCAGCCGGTCGATCACGGGCTGGCAGGTATAAGACCCGCCCGCGTTTTCAAAGAACAGCTGGTCCTGCAATTCGGGCTCTGCAAAAGCCGGAAATTGCGCACGGACGAAATCGGTATCGAGTTGGGTCATGTCCTCTCCGGCAGTTTTGCCAGACCTTGCACCAACGGGGCGCGGAAAGGCAAGCCGGGGGCTGCGCTGTTTATCCCGCGCCCAGAATGATCGCGACGTAATCGCGCGTCTCGGCAAAAGGTGGAACACCGCCATGCTGCTCGACCGCGCCGGGACCGGCGTTATAGGCCGCAAGCGCCAGCCGCCAGTTGCCAAAACGCTCATACATCATCCGCAGGTAGCGCGCCCCGCCGTCAAGGTTCTGGCCCGGATCGTTCGGGTCCACGCGCAGCAATTCGGCCGTGCCGGGCATAAGCTGGGCAAGCCCGATCGCCCCCTTATGCGACAGCGCGCCTGCATTCCATCGGCTTTCCTGATGCACAAGGCGCAGGAACAGGTCTTCGGGCACGTTGTTGTTGCGCGCGGCGACACGCGCAAGCTGCACATATTCCCCCGCGCGCGGCCCATCATAGCGCGGTATAAGCGGGCTGCGCGCGTCCTCCTCCTCGTGGTTCGGCAACAGCCGGACAGAGGCGGAATATTGCTCTGACAACCGCCCGTCGATCACACGGTTCGCGCGCTTGATCCGGTCCAACGGGTTGCTGGATACGTTCCCGCTGGATGACAGGCTCAACCCCTGCGCAAACGCATTCGGCGTCGCCATGCACAGCAAGCAGGCAGCAAAAAGAGCTAAACGCATGTCCCATCCCCAAAACTTTGCCAAGTATAGCGTGTCTTGCGCGCCAAGAAAACCGCTTGCGCCTGTTCACCCTATCTTTACCATGTGGCGCAAAGATAGCGCAGCGCGCAACGTATCAATGCGAAGGACGAAAACACATGGCAGGCTCGGTCAACAAAGTGATCATCGTTGGCAATCTGGGGCGCGATCCAGAGGTGCGCAGCTTCCAGAATGGCGGCAAGGTGTGCAACCTGAACATCGCCACGTCAGAGCGCTGGCGCGACAAGCAATCGGGCGAACAGCGGGAAAAAACCGAATGGCACAGGGTCGCGATTTTTGCCGAACCACTGGTGCGCATTGCAGAGCAATACCTGCGCAAGGGCTCGAACGTATATATCGAAGGCCAACTTGAAACCCGCAAGTGGCAGGACCAGTCCGGCGCCGACCGCTATACGACCGAAGTGGTGCTGCGGCCCTACAAGGGCGAGTTGACCCTGCTTGGCGGGCGTGAGGGCGGCGGGTCCGGCGGCGGCAGCACCGGCGGCGGCAACTATGACCGCGGGCCCGATTATGGCGACAGCCGTGGCGGCGGCGGCGGCGGATATGGCGGTGGCGCACCCGCGGGACCGTCCGACATGGATGATGAAATCCCGTTCTGAGCCTCTTTTTCATCAGGCCCCAAAGCCCGCCATTGTGCGGGCTTTTTGCACGCATGGCGGAGTCGGCACGGCTTTGAGGCGCGCCAAACCCGCTTGATTGCGCTAACGTTCCGGTGTTGCGCGTAAAGTTCATTGTTTTGCCACAAACGGCGGATTAACCCCGTTCCAGAAACAAACCGGACAGGAGCAGCCACCATGCGTGCAACCCGCATCGTTCAGAAGATACTAGCCAATTACGAAGGCGAAACACCCGGCGTGAAGGCCAATCTGTGCCGCATGCTGATGAACGGTAAGCTGGGCGGCACCGGCAAGATGATCATCCTGCCCGTCGACCAAGGGTTCGAGCATGGTCCCGCGCGCAGCTTCGCCCCGAATGCAGCAGGCTATGACCCGCATTACCATTACCAACTGGCGATTGACGCGGGGCTAAGCGCCTATGCCGCCCCTCTTGGCCCGTTGGAAGCTGGCGCCGACACGTTTGCAGGCCAGATCCCGACCATCCTGAAGGTCAACAGCGCCAATTCGCTAATGTCCGGCACGGCGGGCAAGAATCAGGCAATCACGGCCTCGGTCGATGATGCCCTGCGTCTGGGCTGTTCGGCCATCGGGTTTACCATCTATCCCGGCAGCGATTGCGCGATCGACATGTTCGAGGAAATCGTCGAGATGCGTCGCGAAGCCGCCGCCAAGGGCGTGGCGTCTGTCATCTGGTCCTACCCGCGCGGCGAGGCAGTGACCAAGGACGGCGAAACCGCGATTGATGTCGCAGCCTATGCCGCGCATATCGCGGCGCTTCTGGGCGCGCATGTTATCAAGATCAAGCTGGGCACCGACCACCTGATGCTGCCAGAGGCCAAGAAGGTCTATGAAGAGCAGCAAATCGACATCGCGACCCAAGCCGCGCGCGTCAAGCATTGCGTGCAGTCATCCTTCAATGGTCGCCGTTTGATCGTCTTCTCGGGCGGCGCGGCGAAAGGCGCGGATGCGGTGTTCGACGACGCGCGCGCCATCCGCGACGGCGGCGGCAACGGGTCGATCATCGGGCGCAACAGCTTCCAGCGCTCGCGCGAGGATGCGCTGGAAATGCTGGGCAAGCTGGTCGAGATCTACAAGGGCAAGGCCTGACACGAAGGGGGCGTTCGCGCGCCCCCTATTCCGCTGCCACCGCACGCGATTTCAGACGCGGCATCGGTCCACGCGCGGCAAGGATGACCAAGGCCAAACCGCCAAAGGCCAGCAGCGGCAAGCGTTCGTCCAGAAACACCATGCCCAGCAGCACGGAAAAGCCCGGCATCACGAACATGACGAGCGACGCGCGATTTGCGCCCACCTGCCGCACAAGCATGTAGTTCAGGATCGCAGGCGCAACCGTGGCCAGAATGACCAACGCGGCCAGAATGCCGATCACCGTGGCCGAGGGTGCGACGCTGACACGCCCATCCACCAACAGCGCCACCGGCCATGTTGCAACCGCACCCACCGCGAACATGGCCGCGTTCAGCAGCAGTGGCGACACAGGCTGCCGCCGCCGGAACCACACATTGCCTGCCGCATAGCTGAGCGGTGCCAGCAGTGTGAACAGCGTTCCGACACCCGCCTGACCAAGCGAGTTGCCAAGGAAGGACGGCCCCGCGATCAGCGCGACGCCTCCCAGCCCCAGCACGATGCGCAAGGTCTGCTCCAGCGTCACCGGCTCGTCGCGCAGGAAGATCGCGGCCAGCGCCAGCGTAAAAATCGGCATGGTAGCATAGAGCAATCCGCCCATGCCCGAGGGGATGTATTGCAGCCCCACCGCCAACGTGACGAAGGGAACCGCGATCACCAGAATACCGCCCACCATGGCCGTCATGACCGCTTCAGCGCCATTCCAGCCCGGCTTCCCGATCAGGCCCGCCACGATCAACAGCAGGGGCAGACCGAAGGCCGCGCGCAAGGCCCCGAGTGTCAGAGGCGGAAAATACTGCACCGCCAAGGCAATCAGGAACGGCGCGGCCCCGAAGGCCGCCGCCGTCAGCACAAGCAGTCCGGAGCCTTTTAGCTCAGAGGGTTGCATTCACCGCACCGCCATCCAGCAGGATATTTTGTCCCACCATGAAGCCCGCATGCTGCGAGCACATGAACGCACAGGTCGCGCCGAATTCTTCCGCCGTGCCATAGCGTCCGGCGGGAATGGTGCCTTCACGGTTGGTGCGTGCCTGTTGGGGAGTTATGCCCGCGGCCTTGGCCGCGCCGCCATCCAGCGCGGTGGCGCGGTCGGTATCGTGGATGCCCGGCAACAGGTTGTTGATGATAACCCCCTGCCCCGCGACCTGCCGCGAGGTGCCTGCAACATAGCCGGTCAGCCCCGCGCGCGCGGAATTCGACAGGCCCAGAACCGCCACCGGCGATTTCACAGAAACAGAGGTGATGTTAACCACACGCCCCCAACCGCGCGCGATCATGCCGGGTACAAGCGTCTTCATCAGCGCGATCGGCGTGAGCATGTTGGCGTCCAGCGCCTTGATGAAATCATCGCGCTCCCAGTCGGTCCACATGCCCGGCGGTGGACCACCCGCGTTGTTGACCAGAATATCGACCTCGCCCGCGGCATCCAGCACCTTGGCGCGGCCCTCTTCGGTGGTGATATCGGCGGCAACCGTCACGACCTCGACCCCGTGTCGGGCACGAATGGCGGCGGCGGTGTCTTCCAAGCTGTCGGCCCCGCGCGCGTTCATGACCAGATGCACGCCCTCGGCGGCCAGCGCCTCGGCGCAGCCGCGCCCCAACCCCTTGGAGCTTGCGCATACCAGCGCGCGCTTGCCTGCGATTCCCAAATCCATCTCGACCCTCCCGATTGTTCACCTGTGCAGCGATAGCATCAGCGCGCTGCGGGGGAAAGACGAGACATGCGCACTTGGTCTCGACATTACGGGTCAGTGCCATTCGCACTGAGCGCATGCATGCACTCCACAACCTTTTTTCCCCGCCGAAAGGGCGCCGGGCAGAAGGGTTGACGCCTTGTGGGTAATCGCGCATTACGATCCGACGCTAGGTTAACCGAGGCTCGCTCCGTGGATTACAAATGCAATCTGCTCCTTCCTGGCGCCCCCAAAAGCGGCACAAGCTCTTTGCACGTAGCCTTGGAACAGCATCCGGAAATCTGCATGAGCCGCCCGAAAGAGCCTTGGTTCTTTTTTGGTGATAGGTTCAAGGGTGGGTCAACGCAGCACAACAGCCTGTTTTCGCACTCGGACTCGGACAGCCTGATATTTGGCGAAAGCTCGCAAGGGTATTTTGCAGACGCTCAATCCATGAAGCGCATCAAAGAGAGCCTTGAAAAGCCCAAGATCATCTTGCTTTTGCGCGACCCCGTAGAGCGGGCGCTTTCGCAATATCGCTACGATTTTCGGCGAGGGGTCGAGACGGATCCGCTCGAAAAGGCGCTTTCAGATCGCGGCGATAACCCTGCACTGGTCTGGGACGACAGGATTTCTTTCTACCGCAATGTCGGCGGATACTGCGCGCTGTCGGGCTATTCGCGGATCGTGCCGGAATGGCAGACCCTTTTCGGTGCCGAGAATATTCTGCTTTTGAAAGCCGAGGATTTCCACGACGACCCGGCAGCGGTGCTGGCACGCTGTAATCGGTTTCTGGGGCTACGGCATGTCGCCCACAACTCGCAGGCAGACAATGGGACCGTCCGCAACGCTACTTCCGGAACAAAACGCAAGGTCATGCCTGGTCCGATTAAAGCTGCCGCCCGATTGGTGCCCAGCGGATTTAAATCTTCGTCGTTGTACCGGCGGTTACGAGGCGGCGTGCTGCGTGGCATCACCCCGCCAAGTCCAACCACGCCGAGCCCGGCGACTTTACAGCGCATGCGTGAAACGCTTGCCGCAGACATCGCGTTTCATCAGAGCTTGTCACATGCCTGACATGAGAAATCGCCGAGGTCGGAGAAGATTGTTTGTCGCGGCATGTCAGCAGCGTATAGGTTGATGAGCACCTGCTCCAATACAACGTCGGAGCTAGCGTCAAGCAAACCGCGAACCGGCAATTTCCTCGGAAAAAGTTTACCGCCCCTGTCAGGAGTTTCAAAGGCAAATGGATATCGTCGCAGTCCTCGCCATACGTAACGAGAAGACATACCTTGCCAACGCGTTGCAGCATCTGATCGACAACGGCATACGCTATGCCATTCTTGATAATGAGTCCGATGACGGCAGCACCGAAATTCTGAAAGAGCCGCGGTTCAAGCAGAATCTTGTCCACCTCGAGACCCTGCCCTACAATGGCCATTTCGATCTCGTTGCCCAGTTGGACGCCAAACAACGCCTCTACGATGCGCTCGATGCCGACTGGCTGATGCATCTCGATGCCGATGAGATTGTCCATTCCTACCGCCCCGGCGAGCGTCTTGACGAGGCGATCACCCGCATCGCTGCGACCGGCGCTGATGCCATCAATTTCGACGAGTTCGTGTTTCTGCCTGTGGATGACAGCTATCTTCCCGACCATGACGGCCCGCAGCCGATGCGCCATTACTATTATTTCTCGCAAGGCATTCCGCAGAAAATTAACGCGTGGCGCGCGGCACTGCGTCCCAACAAGGTTAAAAGCGGCGGGCACAAGATTCATGGCACCGAATATCGTCTGGCCGAAGAGACCCTTGCGATGCGTCACTATATGTTCACCGACCAAGACCATGCCTATCGCAAATATACGCAGCGACGCTTTGCCGAGGCCGAATTGAAGCGCGGCTGGCATGTCAACCGTGCTGGCGCGGGGCGCACATCATTTCGGTTTCCATCGAAGTCACGCCTGCACGAGCTTTCCGATCCATCGGAGCGGGCATTGCGACGCGACGCACCCAAGCCGCAACATTACTGGCAATGGGGGCTCACTGCCTGGATCAGGCGCAAGGCCAAGGGCCTCGCCCGACGGCTGAAACGCTGATTAAATGCACAACTCTTGCGGCGTGGTTGCATAGGCCGTGTCGTGGCAAATCCCATAGCCAAGCCCCTCGCGCGCGGGTGTTCGTGTCGCTCACGGACAAATTCGTGTCGCTGGGGTTGCATGTCCCCCCATGGCCCGTGTTAGCGTGACCGCACAAGCCAATAAAAACAACACATGGAGGGACCATGTATCGGAAAGTCATCTTTCCGGTCGATCTGTCACACATCGACCAACTCACCAAGGCGCTGGCCACTGCGGCGGATCTTGCCAAGCATTACGGTGCCGAGATCTGCTATGTCGGCGTCACGGGCGAAGCGCCCGCCCCCGGCGCGCGCAGCCCGGCGGACTATGCCGACAAACTTGCGGCATTCGCGTCTGAACAGGCCAGCAAGCATGGCGTGACCACCGCGTCCAAAGCCTGCGTCAGCCATGACCCTAGTGTGGACACCGACAAAACGCTGATGTCGGCCATCAACGAGCTGGGCGGCGATCTTGTGGTTATGCAGACTCACGCCCCGAGCGCGATGGACTACATCTGGGCCGGCCATGGCGACACGATTGCAGCACATGCCGATGTGTCGGTGTTTCTGGTCCGCTAGGCGACCGCCGAACCCGCTTTCAAGCCGTCCCGCAGGCGGCCAAAAATGGAGAACATGAATGTCACAAGAAGACGACATTGAAGCGATCCCGGAACCCGAAGGGGCGTCCGAGGTGATCGAGACCGATTACGAGATCGGTCAAGACAACATTACCCCAAAGATCGGCCCGTTCGGGCTGGATATCCACAACCCCGTCTTTGCCATTTCCGGGCTGGTGGTTGTGGCTTTCGTCATCCTGACGCTGATGTTCCAGGACTCGGTCGGACCGGCCTTTAGCGCTATGCGCGGATTTCTGACCTCGACCTTCGACTGGTTCTTCCTGTCGGCCGCGAACGTCTTTGTCATCGTCTGCCTTGGCATCCTCGTCTCGCCCTTGGGCAAGGTGCGGATTGGCGGGCTCGATGCGACGCCGGATTACAGCTACCTGGGCTGGTTCGCGATGCTGTTCGCCGCGGGCATGGGCATTGGCCTGATGTTCTTTGGCGTGCTGGAGCCGGTTTACTATTTCGGCACCCCCTGGGGCGATAACCCGCTGGGCGGCGACCTTGGCATTGTCGAAGGCGCATTGGCCGATCCCGAAACGGTCGAATCCGCACGGCGTCTGGCGATGGCATCGACCATCTTCCACTGGGGTCTGCATCCGTGGGCGATCTACGCCATCGTGGCGCTGTCGCTGGCTCTCTTTGCCTATAACAAGGGCCTTCCGCTGACCGTGCGCTCGATCTTCTACCCGATTTTTGGAGAGCGGATCTGGGGCTGGCCGGGCCACATCATCGACATCCTTGCGGTTTTTGCGACCATCTTCGGTCTGTCAACCTCGCTGGGCCTTGGGGCGCAACAGGCATCTGCCGGTCTGGGCTTCGTTCTGGGCATGCCGGATTTGGGCGCAAGCATCACCACCTCGCTGGTGCTGATCGCGATCATCACGGGTATGGCGCTTATCTCGGTGCTGCGCGGACTGGACGGCGGCGTCAAGATCCTGTCAGAAATCAATATGGGCCTTGCCCTGTTGCTGATGGTCTTCGTGCTGCTGGTCGGGCCGACACTGGTCCTGCTGGGCAACGTGCTTGGCAATATTGGTGCCTATTTCAGCGAAGTGGTGTCACTGTCAAACCCGGTGGGCCGCGAAGATGACGGGTTCCGCCAAGGTTGGACAGCCTTCTACTGGGCATGGTGGATCAGCTGGTCCCCGTTCGTGGGCATGTTCATCGCCCGCGTCAGCCGTGGCCGCTCGGTGCGTGAATTCATCACCTGTGTGCTGATCATCCCGACACTGGCCTCGGCCATCTGGATGACCACTTTCGGCGGCACCGCGATCCAGCAGCTGATCGACAATGCATCCGAAGCAGCCGTGTTCAGCTACGTGATCGACTCCTACGTGCCGGAACTGTCGCTGTTCGGGATGTTGTCGGAACTGCCGTTGGCGAGCATCACCATGGTGATCGCGATTGTTCTCGTGATCGTGTTCTTCGTCACATCGTCTGACTCGGGTTCGCTGGTGATCGACACGATCACGGCCGGCGGCAAGATCAACGCGCCGGTCAGCCAGCGTGTGTTCTGGGTCATCTTCGAAGGCTTGGTCGCGGCGTCGCTGCTTCTGGGTGGCGGCTTGGCAGCACTGCAAGCGGCATCGGTTTCGACCGGGTTGCCCTTCGCGTTGGTGTTGCTGCTGGCCTGCTACGCGCTGATCCGCGGGCTGATGTCCGAACCGCGCTGACCCACAGCCAAACTGACACGGAAACGGGGCCCCCAGCGGGCCCCGTTTTGCATATGACGTTGCGTCGCCTGACCCAAGGTCGGGCTTGCCCGAAAGCCCTGCACCGCGCTTTCCTTTGCCCAGCTTTTGATGGGAGGAGAGACATCATGCGCCGCACGACATTGACACTGGCCGCCTTGGCCCTGACCGCGGGCCCCGCGCTGGCCGACCCCAGCCACGGGCTGTGGAAAACCCAACCCGACGACAACGGCAATTACGGCCATGTTCAGATGCAGACCTGTTCCAACGGGCGGATCTGCGGCGGGCTGGTCGCGGCATTTGGCCCCGACGGGCAAACCGTCCCATCCGACAATATCGGGCGCGCGATTGTCTGGGACATGGTTGCGGACGGCGATGGCGGCTATGATGACGGCAAGGTCTACGCGCCCGACCGCGACAAGACCTATTCGGCCAAGATGGAGTTGCGCGGCAATACGCTTGGGGTGTCGGGATGCGTCTTCGGCATCTGCCGCGAATCCGTCTGGACCCGTCAACGCTGACCACCCAAACACTGCGCGATCTTATCCCATTGGCCAGTTGCGTCAGTTGCGTTAGTCTTGGTGCATCCGGGCGTGTTTCGTCCGGTGGCGCGAGGTGGGTTTCGCATGTTGACACAGTATGATTGCGAGATTTTCGAGGCAGCGGCGCTGCGCGCGTTCTGGGGCATAAACGAGGGCGACCCGCTTGGCCCGCCAGAACTGTTATGCACGGGCGATATCTACACGCTTGAGCCGGGTGCGCGCGCGTTGACCGTGTCTTTCGATGTGACCGAAGAAAGCGTGAGCATTCCCGACGGTGTGCCAAATGGGCCTGTCACCGTCTTGGCAGAATTGCGCCTGATGGCGCAGGACAACGAATTGCTGGATGCGCTGCTGCTGGATGTGGCGGACGACACCTATCTGCTACCGCTCTCGCCGCTGCGGCGCGGCGCACATTATGCGCTGATCGGCGTAGATCCGGGGCAAACACGCCTGCGCCTGTCGCAACTGGTTTACGGGTGTTTTTGCAGCGGCACCCGCATTATGGCGGGCGACGGGCAGTTGGTCCCGATTGAACAGCTAGAGGCCGGGCAATCCGTGCTGACACGCGACAATGGCGCGCAACCGTTGCTGTGGGTCGGAAAGACGACCGTGCGCGCCGTGGGTGTCTTTGCGCCGGTGCGCCTGCCAGCGGGGTTGATGGGCAATCTGGGCGCGCTGGTGGTCGGGCCATTGCAACGGATATTTCTCTACCAGCGCGGCGGCCTGACCGCGAATGGCCGCTCAGAGGCGCTTGTGCAGGCCCGTCATCTGGTCGACGGAACCCGTGTGCAGCAGCGCGAGGGCGGGTTCGTGACCTATCATGCGCTGGTGTTTCAGGACCACCAGATCATTTATGCCGAAGGTGTGCCGGTCGAGAGTTTGCTTGTGTCGCGCGCAACAGTCGCACGCCTGCCTGACGATTTTGCGCAAGACCTGTCAACGCGGTTCCCGCATCTGAACCAGCGCGCGCATTTCGCCCAAGACGTGTCAGAGGACATGGCGGCCTGCAAGCTTCTACCAGACAAATCGCAGTTATGAACGCGCGCAGCACAATCCTTGCTGCCACAGACGGCACCAAACGCTCGCGCGCGGTGCTGGGGCGGGCAGCACTTGTGGCACGCATCTGGAACGCGCGGTTGGTTCTGGTGCATGTGCGCAAACCGCTGCGCGCGCGGTTCCGGCTTAGTCTGGCCCGCGTATCCGAGGATGACCTGCGCACGACACTGGAACAGCATGGCGGACGCCCCGAAGACCTGTTCCTTTTGGACGGTGCGCCGTCAGAGCAGATCTCAACGCTTGCCACGCAACTTGGCGCGGGGCTGGTCGTTCTGGGGTTGCACCGCGAACGCCGCGTGCTGGACAGTCTGCGCATGACCACGATGGAGCGGATCACGCTTGGTGTATCCTGCCCCGTGCTCATCGCCCAGACCCATCCGGCGCAACCCTACCAGCGCGTACTGGGTGCGCTCAGCTTCGATCCGGTTTGCTCTGGGGGGTTGGGCGAAGCCGCAACGCTCGCACCCGATGCCGCGTTCCACGCCATTCATGCATTGCCCATCACGGCAACCGACACAGCGGCCAACCGTCAGACTGCGCTGAACAAGGCAACCGCGCAGCGCAGCACGTTTCTGGAATGCCGCGGCCTGCCCCCGACCTTGCAAACCCCGGAAATCGTTCCCGGAGGCGTGCACGAGGTATTGCGCTACCGCATGGCGGAATTGCAACCTGACTTGCTGACAATCGGCAGCCAATCGGGGCGCGACCCGACACGGCTTGGCAATTACGCGCGCGACCTGATGCGCGCGCCCCCAACCGATGTGTTGGTCACGAAGCCTGACTGTGACCCGGCCGCTGTTGAATTGCCAATTCCGACAGCCGGTTCTTGACGCGGCAAAACTCCGGCGGGCCTTTCGCCGGGGAATTGAGCGCGCGCAACTCGCGCCCGCACTCTTCCGTCTTGTCGCAGGCTGCGCAACGCCGCGTCATGGAATGTAACAGATCCAGCGGGTTATCACGCGTTAGCACACCCGATTTGATCGCGCCAACCATGTCGATTTGCAGCGCCGCAGCCATTTTCCAGATGTTCAACTCTCGGATGAAACGCGGCAGGCCAGCATGCGTCATCGCCGCTTCTGGTCGCATCACGAAAAATCCGTATGGCAGCTTTTCAGCCTTGAGGGCCGCGTTCCAGTACTCCTGCGCCATGAAGCCTCCTGCTTTTGTTGCGCCGAGATGTGGGAATAGGGCTTTAAGCGGAAACAACTTATAATTGCACAACATCATGATTCGTTCCGGCCCGCAAGGGCCATTTAACACATTCACTAATTCTGATGGGCGCCACTAATTCTGATGGCCGCGACACCGAATGTGCCTTGCATTCAGTGCATGGCGGGTTTGCCATAAAACCCTCGCAACCGAAAAAAATTTGCGCTAAAGGATTGTTTAACGTTGAACTATTGTCATCAAGGGAGGGGTGGCCAAGCATGGCGACACGCAAAGCGACACCGAAATCCAACGTCTCGGCAGATGAATTGCTGAGCTATTATCGCAACATGCTGCTGATCCGCCGGTTCGAGGAAAAGGCCGGTCAGCTTTACGGGATGGGCCTGATTGGCGGGTTCTGTCACCTGTATATCGGTCAGGAAGCGGTCGTCGTGGGGCTGGAAGCCACGGCAAAACCCGATGACAAGCGCATCACCACGTATCGCGACCACGGCCATATGCTGGCCTGCGGGATGGACCCGAAGGGCGTGATGGCAGAGCTGACCGGTCGCGACGGCGGCTATTCGCGCGGCAAGGGCGGCTCGATGCACATGTTCAGCAAGGAAAAGCACTTCTACGGCGGTCACGGCATTGTCGGCGCCAATGTGCCGCTTGGGGCCGGACTGGCCTTTTCCGACATGTACAAGGACAATGATAACGTCACCTTTACCTATTTCGGCGATGGCGCGGCCAATCAGGGCCAGGTTTATGAAACCTACAACATGGCGATGCTATGGTCGCTTCCGGTGATCTTTGTCATCGAGAACAACAAATACGCCATGGGCACGAGCGTGCAGCGCGCCACCAAGTCACCCAGCCTTTGGGAACGTGGTGCGGCGTATGGCATCGTGGGCGAGGAAGTCGACGGTATGGATGTGCTGGCGGTGAAAGCCGCGGGCGAGAAGGCTGTTGCCCACTGCCGCGCGCGCAAGGGGCCGTATATTCTGGAAATCATGACCTACCGCTATCGCGGCCATTCCATGTCGGACCCGGCCAAATACCGCACCCGCGACGAGGTTCAGAAAATGCGCGAAGAGCGTGATGCGATCGAGCATGTCCGCGAATTGCTACTGCAAGGCAAGCACGCATCCGAGGAAGATCTGAAAGCCGTGGACAAGGAGATCAAGGGCATCGTGAGCGAGGCTGCGGATTTCGCCAAGGAAAGCCCGGAACCAGCGCCGGAAGAGCTTTGGACAGATATTTATGCGGCCGAAGTGCCGCAAAACGCGTGATTTTGGGGGGATAGCACACAATGGCAACCGAAATTCTGATGCCCGCCCTCTCTCCGACCATGGAAGAAGGCACGCTGGCCAAGTGGCTGGTGAAAGAGGGTGATACCGTTTCCGCCGGAGATATTCTGGCAGAGATCGAGACCGACAAAGCCACGATGGAATTCGAGGCGGTCGACGAAGGCACGATCGGCAAGATCATGGTCGCCGAAGGCACCGAAGGGGTGAAAGTGAACACCCCCATCGCAGTGCTGGTCGAGGAGGGCGAAAGCGTGGACAACGTGGAGGCCCCGGTTCAAGACCGGGGCGCGGCCCCTGCGGCAGCACCCGCAACTCCTGCGACAGCCGCTCCAGCGCCAGAGGCTCCAAAGACCGATACCAGCCCCGACTGGCCCGAAGGCACCGAAACCCGCAAACAGACTGTGCGCGAGGCGTTGCGCGACGCCATGGCCGAAGAAATGCGCCGCGCACCCGAAGTGTTTGTGATGGGCGAGGAAGTCGCCGAATATCAGGGGGCCTACAAGATCACCCAAGGGCTGCTGGACGAATTCGGCGCGAAACGCGTGATCGACACGCCCATCACCGAACACGGCTTTGCCGGGATCGGTGTGGGTGCAGCCTTTGGCGGATTGCGCCCGATTGTCGAATTCATGACCTTCAACTTCGCCATGCAGGCGATTGACCAGATCATCAACTCTGCCGCCAAGACGCTGTATATGTCGGGCGGGCAAATGGGGTGCCCCATCGTGTTCCGTGGTCCGAACGGCGCGGCGGCGCGCGTGGGCGCGCAGCACAGCCAGTGTTATGCTGCGTGGTATAGCGCCATTCCGGGGCTGAAAGTGGTCATGCCCTATTCGGCATCCGATGCGAAGGGCCTGCTGAAACAGGCCGTCCGCGACCCGAACCCGGTGATCTTTCTGGAAAACGAAATCCTTTATGGCAAAAGCTTCGATGTGCCGGTGATGGACGATTTCACGATCCCCTTCGGCAAGGCGCAGATCGCGCGCGCGGGCGAGGACGTGACCATCGTCAGCTTCGGCATTGGCATGACCTACGCGCTGGAAGCGGCCGAACGGTTGGCCAAGGACGGGATCAATGCAGAGGTCATCAACCTGCGCACGATCCGGCCCTTGGACACCGATACAATCCTTGCCTCTGTCCGCAAGACCAACCGCCTGATCACGGTGGAAGAGGGCTACCCGCAAGGCTCTGTCGGTAATTTCATCAGCTCTGTGGTGATGGAACAGGCCTTCGACCACCTGGATGCGCCGGTCATCAACCTATGCGGCAAGGATGTGCCCATGCCTTACGCGGCGAACCTTGAAAAGCTGGCACTGGTCACGACCGACGAAGTGGTCGAAGCCGCGCATAAAGTCACATACCGCTAGGAGGGGTTCAGATGCCGACAGAAATACTCATGCCCGCGCTGTCCCCGACAATGGAGGAAGGGACGCTTGCAAAATGGCTGGTCAAGGAAGGCGACACCGTGTCGTCGGGCGATATCCTGGCCGAGATCGAAACCGACAAGGCGACGATGGAATTCGAGGCCGTCGATGAAGGCGTGATCGGCAAGATCATGGTCGCCGAAGGCAGCGAAGGGGTGAAAGTGAACACCCCCATCGCCGTACTGCTCGAAGACGGCGAAAGCGCCGCTGACATAGAGGCCCCGGATCAGGCCCGGGGCGCGGCGGCTGCTGAAGTGACACCCGCCCCGGCCCCCGAGCCGGGGCCTCAGGCCACAGCCGCTCCGCCTGCCCCTGTCAAGGACGGCGGGCGCGTCTTTGCCTCGCCGCTCGCGCGCCGGATCGCGGCCGAAAAAGGTCTGGACCTTGGCCAGATCACAGGCTCTGGCCCGCATGGCCGTATCGTCAAGGCCGATGTGATGGATGCCAAGCCAGGTGCGGCCCCTGCCCCGCAGGCAGCGGCACCGGCAGCCGCCGCACCGGCCAAAGCTGCCGCGATGCCCACCGGTCCCAGCGCCGACATGGTCGCGCGCATGTATGAGGGGCGCGACTATGAAGAGGTCGCGCTTGACGGCATGCGCAAAACAGTTGCCAGCCGCCTGACCGAAGCCAAGCAGACCATCCCGCATTTCTACCTGCGCCGCGAGGTGCAGCTGGATGCGCTGATGAAGTTCCGCGCCGATCTGAACAAGCAACTGGAGCCGCGCGGCGTGAAGCTGTCGGTCAATGACTTCATCATCAAGGCCAGCGCCATGGCGCTGCAAGCCGTACCCGATTGTAACGCAGTCTGGGCGGGCGACCGTATCTTGCGGCTGAAGCCGTCGGATGTGGCCGTCGCGGTCGCCATTGAGGGCGGGCTGTTCACGCCAGTCTTGAAGGACTCGCACCTGAAATCGCTGTCAGCGCTGTCGGCGGAAATGAAGGATCTTGCCGGGCGCGCGCGCAACAAGAAGCTTGCGCCGCATGAATATGTCGGCGGGTCGATGGCGATTTCCAACCTTGGCATGTTCGGGATCGAGAATTTCGATGCCGTCATCAACCCGCCGCACGGGTCCATCCTCGCCGTGGGCGCGGGTGTGAAAAAGCCGGTCGTGGGCAAGGATGGCGAGTTGAAAGTGGCGACTGTCATGTCCATGACCCTGTCGGTTGATCACCGGGTGATCGACGGTGCGCTTGGCGCGGAATTCCTGCGCGAAGTGGTCGCCTATCTGGAAAATCCGGTCACGATGCTGGCGTAACCTGCCGGTCAGATCCATGACTTGACGCCCCCGCCCGAACCGATCGGGCGGGGGTCTTTTGTTGTGCAATTCACCACGCGCGGTTGAAGACCAGAACAGGGTTCATACCTCTTGAGGAAGATAACCCTAATTGGAGGCAACCATGCCAGCATCAAAAGTTCTCTATAGCACCAAGGCCACGGCAACCGGTGGCGGACGCGAGGGGCAATCCAAAACCCATGACGGCGCGCTAGACCTGACAATGTCGACCCCGAAGGAGTTGGGCGGCGCGGGCGGCGACGGCGTGAACCCCGAGCAGTTGTTTGCGGCGGGCTATGCCGCTTGCTTTCTAGGCGCGATGCGTGCCTACGGGCGGGGCAAGAAAATCAGCGTGCCCGATGATGCCTCTGTCACGGCAACGGTCGGCATGGGGCCGCGCGACGATGACGGCTTTGGCATTTCGGTGGAACTGGATGTGTCGCTGCCCGATGTCGACGATGACGTGGCCGATGACCTGATCGCGGGCGGGCACCATGTCTGCCCCTATTCCGACGCAACGCGCGGGTCTCTGACGATCATTCCGCGCCGCGCAGACTAGCCAGACGCAAACAGGCGCGCGGAAATGACCCGCGCGCCTGTTTGGTTTACGTCCTGCAGCGGTCAGATTTCACCGCGAAAAAGCTGGTCCATGGTCAATGACGGTTGGGCGCATCCCGCCTCACCGACAATCCGCGCTGGCACACCCGCCACGGTTTTGCGCGCAGGAACATCTTCCAGCACGACCGACCCGGCGGCGATACGGGCGCAATCGCCGACATGAATGTTGCCCAGCACCTTGGCGCCGGCGCCGATCAGCACACCATTGCCGATCTTGGGATGACGGTCGCCGTCTTCCTTGCCGGTGCCGCCCAGCGTGACGGAATGCAGCATCGACACATTGTCGCCCACCACGGCGGTTTCCCCGATCACGATGGAATGCGCGTGGTCAATCATAATGCCACGGCCGACCCGTGCGCCGGGGTGAATATCGACCCCGAAGCATTCCGACACCCGCATCTGGATCAGGCTGGCGAAATCTGCCCGCCCCTCACGGCACAGCCAGTGCGATATGCGATGCGCCTGCACCGCCTGAAATCCTTTGAAATACAACAAGGGTTTCAGAAAACGGTTGCACGCCGGGTCACGCTCGAACGTGGCGACAATATCTGCGCGCGCCGCTTCTCCCAAGGTGGGGTCTGCCGCATGGGCCGCGTCCATGATCTCTCTCAGGATCTGTTCGGACAGCTCCGCCGTGCTCAGCTTTTGGCTAAGACGGAAGGCAAGCGCCTGTTCCAGCGTTTTATGGTGCAGGACAGAGGAATGAAACATCCCCCCGAGCAGAGGTTCGGCGTCCAGCGCGGCCTCAGCCTCGTGGCGGATACGCTCCCAGACCGGGTCGAGGGAATGCAGGTTGGGTTTCTGGGCTTGGGCCATCAACTGCCCTCCGTCTTGGATTGTAGATAAATAGATATAACCGCGCGGCACCAAAAGACAATTGGTCCGCGCCGTTTACCGTGACTGTGCCATCCCCATCAACAAGCGTTTGCGATTGGGCGGAATGCGCGCAATCTCGACTGCGGTAAACACATGCAACGTATCCAGATTGGGGTCGCGCACAGCATGGTCCGACACCCAGCCCCCCATGCCCAGATACATACGCAACAAAGGCGGGATGGACTGCATCGCGCCCTTCTGGTCAGCAATATCGCCCGGCTGCGGCAGGTCGAAGGCAAGGGGGTCGCGCTTGGCGGGGCACAGCTCGGCGGGGCCGGTATGGCGCGCGCGCAACCAGCCAAGCGCGGCTTTGTGCCGCCCCGGCTCGTCGCCTTTGAACGACGCACAGCCGATCAGCAAATCCACGCTCTGCGCCTCTGCGCGGCGTGCGATTCCAGCCAGAAGCGCGCGCAGGATGTCGGGGTCTTGGCGGCGGTCATCGGCGATACAAACGCGCCCCAGCTCTAGCGCGCGGAGCCGGGCGCGCACCAGCGGCGACAGATCATAATACTGCGCGCTGTAGCATTCATCCAGCGCCGGGCCATCCAGCAGGCGCAAGCGCGCACAGGCGAGCGCGCCCTCGGTCTCTGCCTCGGTTATCAGCAAATGGTCGCATAGCGGGTCAAAGCGGTCCAGATCCGCGCCGCGGTTGCCGCGAAACCGCACGCGGCGCAACTGTGCCACCTGCGCCAGATCACCCTCGGATTGCGCAACCCGCAGCGTCAACCGACCGAAATTATGGTCGTGAAAGGCGTCTGGTATGGTCATCGCAGCTGCCCCGACCCGTTATGCCGTGCTTACCCGCCCAACATCTGTGCGGGGTTGAACTGGCCGAAATTGCTCAAAAGCTGACGCAAGATGGATTGTCCGGATGGTCCTGTATTCGTCACGCGGCGCGACAATGCCACGACCTCGCCCTCTGCCAACCCGAAACGCTCTATATTGGCCACGCGGTCGCTGCCGTCAAAACTGATTGCCACGACTTCGCGCTTTACCTCGACGGGTGCGCGCCAGCCTTCTTCGACCCAGTCGCTCTGGACATAATACCACGCAGCCCCTTCCATGACGCCCGACACACCGGGGCGTCCGACCTTTTCCGCCACGTCGTCGCGCGTATCCTGGCCGACCTCTATATCGGCCAATTGCATGTCATCGGGGGCATAGCCATGATACCGGGGCACGGGCGAGCAGGCGCTCAAGGCCAAGGTCACAATCGCAACAAGCGCGAAAACACTGTGTTTCATTGGCCGGTCCGCCCTTTAACCCGTTCTGTGCCGCTAAAATAAGGCACGCTTCCCGCAAAGGGATACAGAAGGACGCCCCCCACTTCAAGAATGGAAACCTTGCCCTTATATCTTTGCCAGCCGCAACCAATGCCATGACCCAGACACAAAAGGCCCCGCACCCCATGACATCCGAGCTTTCCGAAATGCCGCGCATCGCAGCCCCCGTGTCCGTAGCCAGCCTGAACGGGCGCAAAGCCCGCGACATCCTGATCGAACCCGACACGGCAGAATGCGCCGCGCTCGCCCGCTATCTGGAGCTGAGCGCCCTGCGAAAGGTGCGCTTTCATGGAACGCTTGCGCCCGTCGGGGCGCAGGATTGGGAACTGTCGGGCAGTCTAGGCGCGACCGTTGTGCAACCTTGCAGCGTTACGTTGGCCCCGGTGACAACCCGAATCGACGAACGCGTAATCCGCCGCTTTACCGCAGAGTTGCCAGAGCCGGAGGGTGACGAGGTCGAGATGACAATCGACGAAACACTCGAGCCGCTGGGCACGCAGATCGACCTTTCTGCCACGGTGATCGAGGCGCTGGCGCTGGCAGCGCCCGATTTCCCGCGCGCCCAAGGCGTTGCTATGAACGAAGATGGCGTGCTGCGCGCCGCACCGGAAGGCGAGACACCGCTGGATGATGACGCGGTCAAGCCATTCGCCGGGCTAAAGGCACTGCGCGACAAGCTGGACCCGTCCTAAGAGCTCGCCAGTGGCGCGGTCCCGGCAAACATGGCTTGCGCATCAAAAAAACGCCTGTATTTTGCGCCCTTCGTGCGAACAGGGCTTGGAAGCGCGGCACATTCCGTGTATTCGGCCCGAAATTCGTATCCACAGACACTCGCGCCAAACCGGCCCGTCCACATTCGGGCCGCCACCGCGCCACTGACATCCGAGGTTTGACATGGCCGTTCAACAGAACCGCGTTACCCGTTCCCGCCGTAACATGCGCCGTGCGCATGACGCGTTGGTCGCATCCAACCCCAACGAGTGCAGCAGCTGCGGCGAACTGAAGCGCCCGCACCACGTGTGCCCGTCCTGTGGCCACTATGCTGATCGCGAAGTGGTTGCCCAAGCGACCGAGATCGACCTGGAAGACGACGCGGCCTAAATGCCAGTGTCCCGCGTCAGGGTCTTTGATGTCAGACGCGCCTGAAACCAGCGCCAAAGGCAAGCCCGGCACGATTACCGTGTCGGTGGATGCTATGGGGGGCGACCAAGGCCCGCAAGCCGTTGTCGACGGCTGCGCGCAGTCGGTTTCAAAAAACCCGGATCTGATGATCCTGCTGCACGGCGACAGCGCCGTGCTCGACCCGCTTGTCGCGCGTCACACCGCCCTGCGCGGGCGTGTGACAGTGCATCATAGCCCCGACACCGTGAAGATGGATGACAAGCCCGCGCAGGTCATGCGCCACGGGCGCGACACGTCCATGTGGAACGCGTTGGCAGCGCAACGCTCTGGACAGGCGCAAGCGACCGTGTCCTGCGGCAATACTGGCGCGCTGATGGCGGTTTCCATGTTGCAACTGCGCAAGCTGTCGGGTGTCCACCGCCCCGCCATCGCATGCCTTTGGCCGTCGCGCGGAAAGACCGGCTTCAACACCATGCTAGATGTCGGGGCCGATGTGCGCGCCGACGAAGAATCGCTTCTGCAATACGCGATGATGGGCGCCGCCTATTTTCGCAACGCGTTCAACATGCCCCGCCCCCGCGTCGGCTTGCTGAATGTCGGCACAGAGGATCACAAAGGCCGCGCAGAGATAAAGGAAGCCGCAATCCTGATCGCGCAAGCCGCAGAGATCGGCCAGTTCGAGTTTGTCGGCTTTGTCGAAGGCGGCGATATTCCCTCGGAACGGGTGGATGTGATCGTTACCGACGGCTTTACCGGCAATGTCGCGCTGAAAACCGGCGAAGGCACCGCGCGGCTTATTTCCGACCTTTTGCGCCGCGAATTGACCGCCACGCCTTGGGCGATGATCGCCGGGCTTTTGGCATTGCGCCCGATGCGCCGCGCGAAAAAGCGCACCGATCCAAGCCGTGTGAATGGCGGGGTCTTTCTGGGGCTGAACGGCACGGTGGTAAAATCGCACGGCTCTGCCGATGCAACGGGCGTGTCCTCGGCGATCAAGCTGGCCTTCACATTGGCGCGGTCAGGCTTTCAGGAACGCATGTCGGACCGGCTGAGCGCGGTCATGGACACGGTCGCGGAACGGCAGATGTCGGCCAGTGACAGCACAGGCACAGAGGGTCAGGAATGAACACCACAAGGGCGGTAATTCGCGGTTGCGGCCACTATCTGCCCGAACGGGTGGTGCCGAATTCCGAGTTCGCGGCCATGCTCGACACCTCGGATGACTGGATCGTCTCGCGCTCGGGGATCGAGCGGCGCCATTTCGCAGCAGAAGGCGAATACACCTCGGACCTTGCCGCCCATGCAGGCCGCCGCGCACTTGCCGCCTCTGGCATTGCGCCCGACCAGATTGATGCGGTGATCGTCGCCACATCGACCCCGGATTACACCTTTCCTGCCGTCGCTACACAGGTGCAGGCGGCGCTTGGCATCCGTCAGGGGTTTGCATTTGACATACAGGCCGTCTGCGCTGGCTTTGTCTTTGCACTGGCCAATGCCAACGGGCTTATTCTGGGCGGGCAGGCAAAACGCGTGTTGGTCATCGGGGCTGAAACCTTTTCGCGCATCATGGACTGGACCGACCGGGGCACCTGCGTGCTGTTCGGTGATGGCGCGGGCGCTGTGGTGCTGGAAGCCGTGGACAGTGATGGCACCTCGCAGGATCGCGGCATTCTGGGCGTCGACCTGAATTCGGACGGCCAATACCGCGACCTGCTCTATGTCGATGGCGGCGTGTCACGCTCCGGCACATCGGGCGTGTTGAAAATGCAGGGCCGCGAAGTGTTCCGGCACGCGGTCGAGAAACTGGCTCAAACCGCCACCACGGCGCTGGAGCGCGCAGACCTTGGTGCGGGCGATGTCGACTGGGTCGTGCCGCATCAGGCCAATCTGCGCATCATTCGCGGCACCGCACAAAAGCTGGG
The DNA here is from genome assembly GCF_900499075.1 of Roseinatronobacter ekhonensis. GTDB lineage: Bacteria > Pseudomonadota > Alphaproteobacteria > Rhodobacterales > Rhodobacteraceae > Roseinatronobacter > Roseinatronobacter ekhonensis. The sequence goes on along the minus strand of NZ_UIHC01000022.1, from coordinate 14,814 downwards.
CGTGCCGATGGAAAAGGTCGTCGTGACCGTGCAGGACCACGGCAACACCTCTGCCGCGTCCATTCCGTTGGCGCTGTCAGTCGCGGCCGACCGCGACCAGTTCAACCCCGGCGATGTGATCGTGACCGAGGCCATCGGTGGCGGGCTAAGCTGGGGCGCCGTTGTGCTGCGCTGGTAACGCTTTAACGGTCCGCCACAACCCCCTGATATTGACTCGGAAATTGCTTTCGCGCAGACTAGCTCGGAAACGCCGGGGGGCATGATGTCTGATAAAACTCTTACACGAATGGACCTGACCGAAGCGGTATTCCGCGAGGTTGGGCTGTCGCGCAACGAATCGGCCATGCTGGTGGACAGCATGCTGCAACATATCTCCGACGCGCTCGTCGCGGGCGAGCAGGTCAAGATATCGTCTTTTGGCACATTTTCGACACGCGACAAGAATGCACGCATGGGGCGCAACCCCAAAACGGGGGAAGAGGTTCCGATCTCTCCGCGCCGCGTGCTCAGTTTCCGGCCCTCGCATCTGATGAAAGATCGCGTCGCGCAGGGTAATTCCGGGCAATAACGAGTAAGGCAAGTTCATGCGCAAAGCACCAGAGGCGTTCCGCACCATCAGCGAAGCGGCCGATGCCCTGGACACCCCGGCGCATGTTCTGCGCTTTTGGGAAAGCAAGTTCAGTCAGGTCAAGCCTGTGAAACGCGCGGGCGGGCGGAGCTACTATCGGCCCGCTGATATCGACCTGCTGTCCGGAATTAAACTGCTGTTGCACGATCAGGGGATGACCATCCGTGGTGTGCAAAAACTGCTGCAGGATAAAGGCGCGCGCCACGTCGCCGCCATGGCCCCGCTGGGCGACGATGTGCTGGATGGAGAGGTGACGCCGCCTGTCGTGATCGCGGCGAATGACCCGGACCCTCAAGCGACGGGTGCAGACGCGGCGGAGAGCGTGCCAGAACCCACGCCACCTGCGCCCGAGACAGCGGCAACAGCGCAAGACGACGCGGCAAGTGCCACCGACACGTCAGGCCCTGCCGTAGCCGAAGACAGGCCGGTTCCGCCAACGGAAGACACGCCTGACGCAGAGCCTGCCAGCGAGCAGGTCGAAGACTCGGAGCCAGACGCGACAGAGCCGGAAGAAACACCCGACACGGTGAACATTCCCGACGCTGCGGACGCAACGGAACTTCCCGCGGCGCAACCATCAGAGACCGACATCCCCGATATCGCAGCGGCGCCCGTGCCTGACATCAACGACAAGGCCGAGGATGTGCCACAGGACACGCCGGAAGCTGCGCGCATAGAGGACGATCAACCCGTCGACACCGGCCCCGAGCCCGCGCTCGCGCCACTACTAGAGGCCGGGACGGCACAAGCAGGCCCGATCCGCTTCGCAGGCATTGCCCATGCGCTGCGCACCGCTCCGCCCAGCAATGCAGACAGCTATGCGGCGGCCATGGCGCGACTTGAAACGCTGGTCCAGAAGATGGCCGCGCGGGACGGCTGACACGCCGTTCGCGAGACGGGGTGTGCCGGTATCAACCGGCCCCAACAACTGTTTAAGAAAACCGGCCAGTCCGGTTTTGTGAATGGGCGTGGGGCGCGGATTGCCCCTTGCCCTCGGCGCTGAATCGGTTAGAACGCCGCCCATAGCTTGTCGGGCTATAGCGCAGTCTGGTAGCGCGTCCGTCTGGGGGACGGAAGGTCGCAGGTTCAAGTCCTGCTAGCCCGACCATTTCTTCACTGTCAGCGTTTTGTCGCCCGCTCGAATGCGTTGGCAATGTCGGTCCAGGCCGCTTCGAAACCCGACTGCATTTCGGACCACGCCTTTTCGCCGGTTTCGCGCGCCTCGTGCAGCTTTTTCTCGAACTGATCGCGCTGCTCTTTCATGTCTGCAAGCTGGTCTTCATATTTTTGCTTCATATCCGCCTGAGCGCCGCGCATCTGCGCTTCTTGCTTGGCAATCTCGGCGTTCCACTCGTCAATCTTGGCCTTGGTTTTCTCTATGAATGCGTCACGGTCCATAAGGGCCTCCTTTTTTTGGCACTCCATTTCACCTAGGAACCCGATCGGGGTCACACAACCCGTGCGCGGCTGCCCTTCCCAAGTCTCATAGGCTTCGCTAAGACAGATCATGCGACAGACCGCGTGCAAGGAGTGATGAGATGCAGGGTGTTTTGCCATCCCAAACCCTGCGCGAGATGATCGCGCGCGGACAGATCGCCGCGGAACTGCCTGTCACCGATGCTCAGGTGCAGCCCGCCAGCCTTGACCTGCGCCTGGGCGCGCGGGCGTGGCGCGTGCGGGCCTCTTTCCTGGCGGGCAAAGGGCGGCGCGTGGCCGAACGGCTGGCGGATTTCGAGATGCACGAGATGGCGCTCGACAATGGCACCGTGCTGGAAAAGGGCTGTGTCTATGTCGTGGAATTGATGGAGCAGCTCGCCCTGCCCCAAGGCCTGCATGCCGTGACCAATGCCAAAAGCTCTACCGGGCGGCTGGACTTGCTGACGCGGGTCATTGCCGATGATGGAACCGAATTCGACCGCGTGCCCGATGGCTATCATGGCCCGCTCTATGCCGAGATTTGTCCGCGATCCTTCTCTGTGCTGGTGCGTCCCGGTCAACGGCTGAACCAGATCCGCTTTCGTCGCGGCCATGCCGTGCTGGATGACACGGCCCTGCGCGACCTGCACGCGCGCGAAACGCTGGTGCCGGGCGATCCTGTCATCTCTGACGGGTTGGGGTTTTCGGTCGACCTGAAGCCCGCGCAAGACACTTTGGTCGGCTACCGCGCCAAGCCACATACCGGCGTGATTGATCTGGACCGAATCGGCGCGTATGCGCCGCGCGATTTCTGGGAAGAGCTGCACAGCGACACCGGCCAGATCATTCTGGACCCCGGTGCGTTCTACATTCTGGTCAGCCGAGAGGCCGTGCATATCCCGCCAGATTATGCCGCCGAAATGGCGCCTTATCTGGCCATGGTGGGCGAATTTCGTGTGCATTACGCGGGCTTTTTCGACCCCGGTTTTGGGCATGGACCGGCGGGTGGCACCGGCGCGCGCGGTGTGCTGGAAGTGCGTTGCCACGAAGCCCCTTTCGCGCTGGAACATGGGCAGATTGTCGGGCGGCTGGTCTATGAACGCATGGCAGAGCGGCCCGAACAGTTATACGGGGCCGATCTGGCGTCGAACTACCAAGGGCAGGGCCTGAAGCTCGCCAAGCATTTCAAGGCCCGGTGATACAGGACATATGATGCTGGAAATTCCGTTCCTGATCTCTGCTTTCGTCACGCTGTTCGTGGTTATTGACCCGATTGGCACGGCACCGCTGTTTCTGGCGCTGACCCAAGGGATGAGCGCGCAACACCGCCGCGCTGTCGGCTTGCGGGCCTGCTTTATCGCCGCGCTTCTGCTGACAGCCTTTGCGCTTGCGGGCGAGGATTTCCTACAGTTCATCGGCATTTCCATGCCTGCGTTCCAGATCGCGGGGGGGCTTTTGCTGTTCCTGACGGCGCTGGACATGCTGTTCGACCGCCGCTCGGAGCGCCGTCAGAACCATGCCGACGAAGGGTCTGGCAATCTGGCCGATGACCCGTCGGTCTTTCCGCTGGCCATGCCGTTGATTGCCGGGCCGGGCGCGATGGCCACCATGGTGCTGCTGATCAATGACACTGGCGGATCATGGGAAGGTGTCGCGCTGATCACCGGCGTCATGCTGGCGGTGATCGTTCTGGTATTGCTGGCTTTTTTGGCCGCAGCCCCGCTGGAACGCATCTTGCGCCGCACCGGAACGATGGTGCTGACGCGGTTGTTCGGGCTGCTGCTGTCGGCGCTGTCGGTTCAGTTTGTGCTGAACGGGGCTTCGGCGCTTGGCATATTGCCAAACGCCTTGCCGATGTAGCCTATTCCGCCGCCGAAGATTTCATTTCCGGTGCGGGGGGGCTGTCCCCCTCGCCTTTCGGCGCGCGCGGTTTGCGCGGCGCGCGGCGGGGTTTGGGGGCATCGCCGTCCGCCTTAGCCTCTGCCTTTGGTGCGCGAGGCTTGCGCGTGTTGCGCGGCTTTTGCTCTGTCGCCTCGGAGGGCGTCTCCTGCGGGGGCCTGTTGCCTTCCGGCGTCTCTACCACAAGCGCCTTGCTGTCGTCATCGCTTGATGGGGCGACATCGAACGCATCGCTTGCATTGCCACTGTCGTCGCGCGGGGGCTGGCTTTGCTCGGCCTGCCGCTGCTGGTGGTTCTGACCGCCATTGCCGTTCTGACCGTTCTGACCGCTCTGACCGTTATTCTGGCCCTGCTGGCCATTGTTCTGACCATTGTTTTGGCGCCCACGATCGTCATTGCGGGCGCGTTGGTCTTCCTGCTGCTGGCGGCGGGCCTCCTGTTCGGCGGCTTGCTCGCGCTGCGCTTGCGCCAACATGCGAGTGTAATGCTCTGCATGTTGTTGAAAGTTTTCAGCCGCAACGCGGTCATTGCCAAGCTGTGCATCGCGGGCCAGAAACTGATATTTCTCGATAATCTGTTGGGGGGTGCCGCGCACCTTGCCTTCGGGCCCGGAACTGTCGAACACGCGGTTCACGATGTTTCCAAGCGTCTTGGGGCGGTTCGACTTCGAACGCGAACGTTTATTGGGTGATCTCATATTGTAAAATGTCCAGCCAGATAGGGACGTATCTTGCGCTTCGCGCTGCGCCGCCAAAGAGGCGCAAGAGCGAACCGCTGATCGGGGTGTCAGGTGCAGCGAACGTGTGCTGAACCAACCTGCGCAGAGTTGGTGCCACGCAACGCCGCTCGTGGCAAGCCCCGTGACCGATAAAATCACCCGAAACGGCAGGTTATGGCATATTTATCATAGTTTGCGCTGACCCAACACCACGCGTGGGTGGCCCGAAAGGTCGTGGCGCAACCCGACATTGACCAGTCCCGACGCATGAAACAGCGCTTGCACCGCGTCACCCTGCCGGTGGCCGATCTCTGCCATCAGCCAGCCACCTGGGGTCAGGTGCCGCACGGCCTGCGCGCAAATGACACGGTATGCGGCCAGACCGGAGCCGTCATCACCTGCGGGCACCAGCGCCATGCGAGGTTCATGCACGCGCACATCGGGCGCAAGCGCGGCCAGTTCCGGCGTGCCGATATAGGGCGGGTTCGACACGATCAGGTCGAACCGCCCCTCTATGGCGGCAAACCAGTCAGAATGCTGGAATATGACCCGCTGCGCCACGCCAAGCGCATCCGCGTTGCGCGCAGCCACATCCAATGCGGCTTGTGACAGGTCCACGGCGACCGCGCGGGCCTGCGCACGCTCGGCCAGCAAGCTCAGCACAATCGCGCCCGACCCTGTGCCAAGGTCCAGCACGGTGTCGAAGCGTTGCTCCAGCGCGGCCTCTATCAGGGTCTCGGTTTCCGGGCGCGGGTCCAGCACGTCAGCGGTTACGATAAAGCTATGCCCCCAGAACGCGCGCTGCCCGGTAATCTGTGCCACTGGCACGCGCTCCGCGCGCACAGCGATTGCCCGACGAAAGCAGGCAATTGCGCTGTCGGGGGCCGGGTCGGCCATGGCCAAGGTCAGACGGTCGCGCGGTACACCCAGCGCATGGGCCAGCAACACGCGCGCATCGCCCGCAGCGCCGTCCAGCCCCGCCGCACGCAGCGCCGCGACGCCTTCGGCCAACAGGTCCGCCGCGCGCATCAGCCGTCCATCGCCGCCAGTTTGGCGGTTTGGTCGGCCTCTATCAATGCGTCGATCACCTCGTCCAGATCGCCCGCCATGACCGCGTCCAGCTTGTACAGCGTCAAGTTGATACGGTGGTCGGTCATGCGCCCTTGCGGGAAATTGTAGGTGCGGATCCGCTCGGACCGGTCGCCGCTGCCGACCTGGCTGCGCCGCGCATCGGCGCGCTCTGCGTCAGCCCTCTGGCGCTCCATGTCGAAAAGCTTGGCGCGCAGCACCTGCATGGCAATGGCGCGGTTCTGATGCTGCGATTTCTCGGCAGAGGTGACGACGATCCCGCTTGGAATATGCGTAATCCGCACCGCCGAATCGGTGGTGTTCACATGCTGCCCGCCCGCGCCCGATGCGCGCATCGTGTCGATGCGGATATCGCCTGCAGGAATGTCGATCTCGACCTCTGCGGCTTCGGGCAGCACGGCGACGGTCGCGGCGGATGTGTGGATGCGCCCGCCCGATTCCGTGACCGGCACACGCTGCACCCGGTGCACACCGGATTCAAATTTCAGCCGCGCAAACACCCCCTCGCCCGCAACACGGATCACCGCTTCGCGCAGCCCGCCAAGTTCGGTTTCCGAGTAGCTGATGGTCTGCACCTGCCAGCCGCGCGCCTCTGCATAGCGCTGATACATCCGCAGCAGGTCGGCGGCAAAAAGCGAGGCTTCCTCGCCCCCTGTGCCGGGACGCAATTCGATCAGGGCCGGTTTTGCATCGGCACTGTCACGCGGCAAGAGCGCGAGCCGCAAGGCTTGTTCAAACGCGGGCAATTCGCTGTCAAGACGGGTCAGTTCTTCGTCGGCCAGTTCGCGCATGTCGGGCTGGTCGCGCAAGGCAAGTGCCTCTTCGCGGTCGCGCAGCGCCTGCCGATAGGCCATGATCTGTGTCACCACCGGTTTCAATTCGGCATAATCGCGCGAAAGCTGCACCATATCCGCCCCCGAGGCCCCCTCCATCAGACGGGCTTCGAGGTACTCGAATCGTTGCAGGATCTGGTCCAGAGCGTCTTGTGCGAACATGGCTATGGCACATGACCGCAAGCCGCTGCGCGGTCAAGCCCGCGACCGCATCTTTACGCGCGCCCTTGAAGCCCTTAAATAGGACCGAGTTGCAGCAACCTTCGTGAGATACATGGAAAATCTGGCCGCCAATCTGGACACGGCCTTTTGGTTAACCACAGGCGGAATTCTATGCCTGCTGGTCATATCGGGCCTGTTTTCAGGGTCGGAAACAGCGCTGACGGCATCCAGCCGCGGTAAGCTGAAATCGCAGGCCGACAAGGGCGAGCGCGGCGCAGACAGCGCGCTGATCCTGACAGAGGATAGCGAGCGCATGATCGGCGCGATCTTGCTGGGCAACAACATGGTCAATATTCTGGCCGCTTCGTTGGCGACCGCGCTGTTCACACGGTTGTTCGGCGATAGCGGCGTGGCGCTGGCCACATTGGTGATGACCCTGCTGGTGCTGGTCTTTGCCGAAGTGTTGCCCAAGACCTATGCCATCTCCAACCCCGAACGCGCCGCCCTGAAAGTTGCTGCGCCTTTGCGCATCATCGTGGCGGTATTCTCGCCCGTGGTTGCGGTTGTGCGCTTTGTCGTGCGGCGGGTGCTGGCCCTGTTCGGGGTCGATATCGACCCCGACAGCCACATCATGTCGGTGCATGACGAAATTGCAGGCACGCTGGCCTTGGGGCATTCCACCGGCTCTGTCGAGAAAGAGGACCGCGACCGCCTGCTGGGCGCGCTGGACCTGTCAGAGCGCACGGTGGAAGAGATCATGCGCCATCGCAGCCAGATTGACGTGGTCGACGCGGACCAGCCAATTCGCGACATCATCGCGCATTGCATCAACGCGCCGCATTCGCGTCTGCCTGTCTACCGCGAAGACCCAGAGAACATAATCGGTATTCTGTATGTGCGCGACCTTGTGCGCGAGATGCACGCGCTGGTCGGCGCGGCCGGCGGCGATTACGACGCTACTAGCAAGCTGGACCTGACCAAGCTGCTGCGGTCGCCGTATTTCGTGCCCGAAACCACCCCGCTGGATGAACAGATGCGCGAATTCCTGCGCCAGAAGCGGCATTTCGCGCTGGTGGTGGATGAATACGGCGCACTTCACGGCTTGATAACGCTAGAGGATATTCTGGAAGAGATTGTCGGCGAGATCGAGGATGAATACGACGTCCCCGCCGACCCGGAACTGGTGCATTTGGAAAGCGGTGAGGTGTTGGTCGAAGGGTCGATGACCATTCGTGACCTGAACCGCGCCGCCGATTGGTCCTTGCCCGACGAGGAAGCTGTGACCGTGGCCGGTTTGGTAATCCACGAAGCGCAGACCATTCCAGAGGAAGGCCAGAGCTTTGTGTTCCACGGCTTTCGCTTCACGGTGCTGGAGCGGGTGGATAACCGCATCACACGGCTGAGCATCCGCAGACAAAAACTGGAAAAGGCCGAGTAAGCGATGCCCAAGCCCGATATCGCCTTTGTCTGCGCGTCCAACAACCCACGGATTTTGCAGGATAACCTGCTACGATCCCCGTTGATCGCATCGGGGGACTACTCGCTGGAGGTGGTTGAAAACGCTAAATCCGCGGCGCGCGCCTATAATGGCGGGCTGGACCGGACCGATGCCGACATCGTGGTCTTTCTGCACCATGATGTGTATTTGCCGCTGGGTTGGGACGACCTGCTGCGCCAGCGTATTGCCGAGGTAGAGGCGATTGATCCCGACTGGGCGCTTCTGGGCGCGTTCGGGATTGCCATGGATACGCGCGGCTATGGGCCTGTGTGGTCCAGCTCTATCGGGTTCATTGCCGGTTTGGTGCCGATGGCCCCTGTGCCGGTGCAGTCCTTCGACGAGTTGCTCTTCGTCATGCGCCGTGACGCGGGGCTGCGCTTTGATGAAGCACTGGACGGCTGGCACATGTATGGCACCGACATTGTCTGTCAGGCGCGCGCAAATGGGCGGGGTGCCTATTCCGTGGCGCTGCCGCTGATCCATAACGATGGTTACAAGGAAACCCTCGATGGCAGTTTCGAGGCTGCGTTCCGCTACATGGCCCGCAAGTGGCGGGGCATGTTACCGCTTAAAACACCTGTCGTGAAAATCACCCGCAGCGCCCGCGACCTGTATAAATGGCGCTGGCACCTGTGGCGCTCGCGCAAGGAGCGCATTGCGATTGCGGCCCCCGACGCGCGCGACCCGCGCGACTATGCGCAGGTTTGCGGCTGGATGGATTTGCGGCCCTCGCTGGATAGTCCGGCAGGCAAAAAGGCCACGGATCACGCCGCCGAGCGGGTCAGCGACAAGAACACGTCCTGAAGGTCGGGTTCTTCGGACGACACATCGACCACAACGCCCCCCGCTGCCGCCACAGCCGCCAGAACCTGCCCCGCGCTGGTCTGGCTGCGTCGGTAGGTCAGCGTCAGTCGCCCGTCGGGTTTGCGGTCTTGGGTGACTGTCTCGGGCAGGTCCAGCGCGGTGTCGCTTTCCAATGTCAGCACCAGCGTCTTTGCGTCCAACTGGCCCAGCAATGCGGCGGTCTTGTCGCGCACCACCACTTCGCCGTGGTTGATGATGGCGATCTCGTCGCACATCTCCTCGGCCTCTTCCAGGTAATGCGTGGTCAGGATGATGGTCATGCCCTGCGCGTTCAGCTTGCGCACATTGTCCCACAACATCTGGCGCAATTCGATATCGACACCGGCCGTCGGCTCGTCCAGCACCAGCACTGCGGGGCTGTGCACAAGTGCCTTGCCCAGCAACAAGCGCCGCCGCATCCCCCCCGACAGGGTGCGCGCATAGGCCTCTGCCTTGTCTGACAGGCCGATCAGTTCCAGAATGTCATCGGTGCGGCGCTCTGATTTCGGCACACCATACAGGCCCGCCTGCACCTCCAACGCGCCGCGCGGGGTGAAAAACGGGTCGATATTCAGCTCTTGCGGCATCACCCCGATAGCCGCCCGCGACTGGCGCGGGTTCTTATCCTGATCGAAGCCCCAGATGCTGACCTGTCCGGATGTCTTGTTCACCAGCCCTGCCAGAATGTTGATCAGCGTCGATTTCCCGGCCCCGTTCGGCCCCAGCAGACCGAAAATGCTACCCGCCGGAATGCTCAGATCCACACCGTTCAGCGCGGTTTTCGGCCCCTCGCCCTTTTGCGCGGCGTAAATCTTGCGCAGATTGCTGATCTCGATTGCCTGTTTCATCATCTTGGCCCCTTCGGCGCAGCGCAAGCCACCTTGCCGCGCGCGCCCGATTTGTTATGTTTGTGCCATACCTAGGCCAGCGCGCCGCCAGCGACAAGGACAGCCCCTATGACCGCCCCCAAACCCTTGGCCCATGACGCCCCGGAAACCGAAATCGTGACCGCCATGCGCGTGGCCTGCGACGGCGGCGAAGGCGCGCTGGGGCATCCGCGCGTCTGGCTGTCCGTGTCGCACGAAACCGGCGTGGTCGAATGCCCCTATTGCGACAAGCGCTTCATCCATGCCGATTTCGCGGATGACGCGGCCTGAACTTGGCCTTAACCCGTGTCGGCATCATCACGCAGGGTTTGAAATGGCAACAGGCGCTTGGCCGTTTCGAGTCAGTTTGCCTTTTATGGCCAAACTGCTTGGAGTTTCCTCTTGACCACGCTTGACCGGTTTCTTCCCAAGGTGCTTCTGGCCTTTTCGGTTTTCCTACTGTGTTGGGGCGCACCAGGCCTGTTGGAATACGCAATCCCAAGCCTGAACATCGGGCTACAAAACAGCCAGTTTCCCGGCGGCCTGCAATTCGCGCATTTCTTCGCGATCATGCTGACAGGGGCGGTGTTTCTATTCGGCTATCTTCGGCGCTGGCCCCACACGCGGCACGCGACGATCACCATGTATGCCGTTCTGGCAACGCTCTGTTTTGTCGAGGTCACGGATTTCGGCGCATTCGGCGGCGGCACAACCGGTGTTATAATCATGTTGGTGGAATTCAGCACTTATATCGCGCTGTCAGCCTATATGCTGCGCTCTGACGCCATGCAGTGCCGGTTCGGCGCCCCTAGCTGATCAGCATTGGTGCCGCGCCGCACATCAGTTCGCCATCCACGTGGCGGCCTGACGCGTCGAGGAACTGCTCGATATTGTGGCCCGACCACGCCTCCAGCCAGCCAAAGCCGCTGACCAGCCCCCTGCCCGATGCGGTGCCGGTTTCGCCATCCTGATAGGTATAGGCCAGCCGCCCTTCCAGCCCGTCATCGCAAGCAAAGCGCGCGAGCCCAATGCCAAGCCCGGTCACGCGCCATGTTCCGATGCAACTGACACCATCATTCGTGACGCCCGACAGGGTGCCTTCGTCCCAGCCAATCGCGCGACCGACCAGATAGGTATCATCACCCGGCATGCAGGCCACGATGGGGCTACAACTATCAGGGCTGCCAGGGATCAAGGCGCAGTCAGGCAGGTCCAGCGCGGTCGCGGTCTGACCGCTCAGAACGGCGGCGGCGATTGAATAGAGCAAGCGCATGTGGAATACCTTTGAGCAACAGTGAATAGGGCAAAATTGCCCAAACCCATGGAGCCACGCAAGATGACTTTCGGCAAGGACAGCCACCTGCACCTGATTGACGGCTCTGCCTATATCTTCCGCGCCTATCACGCGCTGCCGCCCTTGTCGCGCAAGTCGGATGGTGCGCCGGTGGGCGCGGTCGCCGGGTTTTGCAACATGCTCTGGCGCTATGTCGAAGGCAACCAAGGCCCCGACGCGCCGACCCATGCGGCGGTGATTTTTGACAAAGGGTCGCACACGTTCCGCAACGACCTCTATTCCGACTACAAGGGCCACCGCCCTGACATGCCCGAAGACCTGCGCCCGCAAATCCCGCTGACCCGCGAAGCGACCCGCGCCTTCAACATCGCTTGCGAGGAACTCGAAGGGTATGAGGCCGATGACATTATCGCCACGCTGGCGCGGCAGGCCACAGAAGCGGGCGGGCGGGTGACAATAATCAGCGGCGACAAGGACTTGGCGCAGCTTGTGAATGCAAATGTGTCAATGATCCGCCCCGGCATGCAAGGCAAACCCGACCAGTTGGTGGACCCGGCAGGCGTGGTCGAGTGGTTCGGGGTCGGGCCCGACTTGATGATCGATCTACAAGCCATCGCAGGGGACTCTGTCGACAACATCCCCGGTGTGCGCGGGGTCGGGGCGGCAACAGCCTCGCTTTTGCTGCAAGCCATTGGCCCGGTGGAGCGCCTGTTCGATGAGGGCACGCGCGAGGCGGCGCTGAAAGAACTGGCCGAGCAGATCGACGGCTATGTGTCAGAGATTGAAGGCAAGCTGGAACGCAAAGTCAAGCTGGGGTCCAAGGCCGATGCCGCGGCCATCGTTGCGCTGTCGGGCGCAGAGGTCGGCGCGGAACTCTCGCCCGCCGAGCTGTCCGATCTGGCGGCACAGGGCAATGAGGCCGCAGCCCAACTCATCACCATGCGCGAACGGCTGAAAGTCCTGCGCACCATCGCCCCCAAAGTTGCCGAAGCCGAAGAGGCCGTGCGCCTGTCGAAAGCCCTTGTGCGACTGGATGATGCGACGCCCATTACCTTCGGGCTGGACGATCTGGCCGTGCGCAAACCAGAACCCGACACGCTGCTGGGCTTTCTGAACCAGATGGAGTTTCGCACCCTCACCCGCCGCATTGCAGACAGCCTTGGTGCCGAAACCCCGGCGCTGCCAGAGGCTACGCCCGCGCCCGCAGCCGAGACACCAACGGCGCCTGATTTCGCACAGGCAACATATGACTGCGTGCGCGATATGGACACGCTGCGCACATGGATTGACGCGGCCTATGCGCGTGGCTATGTCGCGGTCGACACGGAAACCACCGCGCTGGATGAAATGCGCGCCGATCTGGTCGGCGTCTCGCTGTGCATAGAGGCCGGCCACGCCGCCTATATCCCGCTGGCCCACCGCGCAGGGGGCGACGGGTTGTTCGATGACCCGGCCCTGACCGAAGGGCAAATCCCGATGGCCGACGCGCTCGCAGCCCTGAAACCCCTGCTGGAAGACCCGAGCATTCTGAAAATCGGGCAGAACATGAAGTATGACGCCAAGATTTTTGCAGGCTATGGCATAGCCGTCACCCCCATAGATGACACCATGCTGATGAGCTACGCGCTGAACGGCGGGTTGCACGGGCATGGGATGGATGCGCTGTCGGACCGCTACCTGAATCATGCCCCCATCGCCATCAAGACGCTGCTGGGCACCGGCAAATCCGCCATCACCTTTGACCGTGTTCCGATAGACGATGCAACGCGCTATGCCGCCGAAGACGCCGACATCACCCTGCGTCTGTGGCAGACCTTCAAACCGAAGCTGCACGCCGCGCAGGTGACGCGCGTCTATGAAACGCTGGAACGCCCGCTTGTCCCGGTTCTGGCGGCAATGGAGCGCACCGGCATCAAGGTCGACCGCGATATCCTGTCGCGTATGTCCAACGCTTTCGCGCAGAAAATGGCGGGGCTGGAAGCGGAGATCCACGAGCTTGCGGGCGAGACGTTCAATGTCGGATCGCCCAAGCAGCTCGGCGAAATCTTGTTCGACAAGATGTCGCTGGAGGGCGGGAAAAAAGGCAAGACCGGCGCTTATGCGACAGGGGCGGATATTCTGGAGGATCTGGCAGCAGAGGGCCACGACCTGCCCGCCCGCGTGCTGGATTGGCGGCAACTCTCGAAGCTGAAATCCACCTACACGGACGCGCTGCAAGACCATATCCACCCTGACACGGGGCGCGTGCATACGTCTTATGTCATTACGGGCGCTGTCACGGGGCGGCTGTCCTCGACCGATCCGAACTTGCAGAACATCCCCATCCGGTCGGAAGAAGGTCGCCGCATCCGCACGGCCTTTGTCGCGGCAGAGGGGCACAAGCTGGTGGCACTCGACTATAGCCAGATCGAACTCCGCATCCTCGCGCATATCGCGGGCATTGACGCTTTGAAGCAAGCGTTTCGCGAGGGGCAGGACATTCACGCCATGACCGCGTCGGAAATGTTCGACGTGCCGATGGACCAGATGACGCCGGACATCCGCCGTCAGGCCAAGGCGATCAATTTCGGGGTGATCTACGGCATTTCGGGCTTTGGGCTGGCGCGCAACCTGCGCATTCCGCGCTCTGACGCGCAGGGCTTTATCGACCGCTATTTCGAACGTTTCCCCGGCATCCGCGCTTATATGGACAGCACGGTGGAGTTCGCCAAAAAGCATGGCCGCGTGGAAACGCTGTTCGGGCGGCGCATCCATACGCCGGAAATCAACACCAAAGGGCCAGCGGCAGGCTTTGCCAAACGCGCCGCGATCAACGCGCCCATCCAAGGCACCGCCGCCGACATCATCCGCCGCGCTATGGTGCGGGTGCCGGATGCGATAGCGAGGCTGCCCGCGCGGATGCTGCTACAGGTGCATGACGAACTGATGTTCGAGGTGGAAGACGGTGCCGTGGACGACGTGATCGGTGTGGTGCGTGAGGTGATGGAAGGGGCGGCTGACCCCGTGGTGACGCTCGACGTGCCCCTGGTGGTGGATGCGGGGGTTGGCGAGAGTTGGGCGAAGGCGCATTGATGGGGTTGGCTCAGCCCTAAAAGTCGACAACGCCTGCCCCGAGATCAAGCTAACCAACACTCATTATATACCGGAGGACATCTGTACTAATATAACGCAAAGATATTCATATAGGAAAATGTCATGTCCGTAATACTTCCTGGTGAGCTGTCATCAGTAGTAAATGATATGCATCGTGCGAGAACCGCAAAGCTCTATTATCCGTGTTTGCTGGTGGCTTTAACTCTCCCAGAGATTTGTAGTGGATTAGTCCTGCCAAAAGATAAATTCGTCAAGCAAGAACACTATACTTCTTCTACTCCAAAACCCGAAAGTTCTCGTGTGTTATGACGCGGAAGTTATCTGACACCTTGTCGCGGAATTTCTTCCATTCCTGCGGGATGGTCTCACGCATGAATGCAAGGATGGCGTCGGCGAATTGCTTCTGACTTCGGTAGTAGCGATTGTGGGTGACATAATGGTGCAAGACCGCCCAAAGACGTTCAATTGGATTGAG
>NZ_UIHC01000040.1 GCF_900499075.1 Roseinatronobacter ekhonensis | reverse complement strand
CTCAATCCAATTGAACGTCTTTGGGCGGTCTTGCACCATTATGTCACCCACAATCGCTACTACCGAAGTCAGAAGCAATTCGCCGACGCCATCCTTGCATTCATGCGTGAGACCATCCCGCAGGAATGGAAGAAATTCCGCGACAAGGTGTCAGATAACTTCCGCGTCATAACACACGAGAACTTTCGGGTTTTGGAGTAGAAGAAGTATATCTGCTGCCCGAGTTGTTCGACGTCATGGCCGAAGAGGGGCGCGATGCCACGCTGAACGATCCTGCCGTGCCGGATACCGGCACAGGGCGCGCGGGGTGGGAGATGGAAGTCGCGCGCATCTATGATGATGACCGTATGCATGACGCATTCGCAACCGCGCTCGACGACGGGCTGGACCCGGATGTGCGCGCGGAGGCGTTGGCATTCGCGCAAAGCGACCTAGGCCGCCGAGTGTTGCAACTGGAAGTGTCGGCGCGGCGGGCGCTTCTGACGCAGGAAATTGATGACACGGCACAGGCCGCGCTGGAGCGCGCGCGTGCAGCGCCGGGGGACAGTGCGCAGGGTCGGGCGCTGGAACTTGTGCGCGACAGGATTGCGGCGAACGACCTGATAGATTTGAACGTCTCACTGGGGCTGAACACCTCGCTTGCATATTACACAGGCATGGCAGAGGCGGGCTGGATGGCTGGGATGGCCGGCGCCGACATGCTGGCGCTGGTCTGGGCACAGGAAGACGCCATTCGAAGCGATGTAACGGATTGGGCGGAAGCGTATTTCCTGTTCGCCTATCAGCCATTAAACCCCGAGGAGATGGTCGCCTACATTGAGCACGCGCGCAGCCCTGCGGGTGACGCGTTCAACCGCGCCATGTTCCGGGCGTTTGACACTGTCTTTGTGGACATTTCGCGCCGGGTTGGGGCGGCCATGGCGCGACGCATGATGCAGGATACGCTCTAGACGGCGCCACGTTCCATCCTGTCGGCCAGCCGGTCCAGCATGGCCAGACACGCAGCCAACTGATCCAGCGCCAGAAATTCGTCCGGCTTGTGGGCCTGCGCAATGTCGCCCGGCCCGCAGATGACAGACGGAATGCCGATCTGCTGGAACAATCCCGCTTCGGTGCCGAAAGGCACAAGCCCCGCGCGGTTTGCACCGGTCAGTTCCATCACCAGCCGCGTGGCGGCGCTGGCAGGGTCCGGCGTCAGGCCGACGACCTCTGCAATGGTTTCCGTTTCAATAGAAGCGGCGGGATAGACCGCGTGCATCTCGGCCAGCATATCTGCTTGCAGGGCGGCCAGTTCAGCTTTGACGAACGTGGCATCCTCGGGCTGAACCGGCCGCATTTCCCATTCCAGCCGCGCGGTGCCGGGGATGACGTTATGGGCAACACCCCCCGCCAGAACCCCGATATTGATCGTGGTGTGCGGCGGGATGAAATCGCTGTCCGTCGGCGTGCGGTCTTTCAACTGCGCGCGCAGCTCGCACAGGCGGTTGACCATCCGCGCGGCGTATTGGACCGCGTTCACCCCCAAATCGGGGCTGGAGCCGTGACCTTCCAGGCCGGTGAAGCGGGTGGTGTATTCGAAACAGCCTTTATGCCCCTCGACCGGCTGCATCATCGACGGCTCGCCAATGATTCCGGCGGCCGGTGTAATCCCACGAGCTGCGAGTGTCGCCGTCAGCACCTGCGCGCCAAGGCAGCCGACCTCTTCATCATAGGTAAAGGCGAAATGCACCGGCACTTTCAGATCGCGCGCCGCAAAGACCGGGGCCATCGCCACGCAAGCGGCGACAAAGCCCTTCATGTCGCACGTTCCGCGACCATAAAGCCGCCCGTCGCGTTCAACCATGGTGAACGGGTCGGTCGTCCATGGCTGGCCCTCGACCGGCACAACATCGGTATGGCCCGACAGCACCACACCGCCAGGCAAGTCCGGCCCGATCGTTGCAAACAGGTTCAGTTTTGCGCCTGTCGCGTCAGGCTCAAACCAGAGCCGCGCACCCGCCGCCTCTAGCAAGGTGGCAAGATGCTCTGTAATGGCAAGGTTGCCATCTGCCGAAATCGATGGAAACGCCACCAGATCGGCCAAAATTTGCTTTGTGCGGGTCAGGGTGTCGGACATCTGCGGCGCTCCGTTTCGGTTATGGCTAGCGTGGCCCGGCATGCCATGCAAGAACCGGGTTGAACCGCTGCGCCGCAAGCCCAACTATGTGGTAGATAAAGGATCGCACAGCATGCCGCATAACAACCTGAACCTGCCGACAGAGCGCCCCGATGTGCTGACCCGCCCCAAACTGGAAGGCGGCAAGCATTTTCGTATGGCCAGCCCGTTCCAGCCTGCGGGCGACCAGCCGACCGCGATTGCGGAACTGGCACTGGGCGTGAATGACGGTGAGCGCGATCAGGTTTTGCTGGGCGCGACCGGCACCGGCAAGACCTACACCATGGCCAAGATCATAGAGGAAACGCAGCGTCCTGCGATCATCCTTGCGCCCAACAAAACGCTGGCCGCGCAGCTATATGGCGAATTCAAAGGGTTCTTTCCCGACAATGCGGTCGAGTATTTCGTCAGCTATTACGACTATTATCAGCCTGAAGCCTACGTCCCGCGCTCGGATACCTTTATCGAGAAGGAATCCCAGATCAACGAACAGATCGACCGGATGCGCCACTCGGCCACCCGCGCGCTGTTGGAGCGGGACGATGTGATCATCGTGGCCTCTGTTTCGTGCATTTACGGCATCGGCTCTGTCGAGACTTATTCGGCCATGACGCAGGACATGAAAGTGGGAGAGGTCTACGACCCACGCAAGGTTATGGCTGAACTCGTGGCGCAAGCCTATCGGCGCAATGACGCGGCCTTCCAGCGCGGCAGCTTTCGTGTGCGCGGTGATACGGTCGAGGTCTGGCCTGCCCACCTGGAGGACCGCGCATGGCGGCTGTCCTTCTTTGGCGAGGAGCTAGAGGCGATCATCGAATTCGACCCGCTGACCGGCGCCAAGACCGACAGTTTCGAGCAAATCCGCATTTATGCGAATAGCCATTACGTGACCCCGCGCCCCACGATGCAGCAGGCGACAAAAGGCATTAAGCATGAGTTGCAGCAACGGTTGGACCAGTTCGTGGTCGAGGGCAAACTGCTGGAAGCGCAACGGTTGGAGCAACGCACCAAGTTCGATCTGGAAATGCTGGAAGCAACCGGCGTGTGCAACGGGATCGAAAACTACTCGCGCTACCTGACGGGCCGCGCACCGGGCGAACCGCCACCCACATTGTTCGAGTTCATCCCCGACAACGCAATCGTGTTCGCAGACGAATCCCACGTTTCGGTCCCGCAGATCGGCGGCATGTATAAGGGCGACTTCCGCCGCAAGATGACGCTGGCCGAACATGGGTTCCGACTGCCAAGCTGCATGGACAACCGCCCGCTGAAGTTCGAGGAATGGGACGCCATGCGCCCGCAATCGGTGTTCGTGTCAGCCACTCCGGCCAAATGGGAGTTGGAACAAGCAGGCGGCGTGTTCACCGAACAGGTCATCCGCCCCACAGGGCTTTTGGACCCGCAAGTCGAAATCCGCCCCGTCGCCACGCAAGTGGACGACCTGCTCGACGAAATCCGCAAGGTTGCCGCGAACGACATGCGCGTACTTTGTACCGTGCTGACAAAGCGCATGGCCGAAGACCTGACAGAATACCTGCACGAACAGGGCATTCGCGTGCGCTACATGCACAGCGATATCGACACGATCGAACGTATCGAGATCCTGCGTGACCTTCGGCTGGGCGCGTTCGACGTGCTGATCGGCATCAACCTGCTGCGCGAAGGCTTGGACATTCCCGAATGCGGTCTGGTCGCCATTCTGGACGCTGACAAAGAAGGGTTCCTGCGGTCTGAGACCTCGCTGATCCAGACTATCGGGCGGGCTGCACGGAACGCCGATGGCCGGGTGATCATGTATGCCGACCGCATCACCGGCAGCATGGAACGCGCTTTGGGCGAAACCAACCGCCGCCGCGACAAGCAGATCGCCTATAACGAGGCGCATGGCATCACACCCCAGACCGTGCGCAAGAATGTCGAAGATGTGCTGGCGGGCCTCTATAAGGGCGACACCGACATGGCACGGGTGACGGCCAAGGTGGACAAGGTCAAACCCGGCGCGAACCTGCAGGCGCATCTGGACGGGTTGCGCACCGATATGCGCAAGGCCGCCGAGAATTTGGAATTCGAGGAAGCCGCCCGCCTGCGCGACGAGGTGAAACGTCTGGAAGCGGTTGAACTCGCCATCGCCGACGACCCGCTGGCACGACAATCGGCCGTGGATGACGCGGTCGATAGTGCCGTCAAACCGCGCTCGACCGCGGGCAAGCCGGGGCAGCGCGGCGGCGTGAAACGGCGACGGAAGTAAAGGCAAATCTCGCAGTCTCAGGATGTGTTTTAACCGGCTTTTAACCAACCTGCGCTATGCTGCAAACATGTATACCCGAAACTCACCTCTCTCACCCGAGGTCTGGCTGCATGACCTCTTCGCCTGCAAGGCTGTGCAACAAGGCGCGGTGATCCGGCGGAAGGCGCGAGATATCGAGCGGTTCGCAGGAATGGACCTGTTTATGCGCGAAATACATCGGCGAGGCTTTCAAGTCGCCGAGAACTCGGGGCAGATTGTCATCTTCTGCAACCGCGCTCCGATCCGGTGGCTGACACCCGGAGTAGGCCCGATTTCTTCAAAAGAAATCGGGCAGAAATCTTTGCAAGATTTCGGCTAGCGCCATCCGTGTGAGGGCGCGAGTGCTTTCGCGATCCTGTCGTGCCAATATGCAGATGGGCCCGCATCTCAGCAAATCATCGCTGGCTGAGCGTATCCTCTCACCTTTTTGCGAGAATTTCTGGAAAGTCACATTTTCACACCCACATATTTGATATGGCGCTGGGCTGGAACACCCGCGCTGCACTGTTACTGTCCCTCGTTCCGCACCTGTGCCCGGCCATCGTGCCGGGCCTTTTTTATACAGGATAATTTCCGGTTGCGGCCGCTTATGCTCCGCGCCAGCATGATCATATGGAAAACGCCTCTGACGATACCATCCGCACCATCCTGACCGAGACTAAAGTCATCGCGCTTGTCGGGTTTTCCCCCAATCCAGCGCGCCCCAGCCACTATGTGGCGCGCTTTCTGGTCGGCAGGGGCTACCGCGTGATTCCGGTCAATCCCGGCCTTGCAGGACAGATTTTTGAAGGGGAGTCCATCCGCGCCAGCCTGAAAGACTGTCCGCCCGAAGTAGAGATGGTCGATATCTTCCGCCGCTCGGATCTGGTTGGGCCAGTGGTCGACGCGGCCATCGCCTATCTGCCCAATCTGCGCACGATCTGGATGCAGATCGGGGTGCACCATCCAGCGGCAGCAGACCGCGCCTGCGCCCAAGGTCTGCGCGTGGTCTGGGACAAATGCCCCAAGGTGGAGCTACCGCGTCTGCTTGGCTAGACCGCCACCGCGCGTCCGGCCCAGAACCGCCACATCAGCAGGATCGCTGCCGTTCCGAGGCCGACCACAAGGCCGACCCAGATGCCCGGCGCACCCCATCCCAGCACAAGGCCGAAGACATACCCTGCCGGAAACCCGATGCCCCAATAGCTGAACGCGGCGATCCACATCGGCACCTTGGTATCCTGCACGCCGCGCAGCAGGCCCATGGCAACGACCTGCGCGCCATCGGCAAGCTGGAACAACGCGGCAACCATCATCAATACCGCGCCCAGTGCAATGATCTGGTCGCGCGCGGGCTCTGACGGTGACAGGAACAGGCCAACCAAATGACCGCCGAACAGAATATACAGCGCCATCGTGGCCAAAGCCAAACAGACCGACACGACAATCGTGGCCTGCGCACCCGCGCGCAAGGCAGCAGTGTCGCCCCGTCCGCGAGCGCGACCGACCAGTACTGTCCCTGCGTTTGAAAACCCCAGATGGATCATGAACAAGGCCGCCGATATCTCTATTGCGATTCCATGGGCAGCCAGTTCCAGCGTGCCGACCCGGCCGACCAATATGGCGACGGCAGAAAACAGTGCGCTTTCTGCGATGAGCGCGACACCAATGGGCCAGCCCAGCCGCCAAACTTGCGCCATGGCCTGCCAGTCGGGCCGCCAGAAGCGTTGGAATAGCGTGTAGCGCCGCAATCCCCCTGCCCGCGCGCAATACGCGGCCAAGGCCAGCGCGGTCGCGACTTGCACCCAGATGGACGCATGCGCTGCGCCGCGCACACCCATCTCTGGCACGCCCAGATTGCCAAAAATCAGCACCCAGTTCAGCGCAATGTTCAAAAACACCGCCGCGACCGTCAGCCACAGCGCGACCTGCGTGCGGCCCAGCGCGGCAAGGTAGTTTTTCAACACCGCCACGATTAGTGCCGGAAGCAGGGCGATGCCCATCAACCGCAGATAATCCTGCGCCAAGGGCACCACGTCTTCTGGCTGGCCGAGCGCAGCAAGGATAGTGCCGGAAAACCAGAATATCGGGTAGACAGCCAGCGCAAACCCCGCCGACAGCCACAGCCCCATTCGCGTGGCACGGCGAACTTCGGCGTCATCATCCGATGCGCTTGCGGTTGCGACCAGCGGCATGACCGCGTTGGCAAACCCAAGCCCGAAGGTGAAAAGCGCGAAAAACACCGCTGCCCCGATCACGCTGGCAGCCAGATCGACCACGCCATACCAGCCGAGCATGACGGTGTCTGTCACGGCCAGCAAGAATTGCGCGACATGGCTGCCGGCCAAGGGCAAGCCAAGCGCCAGAACGGCGCGCAAATCAGTCAGGAAGGGGCGGGTCGCGGCTTTCATACCCAACCGAGTATCGGTTGCATCCGGCACGAGCAAGATGGGTCAGATGGAATTTAACATGTTCAAGGCCAATAGCATAATGACCCCACCTGCAAGGATTTCGAACGCGGGCATCAGAACCGGCGAAAAGCGGGCCATCGCTGGCACCGAAAACGCACCGCGCCTTGCGCCACCCGCGAGCAAAGCGGCGGTGACCGTGACCAAACCTGTGCCCAGCGCCATGGCGAGCACACCGCCAACCCCTTGCCAGACCAGCCCCATGCGCCATGTCAGCAGCAGCACGAACAGCGCGCCAGTGCAGGGGCGCAAGGAAATCGCCCCGATGACCGCAGCCATTTCGCGCCATGACTGCGCGCGCGCAACGGCAACAGGGTCGGGCGCGTGACTATGGCCACAACTGGGGCAGATGTCTTGCGCACTGTGATCCTGCGCAGCAGGGCGCGAGCGGTAGAACGCCCGCGCGCCGCGGATAACAAGCCACAGCCCCAACGCCAGAACGGCCAATAGCGCTGCGCGGTCCAGCCATCTTGTCGCAAACTCCTCCATTCCGGCGCGGGTCAGCCCCAGCAGCGCGGCACCGCCCAGGACCAGCAGGATCGCGGTCAGCGCCTGCCCGAACGCCCCAAGCATGGCAATCCCGCCCAGGCGCACAAGGCTTGCATTCGTTCCCATGCCATAGGCACCCACGACCAGTTTGCCGTGCCCCGGCCCGATTGCATGAACAAAGCCATAGGCAAAGCAAAGGCCCCACAAGCCCGCCAATGCGCCGGGCGCGCCCGCATGAAGGGCCCGCAGGGTTGTGGCCATTCGGTCCTGCGCCGCGCGTTGGGCCGTTTGCGCCCAATCGGCCAAAGCAGCACTACCGCCGGTCAGCCACAGAACCAGCAGCCCAAGCGCGCCGCAGATTGCAACAAGGGCTACGGCGCGGGGCATGATATCCGCACCTTTTCGGCAAAAAGCGCGCCAACCGCCGGGAAATCCGCCTCTATATCGACGCTGTCAGCGGCTTTTTCGTCCAAAGCCTGCGCAAGTTCCGCCTGTGCCTTTTCCATATCCGGCGCGATGACCCGTGCGCTGCAATTCGGGGCGCCGGTCAGGACGGGCGGGCGGGACAGGCTGTAAAGCGTGTAATAACTCGGATCGTGAACCGACACTTCCCACGGCTGGCCGGGGTCGGGTTGCTCTTGCAACTGACGCAGATGCGACGACCGCAAGCGTCCATCCGCATACCCAGAGGTGGTCTTTTCGGGCCCGCCCAAAGCCAGCGCATTATCTCCTTGTGATACATGCGTGTCGCCGTGATACCCCTCGATCCAGTTCATGTCGAACCCGTCGAGTGCTGCATATTCTTCTGCCGTCAATGTGCCGTCGAAATCATCATCCAAACCCATATCGGACAGAAGCAACATCGAAAACAGAGGGTCATAGACCCATGAAATCCGCAGCGCACTTGGCTGGCCCGCAGGGTCAAAGACAATTTCCAGCGCGGCATCGACAAAGATATGCGGATGCGCTGCGGCGGGGGGCGGTGTCCAGACCGCCAAAAGGCACAGGGTAGCTGCCAGATGTCGAAACGGCATGCGGGCTCCCGTTATTGCGGGTTGGCAGGACGTGGCGCGCGCTCAGAAATCCAGACCCAGGTCCAGAACCGGGGCCGAATGGGTCAGCGCACCAACCGAGATGTAGTCTACGCCTGTCGCCGCGACTTCTGCAATCCGTTCCAACCGCATATTGCCAGAGGCTTCGGTCACGATCCGTCCAGCCGCTATTTCTACCGCCTGTGTCAGCGTGTCTGTGTCCATGTTGTCCAGCAAGACGACATCGGCACCGCCGGTCGCCAGAACCTGCTCTAGCTGTCCTAGCGTGTCCACCTCGATCTCGATCCGCATCATATGGCCTGCGCGGTCCCGCGCAGCTTGCAGCACTTGCGGCACGCCCCCAGCGGCGGCGATATGGTTGTCCTTGATCAGGATCGCGTCGGACAGGCTGTAGCGGTGCGGGCTGCCGCCGCCGTGCAGCACCGCCTGCTTTTCCACCAGCCGCAGCCCCGGCGTGGTCTTGCGTGTGCAGGTAATGCGCGCCTTGTGGCCCTTGGTTTCGGCCACGAAAGCCGCAGTCAGCGTTGCAATCCCTGTCAATCGGCCCATGAAGTTGAGCGCGACCCGCTCAGCCGACAGGATGGACGCGGCCGCGCCGTCAATCATCAGAATGGTGTCGCCTGTCGCGACCTGCGCGCCATCTGCGTGCATCACCGTGACCGTCAGGGCCGGGTCGACCAAGCGGAAGGCCAGAACGGCGGCTTGCACACCCGACACAACACCCCCCTCGCGCGCGTTCAATCGTGCGTTATAGGTTACATCAGGCCCGATCACGGCGCGGGTGGTCGCGTCACCGTTGGGACCAAGATCCTCTGTCAGCGCGGCGCGCACTAAGGGTTCCAGCAACAAGTCGGGCAAAGGGGGGATCATGCGCGCTCCAGAACTTCGGCAAGGGTGATGAAGCTGCGCGCGGCCTGCGCAGCATCGGGCGCGGGAAAGTCGTCACGCCAATGCGCGCCCCGGCTTTCGCGGCGCTGTAGCGCAGTGGCGGCGATCAGCCGCGCCGTGGCGCACATATTGCCAAAATCGGGGCAGTCCGGGTGGGCCCGGTCCAGCATGTCGATCTCGCGCAGAGCTTCTTGCAACCCTTCGGCACTGCGCCGCACCCCGACAAGCGCGGTCATGGTCCGGCGCAGGGATGCAACCGCATCGGAATCGGGGGCGATGCCGTGACCTGTGAAGGCAAGCTGCACCGCAGGCGCATCTGCGCGTGTCGCGGTGGCCAGTATATCCAACGCGCAGGCACGGGCAAAGACCAGCGCCTCTAGCACCCCGTTCGAAGCCAGACGGTTGGCCCCGTGCAGGCCCGTAGAGGCCGCTTCGCCACACACCCACAGCCCCGCAAGCGAACTGCGTCCGTGCCGGTCCACGGCTACCCCGCCCATGTGGTAATGCGCGGCGGCGGCTACGGGGATGGGCTGCCCCACCGGATCTATGCCGGCCTGTCTGCACGCCTCGGCCACCACCGGAAAATCGCTTAGCACGGTCGCGCCCAGCGCGGCGCGTGTGTCAAGCATTGGGCGCCCGCCCGACTGGCTTTGGGCAAACACGGCGCGGGCCACGATGTCGCGGGGCGCAAGTTCGGCATCCGCGTGTTCACCAAGCATAAAGCGTGTGCCGTCAGAATTTATCAGCGTGGCCCCTGCCCCGCGCAACGCTTCTGTCGCCAAAGGTGCGGGATCAAGCCCCACATCCATCGCGGTGGGATGAAACTGCACGAATTCCATATCGGCCATGCGCGCGCCCGCCCGCGCGGCCATGCCCATCACCTGCCCACGGATGCGCGCGGGATTGGTGGTCAGCGCATATAGCCCGCCAGAGCCGCCACCCGCCAGCAACACCGCAGGGGCAGTCAGGTCGACCGGTGCGCTTACACCTGTATCCGTGACTTGCGCCAGCCGGACACCGCAAACCCTGTCGCCTTTGGTCAATAGCCCCTGCGCAAGCACGCCTTCAAGCACCTGAACCGACGGCGTGGCCCGCACCACTGCGATCAGCGTTTCCATGATCTTGCGGCCCGCTTGGTCGCCCTGCACCCGCACCACGCGCGCGGTGGAATGCGCGGCCTCGTGGTTCATGACGAAACCGCCCTCATCCGTGCGGTCAAAGGGCGTGCCGTGACGGGCCAGATCCAGAATATGGTCGCGCGCGGCCTGCGTGACCATGCGCGCCACATCAGGATCCACGGTGCCCGCGCCAGCGCGCAGCGTATCGGCGGCATGCGCCTCTGGCGTGTCGGGCGCGGCCATCGCGGCGGCAATCCCGCCCTGCGCCCAAGCCGAGGACGCACCCTCACCAAGCGTTTCGGGAGAGATGACCAGAACCGGGCGCGGCGCGAGGGCCAAGGCCGCGTATAGCCCGCCCAAGCCCGCACCGACAATCACGATCCGCCCGGTGTCCAACCCCTTAGCCCTTTGCGCCAAGGTCGATCATGCGCTGCACCGCCAGCCGTGCCTTGTCGGCCACATCCTCGGGCACAGTGATTTCCGTCGTCATGGAATGCAGCGACCAGAGCACCTTTTCCAGCGTGATCTTCTTCATGTAGGGGCACATGTTGCACGGGCCGATAAACTCGACATCGGGGTGCGCATCCGAAATGTTCGAGGCCATCGAACATTCTGTGACCAACATCGCGCGTTCGGGCCGCTCTGCGCTGACATAGTCCAGAATGCCCTTGGTAGAGCCGGAAAAATCCGCCTCTGCCACCACGTCAGGCGGGCATTCGGGGTGCGCGATGATGCGGGTTCCTGGGTTCCAGTCGCGGAAATCGCGAATATCTTGCGCGGTGTATTGCTCGTGCACGATGCACGACCCTTCCCACCAGACGATGCGCTTTTCGGGCACCTGCGCCGCCACGTTCTGCGCCAAATACTGATCCGGCGTCATGATAATGGTCTCGGCGTCCAGCGCGCGGATGATCTGCACCGCATTGGCAGAGGTGCAGCAGATATCAGATGCCGCCTTCACCTCTGCGGTGGTGTTGACATAGGTCACAACCGGCGCGCCGGGGAAGCGCGCGCGCATTTCGGCAATGCCTGCGGGCGTGATGCTTTCGGCCAAAGAGCAGCCCGCTTCCATGTCGGGCATCAAGACCGTTTTGGACGGGTTCAGGATTTTAGAGGTCTCGGCCATGAAATGGACGCCGCATTGCACGATGACCTGTGCATCGGTCCGCGTTGCCTCGATTGCGAGTTGCAGGCTATCGCCCACCACGTCGGAAATGCCGTGGAATATCTCCGGCGTCATGTAGTTATGCGCCAGAATCGTCGCGTCGCGGTCCCGTTTCAGCGCGTTGATCGCGGCGACATACGGCGCATGGATTGCCCAATCTGCGGGCGAGACAACACGCGCCATGCGCGCATATTCGTCTTGCATCTTTGCAGCCAGATCAGGGTTCGGGGCAAGATCGTATTCCGCGGCCAAAGTGTCGCGGATATTGGGCATGTCCAACATGGCATGGCTCCTGTCACTCTGCCCGGCAAAACACGCGCGGGCGGGGGATGGCATTTGGGGGCGGGCGCCGGGATAACAAGACCGGGCCCGCCATGCCCGTCGCCGCTTCATGTATGTCGTTGCAGTCACGCTGTCCAGCACACAAGGGCTGCGATGTCGCTTTGCACCGCGAAGCGCCGCTATTTGGCCAGTTATGGACGTGTCAGCTTTGTACAAAGGGAAAACACCCGCCTGATGGTTCAGGACGGGCCCACAAGGAGTGTGCGACATGGCGGAACCGGCGGTGGAGATGGGTGCAGCGACAAGCGGACGGCGCGGACGCAGCGGCGGCGGCGGCGCGGCGCGCCGGGCCTCACGGTCGGCGGTCAGTCTGGAAACCGCCAAATATATCGAGCGCAACATCCCCAATCTGGAAGTGCTGAACGAAGAGGCGCTTCAGATCATCGAGGCCAATGCAGAAACCGTGCTGGCCGAAATTGGCGTCAATTTTGTTGATAACCCTGCCGCGCTGCAACGCTGGCGCGATGCCGGGGCCGATGTCGAGGGCGAGCGCGTGCGCATTCCGCGCGGTCTGGCGCGCCAGCTTTGTGCGACCGCCCCCGCAGCTTTCACCCAGCACGCGCGCAACTCTGCGCGCAACGTGGAAATCGGTGGCCGCAATCTGGTGATGGCGCCGGTCTACGGCCCGCCTTTCGTGCGGTCCGCCAATGGTGGTCGCCGCTATGCCACGATGGAGGATTTCCGCAATTTCGTGAAGCTGGGCTATATGTCGAAATGGCTGCACCATTCTGGTGGCACGGTGTGCGAGCCAACCGACATCGCCGTGAACAAGCGCCATCTGGACATGCTGCATGCGCACATGACCCTGTCGGACAAGCCGTTCATGGGGTCGGTCACCGACCCCACGCGCGCAGAAGATTCGGTCGCAATGTGCAAGCTGTTGTTCGGATCCGACTTTGTCGACCAGAACACGGTTATGACCTCTCTGATCAACCTCAACAGTCCGTTGACCTTCGATTCAACCATGATGGGCGCGTTGGAAGTTTATGCGCGCGCCAACCAAGCCTGCATTATCTCACCCTTCATCGTGGGCGGTGCAATGGCGCCTACAACGGTCGCAGGCACACTGACGCAGGTCATGGCCGAAGTATTGGCGGGCGTCGCGTATTCCCAACTTGTGCGCCCCGGCGCCCCGGTCATCATGGGGGCGTTCGTGACCTCTATCGACATGAACAGCGGCGCGCCGACCTTCGGCACGCCGGAAGCCGCGCTCATCACCTATGGTGCGGGGCAGTTGGCACGGCGTCTGGGCCTGCCCTACCGCTCTGGCGGGTCGTTCTGCGGGTCCAAGCTGCCAGATGCGCAGGCGGCTTATGAAACCGCCAACAGCCTGAATATGGCGCTTCTGGCGGGCGTGAATTTCATGCTGCATTCCTGCGGCTGGCTGGAAGGGGGGCTGGTCGCCTCTTATGAGAAATTCGTGATGGATGCCGACCAGCTTGGCACATTGCACCATCTGGCCAAGGGCGTGGACATGTCTGAAAACGGGCAGGCCATGGACGCGCTGCGCGAGGTTGGGCCCGGCGGGCATTTCCTTGGCTGTGCGCATACGCAAGCCAATTTCAAAGAGGCGTTCTGGCGCTCTGACCTGCTGGATTACAAACCGTTCGAGACATGGGAAGAGGAAGGCGCACGCGACACCCAGGCATTGGCCAGTGCCCGTGTCACCAAAATGCTGGGCGACTACCAGCAACCAGCGCTTGACCCTGCCGTGAACGAAGCGCTGTCTGACTATGTCGCGCGGCGCAAAGCGTCGGAACCGGATGCGTTCGGCTGAACTATTCTAGCGTCGCAATAAAAAGGCCGTCGTTTTCGACTGCCCTTTTGCATTCCCAAGCGCGCGGCGGATCAATCCGCGCCGCGAGCCGCATTTTTCGGTGTCAGATAGCCGCGCTGCACAGCGAAAGCCAACGCCATAATGCCCAGCCCGATCGCGTCGGATAGCCATCCGCCCGCGATCATGGCCAGCGCGCCGATACCGACAACCGCCCGCAGATACGGGTTTACCTGGCCGAATAGCCAGCCCTGCACCGCCGCCGCGAGCAGGTAGACCCCCAGCATTGCGGTGACAAAGACATGCGCGACTTCCAGCCATGTGCCCTGCATAAGCAATGCGCCATTGTAGAAGAACATGAACGGCACAACAAAGGCCGCAAGCCCGATCTTGAACGAGGTGACGGATGTCTCTATCGGGTTGGCCCCCGAAATCCCCGCGGCGGCATAGGATGCCAGCGCCACGGGCGGCGTGATGGCCGACAGCACCGCGTAATAGAACACGAAGAAATGCGCGGTCAGTTGCGGAATTCCAAGGTTCACCAAGCCCGGTGCCACGACCGAAGCCGCGACCGCATAGGCTGCTGTTGTGGGCATCCCCATCCCCAACAGAATCGCGATACACATGGCGAAAAACAGCGCCAGAAGCTGAGAGGTTTCCGCCAGACCCAGAAGCAGGTTCGAAAACCGTGCGCCCACACCGGTCAGGCTGATAACCCCCACGATGATACCTGCACAGGCACACACCACGATGATCTGGATCGACATCTGACCGGCATTTTCAAACGCCTTGTAGATTGATTTCAGATTCATCCGGTAGGGGGTCAACCAACTGACCACGGCCGCCGAAATCGTCGCCAGCGTGCCCGCGCGAATGACGGAATAGCCTTGGAACAAGGCCACGATCAGGATGACGATGGGCAGGAACAGGAAGACCTTTTTCAACATTTCCGGCAGCTTCGGCAACTCGTCCGACCGCATGCCGCGCATGCCCAGTTTTACCGCCTCGAAATCCACCATCAGGTAGACACAGGCGAAATACAACACCGCCGGAATGATCGCCGCAATCGCGATATCCTGATACGGAATGCCGGTGATTTCCGCCATGATAAAGGCCCCTGCCCCCATGATCGGCGGCATGATCTGCCCACCTGTGCTGGCGGCTGCTTCGACGGCGCCAGCGGTCTTTTTGGGGTAGCCCACCTTTTTCATCAGCGGGATGGTGAGCGACCCGGTCGCCACCACATTGCCCGCGCTGGTGCCGTTGATCATGCCCATCAGGCCAGATGCAAAGATCGACACTTTCGCCGGACCGCCCCGTGCGCGCCCAGCGACCGCGAAGGCGAAGTTGACGAAGTAATCGCCAACCTTAGAGGCCGACAGGAAGGCCGCAAAAATGATGAACAGGATGATATAGGTCGACGACACTGCGGTCGTTGGCCCCAATATACCCGCATCGGTGTAAACTTGACTGAAAAAACGCTCCCACGAGATGGCGGGCGAGTTCAGGAAGCCGGGCAGATATTGTCCGGTGAACACATAGATCAGGAACACCACAGAGATGATGACAAGCGCCAGACCGGCCACGCGGCGGGTCAGCTCCAGAATAAGCAGGGTGCCGGCCAGCGCGGCGATGGAAATGCCGATCGGCGCAAAGGGCGTGCCCGTGGAATTGCGCATCAGCGTGCCGAACATGACGATCAGGTAGGTTGCGACCGCAATCCCGCAGATGCCAAGCACAAGGTCGGTCACGGAAAACGCATGTCGCGGTAGACGCTCGACCCATGACAGGCCAATCGCACCAACGGTCGCCACCATAAGCGGAATACCATACAGGTAGATTTCGCGGGATTTCAGCGTCGCATCCATGCCGTTCCACATGACGCCGCCCTCTATGAGCGTGCCGAACCATGCCGCAGCGCCAACCGCGAACAGCGCGGGCAGCAGCAGCAGCCATGACAGGCCGCGCACCAGCGGATTGGGGCGCATGTCTGACCCGTCCGTTTCGGAAAACCGGACAGAGGCAAACAACATAAAGCCCAACAGCAAGGCACCTGCCACATGGACAATGCGGAAATTCCACGTTTCCATCGGGAAGCGGGGCAACAGCGGAATGGTCACGCCGGTCCAGTCGCCGATTGAAAGGCCGTTCAGGGCGGCCATGTGAAACGCCGCGTAAAACGCGGACAGGACACTGGCGATGATCAGGAACTTGCCGCTGAACTGGCGAGCGTTGCCGACAACGGGTTCTTCATCAATCCCGTCCACGACAATCGGGGTAATTTCTTCGGAAGTCTTCTCTGACACGAGCGGCACCTGCTGGCATACGAAGCGGGCCATGCACGGCCCCGAAAAAGGCCACCCCCGATAGCGGGGATGGCCCGAAGGATCAGCGCATCAGCCGCCGTAGATCATGTCGGCGGGGATATCCGCACCGGCATTTTCCTGGAACCAGCGCGCGGCACCGGGGTGCCACATCAGAACGCCGTTCTTGTCCCAGTTCTCTGGCACGGTCGACTGGGCAGCACGGTGGATGTTCACCATGCGTGCATTGTCGGACATCACGACATTGGTTGCTTCGTAGACGAAGCTCTCGGGCAGGTCGCAATTCGCGATGGCGAAGTTCCACATCGACACGGACCGCGCGGGCGCTTCCAGCGTGGTGTAGGTGTCTGCCGCAATTTCGAAGGACGACACGGGGAAGGCTTCCATGATGGCAGCCTGCTCTGCTTCGGTGAACTCGATGATGTTCACGTCGGTCTGCACCTCAAGCTGGCTGACAGCCGGAACCGGCACACCCGCTGCGAAAGCGATCACATCCAGCAGACCGTCCTGCAACTGGCCACCAAGGTCGGACCAGCCACCGTTGCGGCGCTCGAAATTCACGCCCAGTGTTTCCATCATGCGTGGGAAATAGGTGTCGGACGTGGACCCGGCCGGACCAAACCCGATCCGCGCGCCATCGGGGATATCCGCGACGCTGGTGATGCCAGAGGACGACAATGCCGTCACAGAGAACGGGGTCTGATACATCGGGAACATGGCGCAAGCCTTGTCCATCGCCAGACCCGGTGCAATCGGGTTGGTCCCACCCAGCGATTCCGCCGCCGGGCCCATGGTGGTCATGCCGAACGCCGCGTCGCCGGTATGCACCAGCGCCATGTTCTGCATGGGGCCACCGGTGACTTCGCCACCGCCGGAAATGCCCAACTCTTCTGCCACAAGGTTGGCCCAACCGGAACCATAGGCGAAGTAGGTGCCGCCCTGGCTGGCGGTGCCGACGGTAAAGCTCGCAGGCCAGTCCGACATGTCCTGAGCATGGCCAGCAGTTGCGGTCACGATTGCAGCAGCGGCCAAAGCCGTCATTTTGTTATAACGCATGAAGATCCTCCCATGGATTTTGCGTATTTTCGCTGTCCCTGCCACCCCCTCACTTGAGCAGCAGAGCACGCCGGAAGGAGGATAGGGCCACCGTCACTATTGCAAGTGCGGCCTCTGGGCTGCGGCATGTTAGCGCAACCAAATCAGGCCGATGTGTAGAAACCTACCCACAAGCAGCGCCTCGTGTATCGAAAGCTACTCATCCGCCGATGAATCCTGGAACTGCGTCTTGTCAATCCCGTGACGGCTTAGCTTGTCATAGAGCGCCTTGCGCGACAGCCCGAGGGATTCGTAGACCGGTTTCAGTGCCCCGCGATGACGGATCAGCGCATCGACCAGCAGCTTGCGCTCATGCGTGGCCATCATGTCTGACAAACGCATAGCAGCGGCATCTTCCGATGGACCATCCAAATCTGCCACGCCCAGCGCATGACGCTCGGCCACATTGCGCAATTCGCGCACATTGCCGGGCCAGTCCAAACCTGAAAGCTGGGCCAGCATCGCAGGGTTGGCCGCGCGCGCGCTTAGACTATGGCGGGCCTGCGCGCTGGCCAGAAGCTGCGTGAACAGCGCCGGTATATCCTCTGCCCGGTCGCGCAGGGGCGGCACCGTCAGGCTGACCGCGTTCAAACGGTACAGCAGGTCGGGCCGGAAGCGGCCTGCCGCGACCAGACCTTCCAGCGGCACGCGACTGGTCGCGATGAACCGCACATCCAGCTCGCGCAGGTCGTTGGACCCGAGCGGAGAGATCACACGCTCCTCGACCACGCGCAGGAACTTGGCTTGCAGGTCGAGCGGCATGGCGCCGATGTCATCCAGCAGGATCGTGCCGCCACGGGCATGGTCGAACTTGCCGGACCGCGCGCGCAGCGCACCGGGAAAGGCCCCCGCCTCGTGCCCGAACAATTCAGACTCGATAAGCGTTTCCGGCAGCGCGCTACAAGTAATGGCCACGAACGGCTTTGCCGCGCGTGCCGACAGATCATGCAGCGCGCGGGCGACCACTTCCTTGCCGGTGCCGGTCTCGCCCACGATCAGCACATCGGCATCCGACGCGCCGATGGTGCGGATTTGCCTGCGCAGTCCTATCATCGCGTTCGAACGCCCGACCAGCCGCGCTTCCAGATCATCCGCCTGACCGGCCACCGCCCGCAGCCGCCGGTTGTCCAGCACAAGTTTGCGATATTCCAGCGTTCGGGCGGCGATACTGGCCAGTTGCGCGCCCGAAAACGGCTTTTCAATGAAATCATGCGCGCCCTCGCGCATGGCGCGCACGGCCAATGGCACGTCGCCATGCCCGGTGATCAGGATGACGGGAATGTCGGGGTCAATCTCGTGGATACGGGTCATCAGACTCAGCCCGTCCAGCCCCGGCATTCGTATATCGGTAATGACCACGCCGCCAAACCCGGCCGTGATACGGTCCAGAACCGTGTCGGCACGGGCGAAGCCTTCGGGGGTCAACCCCGCCAGATCCAGTGCCTGCTCGGTCGAGCGCCGCAAATCCGCGTCATCGTCGATCAGGAAAACGGGGCCAGCGCTCATTCCGCCGCTTCCACGGCTTCCAGATTGGCAGTCCGCAAGGTCAGGGTGAACACGGCACCGCCCTCGGGGTGGTTTGCCACGCTGAGCCTGCCGCCGAAATCGCGCACAATATTATAGGTAATCGACAGCCCCAGCCCCAGGCCCTTGCCCACCTCCTTGGTCGAAAAGAACGGGTCAAAGATGCGGGCCTGCAAGGCCTCGGGCACGCCGGGCCCGTGGTCACGCAGGGTTATTTCAACAATCTCGCCCTGCGGGGCGGCGCGCAGATGCAAGCGGCGGTCCGCTGCATCCTCGACCACATCAATCGCATTCGACACAAGATTGACAAGCACCTGTTGCAACCGCACCAGTCCGCCCGTAACCACGGGGGCAGGAGTGCCGATATCCAGATCAAGCGTCACGCCGGTCTTGTCCAGCCGCCACGCCAGAACATCGCGCGCACCGCAGATGGCATCGGCCAGTGACACGGGGCGCAACTGTTCGTTCGGCTTGCGCGCGAAATTGCGCAAATGACGGCTGATGCGCGTCATCCGGTCGATCATCCCAAGGATCTGGCCGATCGTGTCGCGCGCTTCTGGCAGGCGGTCGCGGTCCAGATAGGCGGCGGCGTTTTCGGCGTAGTTGCGCGCTGCGGCCAGGGGTTGGTTGAACTCGTGGCTAAGGGCCGCCGACATCTGGCCCAGCGCGGCCAGTTTGCCCGCCTGAACCAGTTCGGCTTGGGTCTGGCGCAAACGGCCTTCGGCCATCCGGCGCTCGGCCACCTCTTCTTGCAAGGCGCTGTTGGCGAATTTCAGTTCCGATGTGCGCTGCTGCACGCGGGCTTCCAATTCGGTCGCGGCGGCCTGCTGTACGGCCAGCCGTTCGGCCAGTTGCCGCCGCCTTTGCCACAGGCTGAACGCGGCCAAGCCCAATAAGCCCAGCGCCAATGCGCCGGTGCTGACCAGCGTCATCGCTTGCCTGTAGGCACCTGCCGTCGGCAGCAAGACCTGCATGGTCCAACCGGCACGCGGCATATCGGTGTGTAGTGCCAGGAACTCTTCGCGCCCGCCATCATTGGCGACAGTGCGCAAAACTGCGTGCCCACCCGGGACCGTATCGCGCGCATGCGCGATCTCGCCGATCTCGGCATTTGCATAGCGGCGGGTTTCACGCGTCCGCGCCAAACGCGCCTGATCCAACGCTCCGAAAGTGTGAAACAACCAGTCCGACCGATAGGACAGAAAGACGATACCCTCTGTGTCGGTCACGATAATGCGCAGGTCTTCATATGCCCAAGCGCTTTCGATCTGGTCCAGATCAATCTTGATCACCACCACGCCCAAACGGTCGCGCCCGATATCGACCGGCGCGCCAAAGTAATACCCCCGCTTGTTCGAGGTGGTGCCCATTGCATAAAATCGGCCCAAACCGCCTGCCATCGCCTCTGTGAAATAGGGCCGGAAACTGAAATCCCCGCCAACGAAGCTGGTGGGCTGGTCGTAGTTGCTGGACGCCAGTGTGACGCCGTCGCTGTTCATCACATAGATGACAGACGCGCCGGACCGCTCTGCATTTTCGCGCAAGTGACGGTTTGCGACATCGACATGGGCAGGATCGTCGGGGTAGCGCAACAGTGCCCGCAGCGCAGGCTGTTCGGCCAGTAAACCCGGCAAACGCTCGAAACGCGACAACAAACCAGACAGGCTGGCTGCCGCCAGTGTCAGGGTGCTGGAACCGCGGTCGTTCAGGTCTGAAAATTGCGCTTGCAGCGCACGATCATAGGCAAAGCGCGTCGCCCCGACGGCCAGCAGCAGCGCAAACGCGCCCAAGAGCCACAACAATCGCTGGTATCGCAAGGCCATCTGCCGCCCCGGTTGGTCAGAGCTTAACAAGACACCCGATGCGCGGCGCTTGTCAAACCGTCAGGCGTTGAACAGGAAATGTAGCACATCGCCATCTTGCACCGTGTAAGCCTTACCCTCGACGCGGAACTTGCCCGCATCTTTCGCGCCAGCCTCGCCGCCATTCGCGATGTAGTCATCATAGGCCACGGTTTCGGCGCGGATAAATCCGCGTTCGAAATCGCCATGGATAACGCCTGCCGCCTGCGGGGCCATGGTGCCGCGCGGGATGGTCCAGGCGCGCGCTTCCTTGGGGCCGACGGTGAAATAAGTTTGCAGATCCAGCAGTGCATAGCCCGCACGGATCAGCCGGCCCAGGCCGGGTTCTTCCAGACCCATTTCGGACAGAAACATCTCTGCCTCATCCGCAGCCAACTGGCTGATCTCTTCCTCTATCTGGGCGGAAATCACGACATGCCCGGCCCCTTGGGCGGCCGCCATTACTGCCACGCGGGCCGACTGACTATTGCCATCGGCGGCGGCCGATTCCTCGACATTGCAAACATACAGTACGGGCTTGGATGTCAGAAGCTGCAACATCCGCCAGCTTTTGCGCTCATCCGGTGCCACATCGACGGTGCGTGCGGGTTTGCCATCCTCAAGCGCGGTCAGCGCACGGCGCAACAGGGCGTCCTGCTCTACCGCCTCCTTGTCGCCGCCACGGATCTTGCGCGTCAGGTTGGCCAGTCGCTTCTCGATCGAATCCATATCGGCGATCATCAACTCGGTCTCGATGGTTTCGGCATCGGCAACCGGGTCGATCTTGCCTTCGACATGGGTGACATCGTCATCCTCGAAGCAGCGCAGCACATGGGCAATCGCGTCCACCTCGCGGATATTGGCCAGAAACTGGTTGCCCAGACCCTCGCCCTTGCTTGCCCCGCGCACAAGGCCCGCAATATCCACAAATGTCATGCGGGTCGGGATGATCTCTTTGGATTTTCCGATCTCTGCCAGCTTGAACAACCGCGCATCGGGCACGGCCACATCGCCCACATTGGGTTCGATTGTGCAGAACGGAAAATTCGCGGCCTGCGCTGCGGCAGTCTTGGTCAATGCGTTGAACAGGGTCGATTTGCCAACATTGGGCAGACCGACGATTCCCATGCGAAAGCCCATAATTTCCCCCAAGGCTGCGGTTTCGCCCGCTTCTAGGCGCGGCGGCGCGCCGACACAAGCCTTGGCGACCGGACCCTCTGGTTATCGGGGGTGGCAAAGCGTGCGAATCGGCAGGATTGCGTCCAGAGGCGTTTTCGGCCAAACCCTAAAAAAACCCATGAGAGATATGATGACCCGAATCGACACCACCTTTGCCAAGCTCAAAGCAGACGGCCGCAAGGCATTCGTGGCCTACATCATGGCAGGCGACCCGGACATGCCGGTATCGTTGGAGATTATGCGCGGGCTGCCAGAGGCCGGTGTGGATATCATCGAACTGGGGGTTCCGTTTACCGACCCGATGGCCGATGGCCCGACCATCCAGCTTGCTGGCCAACGTGCGCTGAACGGTGGCCAGACGCTGGAAAAGACGTTGCAGATGGTGCGCGATTTCCGCACCGGAAACGATGAAACGCCGATTGTGCTGATGGGCTACTATAACCCGATCTATTCGCGCGGGGTCGACCGGTTTCTGGCGGATGCCAAGGATGCGGGCGTTGACGGGCTGATCGTGGTCGATCTTCCGCCAGAGGAAGACAGCGAGCTGTGCTTGCCGGCACAAGCGGCAGGGCTGAACTTCATCCGCCTTGCAACGCCCACCACAGATGCCGCGCGTCTGCCCAAAGTGCTGCAAAACACCTCTGGTTTTGTTTATTACGTTTCGATCACAGGCATCACCGGTGCAGCGGCCGCGCAGGCCACGAATGTCGGGCCAGAGGTGGCGCGAATCAAGGCGGCAACCGACCTGCCGGTGATCGTGGGGTTCGGGATTTCAACGCCGGACACCGCACAAGAGATCGCCAGCGTGGCCGATGGCTGCGTGGTTGGGTCTGCCATTGTGAAACAAATCGCAGACGGCAAGCCATTGGCGGATATTCTAAGCTACGTCAAAGGGTTGTCAGACGGCGCGCATCGCGGTTGATTGCGACGGCGCGCGGCGTGTGGTCAGCGGGTCGCTACCGCGAATCCGCCCGCCCGCTCGCCCAGCACGACAGCCCACCACAGTTTGCCGTTCTCGTCCTGATGCCAGCCCACGCCCAGATCGGTCGCACGTGGGTCCAGAATGACCTGACGGGTTTCCGGCTCCACCATCCAGGCGTTGACGGTTTCAATCTCTGTTTCGAATGTTTCCGAGATCAGTTCACCGACGAAAGCACCCTGATACCCGGCGCGCTGCGCCCGCAAAATCGGGCTGGAGCCGTCCGACCCCCAGTGCCACGGGCGTTGCTGGAACGACA
Organism: Roseinatronobacter ekhonensis; assembly: GCF_900499075.1. Lineage (GTDB taxonomy): Bacteria > Pseudomonadota > Alphaproteobacteria > Rhodobacterales > Rhodobacteraceae > Roseinatronobacter > Roseinatronobacter ekhonensis. The sequence continues at coordinate 9,421 of NZ_UIHC01000040.1, read as the reverse complement.
TGTCCTGCGCATGGGTCGCCCCTGCGCTGGCCAGTTCCAAAGAGCTGGTCAAGGGCGGCAGACCGTTCTGTGCCCGCATGGTGTTGATGCCGTCCTGCATCCGCTGGCGCACGAGTGGCGCGTCATTCGGACCGATTCGATAGACCACGGGAACCGGCTTGCCATCTGGTCCCATACGCATCGGAGTGTTCATGGTGGTGCAGGCGCTTAGGCCAAGGGCAAGCAACAAGAACGTGGCAACAAAACGCATGATCGGGTCTTTCGTTGAGGATTGGCAGAGCCTTAGCCCGTTCACCAACCCAATTCAAATACAACTCGACGTGATGAGTGTGGCAGTCTGGCAATCCGGCAACGATCGGGCCCAAAAGTGTTGCGAATTTGACGACGCAGACGAAATCTGAGAGAGGCTTGTAATCGGCACGTTGCGTTCCATCGCAGAAAATGGTTTCACCCAACTCACGACATTTCGTCTTGGGAGCCGGCACTGGTGTTATGTGTCGGCGCATTCTGGAGGTTACTATGAAGAAAATCGCACTCGCAGCTGCCCTGTCGATGGCCGCAACTACCGCTTTCGCAGGCGGCCACGGTGGCAAGTACAAAGAGCCGGTCATCGAGCCTGCTGTTGTTGTCGAAGACGTCAAGTCCTCGTCGGCTTCCGGCATCATCGTGCCGCTGATGGTCCTGCTGGTTATCGCTGCTGCAGCTGCTTCGCGCTAAGCTCTAGCAGTTTTGCCAAAGAGAATGGTGGGCCTCGGCCCACCATTTTTTTGTTTAATCTGTCTGGATTAGTCGGGAAAAGACCCGTCTGCGCTAAGACCAGCCTGCCAGGTTTTCTTCGATCACCTCTGTCAGCGCCGCGATATGAAGCGCATCGTCGTTCAGGCAGGGGATATAGGTGAAGTGCTCGCCGCCGGCCTCTTCAAAGCTCTCGCAGATTTCCTCGTTAATTTCTTCCAGCGTCTCGATACAATCGGCTGAAAACGCCGGCGCGATCACGGCCAAACGCTTTACACCCTGCTTCGCCAGATCGGCGACATGATCGACCGTGTAAGGGCGCAGCCAACCTTCGGGGCCAAAGACCGACTGAAATGTCGTCTGGATCTTGGCCTCTTCCCAGCCCAGCTCCTCGCGCAACAGGCGCGTGGTTTTCTGACACTGGCAATGGTAGGGGTCGCCCTCCATCAAGTAGCGTTTGGGCATGCCGTGGTAGGACGCCACCAGAACCTCGGGCTTTTCCTCCATCGCGTCATAAGCACGGCGCACGGACGCCGCCAGCGCCTTGATGTAGGATGGGTGTTCGAAATAAGGTGCCACAGTGCGTGCGGCGGGTTGCCATTTCTGGGTCATCAGCGCCCGGAAAAACTGGTCGCAGGCGGTCGCAGAAGTCGCTCCCGCGTAATGCGGATAGAGCGGGAAAAACAGGATCTTTTCGCACCCGGCCTTGACCATCTCGTCCACTTTTGACGTGGTCGAAGGATTGCCATAGCGCATGCAGAAATCGACCATGACGCCATCGCCGAATTTCTCTGCCACCGTTTCCGCAAGCCGTGCGGTCTGGTCCTTGGTAATGGTCAGAAGCGGGCTTTCGTCCTTGTCGGTGTTCCAGATGGATTTGTAATTCGCGCCGGACGTGAAGGGCCGTTTGGTCAGGATGACAAGCTGCAACAACGGCTGCCACAGCCATGCCGGGTAATCCACAACGCGCTTGTCGGACAGAAATTCGTTCAGATAGCGCCGCATGGACCAGTAGTCATAATTATCCGGCGTTCCCAGATTGGCGATCAGCACACCGATCTTGGCTTGCGGCACGGCGGGATGGTCGGCATCGGCATGGGCCAGACGCCCGGTGCCGGGTTCGTCCATATGAACAGGGCATTTCGCCGTCGGCTGATCTGGCTTTGCATCGAGCATGGCTTCGTCTTTCATCTCACCGCCTCCTGAACACCTGAGCGGACATAGCGGAATTACGGGCAGAATCAATCTTTGCGGGGGATTTTCACGGGATCGGGCAGTGTAACTTCATCGGTGTTCAGCGCGTCTGCCAGTCGCGCCTTTGCCGAACCGGGGCGCAACGGTTTGGGCTGGTCGTCTGCCGGGGCCCAGCCAGAAAGAAAGATCAGCTCAAACCCTGCCATATAAGCCCCATCCGCGTTTGAGAAGCTGTCAGCATAGAGTGCGCGCGCCAAATCAAAGACCGCGCGTGGGGCGCCGCGACGGGGCCGCGCCGCCAGAGCATTGCGCTCACCCATGGCGCGCAGGTCGGAAAACAACGTATGCAGTTCGCGATATGCGACGCTTTGGCGCACCGAATCTGCCACCGGAAGCGCAAAACCCGCGCGCTGTAGCAGCGCCCCCAGATCACGGATTTCTGCCATGGGCAGGATGCGGGCACTCAGCCCTCCGCGCAATTCCGATTCTGCTTGGGCCAGCACGGCGCGCAGTTCCGCCAAGGTCTGCCCCCCGAAGAGCGCACCCAGAAACAGACCGTCGGGCTGCAAGGCCCGGCGCGCCTGCACCAACTGTCCCACGGGATCGTCGGCCCAGTGCAGCGCCATGGCGTGAATGACCAGATCATGCGCGCCCTCGTCCAGATCAAGAACAGCCTCATCCGCGACCACACGCGCATTCGGAACCATGTCGCCCCAAAACGCCGGGAAACCGGTGACGATGGCGGGCGCCGTAAACGATCTGTTAACCATCGTCAGCCTATCCTGTAGCTCCTCTCGGGCCAGGTCGTGCAGGAACATTGCGCCGCGCGCGCGTGCGCGATTGCGCAACAGGGCAGCACGGTCGGTCAGGCGCGGGGCGGTCATGAAAACTCCGTCGTGGGCGTGGTCAGGATGTAGGGGCAACGAGGGCGAAATGCAAAACCCATCGCGCAGATCGCCCACCAGAGTGCAATCCGCGGGTAGGGCGTTGCTGCACGCGCTTTACCCGCCGCAATGTGTGACCTGCGATGCGTTTGTGGCGGATGACGGCGCGCTCTGCGCTACCTGCTGGCGCGAGATGCCGTTTATAGACGGGCTGTGCTGCGACGCTTGCGGGTTGCCGCTGCCCGGTGCCGACCCCGGAACGCCCGTGCATTGTGACGAGTGCCTGACGCTCGCGCGCCCTTGGGCGCAAGGGCGCGCGGCGCTGTTATATGGCGACAAGGCCCGCAAACTGCTGTTGGGGCTGAAATACTACGACCGGCTGGACCATGTGCCCGCCGCTGCGCGCTGGATGTCACGCGCGGCCGTCCCGATCTTGCAGCCAGATATGCTTGTTGCCCCCATACCGCTGCATTGGACGCGGTTTTTGAAACGCCGGTACAATCAAGCCGCCGAACTAAGCCGTGCGCTTGCCAAGCTGCACGGGCTGGAACACTGCCCCGACCTGCTGCGCCGCACGCGCGCCACCGGCACACAAGACGGGCGCGGGCGCTTGGGACGGTTCACCAATATGCAGGACGCCTTTTCAGCCCATGACAAACGCGCCCCGCTTATCGGCGGGCGCGATATCCTGCTGGTGGATGACGTCATGACCGCAGGGGCCACCTTCGCAGCCGCCGCCGAATGCTGTTTGGCAAATGGTGCCGCTTCGGTACGGGTTGTGGCACTGGCGCGCGTTGCACGGGCGCTCTGATCCTCTATACTGCGCGGCAAACCACGCGCAACCCGAGGACTGTCATGCAACCGATTGAAATCTATACGTCACCCCTGTGCGGATTTTGCCATGCCGCGAAACGGTTGCTGACATCGAAAGGCGCCAGCTTCTCCGAAATCGACATTGCGCGAAACCCTGACCGCCGTCCTGAAATGATGAAGCGCGCCGGCGGCAAGCACACGGTGCCGCAGATTTTTGTCGGCGACACCTATGTCGGCGGCTGTGACGAGCTCTACGCGCTGGAACGCGCGGGCAAGCTTGATCCACTGTTGAAAGGGTAGGCACATGACCCTTCGTGCGGCGCTCTTGCAACTCAATTCCAGCGACAATCCGGCAGACAACCTGCCGACCACCCTGACCATGCTGCGCGAGGCGCATGCGCGCGGGGCTCAGATCGCCCTCACGCCAGAGGTGACGAATTGCGTTTCCACATCGCGCGCGGGGCAAGCCGCCGTCTTGCAGACAGAGGCAGAGGACCAGACCCTTGCCGCGATCCGTGGGCTGGCGAAAGAGCTGGGGTTCTGGGTGCTGATCGGCTCGCTCGCCCTGAAGACCGACGACCCGGATGGCCGCTTCGCCAACCGCTCTTTCCTGATCGGCCCGGATGGCGCGATCATGGCGCGATACGACAAGATTCACATGTTTGATGTGAAAGTGTCGGAAACCGAGATTTATCACGAATCCGCCGCGTTCCGGCCCGGCGACCGCGCGGTACTGGCAGAAACGCCGCTTGGTTGCCTTGGTCTGACGATTTGCTACGATCTGCGCTTTCCGATGCTATACCGCGCCTTGGCGCAGGCGGGCGCAGAGGTACTTTTCGTGCCCGCCGCTTTCAGCCCGGTCACGGGGGCCGCGCATTGGCTAAGCCTGTTGCGCGCGCGGGCCATCGAAAACGGTGCTTTCGTCGTCGCGCCCGCACAAACCGGCCTGCACAAGGCACAAGAAGGGCGCACGCGGCGCACGCACGGGCACGGCATGGTTATCGCGCCGTGGGGCGAGGTGCTGTTGGACATGGGCCGCGATCCCGGCGTAGCGGTGGTGGATCTGGACCTGTCGCGCGTCGCAGATGTCCGGGCGCGCGTACCATCTTTGCGTCATGACCGTGAATTCCTGCCACCCGGTGCGCCATGAGCTCTGACGTTGGAAATGCTCTGTTCAGCGAGTTGCTTATGGCCGATCAATTGGTGCGCAACAGACTGTCCAAAGTGTTGCCGAAAGGGATGGAGCTTTCGCATTTCGGCGTGCTGAACTTGCTGGCGCGTTTGCAGACGGAACGAACACCTGCGGAACTTGCGCGCGCCTTTCACGTCACGCGCGGGGCCATGACCAATACGCTGACCAAACTGGAATGGGCGGGATATGTGCATATCCGGCCCGACTGGGACGATGCGCGGCGCAAGATGGTCGCAATCAGCCCGTCGGGCAAGGCCGCACGCGATGCCGCGCTGGCTGCCATCAGCCCGCTGATTGATGATATTGCGCAAACCCTTGGGGATGCGCGGGTGCGCCAGACCGTTCCGGTATTGCGTGAAATCCGGCTGCGGCTGGAAGGCGACTGATCCGAACCCATTGCGTGCAGGGCTTTTTGCATTAAGTTCGGGCACAGCGAACAGGAATCTTGCGTGACAGATGACATCTCTGGCCTGCTGAAACGTCTGGCCGTGCAGGACCGCGCGGCACTTGGGCTGTTATACTCTTCGGCTGCTCCGAAACTTATGGGGCTCCTGACCCGTATGCTGGGGGACAGGGCCGAAGCGGAAGATGCCCTGCAAGAGGTGATGATCCGCCTTTGGCAACGTGCCGCCACCTATGATCCGCAGAAAGGCTCTGGCATGGGCTGGATTTGCGCCATTGCCCGTAATCACGCGCTGGACCGGCTGCGCGCGCGCCCTGCGGCGCGCGGGCACCGGGTCGTGAGCGGTGGCGAGGGTGATATGGATGTGCTCGACCTGGTTGCCGACCCCGCTATGGGTGTCGAAGATCAAACCATGCTGCGCGCCAGGATGCAGGCGGTTGTCGCCTGCTTCGAGGAACTGCCCGCAGACCGCGCCCGCGCGGTCCGGGGGGCATATCTGATGGGATTGTCCTATCACGATCTTGCCGCGCAATTTGACGTGCCGCTAAATACAATGCGCACATGGTTGCGGCGTTCGCTTATCAGTTTGCGGGAGTGTTTGGACCGATGACCATGCCCCCCGAAGATGACGACGACCTGCTGGCCGCAGAATATGTACTTGGGCTGCTGGAGAGCGACGCTTGGCGCGCGGCCGATCAACGGGCGGCGACCGACGGGCGCTTTGCGGCCCGGGTGCGCGACTGGGAAGCGCGACTGGAACCGTTGAACGACGAATTCGCCGAATTGCCGGCGCCAGACCTGCTGCCCCAGATAGAATCCCGCCTGTTTCCGGCCCCTGCCCCCCGCCGCCGTCGCGGTTGGCGCTGGTTGGGTGCCGGGTCGCTGGTGGGTGCATTGGCCCTTGGCTTGGTCGTTCTTTCGCCTGTGCTGCGCGCACCGCCCGCACCCGTGCTGACCGCCGAACTTGTGGCAGAGGATCGTGCTCTGGTTCTGGCCGCAAGCTTTGATGGCACAAGTCTGAACCTGCGTGCAGACGGTCCCGAAGCCGGGGCCGGACAGGATTACGAGCTATGGGTCATCGGCGCGGATGGTGTGCCGTCCTCGCTTGGCCTGCTGCGCGACGGTGCTCTGACCCGCGAAGCCGCACTTCAGGCGGGGCAGGTTCTGGCCGTCAGTCTGGAACCGGCGGGCGGGTCTACCACCGGCCTGCCAACAGGTCCGGTTCTGGCCACGGCGGAGTTGCGCGCGGGGTAACGCGTCTGTGATCGGAAATCTGCGCGCGCCTGAAACTTCCTACATCGCCCTCTCGTTCCCTTGGCATGGGCGCAAAACGCGCCCGGCATTTTGCCATAACAGGAGAGAGAGAATGAAACTCGCTACTTTGACTGCCGTGATCGCATTGACGACTGGCGCCGCATTCGCCAACCCCATGGTTGGTGGTGCGCCCATGCTGGAGACCCGCAATATCGTGGAAAACGCGGTGAATTCGGCTGACCACACCACGCTGGTCGCCGCTGTGCAAGCCGCCGATCTGGTCGATGCGCTGCAAGGGCCCGGACCGCTGACCGTGTTCGCCCCCGTCAATGCGGCGTTCGACGCACTGCCCGCCGGCACCGTCGACACGCTGCTTCAGCCCGAAAACAAGGGCACGCTGCAAAAAGTGCTGACCGCACATGTTGTTGCGGGCGATCTGACGGGCGAAGACCTGATGCGCCGCGCGCGGAACAGCCCGGACGGCTTTTTCCACATGCAGACGCTGTCGGGCGACGCGCTTAGCGCGCAGATGCGCGGGCGCACACTGTGGATTTATGACGAATCCGGTAATGCCGGTCGCGTCACGATCAGCGATGTGAACCAGTCAAACGGTGTCATCCACGTTGTGGACAGCGTTCTGCTGCCCCGCTGATCCGATCACAATACGGCGCGCGTCCTCCCCGCGCGCCGTATTAGTCTTTGCGCAGGCGTGCCGCCGACTCGTGGATGGCCTTGTATTGCCCGCCAACCCGGTGCGCATACAGGTAATCCGGCAGAACGGCAGACATGGGCGTGGGCGTCAGGCCCAGATCGGCAAAGCCCCGCGCATCCGCACTGACCACATTGTCGCGCGCAAGATTGCGGACCTGATCGCGGGTCAACACGCCGTTGGTGAACAGCCCGAAGCTGATCTTTTGCAAGATATCGAACGTGCTGCCCATGATCTTGGCGACGAAGAACGGCACATTCAGCAAAATCCGGTTGCGCCGGATTTCGGCCAGCATCTGCTGCATCAGCTCACGGAACGTGGCCACGTCGGGACCGCCCAATTCATACACACCCGGCGCGGCCCCTTTGGTCAGCGCCAGTTCGGCGGCGGCTGCCACGTCATCGACATAGACCGGCTGGAAGCGGGTTGCCCCGCCCACAACCGGCAGGAACGGGCTGAACCGCGCCATACCCGCGAACCGGTTGAAGAACTGGTCTTCGGTTCCGAACACCACCGAGGGGCGCAGGATGACCACATCCGGCATGGCCGCAAGCACCAATGCCTCGCCCTCTGCCTTGGTTTGCTGATACAGGCTGTCAGAGCCCGCATCCGCGCCGATGGCGGAAATATGCACCATGCTTTTAATGCCCTGTTCCGCCGCAAGCCGGGCAATACGGCCCGCCCCTTCGGCCTGAACGGTATCGAACCGGTTTTTGCCAACCTCTCCCAGAATGCCCACGCAGTTGACCACCGCATCGGCGCCTTGCAGCACCGCGCGCACAGAGGCGTCGTCGCGGATATTGCAGAACACGGGTTCCACCTGCCCCGGCGTGCCGTAGGGTTTGACATGCAGCGCTTCGTTCGGGCGGCGCACAGCGACACGCACGCGCCATCCGGCCTTGGCCATCCGCCGCGCGATATACCGCCCGACAAAGCCCGATCCGCCATAAATCGTGACCAGTTTCGACATGCCGACCTCCGCCTGTTGCGATCCCGTGAATACCTGCGTGCCACGCCCACGGCAAGGGCATTGGGCTTTTTTCCAAAGCCGCATGATTTCACGCATTTCAGGCGTTGACACTCCCCTGCGCCAAATCTAAAAGCCGGTCCACGCAACCTGCCCAGGTGGCGGAACTGGTAGACGCGCTAGCTTCAGGTGCTAGTGCCCGTACGGGCGTGGAGGTTCGAGTCCTCTCCTGGGCACCATTTATCCTACGTTGTGGCGGCCGGTCAGATGACAAAGGTGAATGGCTCAAGCATGTGGGCGGGTTGTGTTTCTTGAAGGGACGGATAGTCCCAATAATCACTCACCCCACACACTTGTTTTAGCGCCGCGTAGTATCACACAGGACGGCTCTGAGAGGCAACGCGCGTTGGCCAAATTATGGCACGGCGACCATGCGTATCGAGTGTGCGCCGATGCGCGACGCGACCCGCGAGGACACCGCGCACCGCAACAAGCCGACCGCACACCCGGTTTGTCGCTGTGCGGGCCGGTGACTTCAGTTTGTGGTTGTCCCAAGAACGCGCCAAGGTCATCCTTGTCCCAAGCCACAGGTTCTTGGAGGCGACGTGATCAAGATACTGCACACCGCCGATGTTCATCTGGATTCGCCGCTGCGTTCGCTGGCGCTGCGCGACGCAGCGCTGCGGGCCGAAGTAGAGGCCGCAACCCGAAGCGCTTTTGGCCGCATCATTGATGTGGCGCTGTCGGAAGGGGTCGCGGCGCTGCTGATCGCAGGCGACCTGTTCGACGGCAAGGCGCGCAGCGCGCGCACCGCCGCGTTCTTGACCGCGCAGCTAGACAGGTTGCGCACAGCCCACATCCGCGTGTTCTACATTAAAGGCAACCACGACGCCGAGAACCCGATCACTGGTGGCCTGGAGCTGCCCGACAACGTGCATGTGTTCGACGCCCGAGGCGGCAAAGTGCAACTGGCAGAGGATGTCTGGGTCCACGGCGTCAGCTTCGCAGACCGCCACGCGCCCGAAAGCTTGCTGCCGCGCTTTCCCGCGCCGGTTCCGGGCGCCGTCAATATCGCCATGCTGCACACCTCGCTTGCGGGGGCTTCGGGGCATGACACCTACGCGCCGTGCAACGTCTCGGACTTAGAGCGCGTCCGGTTTGACCAGATTCAGGATTCCCTTACTTCATGATCCATGATTCCATGTCTTTGAGCAGATATGGAGATAACAGATGGGCAAACCACATCCACTTGCGTTGCGAGAGCGCGTTG
>NZ_UIHC01000036.1 GCF_900499075.1 Roseinatronobacter ekhonensis | reverse complement strand
GAAACCCCTCAAGACTGATAACCAAAATACGCTGCCTCACGGCAACGCGTCACAGGTGGCCGGATACCCCGGAACAGGTGGCCGGATGTTGTCGGAATAGGTGGCCGGATCCTCCGGAATACGCAGTCAGATTTCCAGGAACAGATATCCCGTTACGACGGGATGGATGCCGCAGCGCTGCGCCGAAACCTGTCGCGCTTCCTGACCCGCGTCATGCCCCAACTCGCGCCGCATGGCGTGCGGCTTGCCATTCATCCAGACGACCCGCCCCGCCCCATACTGGGGTTGCCGCGCGTTGTCTCTACCGCCGAAGACCTTCGCGCGATTTGCGACATGTATGATGATCCGGCCAACGGGCTGACCTTTTGTGTCGGTTCTTTGGGAGTGCGCGCGGACAATGATCTGCCCGCCATGCTGGCTGAATTCGGCGCGCGCGTGCATTTCCTGCATTTGCGAAATACGCGCCGCGATGCAGTGTCCGAACATGACGGCGATGCGCAAAGCCATGGGCCCATTGATGAAAGCTTCGAAGAGGCCGCGCTTCTGGATGGCGATGCCGATATGGTGCGGTTGATCTCTATCGTGCATCGGCTGGAAGGCGAACGCGGAGAGCCATTGCCGTTCCGCCCCGACCATGGTCACGCGCTGCAAAGCGATCTGCGCCAGCCTTACCGTCCGGGCTATCCGTCGATTGGCAGGCTGCGCAGCATGGCAGAGGTGCGGGGCATAGACCACGCGCTCAAAGCGGTTCGGCAGGGGGCCGTAAACTAGACAGCCCTGCAACCGGGCTGCAAAGCGCGGCCTAGATACGATAGCGCAGGGTCGGGGTCGCGATTGCCGCGAACAGGACGCCGCCGACAAAGCCGCCAAGATGGGCTTCCCAAGCCAGCATGCCCGATAGCAAAAGCCACAAGACAACGTTCAGCACCGCAAGGCCGACCAAGGACCGCCACAGCGGACGCATCGGGCTACCCAGATGCTGGCGTAGCTGCCATTCCCAGAACTTCCATGCGCCGATCAGACCAAAGACCGCACCGGACGCCCCGATCATGGGCGCATCGGCATTCGACAAAAGCGCATAGCCCATAGCGCCCGTGAACACGCTAACGGCATACAGCAACAGAAAACCGCGCGCTCCGATCCGGGCAATGACAATTCCGCCAAGCGCAAGCACCGCGACCATGTTGCCGATCAGATGCAGCAAGCTGCCATGCAGCCCGGCATAGGTGAAGAACATCGCGATCGACTGGCCCGGATAGACCGGGTCCCAGCCGCGCAGCAGCCCGTCCCAGAAAGCACCATACATCAGGAAAACGCCGCGCAACTGTTCAAAGCCCAGCAGACCGGATTCTCCGAGTGTCAGCATGATTTCGGGCGCGCAGGTCAGCGCCACCAGCCACAACACGGCTGGCGCATTGGCGACAGTTGGAAATACAATGTTGCGCGGTGCCATGAGCGCGGCTTTGACACTCTCTTCCACCATTTGCAAGTCGCGTCGTACGGGTTGAGCAACCCGTGCAGACCGGCTCACCGCCGTAGAAGACCGAATGTAAAAGCGCATGAACCGTCAGTAGCCCGTGCTGCGCAGAAGGGTCCGGATGGTTTGCCAGACGAGTTTTAGGTCGGTCAGGAACCCGAGTTCGCAGGCGTATTCCGCATCAATCTGTGCGCGGCGGCGGAAATGCGCGTCGTTGCGTTCGGACACCTGCCACTTGCCGGAGATCCCGGGCCGCAGCGACAAATAGGTGTCCAAAGTCGGACCGTAAATCTCTACCTGATCCAGCATCATCGGACGCGGACCAAGAAGCGTCATGTCGCCTTTCAGCACATTCAGAAGCTGTGGCAACTCATCCATCGAGGTGCGCCGCAAGAATGCACCAACCCGAGTAACCCGTGGGTCGTCTTTCAGCTTTTGCGTCGTCGCCCATTCATGCGCGCGCTCAAGGTCGGCGCGCAGCAGGTTTTCCAGAACTCTGTCAGCATCCGGTCGCATGCTCGACAGCTTCCAGATGCGAAACACTTGTCCGCCGCGCCCAAGGCGCAGCTGCGAGTAAAACACCGGGTTGCCCGCGATCAGGTTTGCGAAGGCGCATGCCAGAAGAATAGGAACAACAATCGGCAAGGACGGGACAACAAGCGCAAGATCAAGCGCGCGCTTTCCATACCGCGCATAGAAACCTTTTGGGTTGCGGACATCGGCCCCCCGAACGGTTGGCGTCACCTTGGTCACTTCGATGTCTTGCGGTTGAAATGTCATCGTCATTTTTCTTTTCCCCGGATCATCGCGCACAATTCACCTTTACTCTCGGGCCGCCGTTTTCGACGTTGTGGGCAAAGAGCCAGATGTTCGTGGCACGAATATGGTCAAAGTCAGTCTACAGTTAACTTACCCTTAACCCTGAAGATTTTCATTAAAAATGCTTGAGATAGCGTATTTGAGGGTGTCTTCTGCGTAGTATTGTTGTCTGTTTTCGGACAAACCTGTCTGGCGTTCCTGTTTGTTTCTTTTGAGGGCTTATGGTTAACCATCCTCTGGCTGATAGCGCGCCGATCAGATGGTAAACGATTCGTTGGTCGGGCGTGTTGTCTCGGCTGTTCAACGGCATGCGGGCTATGCCGGATTGTCACGTCGCTGCCCTCTTTGCGCTTGAATTTCGACATTTCACGACGGTATCGCCATAGGGCGCGGGTATCGACGCAAACAACAGAGGGCAGCATGGCACACGGGTTTTCGTCATATCTGGACCATTTCGGGTTCAAGCAGCGTCCATTCTCGCTGACTCCCGACCCGGAATTCCTGTTCTGGTCCGACACCGCGCGCGGTGCCTACGCAATGTTGCAATATGGTCTGTCCACCCGCGCGCCCATCACCTTGCTGACAGGAGAGATCGGCGCAGGCAAAACCGTATTGTTGCAACATTTCATCGAAGAAGCTGATGACGATGACAGCCTGTCCATCGCGCTGGTGACAAATACAAGGCCCAACACCCGCGAGATCCTGCAATGGCTCTTGCCGGAACTGACGCAGAGCAACCTGAGCGACGAATCCAAATTCCTGAAGGTGCAGGAGTTCCTTATTCAGGAGTTCAATGAAGGGCGCCGCGTCTTGCTGGTCATCGACGAGGCACAGAACCTGTCGCTGGAAGCGCTGGAAGAACTGCGCATGCTGACCAATATCAACCTTGGCAAAGAAGAGGTGTTGCAGCTTTTCCTGATCGGACAGCCAGAGCTTCGCGACCACGTGCGCCGCAAGGAATTGGTTCAGTTCGCACAGCGCGTCGCCGCGAACTACCATCTGCCGTATATGCAGCCCGAAACTGTGCTGCACTATATTTCCCACCGCTTAAAAGTGGCTGGTGGTCGACCCAATGTCTTTAGCAAACAGGCCGCGATGCTGATTCATGACGTGACAGGCGGTGTGCCGCGCTTGATCAACCAGCTTTGCGACATGTCGCTGACCTATGCGTTTGCTCAGGATGATCAGGTGGTGAAGCGCGCCACCGTCCAGTCGGTGCTGGACGATGGCATATTTTTCGCACCTGTGCGGGACTGACAGAAATTACCAGTGGCCGGTATTTTCCATGCTCGCCCAAGGTTCGGCGGGTGCCAGCGCATCGCCTTTTTGCAACAACTCCACCGATATGTTGTCGGGCGACCGCACGAAGGCCATACGGCCATCGCGCGGGGGGCGGTTGATTGTGACGCCGTTGTCCATCAGGTGCTGGCAGGTCGCGTGGATATCGTCCACCTCATAGGCCAGGTGCCCGAAATGGCGGCTGTCGGATGGCAGCGCGTCATCCCCGTCCCAATTCCATGTCAGTTCCACCGGGCATTCGGGCTGTCCCGGCGGGGCCATGAAGATCAGCGAAAAGCGGCCTGCGTCGCTGTCGTGACGGCGCGTTTCCTCCAACCCCAGCAGTTTGAAGAAATCCATCGTGGCCTCTAGGTCTTTGACCCGGACCATCGTGTGTAGATAGCGCATGTTGTCTCTCCTTCTTTGGGCACAAATATGGTCTGCAACGCGCGGTTCAAGAATTCGAAGGGCTTTTCAACGGCGGCGAATTCGGGCATTGTCTGCCAAAATACACAGCATGATGTGGGCAGCGATCGAAATGCAGCAATATCTGGACGGTTTGCAGTATATTCTAGAGAATGGAACCCCCAGTGACGACCGCACCGGCACCGGCACACTGTCGGTGTTCGGCTTGCAGATGCGCTATGATCTGGCCGAAGGCTTTCCACTTGTCACGACCAAGCGGGTACATCTGAAATCTGTCATCCATGAGCTTCTTTGGTTCCTGTCCGGTGACACGAATATCGCATATCTGAAAGAAAACGGCGTTTCCATCTGGAACGAATGGGCCGACGACAGTGGTGATCTGGGGCCGGTCTATGGTAAGCAATGGCGCGACTTCGGGGGCGTGGACCAGATTGCCCGATTGGTCGAACAGATCAACACCACTCCCGACAGCCGCCGCCTGATCGTGTCGGCATGGAACCCGGCCGATGTGCCAAAGATGGCTTTGCCGCCGTGCCATACGCTGTGGCAAGTGCGGGTTCTGGGCGGCAAGCTGCATTTGCAACTGTATCAGCGGTCTGCGGATATGTTCCTTGGCGTCCCGTTCAACATTGCCTCTTATGCGCTGCTGCAAATGATGCTGGCACGGGTGTGCGAACTGGAACCGGGCGAATTTGTGCACAACATGGGCGATGCGCATATCTATTCCAACCACATGGAACAGGTAAAAACCCAGCTTGAGCGCGCCCCCCGCGCCTTGCCGCAAATGACGATCCTGCGCAGCCCTCCAAGCATTTTTGACTTCACCTACGGTGATTTCCGGATCGACGGGTATGACCCGCATCCGGCGATCAAGGCCCCGGTGGCTGTCTGATGCTGACATTGATCGTGGCGCGCGCCCGCAACGGTGCCATCGGGCGGGGCAACACAATTCCCTGGACAGCGCCAGAGGATTTGGTCTTTTTTCAGCGTGAAACCTTGGGCGGTGCTTTGATTATGGGCCGCAACACTTGGGAAAGCCTGCCAAAAAAACCATTGCCGCGCCGCTTGAACATGGTCATTACCTCGCGCCCGTTGGATGATGATGGCGCGGTTATCACCACGTTAGAGGGCGCGTGCGGCCATGCCGCCGCGCAAGGCTACGCGCGGGTCTATGCGATTGGGGGGGCGTCGATCTATGCGGCGTTTCTGCCGCTGGCGGACCGATTGCTGATTACCGAGGTCGCGCTGGACGTGCCCGATGCGGATACGTTTTTCCCTAAAGTGGATCTGAGCACATGGCGCAAAGGGGCACAGTTTGCACTGCGGTCTGCCTCCCCTTCGTGCCAGCTAACAGAATACCTGCGGGATTGATCCATCTATTGTTGCGCTTGCGCCACAATGGCGTGCTGTAAACTCGCACTACCATATAGGGCAAGTAACTGCGGGTGCTTGCCTAAATCTGGTTTTCGTTTGATCGCTTCATACTACTGTGGCGGTAACCTCACCCATCAAGTTGCGCGCTGCACGGGTAAGACGAAGCCCGGAGTGATACAAGGGCCGCGAATTTGATGGAATGTTGCCACAATGCAGACAATTAGGTATAGTAATCACAATTAAACGAAGCCCTTAATGGGCACACGCGGTCGCTGTCCCGAAAAGAGGACATCCGCAGAGGCAGAGGCAACCTATGTGCAGGTCATCCGACCAAGACGTTTGCGCGTGTCCGCAACTCACCGCTTCTGGCGGCGTCTTGGTATGTGGCTTGCCGTTTGATCGGACAGGAACATGCAGTCTGGGTACTTGGTGACAGCCACACACGTGGCTTTTGTACGGAAAGCGGCCACAGCCGCGTTTCTGTTCCTTGGTCTGGCGGCTTTGTCGGCCTGCGGTATACGCCTGCCGGGCAATACCGATAGCCCCACTGAACTGGCAGAGGCCGTCACGGAATTCCGTGTTGTGCCGACCACGCGCGCCTTTATCAGCGTGCCGTCGGCGCTGTTGGTGATGGAGCGTGATCTGGGCGGCGCGGTCGAACAACGCATCACCCTGCCGAATGAAACCTCTCTGGCCGGTGAAAACACCATCATGTTGCGCGCACAGCAAGCGGGCTACGCACGTGGAACCCGGTTTGTGCTAAGCGAGCAGCTCAGCCAGTTCGGCGGCGCGCCTAGCCCGTTCAGTGGCGTGGCAGAGGGGGCTTTGACTGCGACCTCGGATACAATGGGCGATATCACCTACACGACCATAAGCCCCGGTGGCGATGTGGTCTGCGTGCTGGCGTTCCGCCGCACGCAAACGGCAAGCCGTGCATTGCCACGCGGAAGCCGTGCTTTGGACATCATGTTAAGAAATTGTGTATCGGGATCGGTCCAAAAGGCTTTGGCCCCGATTGGTGCGAGTGCATTCGGCCTTGGATTGCCGAATTGACCAGATTTTCAGGAGAATGAATTCATGAGCCTGCTTATTGCCAACAGGCGGCTAAAGCCGGGCGAGGTCGTCCTCGCCCTGCTGTGGTTTGCAATTGTTATTCCGCTCGCATTTCTGGCCAGCATTCCGACCTCCAACGCGGTGCAAGGGGGCTTGGGCCTGTTTGCCGTGGTATGCGTGGCGTTGCTAAAGCCATGGACAATGAAAACCATCGTGGCACGGTTTGCATTGCTTGCAATCGCATCCTCGATCGTCATGCGCTACTGGTTCTGGAGGATCACTTCGACATTGCCACCGATGGACGAACCGCTGTCCTTTGCCATCGCGGTGGCGCTGTTCGCGGTGGAAACCTACGCAATCTGCGTGTTTTTCGTCAGTTCCTTCATCACAGCTGACCCGATAGAGCGAAAGCTGCCGCCCAAAGTCGCCGCATCCAGCCTGCCAACGGTCGATATTCTGGTGCCCAGCTATAACGAGCCGATAGAGATGTTGTCGGTCACGCTGTCTGCGGCCAAGAACATGCATTATCCGCCGCACAAGCGCACCGTCGTGTTGTGCGATGATGGCGGCACTGATGAGCGTTGCAACAGCGATGACTCAATCAAGGCACATGCTGCACGCAAGCGCCGCGCCGATTTGCAAGCGCTTTGCGCGGAGCTGGGCATTGTCTATTCGACCCGCGCCGAAAACATAAACGCCAAGGCGGGCAACATGTCCGCCGCGATGGAGCGCCTGAACGGCGACCTTGTTGTGGTGTTCGATGCCGACCACGTTCCAGCGCGCGATTTTCTGGCGCGCACGGTCGGGTATTTCGTGGTCGATCCCAATCTATTTCTTGTACAAACGCCACATTTCTTTCTGAACCCGGACCCGGTGGACCGCAATATCGGCCTGCGTGCCGATTGCCCGCCGGAAAACGAGATGTTCTACCATCAGGGCCACCGCGGTCTGGACCGTTGGGGCGGGGCTTTCTTTTGCGGCTCGGCCTCTGTGCTGCGGCGCGCGGCACTAGATTCGGTGGGCGGTTTCGCCGGTGAAACCATCACCGAGGATGCCGAAACCGCGCTCGAAATCCACTCTCAGGGCTGGAAAAGCCTGTATGTGGATCACGCCATGATCGCGGGGCTTCAGCCGGAAACCTTCACCAGTTTCATCGAACAGCGCGGGCGCTGGGCCACCGGCATGATGCAGCTTTTGCGCTTGAAGAACCCCCTGCGCCGCAAGGGGATGAGCCTGTCTCAGCGGTTGTGCTACCTCAACTCGATGACCTTTTGGCTGTTCCCGCTGGTGCGGATGACGTTCATCCTTGCGCCCTTGGCCTATCTGTTCTTCGAATTGCAAATCTTCGTGGCCACGATCGAAGAGGTCGCGGTTTATATGAGCAGCTATATGGCGATCAGCTTCATGGTTCAGAACGGGCTCTATGCTCGCACCCGCTGGCCGCTGATTTCGGAGCTCTATGAGACCGCGCAGGCGCCCTATCTGTCGGGCGTGGTGCTGCGCACAATATTCAAGCCGCGTGGCGCAAAGTTCAACGTGACCGCCAAGGACGAGGTGCTGGAAGAAGACTTCCTGTCGCCCATTCACCGTCCACTCCTGATACTCTGGGGCATAGCCTTGCTTGGCGTGGTGGCCGCAGCGGTGCGCTGGTTCATGTTTCCGGGCGACCACAACATCCTGATGATCGTGGGCGGCTGGGCGATTTTCAACTTTGTGATCCTATCCGCTGCATTGGGCGCGATTGGCGAACGCCGTCAACGCCGCGCCGTACCGCGCGTGGATATGGTTGTGCCTGCGGTGGCTGCGGTCGGGCAGGGGGAGTACTATACCTTTACCGCCGCGACCGTGCTGGATTCGTCAACCAGTGGCGCCAAGCTAAAGCTTACGCCGGGGCCTGATACCGATATTGCGGAACTGACGCGGCTGGAAAAAGGGTCGGTGTTCTACTTCACGCCTGAATTTCCGAAATCGCCGCATCTGGAAAACGCGGTGCGCGTGCAGGTCGTCAATATCAGCCGTGATCCTTCGGGGCTGGTGCTTGGCGTGCGCTACGACCCGGACCAACCGCTGATCGTGCGGGAAACAATCGCGCATCTGATCTTCGGCGACTCAGCTGTGTGGGAGCGTGTTCGTGAAAGCCGCAACAAGCCGATGCCGTTGCTCAAGGGTATGGGCTATGTGTTAATGCTTGCGTTCAGCTCTGTCGCGCATGTGATGCGGATGATCGCCAATGAACCGGCTCGCCGCAAACGTGCCGAAGAACGCGAACGCGATACAGCGATTGTCGATGATCAGCCCGCGCATATTCTGGCGTTTGGCGAGGCGTTTGACCCCGTATTGCACGAACCTGTCCATCCGATGAAACAGATGCTTACGCAAAGCGGGCGGGCTGCGGAAGAGTATGCCAGCCGCACGACGCGCGGCGCGGAACTGGACCGGAGGCCACGCACATGAAACTGATGGATCATATCCTTCGCGGCCTTTCGGCAATCGTGCTTGCAGCATTTGTCACGCTGGGCAGCGCGCCGGTGCATGCCCAAGGCGGCCTGATCTTGTTGCCAGAGCAGGAAAACCTGCCGTCAGAGGCAGAACAGGGCCCCGGTCTGACCGCAGACCGCTTGAACCTGCACCGTGGAAGCACCGTTGAAGATGACACGCCCGCGCCGCGGGTCTGGGTCTCGCCGCTACGGCTGACCGATCTTCAGGTCCGGCGCAATGGCCAGCTGGCGCGTGTGACGGGCGAGCGTGAACTGGTCGCGTTCGACTTGTATGTTGCCGATCCGTCGCGCACGCAGCGTTTGCAGCTTGTGACCGTGTCCAGCATCAACCTGCTGCCAGAGCGGTCCTTCATGCGGGTGCTGATAAACGGCACCGATCTGGGGCGCACGCCGCTCGATAACTTCGAAACCGAAGATCGCGACGAAATCATTTTGCCGCCCGGCACGCTGCGGGCAGGCCGCAACGCTGTTCAAATCGAATTTCGCCAGGGGCATCGCATTTTCTGCGGGCCGGAAGCTTCGTTCGATCTGTGGACTGACATTGACCTGACCCAAAGTGGCTTGGTGCTGGACGCTGCAAACGGTGGCACCGGCGCAGACGGCTTCATGATGGGGCTGGCGGCGCAATCGGCCGCACTTGCGCCTGTCGAAATTCGTGGGATCGACAGCTTGGGTGCCGAGGCAGAGCCGTGGCGCCGTGCGCTTGTGCGTCGCCTTAACCAGTCCCTTGTCGGGGCACCGGTTGTGTTTGACTTCACCGATTACTGGACGCTTGAACAAGGCTCTCGTGGTCATGCCCGGATTACAATTTTGCCTGCCGCGCAGTCGCGCGTCAGCTTTCAGGTGGGTGGCGATGGCGCGCGCGTGATGGTACTGGAAGTGGCACAAGGCACGCGCCCTGCCGATTTGTTGGACCAAATCCCGCAACTGGAACCGCAGGCACAGGCGGACCTTGCGCCGCTGCTCTCGGCCGAAACCGAGAACAGCTTTGCAGATTTCGGCATTCACACCGAGAGTTTTTCACAGCGTTACGCTATCCGCAATCACCCGTTTCGTCTGCCGGATGACTGGCTGATCCTGACCGCCGAGAAGGCGCGCATCTATCTGGATTACGCCTATGTCGAAGGGCTGCCGCCGGAATCGATGTTGCTGATCCGTGTCAACGGCCAATCCATCCGCTTGTTGCCGCTGCGCGGCGAAGGCGGTGCGCCGATCACCCGTTTCCCGATCGATTTCGAAGCACGCATCATGCAGCCGGGCACCAACACTCTGACCTTTGAAATGATGGTGCCGGGCGACCCGGCCGATTTGCCATGCCCGGCCTATGACCAGCCGTTTTTGCAGATTGGTGAAAGCTCCAGCCTTTTTGTTCCCTACAGCCCTCCGATGTCGATCCCCGATATGGATCTGGCCTTCAGCGCGCTTACTCCTGACAGTCTGCGCCGCAACGAACTTAGCGGGCGGGCATATTCGGAAAGCGACGTTCTGACTTTGTCGGCCGCGTTGGCGCGGGCGCGGGGAGATATTCGCCCGTCCACTCTGCATCTGGTTTCTATCGACGACCTAGGCGCGGTGCCGATGGCGCATCATCGGGCCGACCGCAAGCTGCTGGAAGATACCGTGCTAATCACCCCGGAATACGAGGCATTGCTTGCACAGCAAGAGGCGGCAGAAGACCCGTTCGCGGCGCGCCGCCAGCAAGAACGCGGCTTCACCGCCGCGCTGAGCAACATCTGGGCATTGCTGCTCGACAAGGTGTATTGGGTCCGAGACCGGATTTTCCCGTCAAACGGCGACCAGTTGAACGCGTGGCTGTCAGAGCGTCGCGGGCAAGCGGTGCTGTTCCATCTGGACCCGAACCGGCCCGGAGAAATCTGGATGCTGCGCAGCGCAGACAGTGATATGACCAAGATCGCGCAATCTATTGCTGCGGCGCGGGCCTATGGCCGTGGTCCACGCGGACAGGTTTCTATCCTGGGCCATGACGGCGGCTGGGATAACTGGATCGCGCCCGACCGCCAGCCGAACTTGCTAGAGCCGTGGTCCTTTCAGAATTTCCGCGCGGCAATGGGCAATTTCGTCTCTGCGCGTCCAATTTTCTACACATTCCTGATGTTACTTCTTGCCTTGGCATCTGCCCTTGTCGCCCTGCGGCTTGTCATCTCAACCCGAGAGAAGCTATGAAACGACGCGATTTTCTGACCGGGACGACCGCGACGGTTTTGGCCGGCCCCATGATGGCCCAGGCGGCACAGGCGCAAGGGGTCATGGAAGCGTTTGGCCAGAACGCTCGCCCGCTGTGGCAAGCGTGGAAAGAACGCTTTGTCATGCCCGATGGCCGCGTGGTCGACAAGTTGCAAGGACAGGCCAGCCATTCCGAGGGGCAGGGCTACGGGATGGTTCTGGCAAGTTATTTCGACGATGCAGAGGCCTTTGCCCGCATGTTCCAGTGGACAGAACGCAACCTTGCGGTGCGCGCTGATCCGCTTCTGGCGTGGCGCTGGCTGCCCGATACGGTCAATTCCGTGCCCGACCGCAACAACGCGTCGGACGGCGATTTGTTCTATGCATGGGCCTTGGTGCGGGCAGCGGCGCAGTTTGACAACCGCGCCTATCTGACCCGTGCGCGCGATATTGCAGAGGCATTGGCGGAAACCTGTATCGTGGCTATGCCCGGCGCCGAAGGGCGCACAGCATTGCTGCCCGCGCAATTCGGGTTCAACAAAGACACGCATATTTCGGTTAACCCGTCCTATTATATGCCGCTTGCCATGCGCGAAGTCGCCGCAGTGACCGGCGTGAGCGCGCTGGCGATCTGCGCCCAGCATGGTGAGGCGCTTATCGACCAGTTGGCCCAAACCGGGTTGGTGCCGGACTGGGTGGATATTTCCGAAACCGGGGTCACCGCATCGGAAACGCTTTCACAGAATACCGGCTACGAAGCGTTGCGCGTGCCGCTCTTCATGATCTGGTCGCGGATACCGCGCCATCTGGCCGTTCGCCGTATGGCGGCGCTATATGCCCGCACCGTTCAGCCCGGTGTAGGGGTTCCCACGGTGATAGAGCCGATCTCGGGGACGGTGCTCGAAAGTTCGGGTGATGCTGGCTATCAGGCTGTTGCCGGCCTTGTCACCTGCTCCGAAGGATCAGGGTTGGGCGCGCTTATCCCGCCATTCACCCCCGACCAGCCATATTATCCGGCGACTTTGCATTTGTTTGCAATGATCGCCGCAAATGAAACCTTGCCGGAATGTGTGCCGCTATGACCCCATCTCAGCTTCGCCGCCCCATGACGATTGCCGCTATTATGGCTTGCCTTGCAACGGGCTCTGCCTTTGCACAGACCGCCAGCTACGATGATTTGCGGGCCTTGCGCTACTATGTGCAACAGGATGACACCGCCGCGACCAATGCCGAACTGCGCCGCCTGCGCGCGGCCTTCCCCGATTGGCGCGCACCGTCCGATCTGAACGAATTGCTTGTTCCGCGTGCAATCGTCAGCGTGGATGAGGGTGCGATCTGGCGCCTGATCGAACGGCGCGATTACGCTGGTGCGCGGCGCGAGATTGATAGCAACCGACAGGCCGTGACGGGGTGGACACCGCCCGCCGATATGCTGCGGGTGTTGGAAACCAACGAGGCGCAGGAGGCGTTCGATGCAGCCACCGCTTCCCGCAACGCAACGGATGCGATCTCGATCGCTCGCCGGTCCCCGCAGATCATGAGCTGCGAACGGATCAACAACGCGTGGCTTTTGTCCGACATGTATGTGCTGTCTGGCCAAAAGAATGCGGCCTTGACGACCTATCGCAACACCGTTCAATCCTGCACCAGTTACACCCAGATGCAGCCGACTTTGGAAAAGGCGTCTGCGGTCGCAAGTTCCGCCGAGCTTTCAAGCATGTTCGATCTTGCGCGCGGTGCCAACCGCGCTGAAACTGAGCGGCTGAATGCCCTGGAGCAACGCTTGCGCGGCGGGGCGGCCCCCGCGCCGCAAACCGCCGCCGCGCCCCGCGCCGCACCGGCGCCAGCGCCGCGCGCACAACCAGCCCCAACGCCTGCCGCAGCCCCGGCCCCGGTCTCGAACCCGTCGCGTCTGCCCCTGCGCGGGGATGGCCGCGTGGCCCAAGTGCGTGCCCTGAAAGAACGTGAGCAATATGCGCAATGTATTGCTGCATCGCAGAACCCGCGCTCGCTAGAGGTGCTGTATGAGCGGTCATGGTGCCTTTACAGCCACAAACGCCCGACAGAGGCGCTTGTCGGGTTTCAAGCCGCAGCGTCTGTCGGGGACGCGATTGGCCCGAATGTAGGCCGGGATGCGCATTATGGCTTGGCGCTATCCTATTTGAACATGAACATGACTGAACAGGGCGCGCAGGTCGGCAGCCGTGTGCGCCTGACCGACACGCAACGCGCCGAGGTCGAAAGTATCGTGCTGGACCAGCGCGGGGTCAAAGCCTATCGCAATGGCAATCATCGCCAGGCTATCGCCTATTTCGACGCGCTCAAGCAGTTGAAAGGCGGGCTGCGTCGCGATCTGTCAATCTTGCGCGCCTATGCACTGCTGAATTCGGGCCAGCGGGTCGAGGCCAAGAACGAGTTTGAGCGCCTGCACTCCCAGCTTGCCACCGCCGAGACGCGTCAGGGGCTGAACGCGGCACTTGGGAACTGATCCGAACGCGGGACGTTGTTGCGCAAAAATAGACCCCCGCCAGTGGCGGGGGTTTATTGTTTTCGACTCGGCGGGTTATCCGTTCGAGGCCGCGACCGTCAGCCTGCGCTTGCCACTACCGCCATTGCCGGAATGCGTGTCCATGAATTCCATGACCAGCGGGCGAATGTTGTTGCGCCATGATTTTCCAGCGAAAATCCCGTAATGGCCGGCGCCGGGTTCAAGGTGGCTTGCCTTTTGCGAGTCGTTCAGCCCGGTCAGCAGATCAAGCGCGGCAAGGCACTGACCCGGCGCGCTGATGTCGTCTTTTTCGCCCTCAACGATTTTCACCGCGACATTCGTAATCTTGCCGATGTCCACTTCGTGTCCATCGACCATGAATGCGTTGCGCGCAATCTCACGGTCTTTGAAAATGCGTTCTACAGTCGACAGATAGAACTCTGCGGTCATGTCCATGACAGACAGGTATTCGTCATAGAAGCGGTTATGCTTGTCACGCTCGCCCCCGTCGCCATGGGCTTCGGCCACGATCTTGTCAGAGAAAGCCTGCGCGTGCCGCTCCATGTTCATCGAGATGAAGCCGCCAAGCTGCAACAGACCCGGATAGACCAGCCGGCCAACGCCACTATATTTGAACCCGACGCGCTGGATGGCCAGGTGTTCTAGTTGCCCCATGGTCACACGCTCGCCAAAATCCGTGACCTCTGTCGGGGCGGCGTCGGGGTCTACCGGGCCGCCGATCAGGGTCAGGGTGCGGGGTTGCGATTCGGGTTCCAGCTCTGCCAGATACGCGGTTGCGGCCAGCGCCAACGGCACCGGCTGGCAGATCGCGATCACATGGGTGTCCGGGCCAAGGTGGCGCATGAATTCAGTCAGGTAGAGGGTGTAATCCTCGATATCGAACTTGCCTTCGGACACCGGAATGTCGCGCGCATTGTGCCAATCCGTCACCCAGACTTCGCAATCGGGCAGCAGGCTTGTCACGGTAGAGCGCAGCAGCGTCGCGTAATGCCCCGACATCGGCGCGCATAGCAGGACACGGCGCGGCTTTTCCGGGCGGCCGCTGACGCGAAAGCGCAGAAGGTCGCCAAAAGGGCGTTGCATTTCAACGACTTCTTCAACCACGTGATCGCGGCCATCTTCTGTCACGACCGAACTGATGTTCCAGTCGGGCTTGATGACCATGCGCGCGAAACTGCGCTCAGTGACACGCCCCCAGGCAGACATGACCTTGAACATGGGGTGCGGCACCAACCCCCAGACAGGGTAAGACGCAAAGGCCCGTGCGGACGCACCCATCCATTCGTTACTATTACGAATGGCTTCCATCATGTCATAAGTGACCATGCCCTTCATACGGGTATCCTTCCAACGCTCGAACAGGTAACGGCAATCGTCCCTTTAACTCAAGTTGCGCGGCGTCTATCGTAACCCGAGGGATGCTGCGCATGCAAAGGGTAGGGGGAAATCTTCTTCATGACAACTTCTGAATATGATGATGATAAAAAAGCTGAACGCCTGAAAGAGAATATGGCTCGGGTCGAGGCGCTGACAGAGCGTCTGACCGCCGCCCTGGCCCATCGCACGCCACCGCGGCCCAGCTTGCAGGCCCCTGATCCTGATTTGTTTTTGCACGGTGTCACAGCGTATTGGACAGAAATGGCCAAGGATCCGTCCAAGGCGCTGGAACAACAGCTGGAATTTTGGGGCAAATCGCTCAAACACCATCTTGAAGCGCAAAAGGCACTGCAAAGCGGAAAGTTGAAAGCCCCAGAGGACGAAACCCCTGACGACCGCCGGTTTGCCAACCCGCTCTGGAAGAGCCATCCCTATTTCAACTACATCAAGCAGCAATACCTGATCGCGTCGGAATCCATGCAGGACGCGATAGAGGGAATGGACTCTGTCGATGAGCGCGAAAAGCGCCGCTTGCAGTATTTCACCACGCAGTTGGTGGACATGATGGCGCCGACGAATTTCCTGGCGACCAACCCCGACGCACTGATGAAAGCGGTCGAGACCGAGGGCGAAAGCCTTGTGCGCGGCTTGGAAAACCTTGTCCGCGATGTCGAGGCGAACAAGGGCGAGGTGCAGGTCACGTTATCGGACAAGGAAGCGTTCACGCTGGGACAGAACCTTGCCACCACGCCCGGCAAGGTCGTGTTCCGCAACAAGATGTTCGAATTGATCCAATACGCGCCGACAACCGAACAGGTGCACCGCACGCCTTTGGTGATTTTCCCGCCATGGATCAACAAGTTTTACGTTATGGACCTCAAGCCCCAGAACAGCTTGATCAAGTGGATCGTCGACCAAGGTTATACGCTGTTCGTAGTGTCTTGGGTCAACCCCGACGCCAGCTACGCCGATATCGGCATGGATGACTATGTCGAGGACGGGTATCTGGAGGCAATTCGCGTCGCGCGCGAGATCACGGGAGAGCCACAGGTCAACGTGATCGGCTACTGCATTGCCGGGACGACGCTGGCGCTGACCTTGGCGCTCATGAATAAACGCAAGGATAAGTCCGTAAGGTCCGCCACCTTCTTCACCACCCTGACCGATTTTTCGAACCGGGGTGAAGTGGGTGTGTTCCTGGAAGATGATTTCGTCGACGGGATCGAAGCCGAGTGCAATGAGAGCGGGTATCTGGACAGTTTCTTCATGTCGCGGACCTTCTCTTACCTGCGGTCGAACGATCTGATCTATGGCCCGGCCATTCGCAGCTACATGATGGGCGAGGCGCCGCCCGCCTTTGACTTGCTGTATTGGAACGGGGACGGCACCAACCTGCCGGGCAAGATGTGCGTGGAATATCTGCGCGGGCTATGTCAGCAAGATCGCTTCGCAGGGGCGACGTTCCGCATCTGCGGGGAAGACGTGTCGCTCGCGGATGTGAAACATCCACTCTTTGCGGTGGCCTGCGAGACCGATCATATCGCGGCATGGAAATCCAGCTTTCGCGGCGTGGCCAAGATGGGCAGCCGCGACAAGACTTTCATCCGGTCACAGTCAGGGCACATCGCGGGTATCATCAACCCGCCGTCGAAAAAGAAATACGGCCACCATGCCGGGCCAGAGGTGCAGGGTACCTCAGAAGACTGGATCGAGGCGGCCGAGTTTAACGAGGGATCCTGGTGGCCACGTTGGGAAGCATGGCTTGGCAGGCGGTCTGGCGCGAAGATCGCGGCCCGCACACCGGGTGATTCGGACTACCCAGCGCTTGCAGATGCGCCGGGCACCTATGTGATCAGCACAAAAAATGAAGAAATGTCATAGGCTTGCAAGGTGACGGCAAAAAATATGCTGCAGTGCAGAAAAAAAGATTGAAATGCTGCGGTGCAGCATGCATATTGTGTTCAGACGCAGGGGCCACGAAGGAACCTGCCGCAAGATGACATTAGGAGAAGCACAATGGCTGCCAACACCGCTGATTACACCAAAATGATGAAAGACATGATGGGCGCAATGCCGATGGACACCACGGCGTTCACCGACATGTTCAAAACCCAAGCCGCTGTCGCAGAGAAAATGAGCAAAGTTGCTCTGGAAGCTGCTGAAAAGTCGACCGAAGTTTCGACCAAGTGGACCAAAGAGACACTGGCAAAAGCTGGCGATCTGTCGACCGCGAAAGAAGATCCGGCTGACTACTCCAAAGCGATGACCGATTTTGCATCCGCTTCGGCTGAAACCGCTGCCGAGCACGTCGCTGCTTTCGCTGAAATCGCGAAAAAAGTCCAGATGGACACCGTTGAGCTGCTGATGGCTGCTGGCAAAGACATGCAGGAAGAAACCACTGCTGCTGTCAAGAAAGCCACCGACACGGCAACCAAAGCAACGAAAGCTGCCTCCGCCAAGTAAGGCGCGTCAGTTCTCTCCCGCGGGCCTGTTCCTCCCGACAGGTAACCGCGACCTAAGGGTGCGCAGATAATGCGCGCCCTTTTCTTTTGCGCAAACCTCCCCTAGGCTCTGCTGCACCGCAAAACCCAAGGGAGGGGGCCTCGTGTCACAAGACGCAAAACCGCTGCTGATAAAGCGCTATGCCAGCCGCCGACTGTACAACACCGAAACCAGCGATTACGTGACGCTGGAAGATATTGCAGGTTTCATCCGCGATGGGCGCGAGGTTCAGATCGTCGATCTGAAATCCGGGGACGACCTGACGCGGCAATACCTGCTTCAGATCGTGGCGGAACATGAAAGCCGTGGCGAAAGCGTTCTCCCCATCGAAGTGCTGACCGATCTCGTGCGCAGCTACACGACGCAAGCGCAAAGCGTTGTGCCGCAGTTTCTGGCCATGTCGTTTGAAATGCTGCGAGAGGGGCAGTCCCAGATTGTGGACAACATGACCCGCGCCAATCCCATGGCCGCCATGCCAGGCTTTGACGAAATGCAGCGCCAGCAACAAGCCTTCATGAAAACCATGATGGCCGGTTGGCCCGGAGCGCCCGAAACCGATGAAAAGGCCACTGGCGACGATCTGGACGAGATCAAGAAACAACTGTCAGAGTTGCAGGATAAGCTGTCCAAGATGAACAAGTAGGGGCTACAGCCCGAGCCGGTCCCGCAAGCCAAACCACGTCATCGCGAGGGCAAGCAGAGGGCTGCGCAAGCTTTGCCCGCCGGGGAAGGTCGCAAGCGGAAGCCTGCTGACAAGGTCGAACCTTTCGCTTTGCCCCGCCACGGTTTCGGCCATGATACGCCCGGCGAGCGTGGCAAGCGCGACACCATGACCGGAATAGCCCGACGCCGACAGGATATTGGGCGCGACCCGCATGAAACAGGGCAGGCGCGCGCGCGTTATCGCCAATGTGCCGCCCCAAGCATAGTCGATCTTGGCCTCTGCCAGTTGCGGGAACACTTGCAGCATGGGTTTGCGCACGGTGCGGACAATGTCGGGAAAACGGTAGCCATAGCTTTCGCCGCCCCCGAACAGCAGCCGGTTGTCATCGGACAGCCGGAAATAGTTGATGACGAATTTACTATCGGCAACGGCGTGGTTGCGGGTCAGCACAGTGCCGTCCGGCAGCGGTTGTGTGGCCACGATAAAATTGTTGATCGGCATCACTTTGCTCGCCACCCGCCGTTCCAGCCCGCCTAGATAACCGTTCGCGGCCAGAATGACATGATCGGCCTGCACATGCCCGGTTTGGGTGCGGATAATCGGCTTGGCGCCACGTTCTAGCGCGACCACAAGGGCGTTTTCATGGATGACGGCTCCGGCTGCAAGCGCGGCCTTCGCCAGCCCGAGCGTATAGCGTAACGGGTGCAGGTGGCCTGCGCCATGGTCCAGAACGCCGCCTTTATATGCGTCCGATCGCACGATGTCCTGTATCTGCGCGCGGTCAAGCGGTTCCAGATCTTGATACGCATATTCACGCGCCAGCTTTTCCGCATAGGCATGGCTGTGGCGCACGCCGTCGGCCTGCCAGTCGGCATGGATGACGCCGGGTGCGACAGGGCATTCCATGCCGTGGCGTGCAATCAGGTCATGGACCAGATCGCGTGCATCCAGCCCCATCTGCCAAAGCGCGCGCGCATCCGCGCGCCCGACCATTCGCTCTATCGCGTCTTGTTCAATGCGTTGGCCCGGACCAATCTGGCCGCCATTGCGGCCCGATGCCCCGAAGCCTACACGGTGCGCCTCCAGCAAGCGCACGCTGTAGCCCCGTTCTGCCAGATGAAGCGCCGCCGACAGGCCGGTATAGCCCCCGCCAATAATACACACATCCGCACGCGTAGCCCCTTTCAGGGGCGGTTGCACAGGCAGCGGGTGGGCAGTCGCGGCGTAGTAGCTGGTCGGGTAATGCCCCGCGCGGTCATTGGCAAACAGAAGGTTCATACATTCAGCAGCAGATGTTCGCGCTCCCACGGGCTGATGACCTGCAGAAACTCGTGATATTCGTCACGTTTCACGGCAGCATAGGTCTGGCAGAAATCCGCGCCAAGGATCTCGTGAAGCGCAGTCGCATCTTCGAACAGGGTGACGGCATCGCCCAAGGTGCGGGGCAACTCGTCTTCGTCCATATAGGCACTGGTGCGGCATTCGTCGCGCGGTCCTTCCTGCTCTGTCAGGCCCAGATACCCGCAAGCAAGCGAGGCGGCGATGCCCAGATAGGGATTGCAATCCATGCCTGCCAGACGGTTTTCGACCCGCCGCGCATTGGGCGTCGAGATCGGCACGCGCAGCCCTGTCGTGCGGTTGTCATGCCCCCATTCCAGATTGATGGGTGCAGAGAAATCGGGAACGTAGCGGCGGTAGCTGTTAACATAGGGGGCGATCAGTGCCACCGCTGACGGCAGATGCCGCTGCAACCCGCCGATGAAATGCAAGAATGCGTCGGTGCTGGCCCCGGCTTCGGTCGAAAACAGGTTCGCGCCGGTGGCCATGTCCAGCACGGAATGATGCATATGCATCGCACTGCCCGGTTCGCCCTCTATGGGTTTGGCCATGAAGGTGGCGAACATGTCGTGGCGGAGCGCGGCTTCGCGGATCATGCGCTTGAAGTAAAAGACCTGATCGGCCAGCACCAAAGGGTCGCCATGGGCAAGGTTGATTTCGACTTGCCCTGCGCCGCCCTCTTGCAAGATGCCGTCAATCTCCAGCCCCATGGCTTCGGCGAAATCGTAGATGTCGTCGATGACCTTGCCGTATTCATCAACGGCCGACATGGAATAGGCCTGCCGCGCCGCCGCGCGCCGCCCCGTGCGGCCCATCGGCGGGATGATCGGCATGTTCGGATCTATGTTGCGGCCGACGAAAAAGAACTCCATCTCTGGCGCAACAACGGGTTGCCACCCCTTGGCATGATATAGGTCGAGCACACGCTTCAGCACATTGCGCGGCGCAGTCGGGATGGGGGTGCCATCGGCGTTTTCGGCGTCGTGGATGATCTGCAATGTCCAGTCGGCGGTCCACGGCGCGGCGGTGGCGGTGGTAAAATCGGGCCGCATGATCATGTCAGGTTCCAGGTCGGTCCCGTCCCGGATTTCGGCCCAGCCCCCGGTGATGGTTTGCGAAAAGATGGAGGTGGGCAAGTAATACTTGGAACTGTCATCGAATTTGAAGGCGGGCATGGCCTTGCCGCGGGCGACGCCCGCCATATCGGCAATGATGCATTCCACCTCGTCGAGCCTGCGCCCTTCCAGATAGTCGCGCGCGGTCTGGGGAATCTGGTCGTGCCAGTTGCTCATGCCCGCACCTGCGCGTTATGCCTGAAAAAACTTGCGATGCGCTGGGCAACCGGCTGGCTGTCCGCGCGGCCAAGACCTGATTGCGCGGCTTTTAGTAACGGGTCGGGCACAATGCCGGGGCCACGATGGTCGATAAGGCCCTGCACAACTGAGTCTGGAAATTCGGGATGCGCCTGCACGGAAAACCCTTGGCCGGGATACAGCAGCCCCGCATGGGCGCAAAACGCGTTGCGTGCCACGGTCTGCGCGGTTTCGGGTGGGGTGACGACCTGATCCTGATGCCATGCGTTCAACCGGATCGGACCGGTGTCGAAGTCATAATCCTGTGCGCCAACCGCCCAGCCACCCGCAAATTTCTCGACACGTCCGCCAAGGGCCTGCGCCATGATCTGATGGCCAAAGCAAATGCCCACGACGGGAACATGCGCCGCGAACGCGTCGCGGATAAACGCTTCCAAGGGCGGGATGAAGGCGTGATCCTCATAGGCGCCATGGCGCGACCCTGTGATAAGCCACCCGTCCGCCGCTGTCACGCTATCTGGAAAGTCCATCCCCTCGACATGCCAAGAGCGGAAGCGAAAGCCATGGCCCGCCAACAGGCGTTCGAACATGGGCGGGTATTGGCCGAGTGTTGCGCTCATCTCGTCGGGCAGGCGCCCGCATTCGAGGATACCGATCTGCATGGCATGGGTCTTTCGGGGTTCGGGTTTGCTTGACGCTATCGTGCGTCCGGCCCGCGTGCAAGGCCGTCACCGGACATCCAGAAAGCCGCAAGCCAGCTACAGACTGTCAAGGTAGAGCGTCAGCAGTTCTTGCGGGTCTGCCCCGCCAAGAGCCGCGATCTCTTGGCGCTTGGTGCGGGTGAAATTGTCGATCAGCCGCAACGGGAACAAGCGCGGCATCAGCTTGGATGCTGCGAAGCGCGTGATCGCTGCGTCCCAATTGGCCGGGATCTGCGGTAGTGT
Source organism: Roseinatronobacter ekhonensis (assembly GCF_900499075.1). Classification (GTDB taxonomy): domain Bacteria; phylum Pseudomonadota; class Alphaproteobacteria; order Rhodobacterales; family Rhodobacteraceae; genus Roseinatronobacter; species Roseinatronobacter ekhonensis. Next base: position 11,520 of record NZ_UIHC01000036.1, on the reverse strand, counting down.
TTGGGCATAGGCATTTCCGGTGAGCGGGGCAGGCGGGGCGATGCCGTCGGCCAGGCCAAGTTCCATCCCGCCAAGGATAGCGGCAAGCGCAAGGTATGGGTTCGCGTCGCCCCCCGGCACACGGTGTTCCAGCCGCCGCGCGGCAGGCGGACCATTGGGCACCCGAACCGATGCCGTGCGGTTTTCATACGCCCAGCCCACGCCCGTGGGCGCGTGCGCCTCTGGCACCAGTCGGTCGTAGCTGCCCGCATGGGGGGCAAACACAAGCGTGGCATCGGCCATTGTCGCCAGCACGCCGCCGATGGCATGGCGCAAAAGTTCGGACCCTTCGCGCATGCCATTGTCGAACACATTGCGCCCGTCACGGTCCAACAGCGACGCATGAACGTGCAACCCGCTGCCGGATGCATCGGAATAGGGCTTGGCCATGAAACTTGCCGCCAGCCCGTGCGCGCGCGCCAACCTGCGCACCAACAGCTTGAACAGCCATGTATCATCGGCCATGCGCAGCGGGTCGGGGCCGTGGTCAAGATTGATCTCGAACTGGCCCGGCCCTGCTTCTGACGTGGCGGTATCGGCGCGAATTCCCAGCGCCTCGCACCCGTCATAGAGCGCGTCGAAAAAGCCGTTGAACGTATCGAGCACCTGCATCGACAGCGTGGCGGCACCTGTGCTGCGCCGCCCCGTCGTGGGGTTTGCGGGCGGTTGGAAGGGGCCCGCGCTATCGTCGATAAGGTAGAATTCCAGCTCTGTCGCGGTGACGGCGGTCAGCCCGCGTGCGGCAAGCCGGTCCACCACCGCCGCCAAGGCGTGCCGCCCGTCACCCGCAAAGGGTGTCCCGTCCTCTAGGTGCATAGCCATGGGCAGCATCGCGGCCTCCGGCCCGATCCATGGCATGGGCAACAGCCCGCGCGGGGTTGGCCGCAAAAAGCCGTCGGCGTCGCCGCTGTCGAACAACAGGGGGCTGTCGGCAATGTCATTGCCGCGAATATCCAGATTGAGCGCGGAAAGCGGCATTTTGGCTTGCCCCGCCAGCAGCTTGGGCAAGGCCGTAGCAGGCATCCGCTTGGCGCGGGCCACCCCGTTCAGGTCGGGAATGACCACGCGGATCTGGCGCAGTGTGTCCGGATCCACCATGCTGTCAGCGAATGTATTGCGGACGGAAGCGGAAGCGCGCGCGGCGCGTCTGTGGCAAATGCCGGTTCAACCGTCGCCCGACCAGCCCGTAGCCCGCAACGATGACCAAGGTCAGCGCCACGAAATACCCTGCCACAAGCGGGTAGGCCACGAACGGGTTGAAGGTCTGATCCACGAAATAGCGGGCGTAGTAAAACGCCTCTCCGACCTGTTGGCGGGCGGGAAAGGCGGACAGGAATACCAGTGTTGTCGAATGGGTCAGAAAGATCGCTTCATTCGTGTAGCTGGGCCATGACAGCCGCAGCATATTGGGAAAGATCACGCGGCGAAATTTGGTCCAGCCGCGCATACCATAAGCGTCCGCCGCTTCCAGATCGCCCTTCGGGATGGATTGCAACGCGCCGTAAAACAGTTCCGCCGAATAGGCGGTGGTGTTCAGCACCAGCACCAGAACGCCCCCCACCTGCGCCGTGGTCAGAGCCGAAGTGTCGACCGTCAGCGTGATAAAACCCAAGGGAATATCTATGCCGTTGCGGGGGAGCAGCACAAAAGCGGCGTAAAAGAAGAAGAACTGGATAAACAAGGGTGAGCCGCGAAACACGAAGATGAAGATCGCGGCGGCGCGTGACACCCATGCCTTTTCGCTGAACCGGGCCATGGCCACCGCCACGGCCAGACCAAAGCCGATGGCAATGGCAAGAGCGGCGAAATAGACGTTCCAGATCAGGCCCGACCCGATCAGGAAGACCTGATCGCAAAAGGCAATGTCCAGCCCGCGTGGCAACAGCCGTTCACCAAACTCGCGCCCAAGCGCGCGGAAAGCATACGCCTCAAAGCTCTCCCAACAGGTTCTCATGCGCCCGCCTTTCGCAGGCGTTCACCCGCGGCGGTGGCCTGACCATGCGACAGGCGGCGGCCCAGCCATGCAAAGACCCGCTCAGACACCCATGTCAGGAACAGGTAAAACACCAGCAGCGCCAGAAAATACCACATGCGCCAATCGGGATGCGGATAACTGAAAAGCGAAGTTTTCTGCCCGCCCAATTCGCGCGCCCAATAGACGATGTCTTGCAGCCCCAGCAGGAACAGAAGCGGCGTCGCCTTGATCAGGATTTGCCAGATATTCGACAGGCCCGGCAGCGCATAAACCCACATCTGCGGCAGCACCACGCGGCGAAAGGCTTGCCTGCGCGTCATGCCATAAGCTTCGGCGGTTTCGACCTGGGCGCGTGGCACGGCTTGCATTGCGCCGTGCAGCGTGTTGGCCACAAATGCGCCGAAGACCAGCGCGAAAGCCAGCACCGCCATGCCGAAGGAATAGGTGGTATACAGCCATTGCGGCGAGCCGTTGGGCGGAATCTTGGCTTCGGGGCAGACCAGAAAATCGGTGCCCTGACGGATCGGTTCGGACCAGTCGGGGCAGCGGACCTGATGCAGCATCCATTCCAGCCCTTGCCCCAGCGCGATGGGCACGAACAGGAAGAACACGATATCGGGCACACCGCGCACGATATTGACGTAGATTTTGCCGAACCCCTGAAGCGGCCACAGGCGCGACCGCAGCGCGAGTGCGCCCAGCATCCCCATGCCAAGCGCCGCCGGTGCGGTGACGGCCAGAAGAACCATCACCAGCACGAACGCCCCGTAAAAGTTCAGATGGGTCGCAGATGTCAGGTAGCAGGCGAACCAGTTGAAGCCGTCAAGGGTAGAGGGGTCTGAGCAAAAGCCGAACATGCGCGCGGGCGGTGGCGCGGGGCCAAGGGTTGGCCCCGCACGCGTGCCTTACTCGAACAGCGGCGTTTCGTCGCCGAACCACTTGGTGATCATGGTGTTGAGAGAGCCATCGGCCTTCATTTCCCCAATCACCCCGTCCAGCGTGGCGCGCAATTCGTCGTCGCTCTGGCGGGTTCCGACGCCGATACCATCGCCCAGCAGAACGTCATCCCCAAGGAAAACCAGTTCGCCGCCAGAGTCGCCGACATAGGGTTCCAGAAACGCTTTGTCGGCCAACACCGCGTCGACCTCGCCATTGCGCAGGGCGGCGATGGTTTCGTCCGGGGTGGGGAATTCCAGCAAGTCGGCCTCGGATTCGGCAATGAACCCTGCTTGGATCGTGTTGGATTGCGCGGCGACAACGCCGGTCATGGTCATTTCTGGATCAGCCCCCGCCAGCCCGATAAAGGCCGAGGGTTCGGGCTGAAGGTAATTCTGGCTGAAAGAGATCACTTCCTGGCGGGCCTCGGTGATGCTCATGCCAGCCATGATGGTATCGTAATTGCCCGACACCAGATTGGGGATGATTGTGTCCCAGTCATTGATGACCCATTCGCAGGTCAGGCCCGCACGCTCGCAAATCGCGTCGCCCAGTTCACGCTCGAACCCGTCAAGCTCGCCTGTCGCATCGTTGATGAAGTTATACGGAGGGTAGGCCCCTTCCGACCCCATGCGCACCACGTCTTGGGCCAGTGCCGTGCCAGTGCCGAAGGCGGTCAGGGCAAGGCCGAGGATCAGTTTTTTCATGTCATTACTCCCGTTGGGTTATGGTTGGTTGGGTTGGCTGTGGCTGAGAAACTGTTTCAGCCGCGCCGATTGCGGATTGCCGAACAAGGCGTCGGGCGGCCCCTCTTCCTCTATCCGGCCATCGTGCAGAAACACCACATGGTTGGACACATCAGCGGCCAGACGCATGTCATGGGTGACGATCAGCATGGTGCGACCTTCTTGCGCGAGCGCTTGGATCACGCGCACCACTTCCTGTTCCAGTTCTGGGTCCAGCGCCGAGGTCGGTTCATCAAACAAAAGGGCGCGCGGTTCCATGCACAAGGCGCGGGCGATTGCCGCGCGTTGTTGCTGCCCGCCCGACATTTGCGCCGGGTAGACATCGGCCTTGTCACCAATGCCGACCTTGTCGAGGATGGCACGGGCGCGGGGTTCAACCTCTGCCAGGTTTTGCTTCAACACATGCAACGGCGCTTCCATGACGTTTTGCAACACGCTCAGATGGGACCACAGGTTGAAGCTTTGGAACACCATCGACAGGTTTGTGCGGATGCGCGTGACCTGCGCACGGTCTGCGGGCTGGCGGGCTGCTCCCGCCCCGCGCCAGTGCACGGGTTCACCTTCGAACAGAATGTCGCCTTGCTGGCTGTCTTCCAGAAGGTTGCAACAGCGCAGAAGCGTCGACTTGCCGGATCCCGACGACCCGATCAGCGAAATCACATCGCCCTTTTGCGCAGCAAGGCTTACGCCCTTTAGCACCTCCAGCGGCCCATAGGCCTTATGCAGATCGCGAATTTCGATAACGGGCGTGTCGGGCATATGACCTTGCTGGTTTGAACCTGCCCGCCATTTCTGCCTAAAAATACAGCAATGGCAAGGGTGCTTTCGCCCCTTGCCTCAAGCTGACGCAGGGTCGCGCCGATTTGCCTAGTTGTTGCGCAACGCGGGCCAGTTGGCATCGGCCCGTGTGATGAAGCCGGGAATGTCGCGCTCCCAGCGGCGCTGTATACGGCGGTTGGCATTCAGGTAAAGCTTGCCATCGACAATCGCCCACGCGTCCGGGTCTATCGGTGCCAGATAGCCTTCGGCCACCGCCCAAGCGCAATTCGCGCCATATTGCGGGGCATAGCGCGCGGGGTCCGCGACAAAGGCCGCGCGGTTGGCGGCACTTGCAAAATGCCATACCTGTCCGTCCCAGTCGGTCGCGTGGGCGGGATCGCCCCGGCGCGGTGCGCCTTCGGTGAAGTAGGCGACCGGGTCATGCCCGTCGAGCGCCGGTGCCGCCTGTGCCATCAGTTGCGCGCCGGGAAGGGCCAGCATCATCCCTGCCAACACTGCACGTCGTGAGATCATCATATCCTCCATTGTGACTGCCCTACCTTACGCAGCCGATGCCCCAAGCGTAACATCACCCTCGCGTGAATGGCTTGCGACAGACCCTTTGCGGCTGTAGGTGTCGGGCCAAACAGATCAGGAGCAAATGCCATGGCGTCGTATCAATATGTCTACCACATGGATGGCGTGTCCAAGACCTATCCCGGTGGCAAGAAGTGTTTTGAAAACATCCGCCTGTCCTTTCTGCCCGGCGTGAAAATCGGCGTGGTCGGCGTGAACGGCGCGGGCAAATCGACGCTTCTGCGCATCATGTCCGGCGCTGACAAGGATTTCACCGGCGAAGCTTGGGCCGCCAAGGGCGCGCGTGTTGGCTACCTGCCGCAGGAACCGCATCTGGACCCCGATCTCGACGTGCGCGGTAATGTCATGCTGGGCGTGGCGGAAAAGCAGGGCAAGCTCGACCGCTATAATGAGCTGGCCATGAACTATTCCGATGAGACCGCCGATGAAATGGCCGCGCTGCAAGACCAGATCGACGCGGAAAATCTGTGGGATCTGGACAGCCAGGTCGATGTCGCGCTGGAAGCGCTGCGCTGCCCGCCCGACAGCGCCGATGTCGAAACCCTGTCTGGGGGTGAACGCCGCCGCGTGGCGCTGTGCAAGCTGCTGCTGGAAGCGCCCGACATGCTGCTGCTGGACGAACCCACCAACCACCTGGACGCTGAAACGGTCGCGTGGCTGCAACAGCACCTGATCGACTACAAGGGCACGATCCTGATCGTCACGCATGACCGCTACTTCCTCGATGACATCACCGGCTGGATTCTGGAACTCGACCGCGGGCGTGGCATTCCTTACGAGGGCAATTATTCGGCGTGGCTGGAACAAAAGGCCAAACGCTTGGCCCAAGAAGCGCGCGAGGATAAATCGCGCCAGAAGTCGCTGGAGCGCGAATTGGAATGGATCAGGGCCGGGGCCAAGGCACGTCAGACCAAATCCAAGGCGCGTATTTCCGCCTATGAGGAAAAAGCCGGCCAGTCCGAGCGCGAGAAGGTTGGCCGCGCGCAGATCATCATCCCCAACGGCCCTCGCTTGGGCGGCAAGGTCATCGACGTGACCGACCTGCGCAAAGGGTTCGAGGATAAGCTGCTGATCGAAAACCTGTCCTTCGCGCTGCCGCCCGGCGGCATCGTGGGTGTGATCGGGCCGAACGGGGCGGGGAAATCGACGCTGTTCCGCATGCTGACAGGGCAGGAACAGCCCGACGCAGGCACGGTCGAATTCGGCGACACTGTGCAGCTATCCTACGTGGACCAGTCGCGCGACGCGTTGGATGGCAACAAGACTGTGTGGGAAGAAATTTCGGACGGGTTGGACATTATCCAACTGGGCGACGCAGAGGTGAACAGCCGCGCCTATTGCTCTGCCTTCAACTTCAAGGGCGGCGACCAGCAAAAGAAAGTCGGCCTGCTGTCAGGCGGCGAGCGCAACCGCGTGCATATGGCGAAACTGTTGCGGGCGGGCGGGAATGTCCTGCTTCTCGACGAGCCGACCAACGATCTGGACGTGGAAACGCTGCAAGCGCTGGAAGCGGCGCTGGAAGATTTCGCAGGCTGCGCGGTCATCATTTCGCACGACCGCTTCTTCCTTGACCGGCTGTGCACGCATATACTGGCCTTTGAGGGCGAGGCGCATGTCGAATGGTTTGAGGGTAACTTCGCGGCCTATGAGGAAGACAAGAAGCGCCGTCTGGGGCCGGACGCGCTGGAGCCGAAGCGGGTGAAGTATAAGAAGTTTACGAGGTAGACGGCAAAAGCGCGTAGCTTACCTAGCTTGGAGAATGGTTTGGACTATCAACGCGGACTTTTTCGGTTGTGGATAGTATCGACCTGCATTTGGGTGGCGCTATCGAGCATTTATACCTACGAGGAGTTGATAGCGCTTAATCGAGCTCGTGTAGGTCAATTCGAGGACTTAGTGCCTGCAACTAAAACACTAGAGCTAAACCAATGGGCCGAAGTAGCTTCGATTGCTTTCGGCCCGCCACTTGGGGCGCTTTTGGTAGCTTTTGTGATAAAATGGATCATCAATGGTTTCAGACACTACGAATAGTACGAGAACTGTGCGATACTTGACCGTCCGCACATTTGTACATACATATGATCAACTTCGATTGGGACCACGGCAACAGTGCCAAATGTGAGAAGCACGGTCTGACGCGCGTCCAGATTGAAGCCATGTTCCGCGCAGGGCTCCATGTTGCCCCTGACCCGGAACATTCCTCCATCGCCGAACAGCGTTTCGTCGCAATCGGCATGACACCCGAGGGCCGCCCGGCCTTCATAGCTTTTTGCTGGCGAGACGGTAAAATCCGTCCCATCAGCGCCCGATACATGCACGCCCGAGAGGTGGTCCGCTATGCCGAAACCTTCCCCGAAATCCGTTCCCGTCCTGACCACTGACGCGCAGGCGGAGGGTTTTCTCGACCAAGACCTCTCCACTCTCGATTTCGCGCAATTCAAACCCATGCGGTTTGAAACCCTGCCCAAATCGGCTCGCCTGACGATGCGCTTGCCCGAACCCCTTATCGCGGCGCTGAAAGCCCGCGCCAAAGAGCGCGGCATTCCCTATCAGCGCTTGATCCGCGAGGCGTTGGAACAAGCCCTTAACTAACCCCACCTTGCACCCGCCCCCGCAATCGGCGACAAGCCCCTGAACCACTCAACGGGGCCAGACCATGCGACAGCCTCCGGCATTGATCCGGGCTTATCTGGCGTTTTCGCGCCTGTCCGCGCCGATCTGGCACGCGGCGCTGAAGTGGCGTGCGAAGAAGGGCAAGGAAGACCCCGCCCGCCTGTCCGAGCGGTGGGGCCACCCGGCGCAACCCCGCCCCGAGGGGGAACTTCTGTGGCTCCACGGCGTCAGCGTGGGCGAGGTGACGGTGCTGTTGACGCTGCTAGAGCGACTGTCGCAAACCCGCCCGCAGACGCATTTTCTGCTGACCTCGATCACCCGCGCCGCCGCCGATGCCATGGCCAAGCGCCAGTTGCCCGCCCGCGTCATCCACCATTACGCGCCCGCCGATTATCCCGGTGCCGTGGCGCGATTCCTCGACCATTGGCGCCCGGACGCGTTCGTGCTGTCAGAAATGGACCTTTGGCCCCGTCTGCTGGCGGAAACCCATAAGCGCGGCATCCCCATGGCCATCGTCAACGCCCATGTCACCCCCCGCCGCCTGCGCAACCGCAAACGCGCGGCCAAGGCAAACGGCTGGCTGATGGACCTGTTTGGCGAAATCCATGTGCAGGATGACCGTTCTGCCGCGTTATTCGCCCAGATTGGCGCGCCGATGGGCAAGATGCAGGTCACGGGGCTGTTGAAAGCGGCCTCGACCCCGCCGCCGGACCATCCACAGGCGCGTGCGGAAATCGCCGCGCAGATTGGCGACCGTCCGCGCTGGCTGGCTGCGTCCACCCGGACAGAGGAAGAGGCGCAGGTCATGCAGGTGCACGCCCAAGCGCTGGCGCATTGCCCCGACCTGTTGATGATTATCGCGCCGCGCCAGTTGAAGGATGCCGACCGCACAGAGGCCGATGCGCGTGCGGTGTTCGACCCCGCGCGCATTGCCCGCCGGTCCAAGGGGCAGCCCATCACCGCGCAAACGCAGGTCTATATCGCCGACAGCATGGGCGAGATGGGGGTCTGGCTGCGGCTGGTGCCGGTGGCCTATCCGGGCCAGTCACTGCCGCTGGACGGGCGCGTCATGACCGGCAAAAACCCGTTCGAGGCGGTGGCCCTTGGCGTTCTTGTCGTGCATGGGCCGCATGTTGCCAATTTCCGCGCGGCCTATGACCTGCTCGCTGAACAGGGCGCGGCGCTGCGGGTGAGCGATGCCAAAGCCATGACGGATGCTGTCATTGCCGCCCAGGACCCAGCTTGCCGCGCACCCTATCTGGCAGGCGCGGCACAGGTGCAAGCGCAGGTCATGGCCCCGCTGGAGCGCGCAGAGCAAATGATTTGCAAGATGTTGCCCACGGATCGATGCACCTGAAATACCGGTTTTCCCCGCGCTAAAGGCGGGGTAATGACGGGGCGTAGCAATGGAAAGGTCTGGGACATGGACAAGCTTCGGGTTTATATCGGCTGGGATTCGCGCGAGGATATCGCCTATCAGGTGGCCAAGCAGTCGCTGGAAAAGCACGCCACGATCCCGGTAGAGGTGATCCCGATCAAGCTGGATGATCTGGTGGATCAGGGCTTGTACACGCGTGACATCGACCCATTGGCCTCAACCGAGTTCACCTATTCGCGCTTTCTGGTGCCGCATCTGGCCGGCTATGAGGGCTGGGCAATTTTCGTGGATTGCGATTTCCTGTTCTTCGGCGATGTCGCGGAGTTGCAGCAGTACATGGACCCGGCCAAAGCGGTGATGGTCGTGCAGCATGACTATACGCCCAAGGAAACCACCAAGATGGACGGCGTGCCGCAATCGGCGTATCCGCGCAAGAATTGGTCGTCTTTCATGCTGATGAATTGTGGCCATCCGAGCACGCAGCAACTGACACCGGAATTGGTGAACCGTGAAACCGGTGCTTATCTGCACCGGCTGCAATGGGCGCAGGATGACGAGATCGGCGCGCTGCCCACGGGCTGGAACTGGCTGGAAGGCTGGTATGACAAGCCTGCCGAGGGTTTCCCGCAAGCCGTGCACCACACCCGTGGCGGGCCATGGTTCAAGGAATGGCAGAACGTAGACTATGCCGCCGAATGGCTGGCAGAGGCTGCGGAATACGAGGCTAAGGCCTAAAGAGTAGTGCCTTTGACCTTGCCCCGATGGCCCCGCTGGGGCCACGGGGTTTCTTGTTTTGTGGACATTGCAAAAGATGATCGCTCACCGCCCTGAAATCGACGGCTTGCGCGCGATTGCGATTGTGCCGGTTGTTCTGTTTCACTCTGGTTTCACCTTGTTTCAGGGCGGTTTCGTCGGGGTTGACGTATTTTTCGTCATTTCGGGATACCTGATCACATCTATCATCCTGCGTGATCTGGCGCTTGAACGGTTCTCTTTCGGGCAGTTCTTCGAACGCCGTGCGCGGCGCATTCTTCCCGCGCTGTTCTTCGTCATGGCGGTTTGCGTGCCAGTCGCACATGCCTTGTTGTTGCCGAGTGCGTTCGAGGAATTCGCAGAAACCGCCGCTGCGGTCGCGTTGTTTCTGTCGAATATCCTTTTCATCGACAGGCTCGACTATTTCGCGCCGTCGGCAGAATTAAACCCTTTGCTGCATACTTGGTCGCTTGCGGTAGAAGAGCAGTTCTACATCCTGTTCCCGCCGGTGCTGTTTCTGGCATGGCGTTTTGGTGGGCGGCGCGGAGCATTCTGGACCAGCGTCTTCCTGCTGCTTGGCAGTTTTGCGCTAAGCGAATTCGCGTGGCGCGTAAAACCTGCACAGACCTTCTTCTTCTTTCCGACCCGCGCGTGGGAATTGCTGGCGGGGGTGCTATGCGCTTTCGCATTGAGCGATGACGGCATGCGCGCGGCACTTGCCCGTCTGGGACGCATCCTGCGCGAGGGGTTGGCCGCGTTTGGATTGGCTGCAATCCTGCTCTCAGTGTTCGCCTATGACAAATCCGTGCCATTCCCATCCTATGCAACGCTATTGCCGGTATTTGGAGTGGTGGTCGTTATCCTTTTTGGCGGAACGGACACGCTGACCGGGCGTATACTGGCATGGCGCGGTTTCGTCGGTATCGGGCTTGTCAGCTTTAGCGCCTATTTGTGGCATCAGCCGTTATTCGCTTTTGTCGGCATCTGGAACGGAACTGAACCGGGGCCGTCGGTCATGCTCGCCCTGTGCGTGCTGACCTTTGCACTGGCAGTTGGCACTTGGTGGTTTGTCGAGCGTCCGTTTCGGTTGGGCATGCGGGCACAAGGTCCATGGCTGCCGCGGCGCGCACAAGTCTTCGCGGCCTCGGCTGCGGGTAGCGCTGCCTTTGTGCTGGTCGGCATTTGGGGATTGCAAACCGAAGGGCGTGCCGAAATCTGGCTAGCCCGCGCAACAGAAATTGAGCGCCAGACCTATTCTGTGCTTAAACAAGCTGACCAGATCGATCGCCGCTCTGACAACGGAGCTTGCCGCTTCAACGTGGATGCATTGGACGAGGGCGTTGAACAGCGTTTGCGCGGTTGCCGCGATCTGCACGGGCCGGGCATAGCGGTGATCGGTGATAGTCATGCCATTGATCTGGCTGAAGCGCTTTTGCGGTCCTCGGATGCACCATTTCTATTCGGGTTAACGCGGGGCGGTTGCCGCCCCGACGCCCCGGACGCGGAGTGTAGCTATACTTCTTCTACTCCAAAACCCGAAAGTTCTCGTGTGTTATGACGCGGAAGTTATCTGACACCTTGTCGCGGAATTTCTTCCATTCCTGCGGGATGGTCTCACGCATGAATGCAAGGATGGCGTCGGCGAATTGCTTCTGACTTCGGTAGTAGCGATTGTGGGTGACATAATGGTGCAAGACCGCCCAAAGACGTTCAATTGGATTGAG
>NZ_UIHC01000187.1 GCF_900499075.1 Roseinatronobacter ekhonensis | reverse complement strand
CTCAATCCAATTGAACGTCTTTGGGCGGTCTTGCACCATTATGTCACCCACAATCGCTACTACCGAAGTCAGAAGCAATTCGCCGACGCCATCCTTGCATTCATGCGTGAGACCATCCCGCAGGAATGGAAGAAATTCCGCGACAAGGTGTCAGATAACTTCCGCGTCATAACACACGAGAACTTTCGGGTTTTGGAGTAGAAGAAGTATAATCCTCATAAGGCGCGAGAATAATGTCTTCCTGGGCGTCCTTGTTGGCAAAGAGTTCAATGGCTTTATCGGTCGCGGGCTTGAGATTGCGGAATGCCACCACGTTTCCCTGAGACTTCTTTGCCCCCATAGTTCGGTTCGTGCGTGAAAAGGCTTGCACCAACCCGTGGTGTTTAAGGTTCTTGTCCACGTAGATGGTGTTTAGCGCCTTGCTATCAAAGCCGGTGAGAAACATGTTCACTACCAGCAGGATGTCGACCTCGCGGTTTTTCACGCGCTTCCCGATATCCTTGTAATAGGCGTAGAAAAGTTTGCTGTCCTTCGTCGAGTAGTTGGTGCCAAACATCGCGTTGTAATCGCCAATGTAGCGCTCTAGTGTTCCCCACCTGACACAGGATTCCCATTGAGGGCCTGATGTGCTATATTCGGGACATGAGACGCAATGACATTTGCCTTTACCTTGGCCCCGCCGACCGTGCTGAGCTTCAAGCTCTGATCA
>NZ_UIHC01000090.1 GCF_900499075.1 Roseinatronobacter ekhonensis | reverse complement strand
GCGGGCCGGCATCGAGGGCCGCGTGGATCACCGGACGCTGGTGGCGCAGCGCGACGAAGCGCTTGAGTGGGCATCGGCGGCGCGGGAGCGCGGCGACGAGGGCGCGGAGCTGCACGAGACCGTGCGGGCCATGTCGCTGGATCGCCCGCCCCTGCCGCAGCTTTCCCTTGGTGCGTGGCAGCTCAAGGAGCGCGGTATCGAGGTTGCCGCCGTCCGCGTCTGGCACGAGGTCAAGGACCGTGCCGCCGAGGTCAGACAGGTGGTGCAGGAGCTGACCGGACAGGTGCGCGACTGGCTGGACCGTGCAGCGGAGCGCGTCATGGACCGTCTGGGGTCTGCGAGGTTTGCGGGATCAGGGCAGTCTGAGCTGGCGCTTGCGGGTGGGCGTGACGGCCGAGAGGAAGAACCTGACTTTGCCGCACGGTTGCGGGACGCGTGGGAGGCGCGGCAGGGCCGTGAGAAGGAGCAGGACGTTGATGCGCAGGATTGGGAGGCACCACAGGATCTGGCAGTACGTCTGCGTGAGGCGGCAGCGGGGATAGGCCGTGAGGGGCTGGCGGACCGTGCGGTTGCGCTGCGCGAGGGCCGTGAGGCCGAGGAACGGCACACCGCGCAGGAGGCCGCGCAAGAACAGGAACGGGTGAAAGAGTTGGAGCGACAGCAGGAGATCGAGCGGGACACCCATCGCGACCGAGGACATGGGATCGACCTATAAGGTAGCTTCAACAAACGTGAAGTCGTCCCAGAAAACCGGACAGTTTTCGTTGACAGGCTCATCGTCCGGTAACAAGCTCATTTTGTTCGGTCTGCAAGTTGGAGTGGAAGATGAAGGTTGGCGGAGTTCTTGGAATAATTGGAGGCTTAATTTCTCTTCTCATTGGTGTGGTTGGTTATTCTTCTTTTTCGGCCATTGGGGGGCTTGCGTCCTCTATGGATTATGAAACAGGAGCGCAGACAATGAATTTTTATAGTTTGGCTTCGATCGCATTACCAATTCTTGGATTGGGTGGGGCGGCGAGTTGTTTTGTCAAACCCAGAAAGAAAGGGATATCGCTAGTTCGTAGCCACCAAGAGGGTGCAATACTGATGGCTGTTTCAGCAGCTGGAATTCTTTGGCTATTTGGCATAAACGCTTTATCTCTAGTTCCTGCAGTTCTCCTTGGTTTAGGAGCCCTTCTTGTTTTCAACGACTTGCCAGAGAAGTCGCCGAGTAAAACGGACCTCCCGGGTAGGCGTGAACAAGTGCTTTCCACAGATACTGCAACAGAGCCCACGGAATCGGTAAGATTCGACCAGAATGGTATGGCACCATATCGTGGAAGAATGATCCGTCGTGACGGTGACAAGTTTCACGTTGGTGGAGTTACGCTAGATAGCCTGAACGAAGCAAAGAAGCACATCGACAAGTAAGCGCTGAAACCTGACCTCGGTCAACCGATGGTGAAACAATTATAGATGTTCTGTCTGGAACGTTCGCGTTTAAAAACGCTCGGTTTAAGGCTCTTTGCCGTCTTGTGATGGATCAATGGGTTAGACCTGCCAAAATTATGAAGGTTTTGTCAGGTTTGTGGCATGTCGATAGCTATGCTGATCGCAGGAACCCAAACAAGCCACGCTTTGCCCCCTGCCCCGACCGCTGATCGGTTAGTATTGCGGTCAACTTGCGGCGTTCTTCGCCCTCACGATCAAGGCGTTCGCGAAGGTCTGCCACAGTTTCAGCCATGTTTTCAGACAGGGTGTTTGCGGCTTTAAGTTCGGCGCGTAACCGTTCAATTTCAATGCGGTTTTCATGGTCAGGAGCGGGGGTCAGTATCGGTTTTTCTGACTGGTCAATAGCGGTCATCGGGAACACTCTATGCAACTCTGACGGATCAATCTCGTATCGTCCTTGTGCATCTTTCGGCGCACTTAAACGCCCATCTTTTATAGCTTTAAGGACTGTTCCCTTTGCCTTGTGACAGAACTTTGCCGCTTCATTCAGTGTCATGGTCATGTCCAGTTTTCCTCGTGGTCATTATTGGTTTTCTTGACTGGTCATAACCAGTCAGCGTGACCAGTGTGCCACAATTTGTGAACCAAGCAAACTATCAAGGGAACAGCGTATCTACGCATCGTAGCCGCTATCTTAGGCTGTTCTGCTTCCCGCAGTAGGCCACGAAGGCCGCACCCGCACTTTTCGGCGGGTTGCCCTTTGCCGTTTCCGCCTGCGCAAAGGCCAGCCAGTCAGCCCGCAGCGCATAGTAGTCCCGGCCTTTTTCCCTTGCCACGGCGCGGGCCTTTTCCTCGGCCCAGTCGGGCAGAGTGATGGCGGGGGTGATTTGCGCCTTGGACTGGCGGGGCCGGACGATCACAAGGTCAGCATTGTCCAGCTCGAAGCGGTAGAACGGCGTCACGTCCGCCTTGATAATCTCGCGCAGATTGTGTCGGAACCGTTTGACGGGGGCGTTGCTTCCCGTCTTGTTTTGGAGCGTCGTCAGCCCGATCTGCCACTTCGGTTTGCTGCCGCAATGCTTTCGCGCGATCTCGTAGAGTCGGCGTTCTAGTGGGCGACGCAGCCGGAAATAGTCTTTCGAAATCGTGACGACTTGGTCGGATTCGATGGCCCGCATGAGCCAGCGCGACAGCTTCACCTCGCAATAGTCTAGGCGGAACCGTTCGTCGTCTGTGCGAACGAATCCACCTTCGTCAATCAGCGAGAAAATTCGTGTCTCGATCTTGCCACCGGACCTGATGTTGGTGACGAACTGCGCCCCTTGGAGGCGGGCAAAGGCATCTTCGAGGCGCTTGTAGTGGTTTCCGCCAATTGGTCGGTTGGTCGCAACCGACAACTCGCGGGCCGAAAAGCGCACGGTGTCCCCGATCGCCTCGCCCCGGTTCTTGCGGTGCATGAGCTGGCTGATCGTGAAAATCAGGATGTCCTTGTCGAAGATGGTGGGCAGGCCGAGGCCCGATGGCCGGATTTTCAGAATGTTGTCGCCGCTGCGATATTCGAGGTGCCGCATGTCCGGTTTCGTTGCCAGTGAGAACAGCGGATGCTCCATCGAGGCCATGTCGTCCTTCGGCACCGCATCCGCGATATCAAGGACGAAGAAATCAAGGTTTGGGTGGCGATCTGGCAGCAAGCTCATTAGCGAATCTTTGACCTATCAGGAACTTCTCAGTTTGACCTATCAGGAACCAGATTGCAGGGGAAGTCCGTTTGACCCTTTCGGAACCAAAGTTTGACCCTTTCGGAACCAAAGTTTGACCCTTTCGGAACCCAGAGGTAATATTATTCCAAACAGGTCAATAGGTTGTCCAATCCGTAACTTACTCCGTAGGTAACACTATTAACACTAGGCGTTTTCCTTGATCTGCCCTTTGTGAAACCCTCGAAATAGTATATGTGTTCAGATGTACACATGCTTAGAAGGTGATGAAATGACGACCAACACCACAATGACGATCCGGCTTGATCCGCAGCTCAAGGCGAAATTGGGGAGATTGGCAGATGGAACACGGCGCAGCCGATCCTTTCTGGCGGCAGAGGCGGTGGAAACCTACGTGGACCGCGAACTGGCCATCATCGAAGGCATCGAACGTGGGCTTGCGGACGTGGAAGCCGGACGGACGGTCAGCCATGAACATGCTATGGCGTCACTGCGGCAGGTGATCGACGCGGCGGCGGACAACGCCGCGTGAGCCGACCCGTTCGCTGGTCAAACGATGCGTTGGCCGACCTTGCCGAGCAGGTTGCCTACATCGCCACCGACAATCCGTCAGCGGCCCGCCGTGTGGCCGCTGCCCTTGACAAGACGGCTCTGGCCCTTGGCGACATGCCGATAGGGCGCTTTGGACGGGTGACAGGCACCTATGAGAAATCCGTCACGGGCCTGCCTTACGTTGTAGCCTATGCGATCACGCAGACGGGCGGCGCGGAAGAAATCGCGATTGTCCGTGTGATCCACACATTGCGCGACTGGTCCGCCGAAAACTGGCCGGACTGATCAATCGTACCAGAACATGCAGCCTTCTCGACCAGCTGTATTGGTCAAATCCTCACCGCCCGCCGGACCGCAGTAAACACCCGGATATTGCCCGAACTCGCGGGCATCGCCTCGCCCTTGTATCAAAGCCATTGCCAGCGCGCCCAAAATGGCCCCTGTGGCGAGCATAGCGACCAACCACACCCAGAACCCACCAAACCAGCGCCACGCCTCCCTACGGGCCTCTCCGGCGGCCTGTGAGAGCTTTGCGCGTTCATTGTCGAGGTCATGACGGATTCCAGCCATGGCGCTCTCAGCGGCCCTTGCAGCGGCCTGTGTGGCGCTGCGGGCCATCTGGTCGCGGTCCACTCCCAAAGCCCCTTGAATTTCTCTCGGCGCATCCTCGGCTGCCTTTGCCATTTTCAGGACCGCTGCCGTCACGATCTGGTTCAGCTTCTTAGCCTCGTCTTTGTCGAGACTGGTGCGGGCAATATGCTCGATGCTGCGACGAAGGGCCGTCAGCTCATCGACCAGTTCCTGAAACGGATCCTTGCTCATGTCTGATCCGCCTTGGCCGCTGCTTGATCCAGTTCATCCAGCAGCCCGACCAGTTCTTTCTGATCGACGTCACGGGTGGCGTTTTTGCGCAGGGTTGCCGCCATCCAGCGTGCAATCTTGGGGTCTTTCAAAGCGGCATTGGTCACGATGGCCCCGACGATGATTTTGCGCCGGGTCTCACTGGCTTTTTGCCGCGTTTTAAGACGGGCGAGCTTTGCCTGCGTTGTCGCAATCTGCTGATCTATTGTCCGCGCCATTCTGGTCTCCTCTGCCAACGTCTTGAGTTGCTTTTAGGCTACGACAGATGTAGAGAGCAAGACACGAAGTGCCCACTTATACAAACGCTGCGCGTTTGTGTGGGTAGGGGAGACTTGCGTTTCCCCTTAACCCCTAAGCAAAGTGCAGCCCCCGAATGGCGATTTATCATTTACGCGCAACGATGATTTCCCGCAGTCAGGGCCGTAGCGCCACTGCGGCTTCCGCCTACCGTGTGGCCGAGCGTATCGAAGACCGCCGCACCGGGCTTACCTTCGACTACGCGGCGCGGAGCGGTGTCGATCACACCGAAATCCTCGCACCGGTTCATGCGCCGGATTGGGTCCGTGACCGATCCGAGTTGTGGAACCGCGTCGAGGAGGCCGAGACCCGCAAGAACAGCCAGGTCGCCCGCGAGGTGCGCGTGGCCCTGCCCGACGAGCTGACTCATGCGCAGCGTGTCGCCCTGGTCCGCGACTACGCACAGGCGCAGTTCGTGGACCGTGGCATGGTGGCTGACATCGCCCTGCACGCGCCGGGGCGCGAGGGCGACGAGCGCAACCATCACGCGCACATTCTGCTGACCACCCGCGAGATCGACGCAGACGGTTTTACCACCAAGAACCGCGACTGGAACAAGGTCGAGGTTCTTGAGGGCTGGCGGGAGGCATGGGCGCGGGACAGCAATGCGGCCTTAGAGCGGGCCGGCATCGAGGGCCGCGTGGATCACCGGACGCTGGTGGCGCAGCGCGACGAAGCGCTTGAGTGGGCATCGGCGGCGCGGGAGCGCGGCGACGAGGGCGCGGAGCTGCACGAGACCGTGCGG
>NZ_UIHC01000020.1 GCF_900499075.1 Roseinatronobacter ekhonensis | reverse complement strand
TCCGCAAATTAGCCAAGATCTTTCCTGCGCCGCAGCAAATGCGCAAAGCCTGACAGGAAAGGCGCGCGCGCCCGGTTTGGAACGACTATTTCTGCGCTCGCAAACGTCTGTTTTTCCACAGAATCGGCGGATTCCGGAAGTTCGCCGCAGAAGCGAGTGCAACTGGGATCCATTGCGATAGCGGACCTTCAGCCGTCCCCCCCGCCTGCACCAGCATCCGTATGGTCAACACGAAAGGAGGGTCGCTACACTCTGCTGCCACCGTTCATGACATCCGGCAATTCGCGGCGCAGAAAGGCTGCGAAGGCGTCGACCTGAGGCGGGTTACCTCGACGCTCATGCATCAGAAGGCTGATTTCCGGCAATCCAGCGGTCCAGTCCGGAAGCAGGCGGCTCAGCCGCTCTGCCGCGACATCCGCGGCGCACACATAGGCCGGCAGGGCCACCACGCCGAGCCCTGCCGCGGCCGCCTCCTTCAGGGAGACCATGTCATCACAGCGCATCCGCACGGCGTATGGAACCGAGGCGGTGCTTCCACCAGCTCCCTGCAACGACCAGGCGCTGCTCCCGGGGCGCCAGCCAAGCGCAAGACCGGCCTGGCCTTCGAGGTCGGTCGGCGACGCGGAAGCCCCGAGGTGTTTCGCGAGGCCGGGTGAACCAAACAGGTGCCACGGGACATCCGTGATGCGCCGTTGGATCAGGCCTGAGTCGGGCAGCAGCCTGGCATGGCCCCGGATGGCCAGGTCGATGCCATCGCCGATCATGTCGGAATAGTCGTTTGAGGCTTGGAGGTGCAGGACGACGCTCGGGTTCTCGGCCAGGAAGCGCGGCAGGATCCGGCTGAGCGCGAACTGCGCGACCCCGACTGAACAGGACAGGGTGACGGTGCCCTCCAACGCGTTCTTATCTTTGCGCACCGCCGCTTCGGCGGCCACCATGCAGTCCAGCGCCATCTTGGCATGACGGTAGTAGGCTTCGCCGGCCTCGGTCAGCGACATGTGTCGTGAATCCCGGTTCAGGAGACGCGTGCCAAGGGTCTCTTCGAGGGTCTTCACTTGCCGACTGATCCGCGATTTGGGAATGCCCAGCGTCCGAGCTGCCGCCGAGAACCCCTGCTTCTCAACGACATGCACGAGGTAGTAGGCGTGATTGAGGTCCATGGTGCCGCCGATCTCGCTTGCTTCTATGGTTCTAAATACAGAACGGAGGGTTCCAAAATCAACGTATTCTCCGCATCCCGTCCCATCCGTAGGTTCATATTCAGCACAGGAGGCGAATATGACTACGCAACACAGACTTCGAACCCACGCTCCCCGCGCCACGATCGCCGCGGTTCAGCACGGGGAGACAATGACCCGTGGCACGGGCTTCGAGGCGCTCAGCTTCATCCATCGCCAGCTCGATGGGCTGATGGACCCGTTGATCATAGTCGATCACTTCACCATGACCGAGCCGACCTTCGCACCCCATGCCCATGCAGGGATCTCGGCGGTGAGCGTGCTCTTCGAGGACAGCACCGGCAGCTTTCGCAACCGCGACTCGCTGGGCAACGACATCGAACTCGCCCCGGGAGACCTCTACTGGCTGAAGGCCGCCCGCGGCGCGGTGCATGACGAGGCGCCCACGCCCGGCTCGCGCACTCACGCTCTGCAGATCTTCGTCAATCTGCCGGCCGCGCAGAAGATGGACGCCCCCGCCGCGCGCCATGTCGCCGCCACGGAGATGCCGGTTATCCAAGGCCCGGGCCATCGGGTGCGAGTGATGACCGGCCGAAGCAACGGCGTCGTCGGTGCCACCCCGCCCGCCATGCCCTTCACCGTTCTCGATATTGCCCTGCAGGCGGGAGGCCAGTTCACCCATCGTGCTGCGCCCGGAGACGCAACCTGGCTGCACCTCATCCGCGGCGAGGTCGAGGTCGAGCTCGACGGAACACGCCACCCGCTGAGCCGCGAAGCAGCGCTGGTCACCCACGGTGCCGAGGAAATCCGCCTGCTGAGCGACAAAGACGGTCAGGCAGTCCTCCTGGGCGGCACGCCCTTGCGCGAACCATTCGTGCAGAAGGGCCCGTTCGCGATGCGTGACGCGGATCAACTGGAGGCCGTCATCGCCGCCCACGCTGCCGGCAAATTGGGCTCTGTCGACTGAGCTCCCTTTCACCCTGAACCGAAACCCCAACCAACCCACTTAAAAGAATGAGGAAATCAAGATGACCTATATCAATCCCGAACCCATGACCCAGGACAACACCGCGCTCATCCTGGTCGACCACCAGGTCGGCCTGATGACCGGCGTGCGAGACTATCCGGTCGCCGAGCTCAAGCACAATGTCGTTGGGCTGGCCAAGGCCGCCAAGGCATTGGGTCTGCCGATTGTCACCACCACCACCTCGGCCGAGACGCTCTGGGGACCCGCCTTTCCCGAGCTGGTCGAAGCGCTTCCCGACAACGCGTTTATCGACCGCACCTCTGTAAACGCCTGGGATGACCCGCGCGTGGCCGCGGCGATCGAGGCAACGGGCAAGCTGAACCTCATCTTTGCTGGAGTGTCGCTCGAGGTCTGCGCCGCCTTCCCGGCGATGACCGCGCAGCGCAAGGGCTACAACGCCTATGTCGCGATGGATGCCTCGGGCACGTTCAGCCAGACCAAGCGGGAAACCGGGCTGCTGCGCCTGTCGCAGGCTGGCGTGGTAGTCGCCGATGGCGCGAGCCTGATGGTCGAGATCCTGGCCGACAACGCCCGCCCGGTCGCCGGCGAGGTCTACAGCGCGCTCGACATGGACTGGGCGATGCTGGTCGGACAGGTCCGGGCCAGCGCGGTGCCCGCCGACAAGGCGGCCTGATCACGGTCGAGGCGGCCCTCACCTCATGCGGGAAACGCAGGGCGGGCGCCGCCTTGCTCATATCAAATCGACGAAAACTAATCCCTTCAGACTGGAGAACCCCCATGAAAATCCTGACGTTCGGTGCAAGCAACAGAAAGACTTCCATTAACAAGGCCCTGGCGCGGTTTACCGCGACACTGGTCCCCAAGGCCGAGATGGAGGTCCTGGACCTGGGCGACTACGATCTTCCGATCTTCAGCGAAGATCTCGAGAAGGAGATTGGCCACCCCCCGGCGGCTAAGGCGTTCTTCGAGAAGATCGGCGCCGCCGACGCGTTGATTGTCTCCTTTGCGGAACACAACGGATCCTATTCCGCCGCCTACAAGAACCTCTTCGACTGGGCGAGCCGGATCGATGAAAAGGTGTTCCAGAACAAGCCGACGGTCTTCCTCGCGACCTCGCCGGGTCCCGGGGGAGCGGGCAGCGTGCTGGCATCCGCGAAAAGCTCAGCTCGATTCTTCGGGGCGGACCTGAAGGCGGCGGTTTCCGTCGCCAATTTCTACGACGTCTTCGATACCGAGACCGGGCGCATAGCGGAGGCGAGCGCGCTGGCAGACCTGATCGAAGCGGCCACGGCTTTGGCCCTGCAAGAGGTGGCCTGACATGTTACATCGCAAGCAGGCGCAGCGACTCTCAGGCTCTTTGGTCATGTCGTCCTTCATGTCGATCGCATTGTCAGGCGTGTTCAGCTTCCTGGAGTTCGGACTCTCAATTCAGTGGCTGCAAGTCTGGGGGCATAGCATTCTGATCGCCCTGCCGATCGCGTTCTCGCTGGATATGGTCTTCGGAGACAGGCTCCGCCTTCTCTCGGGCAAGTTGGCCGACAAGGCAGCAAACGCCTGGCCATGATCGTTCAGGTTCGGAAAGGAGGCATAGCCATTCCGGACTTGGTGCGGTGCAAGCCGCCGGCCCAATCGGCCTTACAAAGGCCCTAAAAGGAAACCCGAACATGACGTATTCTACACGATCCCCCGCCACCCTCCGCCTCGCCGGACTGCTCTACCTGGTGATTATCGCCTGCGGCATCAGTGCTGAAATCATGCTCCGCGGCCCACTTGTAGAATTCGGCGATCCAACCGCCACCGCGAGCGCCATTCGGAATGCCGTCGGCACCTTCCGAATGGCCATCGCGGCGGATATCGTCATGGCGGCAGCGGATGCGGCGCTGGCCATCCTGCTTTACGTCATCTTCCGCCCGGTCGCGCCGATCCTGGCGCTCGCTGCGATGGTGTTGCGACTGATCCAGTCCGTGATGATCGCCATGAACCTGATGCACATGCAATCCGCGCTTCTCCTGATCACGGGGGCGCCCGGCCTTGCCACCCCGGAGGCAAATGCGATGGCCCTTCACGCGTTGAACCTGCATGCGCATGGCTACGACCTCGGACTCATCTTCTTCGCGATCAACAGCCTGCTGACCGGCATCCTGATCTGGGTCTCGGGCCTGTTCCCGCGCATCATCGGGGCCGGGATCGCCGCGGCTGGGATCGTCTACCTCGTTGGAAGTTCGCTGAGGTTCTTCGCGCCTGTCTTGTTCGACGCCTTCACGCCCGCCTATGGTGTGACCGTCCTGGCCGAGGGGGCATTCTGCCTTGTGCTGCTCTCAGGTTGGACGCGGCATCGGCGGATACAAGGCGCCTGACGCAGGCGGTCGGCCTGCCGATCGGCGCGCGGCTCGACACGCCGCGGGCCTTGCTAAGAACCGAAGGGATCAACCTATGTCCGCCGTCGCCAAGCTCGATGAACTGTCTCCAAGACAAGGCGTTACTTGGCTGGATCAGCGTCGCCAAACATATCGCGTTGCCTTGCAACATCCCTGCACTGTTTACCCTTGTATGGACTGCCTACTGAAATCGACATTTGATCGTGCCGCAGGCTGACCACGCCCTGGACTGAAAGGAAAATCATGCTCCGACTGAACACTAAAATCTGCATCGTGACCGGCGCGGGGCGCGGCATTGGGGCCGCGATCGCGCGGGCCTTCGCCCGGGAGGGCGCAACCGTTATCGTAACCGACAAGGATGAAGCCAGCGCCGCCAATGTCGCCGGCGAAATCGGTGGAGAGGCGATGCGCCTCGACGTTGCATCAGAGCAGGACTGGGAGGCGATGGCCGAGGCATGGCCCCAATGCGACGTGGTGGTTAACAACGCAGGCATAACCGGCTTTGAGGAGGCCCTGAGCCCACACGACCCCGAGACCGCCAGCCTGGAAGACTGGCGGGCGGTGCATGCGGTCAATCTCGACGGGACCTTCCTGGGATGCCGCTACGCGATCCGTGCGATGCGCCCCCGGGGCTCGGGGTCGATCATCAATATCTCGTCTCGCTCGGGGCTCGTGGGCATCCCAGCCGCGGCGGCCTATGCGTCGTCTAAGGCCGCGGTGCGCAATCACACGAAGTCGGTCGCGCTCTATTGCGCGGAACGGGGCCTCAAAATCCGATGCAACTCCATCCACCCCGCCGCCGTCCTGACCCCGATGTGGGAGCCGATGCTGGGAACCGGCCCCGATCGTCAGGCGCGCATGGCGGCCTTCGTCGCGGACACACCACTGCGCCGGTTCGGTGATCCCGACGAGGTCGCCGCCCTCGCCGTCATGTTGGCCTCGGATGAGGCCGCCTACATGACCGGGGCCGAGCTCAATATCGACGGAGGCTTACTCGCCGGATCGGCGGCGGCGCCGAAGACAGATTGATTATTTCCGGCCAATATCCTGTCCCGAACTACCGCTTCAGGGAAGCTGCACCGCGGCAATGGACGTCCTGGGAATGTCGGGCATGGGCCGATTGTGTCGAAAACTCCGATTTTGGCGAAAACCGCTAAAAAAATGACCTATAGACGCGTCCATAACGCCGCTTTCAGGCCCATCTTTGCACTGCGGCCGCCGTATCCGCCGGGTTGGTGTTGAACGCAATGCGCGTCTGAGGCGCATGTTCGTGAACCACATTTACCAGCGCCTCGAACACAAGAAAATGCTCATCTACCTTGCGAACACCGGCGCCGATCAGAATGACGTTAAACGATTCCGAACCGAGCACTTCTGTGATTTCCGCTGTGGCGGTCTTGGCGCTGTAGAGAAAGCACCATCGGGCGTCATACCCCATGTCGCGCAATGCTGCCTCGTCGGCCAGCAAAGCGGATTCCAGTTTTTCCGCCGTAAGCCCCGGAAACTTGGAAAAGTCCACTGCTGAATGGTGCCAGCCGACCAACAATACTTTCTTTGACATGATCGATTTCCTCGCTTTCGATTGGGTTTACAGTGTCAAATGATTGTGCCGCTTTTGCGCAGCGCACCCTCCACAATCGGGTCACTCTCCATCATCTCGAACAGGCGAGAGATATGGTCGTAGTCCCTCCAGGACTTTGGGAATTTGTCGGTCCATCTGGCCATGACGTAGGCATAGCAATCGGCGACGGTCCGGTGGTTGCGGTAGACATGACCATCGGCACTCACAAGCCCATCGAGATGGGTCATCACGCGGTCGATACGCGCATAAGACGCGGCGCGCACTTGGTCGGTAGCGTCGGACGACGGATCGGCAGTAAAGCGCTGCGGGCCGAAATAGGGCCAGAAGGCGGGATGAAAGTCGCCAGTCAGAAACGCCATTGTCTCGGCAAATTCGAAACGGCCCTGCGTGTCGTCCACTGGGCCCAGCCTTGCGGCAGGGTATTGCTCCGCGATATGGCCAAGGATCGCGTCCGCCTGCGTCATCGCACGGTTGCCGCCGATATCCAGCGCCGGCACCATGCCAAGCGGATTGACCCTGCGATAATCCTCGGAGGACAGATCGGCCTTCACGGGTTCAAAGTCCGCCTCTGCCCAGTCGAGCGCAATCCAGCAGGCCATCGCGCAAGTGCCCGGCCAATAATACAGTTTTGTCATCGGCAACTCCGTTCTCAATATGAGGTATATTTATTTCAACATCTTTGTATGCTATTCATGCATGATAATGAAATGAACATTGAGCATCGGCCATGCACAGGATTGATCTAAAAAAACTCGACCTCAATCTGCTGGTTGTCTTCGACATGCTGATGCATGAACGCAGCGTGTCGCGCGCCGCTGATCGGCTTGGGCTGACACAGCCCGCCATCAGTCATGCCTTGGCGCGGCTGCGGGCTCAGATCGGCGATCCGCTGCTGGTCAGGATGGGCGGACGCATGGAGCCCACGCCATTTGCGATCAACCTCGATGAAAGTATGCGCCCCCATTTGGCAGGTCTGGCGCGGGCATTCGAGTCGAAGGAGACCTTCGATCCGGCTACGTCTCGCAGGGTCTTTCGCATTGTTTTGCCAGATTTTGCCATCCACTGGGTGGCTGACCTTTTGCAGGGTATCGGCAGTGAGGCCCCGCATGTCGAGATACAGTGGTCTGTGCCGACAAACGCAAGCCTGCTTGCCGTGGCAGAAGGTCAGATTGATCTCGCACTGATGCCGCACAAAGCCCGAAAGATTGAGGGAGTCAGCAGCCACCCGATCTGTGAGCTTCCCTGGGGCTGCTATATGCGGCGGGGGCATCCTGCACTTGCGCGCTGGGATCGCGCGGCTTGGAGTGCCTGGCCGCATTTGCAGGTCAGTGTTTGTGACGTGACCCGCAATCCAGTTGCCGAGGCCGCCGCCGCCAGCAACATAGACCGTCGGATCGGAGCCAGCGTCCCAAGTTTCGGCCTTGTGGCGCCGCTGCTTGAGAAGACCGATATGATCGCCACTATGCCGACTTTGGCCCTTGAACGAACCTGCGAGGCGTTCTCCCTTCAGCGCGTGGACTGCCCACTTCCGATACCGACTATGGCGATGGCCTTATTTTGGAGCACACGCTTGGGCGAGGATGAAAGTGGTCAGTGGCTTCGCCAGATATTCGAGGCAGCCATCACAAGTGAACAAGCTACATATTGGTCTGGCACAGGATTGCGCATGGCGACTGTTTGAGGTCTTCATCGCCATATCTACGCAATCTGCGCGTGGCAGAGTCCTACCTTTTGTTGGACCTTCTCGCTCACTGCAGTAACGGTCTGGCCTCCACCTGAGGTTGTGATCGCTGTCATAATGAAGCGCCGATGACGGCTATTGGAGCAGTTGCAGCGAATGCTAACTTCGTCCGCGCTGCTGACTTTGGCCTGCCAGACCATCCGGCGCGACGCCATCGATGACCGGTTTGGGGAAGCTGCACCGCAGCGATAGCCAACTCGGCGGATCTCCGGTCTGGGCCGGTCTTGACAGCGATGAGGGTCCGCCTCTTGGTTTTCGAGGCTGCGCCCTGGCAGGTTGGCCGCGACCCCATTCTTCTAAATTCATGCAGTTCTGATGGATGTCGATGACGTCCTGCCGGGCGGATCAAACCTCGCTGCGGCGGATGAGCGAAAGGGCCGTTCCCAAGGCAATCAAGGTTCCACCACAGGTCCGGTCCATCCATAGCGCGCCTCGATCACTCAGAAGCAGCATCGCCCTGGACCCCAGACTGGCATAGGCCACCATCACCGCGACATCGACCGCGATAAAGATGAGCGCCAGCGTCAGATATTGTGGGATCAACGGGTCCGACAGCGTCAGGAACAGCGGCAGGAAAGCGGTGAAGAACAGGTATCCTTTCGGGTTCGTCACCGCCACGAGGAAGCTTTTCCTGAAGATCGGCAGCGGTTGGCCACTCCCCATTCCCGTTGTCTGCGCCGGAACCGATCCGATCTTGCCAGAGGAGTGCAGCATCTGGACACCGAGCCAGACAAGATATGCCACACCGAGCCATTTCACCACCGTGAACAAGACAGCCGACGTGGCAAGAAAGGCACCAAGGCCAAGCGCCGCCGCGGCGATCAGGACGCCGTCGGAAATCGCAGCCCCCAGGATTCCGTAGCCTGCGCGGGAGACCCCGAAGCGCGACCCGTTGGACAATGCCAGGAGGACCGTCGGTCCGGGCGTCATCACGACGACGACCGCCATCAGGGCAAAGGCGAAAAGCGAAAGTTCCATCAAGTGTTCTCCTGTTTCAGGTGAAGGATAGCCAAGCCTGTCAGCACCAATGCGATGCCGCTGAAAACGGTTCGGACCGTATTCCAAGTCTGCCAGGGTGCAGAGTAATCCTGCCAGATCCGGCGGGCGGTTTCCGTATCGGATGGCACGGCCACCTGGGCGAGCGCCTCGTTCATAGGCACGTTGATCAGCGCTGTTGTGAGGAAGGCGCCGCAGAAATAGACTGCGGCACTCAACCCGAACAGGACTGCCTACAGGCGGCGGTCCCGAGACCATGCGATAGCTGCCGTCAGGCCCAGCAAGATGGGCGTGAGGAAAAAGGCCGGGAAGAACACCGCGTTGCGAACTGACGCGTTCATCGCCTGCATCGCGGCGATTGCGACGTGCGGGTCGGTTGCGTCCAGTCCCCACATGGTCGAGCAGACCCAGGCGTAAAAGAACACAAAGATTGCGCCGATGCCCAGAAGCGAAAGCATCGACATCGGCACCAGAAGGTGTGCCATCATGCGTGCTCGGCTCTTGTCGAGAACGCCACGCAGGTCTCGCGCTGACCGATCCCGCGCAACACTTGAACGATCACCACCAACGCAGCCAGTTGGCCGAGGATCACCGCAGGCCAGATCAGACCGAACTGCGCATCGAAGTATTTCTGTGGGCCAAAGGAGACGAGTGCGGTGAGCGCGGCAACGACACTCAGGCTCCGGCCCGCGGCGTTGGTCAGGGGCTGCACGATAATGGCCGCGACGGCAATGGACACGGAGGCGCCGAGGAAGGGCGCAATACCGAAGAGAGGTGTGGCCGAGGGCGGATGCGGCCTGATCCCGGCATAGAGTGCGGACAGCATGATACCCTGAAGAAGGATCAGCGTTGCGAGAGCGGCGACGGCGTAGCGGTCGGATTGGGTCATTCGAGCACCTCCAAAGGTGTAATTACAGTTACGGTTGCACATATCCGTAATGTAAGTTACGGATGCTGTCAACATGCCGGAGACGAGAATGCGCGAAGAAAAACGCTCTATCCGCCAGCAGCAGATCGAGGCGGCTGCTTATGAGGTCCTGGAGGCGAAGGGCTATGGCGGCACGTCGATGCTGGGCATCGCCAAACAAGCGCGCGCCTCCAATGAGACGCTTTACAACTGGTTCGGCGACAAGCAGGGCCTGTTTCAGGCGTTGGTCGCCCGGAACGCCGCCGAAGTGAAAAGCCATCTCGAAGCGGAGTTGGAAACGGACCACGATGCGATGTCGATCCTGGACACGCTGGGCCCGAAACTGCTCGACCTGCTCACCGGCGACCGGGCCGTCGCCTTGAACCGCGCGGCAGCCGCAGACAGCAGCGGCGAGCTTGGTGCGACGCTGTCGAAGGCCGGTCGTGAGGCGGTTTTTCCGCTTCTCGAACGGGTGCTTCTGCGGGCCAGGAACGAAGGTCAGCTCAACTTCGATGAGACCGGCGAAGCTGTCGGGCTCTACCTCGATCTGCTGATCGGAGACCTGCAAATCCGGCGCGTGATCGGTCGCCAGCCGCGCCCTTCAAGGAAATTCTGCAAGGAACGTTCGGCACGGGCCGTTCGCTACTTCAGGCAGCTGCTGGGTTAGACACACCTATTCTCAAACCAAAGATCGGACGAAAATCATGGATACAGTCAAACCGCCTGAAACGTGTCAATTCATGTCCGAGCTTCGCGCGCAGATCGATGCGATCGACGTCGAACTGATCAAACTGCTGGTCAGCCGAAGCCGATACATCGACCGCGCGATTGATCTCAAGAAGATCGAAGGATTGCCGGCGAGGACCACGGACCGCGTGGCCGAGGTTCTGGACAAGGTAAGCGCGACCGCCTCGGAAAAGGGGCTGGACCCCGGCTTGGCCCGCACGCTTTGGACAGAACTTATCGAATGGTCTATCCAGCGCGAGAGTGAAGAACTCAACGTTTGATGCAACGAGACTGATCGGCCAGCTTTTGGCAATCATCCATTTGTGAAAAGGTGGCGAATTCTCGCTTCGACATGCATTGCCTTCGAGCCTTAAATGGTCGTCCGAAACGTCAAAGAAGAACGCTGCCCAGTTCGGTTGATCGAACAAGGTTCGCATATTTTTGCTGTATATCAAAAAGGTTCGCCTCGTGCGGCCCCTGAGCGCGATCACCTACGCAATCCGATATAACTGTCGGACGGAAATTCGCGCTGATTGCATCGACCACCGTTGCACGGACGCACCCGCTGGTGGTCGCTCCAGCTACAGTGATGGCATCCACGTTTTGACCTCGTAGAAGAGATCCAAGGTTGGTGTCGAAGAACGCCGAAGGTTGCGTTTTGCGAATGACAATTTCCCCGAAGCGCGGTGCCAAGATATCAACAACATGACTGGCTGGGTTGGATTCCGTCAGTTCACTAAGCCTTGGCGCCTTCTCGCACCAGATACCTGCGTCGGACCCGTCTTCAGCGTAGACGATGCGCGTGAAAATGACCGGCAGCTTTCTCTCGCGGAAAGCAGCAAGCACAGGGATCGTCGCGTCTGCTGCTTCGAGGGTGTTACCGCCTCCAAATATTTCAGGGTCAATGAACCCATTCACAAAGTCGACAATTATCAACGCGGTTCGCTTACCTTTGCCAATTTGCCCACCCATTTGCTGCTTTCGATAAATCTCCGTTTCATTCATGGCGGTCCCCTCCCGTCCACAAGCTTACCTTTTACCACGGACAAAAACCACAGATGGCCGTTTTGGACGCTCTGCCGACCTCGGGCTGTTGGAAATGCTGCGGTGGGTATGAACGGCCGTTTCGGTGACGCTGCGGTGCCGCACCGGCGGTCGCTTCGAACGGCCGGACTGGGCCGATCGCGTGAGCTATCCACTTTGCCCAACACAGCCAGCTTCCGCTATGCCGCTGGATTTACGCGGTTCTTCACCAGTGCCTTCGGTTGTTGCGGACCGGTGCACTGATTCATTGCGCCTCCGCCAAGAACGATCCCAGGTCGAAGCGGTCATTCCCCATCTTTAGGCTACCGTCTTCTTGCCAAGGCCAGTCTGCGTGCGGTTTGTCCCAGTAAATCTCGATCCCGTTGCCGTCCGGGTCGTCGAAATAGAGCGCGAGGGATACACCGTGGTCGGCATGGCCATAGATGTTGACGCCTGCATCGGCGACGCGCTTGGCGGCGCCGGCCAGCGCTTTGCGCGAAGGGTATAGAAGCGCGACGTGGAAAAGCCCCGTATGGTGCTTGCCCGGC
Organism: Roseinatronobacter ekhonensis; assembly: GCF_900499075.1. Taxonomy (GTDB): domain Bacteria; phylum Pseudomonadota; class Alphaproteobacteria; order Rhodobacterales; family Rhodobacteraceae; genus Roseinatronobacter; species Roseinatronobacter ekhonensis. The sequence continues at coordinate 42,507 of NZ_UIHC01000020.1, read as the reverse complement.
GGCGTGCCACCGGCGCTATGCCAGGTATTCAGCCCGATATGATGGTGGTAGCCGCCCCATGACAAGAACGCGGCTTGATCGCCATAGCGTTGCATCAGGTTCATGCCCATCACATCGCGCCAGAACGCAATCGCACGCTCAAGGTCAGCGACCTTCAAATGCGTGTGCCCGATGCAAGGCTTGGTCATGCTGTCCATGGCTGTAACCCCTCGATTTACTGTGACAGCTTATGTCCGGGCCGAGATTGGCGCAAGTTTAGCCGCTCGAACGATGTAATGCTGGCCAGCTTGTCATGTCTCAATCAGATTACCGTCTCAAGAAGCCAGCTTCAGCCCAGATGCTTTGTGTATCGTCTCGGGGGTGGAGGATTGCGGCGTCCCCAACCGGCTGGCACCGGCTGCATCCCCATGATCAGAGCGTCATTTTTCTAAGACTTCGGTCACGCCGCTGACCCAAACATCCGTGCAATATCCCCACCCGAATGTTCTGATCTGCTGCGGTAAGTAAGTCTTGCAACCAAAAACCAGCGAGACACCAATGACCAACCCTTACAAAAACACCCCGACCGCACGCTTCATAGCGGACCGCGTGCGGGATCTGTCACACCGAAAAACCCAAGCTGAGATCGCAGCAGAAGCGGGCTTCGTGAACGCCAATTTCATGTCACTGCTGAAATCTGGGAGGAACAAGGTGCCGCTGGATCGCGTGCCCTCGCTCGCACGGGCGCTTGAAGTCGATCCGGCCTATCTGATGCGCATGGCGCTGGACCAGGCTGTGGGCGCAACGGCAGCTAAAGCCATCATCGATATCTTTGGCACGCCAGCAACCGCGAACGAAATCGGGTGGCTGATGGAAGTTCGCGACGCGTCCGACAATACCGATCCGCGTCTCACCGCGCGTTCGCGCGCAGCATTGCGGGGGATTTTCGGCAAATGAGCGATCCTCGTTTGACAGCAATGACACATGGGACCACGGGCCCGGGGGGCCAGTCAGCATGAATGAAGACAGCAGCGATGCGTATATATTCACGCTTCCGACGGCCCCAAGCGGGTCATGGGAGCAGCTGACACGCAACGAACAGGCGTGGATCGAATTCATCAGGATCATTTCTTGTGGAAGTGACCCTAGTATCACGCCCGCGCGGGTGCGCGCGCTGCGGGAGTTGCTGGACAGCACGTGATCCATGGGCGGGGAACTAGTCGTCCTTTTCGGATTTCCTGATTGCGAGCGCTGGTGTGTTTTGGTGAAGCGCGGGGTCAGCTGGTCTGGTTCCGCGCTATGTCATGTGACTGGCGAAGCTTAGCATCAGCAGCATCAGCGCAATGGACGATATGAACTTCAAGCGGGATGGGGCGCTGGTTGAGAAAAGCTCATCCGGTTCCCAGAATCACTGCACAGGAACGTTGTGCATGAGACCATGTCGGGCAAGCTTCAGTGTGAGAGATTGCTACACGATCAAGACCGCATAGTGCTACACAAAGTCAACACGGGCTCTATCTAAGTCATTGTATTTTATGATGTATATGGTGGGTGATGAGAGACTCGAACTCCCGACATCTTCGGTGTAAACGAAGCGCTCTACCAACTGAGCTAATCACCCTTGGCGCGCGATTTAACCGCTTTCACGGGGCTGCGCAAGATCGCTTGCACCTGATTACACCGACAAAAGTTCTGTCACGAGCGGATTGGGAAAACGCCGCGTGCGGGTGATGGCCAGAAAGGTCTCGTCAATCCCGTCAAACTGTTTCAACTCGACCAGCAGTCCCTGGCGCAGTTCGTCCTTCACGGCAATTGGCGGCAGCACGGCGAACCCCGCATCTGCCCGTGCCAGGAGGCGAAGCATGGCCATGTCATCGGCCTCTGCGGCGATGTTCGGGGTAATCCCAAGCTGGTCGATCAGCCCGTCAAACGCCGCGCGCAGCGCGGTTTCGGGCGTGGGAAGGACCAAGGGCGCATAGGTCAGCAACTCTGGCAGGGCCAACGGCGCGCGTGCGGCACGAAGAGGTGTTCCGATCAGGCTGACCGGTTGCGACGCCAAACGCTGCACCCGCCACGGGCTGGCCGCATCGCGCGCGGGCGCAAGATTGGTCAGCACCACGTCATAGGCCATAGCATCCAGACCCCGCAACAAATCGCTCTGGTTGCCGGAGCGCAGGATAACCTCGACATCTTCGCGGCCCACCAGCGGTTCCAGAAACTGCATCTGGAAGTTGCGCGACAAGGTTGCAAGCGCACCTACGCGCAAGGCCCGCCGCACCTGGCCCCGCTCGCGCAAGGTGGCGGACAGGTCTTCGGCGGTGCGAAAGATGGTTTCGGCATGTTCCAGCGCGATGCGTCCGGCTTCGGTCAGCACCAGCCCGCGCCCGCGCCGCTCGAACAGGTCGTGGCCCAAGGCCGCCTCTAGCGACTTGATCTGCGTCGACAGCGCGGATTGCGACAGGTTCAGCCGCCCCGCCGCGCCGGTCAGCGTGCCTTCGGTCGCGACGGCGCGAAACAGGCGCAGATGGTGCAGGTTGAGCATAGTTTCACAAAATAGAACAATTAGCCAAATAATATGTAATTTTTTGAAAGTTTGGCAAGTGCTATCCGCAAAGCTGTAAATTCGGAATGGAGGGCTGACATGACCACCTTATTGCCATTGGGCCACCTTGCCCCGCTGCTTGTTCTGGCGGTGGCGACCTTGGGCTTCGCCCGTCCGGGCCGTCGCCCCGCCTATGTGCCGCAACTGGCCGAAGCCGCCGCCCTTGGCGCGTTGGCGCTGGCCGCGTTGGGTGCTGTGCAACTGGGGATGGGCAGCGCCCAAACCATTGGCACGGGCGCGTTTTCCCTGCGGATGGATGCGGCCAGCGCGACCATGACACTGCTGGTGGCCTTTGTCGGCTGGGTCGTGGTGCGTTACTCGCGCAGCTATCTGGATGGCGAGGCGCAGGAGGGCCGCTTTCACGGCCTGATGCTGATCGCATTGGCCGCGGTTCTAGTGCTTGTCCAGTCGGGAAGTCTGCCGGTGCTGATCGGCTCTTTCATCGCCATTGGTGTGGCTTTAAGGCAACTTCTGCTGTTCTATGACGACCGGGCCGAAGCACGGCGCGCGGCGACCAAGTTCACCCTTGTCTGGGGCGCGGGCGATGCGGCGCTGGTGCTGGCCGCGCTGTGTCTGTGGCAGGCCTTTGGCACCGTTGACGTGGTCGCTCTCGGCACCGTCGCACAAGGCGGCCTGCCGCTGGCGGGCCATCTGGCAGCCGGTTTGCTTGTTCTGGCGGCGGCGCTGAAAACCGCGTCCTTCCCGCTCCATGGCTGGCTGACAGAGGTGATGGAAGCGCCTACGCCGGTTTCAGCCCTGCTGCACGCGGGCATCATCAATGCGGGCGGGTTCCTTCTGATCCGTATGGCCGATGTCGTTCAGGCCAGCCCCGGCGCTTTGGCCGCGCTGGTTATGTTGGGTGGCTTCACCGCCCTGTTCGGCGCCATGGTCATGCTGACGCAAAGTGCCGTCAAGACCGCGCTGGCGTGGTCTACCGTAAGCCAGATGGGGTTCATGCTGCTGCAATGTGGTTTGGGGCTGTGGACGCTCGCGCTGCTGCATATCGTGGCGCATTCGCTGTATAAGGCGCATGCCTTCCTTGCCTCTGGCGGTGCGGTGCGGGCGGTTGTCGGCATCAACCGTCCCGGTCCGATCGCGGTGCCCGGCCTTGGCGCGGTGGCGCGGGCCTTCTTGCTGGCGCTGGCGATCTACGCAGTGGTGGCGCTGGGCTTCGGTGCCGTGGCTGGTACGAAATCGGCGCAGGCACTGGCGCTTGGCGCAATCCTGATCTTCGGGGTGGCCTATCTTGTCGCCCAAGGCTTGGCAGACGCGGCGCCTCGCGCACTGACGCAGCGCACGGCACTTGCATCGCTTGCTGCGGCGGTGGCCTATTTCGCGCTGCATGTCGCGGCAGGCGCGCTCTGGGGGCCGCATCTGCCCGCGCCGCCGGTGCCCGGTGCACTGGAATGGGCGCTGATCGTGCTGGCGCTTGCCTCTTTCGGGTTGATAGCGATTGCGCAGGCACTGTTCCCGCTTTGGGCACACCACCCCGCCACGGCCGGGCTGCGCGTGCACATCGCAAACGGTCTGTATCTGAATGCTGTTCTGGACCGTCTGATCGGCGGTTTGAGCACCCACCGTCACGCTGGCCGGAAAGCCTGACATCATGACAGGAGAAGAGACAATGTTTCACAAGCAGAGCCAGTTCAGCTCCGCCCATATCTCGGGCATTCTGAAAGCCGCAGAGGCCGCGGCGCGCGACATCCCACCGGCTTTTCCTTTGGAAGCCACGGTCGCGGTCAACCCGTTCATGGGCCAGACCGGCGAGGATTTGGCGACCGCCAGCGCGCGGTTGGCGCGGGTCGCGGGCGTGCGGATCACCCGTGCGCGGTCCGACTACGCGCGCGCCGTGGCTGAGGGCACGATCACCGATGAGGATCTGGCAGAGGCGCTGGCGGCCTGCCCCCACATCAATAAACCCGCCGATCTGGCGGCGTTGCATGCCCAGCTAGCCATCGACAGCCCCACACCGCGCGCGCTGCCCACGGTGGCACATCTGGCTGCGACGGCGACGGGCACGGATTGGCCCGCGTTGATCGACCGGTGCTTCGGGCTTTGGGCGGCTGGGTATTTCGACAGGGGCCAAGCGCTCTGGACGCCCGCGCCCGGCCATTCGGCCTTTGCCGGGTGGCGCGAATGGGCCACGCATGACCTGACGCCCGAAATTGCCGGGCTGACCGGGTTTTGCGCCCATGTCGCCAGCGCCCCCGATACGCCGGAACGCGCCATCCTGCGCGCCTCCGAGCGGCTGGGCTTGGGCGAGGATGTCGCCGAGCAGGTTTTCCACCGGTTGCTGATGGATATTGGCGGCTGGTCGCAGCACGCGCGCTGGTTGCTGTGGCAGGCAGAGCTTGCGGGCACGACGGATAGCACCATTACCGACCTTCTGGCCATTCGACTGGTCTGGGAAGAGGCGCTGTTGGAGCTTGCCCCGCAAGCGTCACAGCCTTGGGTGCAGACCCGCGCCGCCCATGCCGCGCCCTTGGTGCCCAGCCCCGCGCAGGTGGTCGATGCCGTGTTGCAAGAGGCCGCCGAGCGCGCGCATCAGCGCGGCCTGAGTGCGGCCATGACCGGGCTGGACGTCACGAACGGTCGGCCAGAGGTGCAGGCGGCGTTCTGCATCGACGTGCGGTCCGAAGTGTTCCGCCGCGCGTTCGAGGCGCAAGATACTGCCATCGACACCATTGGGTTTGCCGGGTTCTTCGGGTTGCCCCTGGCCCACCGCCCCCATGGCACGGACCAGACGCAGATCCATTTGCCGGTTCTGCTGAACCCCGCGCTGACTGCGTGCAGCCATGCTGGCCCCAAGGCCGAGGAAGATGCGCGGATTTCGGCGCGGGCATTGCGCGCATGGGGCCGGTTCCGGCAGGCGGCGGTGTCGTCCTTCGCCTTTGTCGAATCCGCTGGCCCGCTTTATGGCTGGAAGCTGGTCAAGGGCGCGTTAGGGCTGGACGGGGTGAAAGCGGCAAAATCGCCCGCCCCGCAGATCGAGGGCGGTCTGACCGCCGAACAAAAGGCCGATATCGGTGCCAAGGTGCTGACCGCGATGAGCATGACCAAGCACCATGCGCCCTTGGTTTTGTTGCTGGGCCACGGTGCAAGCGTGACCAACAATCCGCATGAAAGTGCCTATCATTGCGGCGCTTGCGCGGGCCAGACGGGCGAGATGTCGGCGCGGATGCTGGCGATCCTGCTGAATGACCCTGAAACGCGCGCCGGGCTGCCCGAGCACGGGATTACCGTGGCGGAGGATGTTCTGTTTGTCGCCGGTTTGCATGACACGACGACGGATGAAATCACGCTCTATGACGACTGCCCCGCAAAGTCGCACAAAGACCGGCTGGAGCAAACCCGCCGCTGGCTGAAAGCGGCGGGCGCGCAGGCACGGGCCGAGCGGGCGCTGCGTCTGCCCGGTGCCACAGCGCAAAGCGTAACCGCGCGCGCCGCCAACTGGGCGGAACTGCGGCCCGAATGGGGGCTTGCGGGTTGTGCGGCCTTTATTGCCGCGCCGCGGGGCGTAACGCGGCACGCCGACCTGCAAGGCCGGGCGTTTCTGCACAGCTATGATTGGCAGGACGATGCGGGCTTTGCCACGTTGGAGCTGATCCTGACCGCACCCGTCGTGGTCGCAAGCTGGATCAGCCTTCAATATTACGGGTCCAGCGTGGCGCCGCATGCCTTTGGCGGCGGTAACAAGTTGATCCACAATGTTGTCGGCGGCATCGGGGTGGTGCAGGGCAATGGCGGCGTGTTGCGCCCCGGCCTGCCGTGGCAGAGCATCCATGACGGCGAAGCGCTGGCGCATGAACCCTTGCGCCTATCGGTGATGATCGAGGCCCCGACCGAGGCGATCTCTGATATCCTGCAAAAACATCCCGACGTGCAGGCGCTGTTCGACAATGGGTGGCTGCACCTGTTCGCGCTGGAAGGTGGCAAAGTGGCCGCGCGCTATCGTCCGGGGCGTGTTTGGGACGGGGCAGCTTTGCAGGCTAAAGCCGCCTGAGCTTGCTGACCCCGCAGTCCCGCGCTATCGCGGATGATGGATGTGACGGGGGTGGCCATGGATAGCGATAAAGCGACACCGGGGCGGGCCGATCTGGCCTGCCCCGTGTGCCTTGGTCCCGCTGTGGAATTCATGACCTTGGCAGCGCGGCGCTACCGGCGTTGCCCGACCTGTCAGGCGCGGTTTCTGGACCCTGCGCATTTCCTGACGGCGGCAGAAGAGCACGCCTATTACCTGACGCACGAGAATACGGTCGATGATCCGGGCTATCGGCGGTTTCTGTCAAAACTGGCCGACCCGCTTTTGGCGCGACTACCGGCGCAGGCGCAGGGCCTTGACTATGGGTGTGGTCCCGGTCCTGCCTTGGCGGCGATGCTGCAAGAGGCGGGGCATCGCGTGGCGCTGTATGATCCGTTCTTCGCGCCTGACCCCGCGCCATTGTCGCAGACCTATGATTTTGTCACCTGCACCGAAGTGGCCGAGCATTTCCACCAACCGGTGACGGAATTTGCGCGGCTGCGCGCGCTGGTCCGCCCCGGCGGCTGGCTGGCGGTGATGACCTGTTTCCAGACCGAGGATGCGCGCTTCGAGCGCTGGCAATACCGCGCGGACCCCACGCATGTGGTGTTCTACCGTGACGCAACCTTTCGTCATCTGGCGCAGGATTGGGGGTGGCGATGCGAGATTCCGTGCAAGGACGTGGCGCTATTGCAGCGTCCGTCAGGCTAATTCGCGGTCCAAGCGCCGGGCAACCCAGATGCAACCTGCGGCTAAAGTCAGACACCAAAGCCCCATGGCCAGCGTCTGCGCGGGAAAATCGACCCCTGCATCTATCAGCACGCCGGTTATGCCCGGCCCGATCGCGGTAGAAAACACCATGATCGTGGTGCCCAGCGACCGGATCGCGCCCAGATGCCGTGTGCCGTAAACCGCAGGGAACAACACGCCCCACAGCGCGCTGGCCGTGCCTTGGGTCATGCCGATCACGCCAAGCGCCACATACCACAGAACGACATTTTCAGCCGGTCCGATCAGCGCCACGCCCAAGCCCATCGGCACCAGCAGCACAGGCAACAGACGGTGCGCGCCGAAGCGGTCCGCGGCCCAGCCTGCCAGAAAGGACGATGCGACGGTGGCCGTGGCAAACGCCGAATAGCCCGGCGCCATTTGCGCAAGGCTCCAGCCCTTTACGTCCGCGATATGCACTTGGTGAAAAAACACCACCGTCCCGATAAAGCCGGGTGTCAGCAGCACCGGCAACAGCGCGGGAAACAGCCAGTGGCGCAGCGCGTCGGCGCGGGTCCAGTGGCGGTTTTGCAGCCCTGTCATGCTGTCGGAATGGGCCATGCCTTGCGGTGTGCGGTCGTTGCGCAGGGCACCCCACAGGATGGGGGCAATCGCGAGCATAAGCACCAACGCCACGCCAACCCATGTGGGCCGCCAACCAATGCCGGCAATCAGTAGCACGACCAGCAGCGGGATCGTGATCTCGCTCGCCGGGTGGCCCAGATTGGCAATCGCCACAGCGCGCCCGCGCGTAGCGTCGAACCAGCGGCCCATAGCTGTCATCGCCATATGCGTGAACATGCCTTGCCCGCAAAACCGCAGCAGGAACACGGTCACGCCCAACAGCCAGACCGACTGGCCCGTTGCCATCATCAACGCAGCACCCGCAAACAACAGCGTCATGACCGGCGCAAGGCGCGACAGCGGCACCGTGTCTGCCAGTGACCCGCGCCAGAACAGCAGGGCGGCAGAGGCAAGCGTGGCCAATGTATACAAGCTGCCCCATGCACCGTCGCTCAGGCCATATACGGTTTTGATCTCGCCCGCGAAGAGCGAGATGAACCATGTCTGCCCGAAGGCCGACGCGAAGGTCAGCAAAAAGCCGACCCCCAGCCAGCGCAGGTTGGTTTTCAGAAAGTGCAAACTGTTTCGCATGACATGGCCTAGATGCCAGACAGATCATTCGGTCCGGACGGTGGGGCGCAATCGCTAGTCGTTAACATGTGTCACAACGCTTTAGTGGACACAAGCCGCTCAGCGCATCAACAGCACGGGCACCTTGCAGCTTCGCACCATTTCCGTGGTGCTGGATCCGATGACTAGGCTGCGTATGCGCGAATGGCCATAGGCCCCCATAACAACCATGCCGAACCCCTCGGCCTCGACCAATTTGCCCAGCTCGGTTTCGGGCTGGCCGGGCAGCACGCGTGTATCAGCATTGATTCCGGCGGCTTTCAACAGGGCTTTGGCATCGGTCAGACCTTTTGCAACCTCTGCGCTCTCGGGCCCGACGGTCACGACTGTGACCGCAAGTTCCGCGAAAAGCGGGCTGCGCGCGATGTGATCCACAGCCTGCATGGCGGACCGCCCGCCATCATAGGCCACCAGCACAGAGCGGATGGGCTGGAATGCGCGGGCGGCGACAAGGACAGGCTTGGTCGCTGCACGCACAATGCGTTCGAGGTTCGACCCCAGATGTCCCTTGGCGAAATCGGCAGCTTCACCGCGCTTGCCGACAAGGATGACGCGGGCCTCTGCCTCGATCTCGGAAATCGCCTCGACAACGTCGCCGTGGCGCAGGCGGGTGGTGATGTCGGTCACGCCGTCCTGGTCCACGATGGCGCGCGCGTCTTCCAGCACGGCGCGGCCGCGGTGGTTCATCAGCTTGGCGCGCTGCGCGTCCAGATCGGCCAGCTCTTCCATCAGTTTACTTCGTGCGCCCAGACGGATTGCGCCTGACAGGTCGCGCTGCTCGGGTGCGTCGCGGCGGCCCAGAATATGGATCAGTTCGACCGGCGCGCCGGTGGCTTTGGCGATCCATGCGGCATGGTGGCAGACGCTCTCCGAATAGATCGACCCGTCAACCAGTGCGATAATCTTCCCAGTCATTATTTCCGCCCCTCTCAATGATCCATCAACGTGTCCATGGCGCCCGGCTTGTCATGGATGGCCAGCTTGTCCACCAGCGTTTCGGTGGCCTCGTTCATGCCCACGACCTCGACCTCTGCGCCGTCGCGGCGGAATTTCAGGATAGCCATGTCCAACGCCTGAACAGAGGAAATATCCCAGATATGCGCGCGGCTTACGTCTATCACAACGCGGTCCGGCGCTTCGCGGAAATCGAAGGCGTTCATGAAATCCTCGACAGAGCCGTAAAACAACTGCCCTTCGACGTGATAGGTCCGCACACGCCCGTCGGGGCTGATGTCAGAGCGTACGCTGAACAGTTGCGCGATTTTGCCGGCAAAGAAGATGCCCGACAAAAGCACGCCGACCAGCACACCAATCGCAAGGTTATGGGTGTAGACGACCGTCACAACGGTTGCGATCATTACGATTGAGGATGAGCGCGGATGCGTGCGCAGATTGCCGATGGACGACCATGAAAACGTCCCGATGGACACCATGATCATGATCGCCACCAGCGCGGGCATGGGAATGATGCTGACCAGATCGCCAAGCCCGACAACAAGAATCAGCAGGAAAACCCCCGCAATGAAACACGACAGCCGCCCCCGTCCGCCGGATTTGACGTTGATGATGGACTGCCCGATCATCGCGCATCCCGCCATGCCGCCGATGAAGCCGGTCGCGGTATTGGCGATCCCTTGCCCGATACATTCCTGATTGCGGTCCGACTTGGTGTCGGTCAGGTCATCGACAATGTTCTGCGTCATCAGGCTTTCCAGCAGGCCGACGACGGCCACGGCGACGGAATAGGGCAAGATGATAATCAGCGTGTCCAGCGTCAGCGGAATGTCGGGGAGCAGGAACACGGGCAGCGTGTCGGGCAAGTCGCCCATATCGCCAACGGTGCGCACATCCAGCCCTAGTGCCACGACCAGCCCGGTCAGCACCACGATTGTGACAAGCGGCGACGGGATCGCCTTGGTCAGAAGTGGAAACAGGTAGATGATCGCAAGCCCCAATGCCACAAGCACATAGGTCAGCCAGGTCACATCACGCGGGTCCAGCTCGGGCAGTTGCGCCATGAAAATCAGAATCGCCAGCGCATTCACAAAGCCGGTCATCACGGATTTCGAGACATAGCGCATCACGAAGCCCAGCTTCAGGATGCCCGCTGCGATCTGGATCAGCCCCGCCAGAACGGTCGCGGCCAGCAAGTATTGCAACCCGTGATCCTTGACCAGCGTCACCATCAGCACTGCTGTCGCGGCGGTCGCCGCCGAAATCATGCCGGGCCGCCCGCCCGTGATCGCCACCAGAACGGCGATGGAAAAGCTGGCATAAAGCCCCACCTTGGGGTCCACCCCGGCGATGATGGAAAAGGCGATGGCCTCGGGGATAAGCGCCAGCGCGACCACCAGCCCCGCCAGCAAGTCGCCGCGGATATTGCCCAGCCATTGGCTGCGATAAGCATCGAATGAAATCATCTGTTCAGGGTCCGTGATCGGCAGTCGCGCGCGCGCCGCGGTTCTGTCGTTATCCGGCGGATAGGCGGCCGGAAGAGCCACCCGAAGCTGTGTCCGGGTCCATGTTCGCTGCGTTGCCGCGTAACGGGTTCGGCCTGAAAGGGCAACACGGTTTTGCGAATGGTCTGGCCGCGCGCCCCTTCCAGACGTGCGGTCATGTTTGCTGTGCCCGATAAAGCGTCAGTTTGTGGGCGGCCGCATCAGGCGGGCCTGATAGCTGTCCGCGCGCCAGTCCGCCCGTGCCAGCCAATCTGCTTGCGGCTGGCGGGCCGCGCGGGTGTCGTCTATCTCGACCTCGTCAAAGCCGGCGCGGCGCGCCATGCCGTATTGGTCGGGCATGATCTGACCGCAAGCACGCAGTCGGCCCTGATAGCCCATGCGCCGCAAGCTGCGCGCAATGGTAAAGCCGCGCCCATCGGCGACGCTGGGAAAAGCCACCCGCACCATTGCGATGCCCTCGGCTGGACAGGGCAGGGCGTCCGGGTCGGTTTCCGGCCCCAGATCCAGCATTTTGTTGGGGTCATTGGGGTGGTCCACAGGGGCAAAGCCGTGGTCGTTGACAAGAACGCTCATGCTGCGCTGTCCTTCCTGTCGGGGTGCATCATGCCGCCCGTGAAATGAATTCCGCATTCGGTTTTTGCCGATCCGCGCCACCGCCCCGCGCGCGGGTCTTCGCCCGACCGAACCGGGCTGGTGCACGGCTGGCACCCGATGGATGGATAGCCGCGCGTCACCAGCGGGTGGCGGGGCAGGGCGTGGCGGTCCAGATAGGCGGCGATATCCGCCGCAGTCCACGCCGCAAGCGGGTTCAGACGGATGCGACCTGTTTCAGGCTCGCGCTCTATGGGCAGTAGGCTGGCACGCGTTTCGGCCTGATAGCGCTTGCGCCCGGTGATCCAGCCGTCAAAGCCGTGCAATGCGCGCGCAAGCGGTTCGACCTTGCGCAACTGGCAGCAGCTTTCGCGGTCCGACAGGTGCAGCAGGGCATCCGGGTCGTGGGTGAACAGCGCGCCACGGTCGGGGGTGACATGCCGAATATCGCGCAAGCCCAGATGTTGCGCCAGATCGCGCTGATAGGCCAGCGTTTCGGGGAACAGCGCCAGCGTGTCGATGAAGATCACCGGCAGCGCGCGGTCGATCTGCGCCACCATATGCAGCAGCACCGCCGAATCCGCCCCGAAAGAGGACACCATTGCAACCTTGCCCACGCGTGGAACGGCGCGGGCCAGAAAGTCGGGCGCGGGCAGATGGGCAAGTGGGCGCAATAGGTCGTCATGCGGCGCGGGCATCTTCATCCCTTTCATAAAGCGCGGCCTTGAACGGGGCGTGTCCCAAGCGGCGCAACGTGTCGATAAAGGTCTCGGATGGGCCGTCGCGCAGCGCCAGATAGGCGTTCATCAGCCGATCCAGCGCTGGGATGACCTGATCGTGGGCAAAGCCCGGCCCGGTGCGTTGCCCAAGTGCCGCCGCTTCCGTTGCGTCGCCACCCAGCGTGATCTGGTAGTTTTCCACGCCTGCGCGGTCCAGCCCCAGAATGCCGATGTGACCCAGATGGTGATGGCCGCAGGCGTTAATGCAGCCCGAGATCTTGATCTTCATCGCGCCGATATCCAACTCGCGCGCCGCGAAATGCTGCGCGATATCTTGCGCCACAGGGATGGAGCGCGCGGTGGCCAGCGCACAGTAATCCATGCCGGGGCAGGCGATGATGTCAGAGATCAGCCCGATATTCGCCGTGGCCAACCCTTCGGCCCGCAGCCTTGCATGCAACGCGGGCAAGTCGGATTTATGGACATGCGGCAGGATGACGTTCTGCTCGTGGCTGATGCGCAATTCGCTATGGCCGTAGCTTTCGGCCAGGTCTGCCAGCGTGCGCATCTGCGTGGCTGTCGCATCGCCCGGCGTGGCACCATGCGCTTTCAGGCTGACGGTGACAATGGCGTAGCCCGCGGCACGGTGCGGGTGCAGGTTGGTCTCTGTCCACGACCGGAACACAGGGTCGTTTTGGCGGGCGTCGTCATAGGCACCGGTATTCGTGGTGCGAAATGCTGGCGGTGCGAACTCTGCCTGCAAGTCGCGCAGGATAGCGCGGTCTGCCCCTTTCCATTCGGCCCGCAGCGCATTGAACCGCCGGTCCACGCGGGCGCGGACTTCGTCCACACCCAATTCCTGCACCATGATCTTGATGCGGGCTTTGTATTTGTTGTCGCGCCGCCCGTAGCTGTTATAGGCGCTCAGGATCGCTTCGACATAGGGCAGCAGGTCAGCTTCGGGTAGAAACGGCGTCAGCACTTGCCCGATGAAGGGCGTGCGGCCCAGACCGCCGCCCACGCTGACCTCGAACCCCGGCACGCCCTGCTGCGTGACCATCCGCAACCCGATGTCGTGCGCGCGGGTCGCGGCGCGGTCGCGCGGGCTGCCGGTGATGGCAATCTTGAACTTGCGCGGCAGGAATTGAAATTCCGGGTGGTCGGTGGACCACTGGCGCAGCAATTCCGCCACGGGCCGGGGATCGGCGATCTCATCCGCTGCGGCCCCCGCGAAGTGATCCGCCGTGACGTTGCGCACGCAATTGCCTGATGTCTGAATGGCATGCAATCCGGCCTCGGCCAGCGCATCCAGCATATCGGGCACGTCGCGCAAGCGCGGCCAGTTGAACTGGATGTTCTGGCGCGTGGTGAAATGGCCATAGCCCTTGTCCCAGCGGTCGGCCACATCGGCCAGCTTGCGCATTTGGGCGCTGGACAGCGTGCCATAGGGGATGGCAACCCGAAGCATATAGGCGTGCAGTTGCAGATAGAGGCCATTCATCAAGCGCAGGGGCTTGAATTCATCCTCCGTCAAAGCGCCCGACAAGCGGCGCTCCACCTGCGCGCGGAATTGCGCGTTGCGGGTTGCAAGAAAGTCGTGGTCGAATTCTGTATAGGTATACATGGCGTTGCTCCTGCTAGGCTTGGGCTTGTTTGCCATGGGCGTAGTTGGACGGGCCTTGCGCACGGAATGCTTCGCGAAAATGGCCGGGTTGCGGGCCCTCTGGCGCGGCGATGGCTGGGGCCAGATACGCACCTACCAGCCGGTCCTGCTGGCCCTCGGCCATGTCCAAGGCTTCGGCGGCGGCGCGGGCATCGGTAAACAGACGCGCGCGGTCAAGCTCGCGCACCCACCGGTCGGCAGGATCCAGATAGATCACATCGCCCTCCAGCAGGTCATTGGCGGTCAGCACGGACGGGGTGAATTGGCGGCTCATAAGGCAAGCTCCGTTTTGCTTTGGGATTGGGCGGCACGGCGCGGCGGCAGGCCCAGAAGGATGATCGCGGGGCCGCGCAGGTTGGCGGCTGCCTGTGGCAAGTCGGACAGGGCGGTGTGAAGGCGCGTCTCGTCGGGACAAGAGGCGTTTTCGACAATCGCCACATCCATCGCAGGGCTGGCGCCGTGCATCAGCAACCGACCCTGCACAAACCGTGCAGCGCGTTTGCCCATGTATAGCGCCGTGACGGCACCGGGGGCAGCCAACGCGCGCCAGTCGGCTTCGGCAAAGCCCTTCATGTCATGCGCCGTGACCAGCCGCAGGTCGCGATTGCGCCCGCGCCGTGTCAGGCTTTGGCCAAGGCTGGCCGCGGCGGCACTGGCGCTCGTCACACCGGGGATGACCTGCCACGCGATCCCTGCGGCGTCGAGCGCGTCTGTTTCCTCGTCCAGCCGTCCGAAGATGCTGGCATCGCCCCCCTTCAGCCGGACCACATGCGCGCCCTGTCCGGCATGTTCGACCAAGGCTGCGTTGATCTCGGATTGTGGCACAGACGGGCCATAGCCCTCTTTGCCAACGGCGATGATCCGCGCCTCGCGCCGGATAAGCTCAAGGATTGCACCGCTCACCAGCCGGTCGTGAATGACAACATCGGCGCGATCCAGCAACTTGCGCGCTTTGAGCGTCAGAAGGTCGGGGTCGCCCGGTCCGGCGCTGACGAAATCCACTTTGCCCGCCGCAGGCTCTTGCGCCATGTGGCGGGCCAGCAAACCATCGAGCACGGCGCGCACGTCGCTCTCTCCGCCATGGGCCAGTGCGTCCGGTCCTGCGCGGTCGTAGAATTCGGCCCAGAAATCGCGCCGTGCCGCGCCCATGGGCAAATTCTCTGCCATCGGACGAAACGCCTTGCCGATGCGGGCAAGCGTACCAAGGCTGGCGGGGAGATCGCTCTCCAGCCCGGCTTTGATCTTGCGTGCAAGCACGGGCGCAGCGCCTTCGGTGCCGATGGCCACGACCACGGGGTCACGGTCCACAATGGCGGGGGTTATGAAATCGGACGCATCCAGATTATCGACCACGTTTACCAGAACGCCCGCCTTGTGGCCCAGAGCACGGATGCGCGCATCCTGCGCGTCATCCTCCGTCGCGGCATAGACCAGACGCGCGTCATGCAGATCGCATCCCAGAAGCGGACGGTGCACTAACGTCACGCGCGGGCGCAAAGCCATGATGTCGGGCAGAAACGCCGATGCGCATAGCGTGATCCGGGCCTCTGTTTTCAGCAACAGACGCAGCTTCGCCAAAGCGGCCTCTCCGCCGCCACCGATCACGACATGCGCGCCATTCAGGTTCAGGAAAATCGGAAAATGTTGCATCTGCATCCTCTGGGCTTTCAATGCAATAAATGGAACAAAATCCTGAAAAATGCCATATAGTGCCTTTAGAAAGGAAATATGTTCTTCATTATTCGGCAAATTGCAAAACAAGACCACCGAAAACAGCGCAAGGTTGATAAGTTTCCAAGGATGGATCATCCTCGGAACGAGGCGCGAAATCGACCGGGGCTTGTTTCCGGCAACAGGCTTCCCATTTGCGCGTGACAACGGCCCGGAAGGCTGTTGCGTCAAAGACAAAGGGACATCTTCATGGACTGGATACTGTTGGGCGCCGGCTTGCTGGGCCTGTTGCTTGGTGGCGAGTCGCTGGTGCGCGGCGCTGTGGATATTGCACGAACGCTCGCCATGCCGCCCATGTTGATCGGCCTGACCGTTGTCGGTTTCGGCACATCCACGCCGGAACTGCTGGTTTCTGTCGATGCTGCGTTGCGCGGCGTGCCGGATATTGCGATCGGCAACGTCGTGGGGTCGAATATCGGGAATATTCTGCTCATCGTGGGCCTTACCGCGCTGATCTGGCCCATTCGGGTCACGGGCCAGACGTTGCGCCGTGATCTGGGTGTGATGATCGTCGCCGCCCTATGTCTGCTGCCGCTGTTCTGGATGGGGGTCATACCCCGTTTGGCCGGTGTGGCGCTTGTTGCCGGTTTGGCGGCATATCTAGCTTGGGCCTATCTGGCCCCGCGTGGCACGCCCGAGCCTGATGTCGCCGTGCCGCCGAAACCCGTGTGGCAGGCCTTGGCATGGCTGCTCTTTGGTCTGGCGGCGCTGATGCTGGGCGCGCGGTTGTTGGTGGACGGTGCGGTCAACATTGCCCAGGCGTTCGGGCTGTCTGAAGCGTTCATTGGCCTGACAATTGTCGCAGTCGGCACATCCCTGCCGGAACTGGCCACGTCTTGTATTGCTGCCTTGCGCCGCCAGTCGGACATCGCGATCGGCAATATTGTCGGGTCCAACATTTTCAACGTTCTGGGCATTTTGGGGGCCACGGCTATCATTACCCCAATCCCCGTGGCAGATCGGTTCCTGGTGCTGGATTTGCCGGTCATGCTGGCGGCGTCGGGTCTGCTCGCCGTGCTTTTGCTGGTGCGCTCCGGCGTCGGGCGCAGCGGCGGCGCGGCGCTGCTGCTGGCCTATAGTGCCTATCTGTGGCTTGCACAGGGATGAGCTGCCATAGTTCGCCTAGCCCAAAAGCTGCGCCATGTGACGCAATGCCAGCTCATACCCATGCACCCCGAAACCCGCCATAACCGCATCTGCACGCTGGCTGACATAGGAATGATGGCGGAACGCCTCGCGTTTGTGGACCTGGCTGATATGCAGTTCAATGACCGGACCGTCAAAACTGTTCAGCGCGTCCAGCACCGCGACAGAAGTATGCGTCAGCGCGGCGGGGTTGATGACAATGCCCGCCGCCGTGCCGCGCGCCTCTTGCACCCAGTCCACGATCTGCCCTTCGTGGTTTGACTGCTTGAATGATATCTCCAGCCCCAGTTCCGCGCCAAGAGCGCGGCAAGCGCCTTCGACATCGGCCAAGGTTGTCCGCCCATAGACATCAGGTTCGCGCTGGCCCAGCAAGTTCAGGTTGGGACCGTTCAGAAAATAGATAGGCCGGGGCATCTGGCATGTCCTTTCAGGGCTGGTGGAGGCGTTGTAGCCGCAGACCACGCGTCAGGCCAAGCAAAAGACGTGCTACCGCCGCACAAGAAGCGGAATAAGCAATCCAAGCGCAAACAACCGGAACACATGATGGGCTGCAACAAGCGCCGGTTCGAGCCCGGTTTCTATGGCAAGGGCCGCCATCACTTCGACCCCGCCGGGGGCAAAGGCCAATAGCAGCGCGGCAGCGGGCAAGCCGATAAGTTCGGCCGCCAGAAGCGCGCCGACTGCCGCAACCGCACACGCGATCAGGGTGGTGATCGTGCCCGCCAGAAGCGCGCCGGGCAGGGCGCGACGGTCGAACCCGCGAAACCGCGTTCCGATCAGCGATCCCATGCAGACAAAGGCGATTGTGGTCAGCGCGGGCGGCATGATGCCGGGTGTCAGGTCGCTGCCATGGCCGATGGCAGAGACCGCCATGGCACCGATCAGCAGCGCCGCCGGCACCCGAAACCGCTGGAACACAAGCCCCATGCCGACTGCCAGCGGGAACAGCACCAATAGCGCGACTGGCCTGATATGGTCTGACTGCGCCAGAATGCTTGTTCCTTCGACGCCCCAAAGCGCGATCAGGACCGGCACCAGCAGTGTCAGCAGCAAGACCCGCACGGTTTGCACAAGCGCAATGCGTGGCACATCGGCCTTCAGGTCGGTGGACAGGGCCAGAACGAAGCTCAGATGACCGGGCATTGCGGCCAGTGTCGCGGTGTTGCGGCTATAGCGAAACCCGCGCATCAGAACCGTTCGTGCGGCAAACACAACCGCAACAAGCGTTACTACAAGCACTGCAAGCGAGACGGGCCATTTGAGCGCGGTTGACAGCACCTCTGGCGTGACGCTGCTGCCAATGGACAAACCGATCAGAACAAAAACCGTATCGCGCAAAAGCGATGGAATATGGGTCGGTGCGCCCAGCAATGTGGCCAGCGAAACCGCCGCCGCAGGCCCTGTCAGCACGTAGGCAGGAAAGCCCACAGCCCAGAACAGTCCAGCGCCAGCGGTGCCTATCGTCAATGTCAGCACTGTTTGCAGAGCAGCGCCTTCAGTCCGGATCATAGGTCCACCTGTATGCGGGCGGGGTCGGCCCCTTGTTCCGCCCGCCCTGTTCGGTCTGCTCCCACGCATGGGCCAGCAGGCCAACGCTGCGCGACAGGCCGAAAAAGCCGCGCGCCAAAGGCGGCGGACAGCCCAGTTCGGCATAGATGACGGCAGTTGCGCCGTCGATATTCATGGGCACGGGTTTGCCGCGTTCCTGCACCAGATGGCGTTCGATTGCGCGGGCGATCATGGCGATTTGGCCGCCGACCGCCCCCTGACTGGCCGCATCATCCACCAGCGCCAACAGGCGCGGCGCGCGCGGGTCGACGGGTTTGTGAAAGCGGTGGCCGAAGCCCGGCAGGTAGCTGCCATGTTCCATGCGCCATGTATTAAGGGTTTGCGCCAGATTATCCGGCCCGCTCTCCAGCGCTCGCTGGTAGAGTGCGACGGCCTGTTCGCCCGCGCCCCCATGCACATCGCCCAGCATGTTCAGCCCCGTGGCCATGGCAGATTGCAACCCCACGCCGCAGGTCGCCGCCATGCGCGCGGCGGCGATAGAGGGGGCTTGCGGGCCATGGTCCACAGCGGCCACAAGCGCGGCTTCGAACAAGGCCGCACGCGGGCCGTCAATCTTCTCGCCCATGACCAGCAGCCAGATAATCTGGGCAAAGCTTGTATGGCCGATCAGATCCTGCACCGGGTGCCCGCGCAAGTGAATTCGCCCCGGTTCCATGTCTATGATGGCGGTGCGCCACCAATCCGCCACGTCTTTGCCGTCAGTCATGTCACGCCCTCAGCGCGCAGGGATTCGATGTCATTGGCGGTATAGCCCAATGCCTTCAGGATGTCGGCGCTATCTGCGCCCAAAGCGGGCGGTGGCGTGGCAACAGACGGGCGTTCGCCGTCGAGCATGACGCCCACACGCATCAGCTCTATCGCGCGGTCAAGGCCCGGTGTGTCCATGAACCGCGCCAGCAGGTCGCGCCCCGAAATCTGCGGATGGCGCAATATGTCGGGCACGGTCATCACGGCCCCGGCAGGCACGCCGATTGCATTCAGCGCATCGGCCCACGCGGTCGCGGGGCGGGTGGTCAGCACGGTTTCCAACTCTGCGCGCAGGCGCAGGCGGTTGCGTTTGCGGTCCTCTCGGGTAGCGAAATCGGGGGTGTCCAGCAGGTCAGCGCGGCCAAGTTGGTTGGCCAGCAGGTGCCATTGCTCATCCTTGTTGGCGGCGATGTTCAACAACCCATCGGCGCATTGAAACGCGCCAGACGGGGCGGATGTGGGGTTCTCATTGCCCTGCCGCTGCGGTGTGACCCCGCCGATCAGGTGGTTCGACACCACCCAGCCCATGGTTGCCAGCACCGCATCGACCATGGGCACGTCGATGAACGCGCCACGGGGCGACGCGTTCAAAGCCGCGCAAACGGCCATCGCAGCGGTCAGCCCGCCCACGGTGTCTGCCAGTGGGTAGCCGACGCGGGTGGCGGTGCCGTCGGCCTCTCCCGTCACCGACATGACGCCCGACGCGCCTTGCACGATCTGGTCATAGGCCGGGCGGTCTGCCCATGGCCCGGTCTGCCCAAAGCCCGAGATCGCGCAATAGACCAGCCTCGGGTTTTTCACCTTCAGCGCGTCATATCCCAGCCCCAGCCGATCCATCACGCCGGGGCGGAAGTTCTCGACCAGCACATCGGCGCTTTGCACCAGTTTGCGCAACACTTCTTTGCCGCGCGGGTGCTTCAGGTTCAACGTGATCGACCGTTTGCCTGCATTCTGCGCCAGAAAGCTGATGCCCATGCCGCGCGCCGACAACTCCGGGTCGGCCCCCAAGTTGCGGGCCAGATCGCCGCGCCCCACGGCTTCGACCTTTATGACCTCTGCGCCCAGATGCGCCAGTTGATGGCACGCAAACGGCCCCGCCAGCACGTTGGTCAGGTCCAGAACCTGAACCCCGCGCAGCGGATCAGTCGCCATCAGCCACGCCCTCGGCCCGTTTGCGCGCGCGGTAGCCACGGTAGCTGGGCAACAGAACCAGCAGCGCTGCCAGCACCAGCAAACCGAGCGTCATCGGGCGTTCCAGGATAAACCCGAAGCCGCGATATAGCTGCATTGCGCGCGCGAAGTTATCTTCCAGCATAGTGCCAAGGATGAACCCGATCAGCAGCGGTGCCAGCGGGTAATCGGCAAAGCGCAGGATGGTCGCGATCACGCCAAAGCCCACGAGGATCAGCAGTTCCGTGGAATTGTTCTGCCCCAGATAGCTGCCCATCAAAGTGAAGAACAGGATGAACGGGATCAGGAAGGTGCGCGGAATGGTCAGGATCTTGGCGATATAAGGGATCAGCGGCAGGTTCAGGATGAGCAGCACCAGATTGCCGATATACATTGAGATGATGACCGCCCAGAACACATCGGGCGTGTCGGTCATCAGCCGTGGGCCCGGTGTGACATTCAGCGCCAGAAGCGCGCCCAGCAGAATGGCCGTGGTGCCCGATCCCGGAATGCCCAGCGTCAGCAACGGAACGAAAGAACCGGTGCACGCCGCGTTATTGGCAGATTCCGGCGCGGCGAGGCCCTTGATAGACCCTTTGCCGAATTCCTCCTGCTCCTTACCCTTGGCGATGTTGCGTTCGACGGCGTAGCCCAGAAAGCTGGCAATGGTCGCGCCTGCGCCCGGTAGGACGCCAATGAAAAAGCCCTGAATCGATTGCCGCCCGATAACCGGGGCGATGGATTTGGCTTCTTCCTTGGAAATGCGCAGGTTGTCGATCTTGCCACTGTCACCCGTCGCAGCGCGTGAGGGGTTCATGACTAGAAAAAGCGCTTCGGGCAGGGCGAACATGGCCATGGCCAGCGTGATGAAGGAAAAGCCCGATTGCAGGTCCATCATCCCGAAGGTGAAGCGCGGCATGTTCGACAATGCCCCTTCGCCGACGGTGCCAAGGATCAGGCCCAGAATGGTCATCATCAGCGCCTTGGCCACTTGGCCCGTGCCCGCGAATGCCGCGATGGCCGACAGGCCCACAACCATCAGCGCGAAATACTCGGCCGAATGGAACAGGAGTGCCACCGACGACAGTGCGGGCGCGAAGATCATCAGCAGCACGGCACCAATGGTGCCGCCCGCGAAGCTGGCGATGGCGGCGATGGTCAGCGCCTTGCCCGCTTGCCCCTTCCGCGCCATTGGGTAGCCGTCGAAACTGGAGGCCACGGTGCCCGCCACCCCCGGCGCGTTCAGCAAGATGGAACTGGTCGAGCCCCCGAAGATCGCACCGTAATAGACGCCCGACAGCAGGATCAGCGCCGCCGTGGGGTCGCCGATGCCAATGGCGACTGGGATCATGATGGCGATGATGGACATTGGCCCCAGACCCGGCAACATGCCGATCAGGGTGCCTATCAGGCAGCCCATGACCACCATCATCAGGTTGAACGGGGAAATCGCGGCAGACAGGCCGATCAGCAAACCTTCAAGCATTGCAGTGTCCCCTTACATGAACATGGCGGGCCAAGGGCGCAGGAATATCCCCAACACCTCTTGCACCAGATACCAGATGGACCCGACGGCAATGCCCGCGACCGGCAGCAGGATGTGAATGCGCCGCTCGCCCAGCAGGACCGACCCAAGCACCAGAAAGCCGATGGTCGAGCCGACAAAACCCAGCGGGCGCAGCGTCAGCGCATAGGCGACCATCAGCACCAGAAGTGCCCCGGCTTGCCAGATGTGGTAATCGCCAAGTCGCGTCAGGTCTATCGCGCCGTCCTTGGCAGGCTTTGGGCCACCGGGTTTTGGGGTGAATAGCACGATCAACCCCACGATCAGGCCCAGAATGGTCAGGATCTTGGGGAAGGTGGACGGCCAGATCGGGTTTCGCCGCAGGATGGGCGGCAGGCTGTCATCCATGGTAAAGAAAGCCGCGTAGCCATACACGCACACCAGCGCGATGAAGGCCAGCGCGATCCAGCGATCGAGCGCCATCTGTCATCCCCTTTATTCGTGGTGTTTGAAAACGGTGCGGCTGGCCCGGCCCAGGGGCAGGCCAGCCGCGATCAGAGTTGCGGGATCAGAGGAAGCCCAGATCACGCATCAGGTCGCCCAACTGCTTTTCCTGTGCTTCCAGGAACGCGGTGAAATCGTCACCGGGACGGTAGATGTTGACCAGACCCATGCGCGCGCGCACGGTTTCCCACTCGGGGGTTTCCATCATCGTGGCCAGCATGTCCTGATAGGCAGTCAGCTGCTCTGCGGGCAGGTCGGGGGCCGCGAAGAAGCCGCGCCAGTTGACGAATTGCGCGTCGATGCCTTGCTCGGCAAAGGTGGGCGCGGCGTCATAGGCGGGCACACGCTCGGGCGAGGTGACGCCCAGAATGCGCACTTCGCCTTGGTCTGCCAGTGCGATGGCTTCGGAAAAGCCGGTCGAGAGCGCGTCGATCTCGCCCGACAGAAGGCCCGCCATGGCCTCGCCACCCGCGTCATAGCCGATATAGTTGAAGGCGGTCGGGTCTTCGCCCGCGCCCTGCATCACGATGGCTGCGACCAGATGATCCATGCCACCGGGAACCGAACCGCCGCCAATGGCAAACCCAAGCGGGTCTTCGCGGTATTCGGCCAGCGCGTCTTCCATGCTTTGCAGCGGGCTGTCATTGGTCACGACCATAGCTGCGTAGTCGCCCACGGTGCCGGCAACCATGGTCAGGTCGCGGAAGCTTTGTGCGATTTCGCCGGTCAGCGCACGAATCACGATGGGGGTCGAGTTGACCATCAGTGTGCCATGGCTGGAAGCGGCGTTCTCGATCAGGTTGCCGATGGCCACACCGCCGCCGCCGCCCGACATGTTCTCGAAGGTCGCGTTGCCGACCAGGCCAGAATTGACCAGCGCTTCGCCCGTGCCGCGCGCAGTGCCGTCCCAGCCGCCGCCAGCGCCACCGGGGATCAGGAAATGCACGGCATCCATCTTTTGCATGTCTTGCGCCTGCGCGCTGCCTGCGAGTGCCACGGTTGCGGTTGCCGCTGCGATGATCGCGCGACGGGTCCACCCAAAGGTGTTCATTGGTAGTCCTCCCATTTGACAGGCGGTCCTCTGCCGCCCATGGTCATTGCAGAACACAGAAAGCTGACAGAAGCCTGACACGGGGCACGGGCGCGTCACATCACAAGGAACAATCGGGTGCGCTACCTGCTGGTAGAGGACAATGCCGAACTGGCCGACGGCATCGTGAAACGGCTGGCGATGGATGGTCATGCGATTGACCATGCCGCGACCTTGGCCGCGGCAGAGGATTGTCTGGCAGTCGCGCATTATGATCTGATCTTGCTGGATGTCATGCTGCCCGATGGCGACGGGCGTGATTTTCTGGCCCGCAGCCGCGCCCATCTGGAAACGCCCGTCATCATGCTGACCGCGCGGGCGCAGGTTTCCGACCGCGTGGGCGCGCTGGATCAGGGCGCGGATGACTACATCACCAAACCGTTCGATTTTCTGGAGCTGGA
Organism: Roseinatronobacter ekhonensis; assembly: GCF_900499075.1. GTDB lineage: Bacteria > Pseudomonadota > Alphaproteobacteria > Rhodobacterales > Rhodobacteraceae > Roseinatronobacter > Roseinatronobacter ekhonensis. The sequence goes on along the minus strand of NZ_UIHC01000020.1, from coordinate 18,649 downwards.
AGCGCGCTGCCGTGCCGTGCTGCGCCGCCGTGGCGGATTGGCGCGGAACCAGATCGCGCTGGGCCCGGCGCAGTTCGACCCGGCCGCAGGCACCTTGGAGCATGACGGCCAGACCATAGATTTGCGCAACCGGGAAATTCGTCTGCTCGAGATTTTTGCCCGTCATCCCGGACAGATCCTGTCGAAAGCACAGGTCATGGATCATCTGTTTTCCTATGATGCCGAAGTGACCGAGAACGCAATAGAGGTTTATGTCGGGCGATTGCGTCGCCGCATTGACGGTATGGGCTTCCGCATAGAGACGGTGCGCGGTCTTGGCTACCGCATGGATACCGACGCGCCATGATACAGACCGCCTCTATCGGGCAACGCCTGACGCTGCTGCTGGCGGGGGTTGCCGCCGCGCTATCGGTGCTAAGCTGGGGTATGGTCACAAGCCTTGCCGCGCAAGCCGCCGCGCGCACGCAGGATAACGTGCTGGCCGCGTCTGCCACCACCATTGCCGAAACCCTGCGCAGCGAGCAGGGCGAGGTCCGGCTGGAACTGCCCTACGCGGCCTTTGCCATGCTGGGAGCGATCAGCGAGGACCGTGTGTTTTACCGCGTTATCGCCGCAGACGAGGTGCTGACCGGTTATGATGATCTACCGGCCCCGGCGACAAGCGAAATCGGGCAGGTGGTGTTCGACACAGGCCAGTATCGCGGGGCCGAAATCCGCATGTCATCGGTCACGCGTTTGGTGCTGGCCGGGATGGAACGGGTGGCAGTGACGGTGTCGGTTGCGCAAACCCGTGACGGTGTCGATGCGGTTACGTCAGATATCTCGCGGCTGGCGGGCCTGCTTTCCGTGGCCTTTTTCTTCGTCGCGGTGGCGCTTTCGGCGATCGCGGCGCGCCTGTCTTTGCGTCCGTTGAACCTGATTGCGGCGTCGGTGTCGCGCAGGGGGCCGTCGGATTTGCGCCCGTTGCTGCGGGCCGCACCCGCTGATCTTGCGCCGTTGCTCGATGCGCTGAACCGCCTGATGGAGCGGCTGCGCCTGTCTATCCGCCGGTCCGAGGATTTTATCGCAGAGGCCGCGCACCGTGTGCGCACACCTTTGGCCACGGTTCGGACACAGGCCGAAATCGCGCTGCGCACCGTATCCGATGAAGCTGAAAAAGAGCGTTTGCGCCGGATCATTCGCGCGGTGGATGAAAGCGCGCGCTCTGCCGGGCAATTGCTGGACCATGCGACCGTGGCCTACCGGGTCGAGGATCTGGCCCGCGACCGCTTGGACCTGTCCGATCTGGCCCGCCAGACCGCCGCCGCGCTGGAGCCCACGGCGGCGATGCGCGACATACAGTTCACGCTCGACTTGACGCCCGCGCCCATTCGGGGCGATGCCGTGCTGCTGGACAGCGCCATTCGCAACGTGCTGGACAATGCCATCAAATACTCTCCCGAGGATACGACGGTGAGCCTACAGATCGTGCTGGACGCCGCGCAAGCGCGGCTGCGTGTGCGCGATCAGGGAACGGGCTTGGGTGATGGCCCGATGGACGTGCTGACCGAACGGTTCCGCAGGGGCGGCAATGTTGCGGGTGTGGTCGGGTCCGGGCTTGGGCTGACCATCGCTGCCGAGGTTCTGCGCGCCCATGGTGGGCGGCTGGAACTGGAGAATTGTGAAAATGGGAGTGGCGCATGCGTTTCGCTTGTCTTGCCTTTGGTTTGATCCTGTCGCTTGGTGCGCCCGCGACAGCCCAAGAGATCGAGGATCACCGCTTTTTTCCCGGCACATCCGACCGTGTTCTGCGGGTGGTATCGACCACTGATCTGGACGTGTTTGAACCCTATATCCGCGCCTTTCAGGCAGAGCGCCCCGAGGTGGCAGTGGACTATAGCGTGATGTCATCCAGCGTGTTGCATCAAGCGATCCGCGATGGCGCACAGGCCGATCTTGTCATTTCCTCCGCGATGGATTTGCAATTCCAACTGGTCAATGACGGGTTCGCGCTGCCCTATCGCTCGGACCAGACCGATGCACTGCCCGACTGGGCGCGCTGGCGCGACCTGATCTTTGCGTTTACCACCGAACCGGCTGTCGTCGTTATCAACACTGCGCGGTTCGCGGGTCTGGAACTGCCGACCACGCGGCAGGATCTGATCGCCGCCTTGCGCGACAATCCCGACCGATTTCAGGATGGGTTGGGCACATATGACGTCCGAGACAGCGGTCTCGGCTATTTATTCGCCACGCAAGAGGATCGCTCGACCGATGCCTATTGGCGGTTGAACGAGGTGATGGGGCGCTTGCGCACCAGCTTTTATTGCTGTTCGTCGCAAATGATCGACGATGTCGCCTCGGGGCGGTTGGCGCTGGCATATAATGTGCTTGGCAGCTACGCGGCAGAAGAACTGGCGCGTGGGTCTGAGGGGCGTGTTCAGGTCATTCGCATGCAGGACTTTGCCAATGTCATTTTGCGCACTGTATTCATTCCCGCTGGCGCGCAGGAAACCCTGCTCGCAGGTATGATGGTCGATATGCTGCTTCGTCTGGCGCTGCGCGAAACGCCGGATGGCTGGCCGCTTCCGCCGCTAAGCCAAACGGTGGAAGGGCCGTCCTTGGGCTTTGGTCCGATCAAGCTCGGCCCCGCGCTGCTGACATATCTGGACCCCCTGAACCGCCGCGCGTTTCTGGCCGAATGGGAAAACGCGATGGAGCAGCGCCCTCCGCTGCCGCAATGACCCGCGCGCTCATTCTGCCAGATCGCGCATCACTGCAATAAGGTCGGATTTCCCCTCGAACCCGATGCCGGGCAGGTCGGGCATGGTGATATAACCGTCCTCTACCTGCACCCCATCGGGGAAGCCGCCATAAGGCTGGAACAGGTCGGGATAGCTTTCATTCCCGCCAAGGCCCAGCCCGGCAGCAATGTTCAGCGACATCTGGTGCCCGCCATGCGGAATGCAGCGCCGGCGCGACCAGCCCAACTGGTCCAGCACATCCAGCGTGCGCAGGTATTCGACCAGCCCGTAAGACAACGCACAATCAAATTGCAGCCAGTCGCGGTCGGGGCGCATGCCGCCATGGCGCAGCAAGTTACGCGCGTCTTGATGGGAAAACAGGTTCTCACCCGTGGCCATCGGTCCGCGGTAGAATTCGGACATGGCGGCTTGCAGCTGGTAATCCAGCGGGTCGCCGATTTCCTCATACCAGAACAGCGGATATTGCCGCAGCATCTTGGCATAGGCGATGGCGGTTTCCAGATCGAACCGGCCATTAGCATCGACGGCCAGTTGCGCTTGTGTCCCGATCTCGTCCAGAACGGCCTCGATCCGGCGCTGATCCTCGGCCAAGGGCGCGCCGCCGATTTTCATTTTCACGACCGTGTAGCCCCGGTCCAGATAGCTGCGCATTTCTGCGCGCAGCTGGGTATCATCCTTGCCGGGGTAGTAATACCCGCCTGCCGCATAGACGAACACGCGCGGGTCTGCCGTCGTGCCAAAGCGCTCTGCCAGCAGCCGAAACAGCGGTTTGCCCGCGATCTTGGCAATCGCGTCCCACACCGCCATGTCGATGGTCCCCACCGCCACGGACCGCTCGCCATGCCCACCGGGTTTCTCATTGGCCATCATCGCGGCCCAGATTTTATGAGCGTCCAGATTGTCGCCGGTTTCGTCCAGCAAGGATGCGGGGTCGGCTTGCAACACCCGGTCGCGGAAGCGCTCGCGGATCAGCCCGCCTTGGCCGTAGCGCCCGTTAGAGTTGAAGCCGTAGCCCACCACGCGCCGCCCGTCGCGCACCACATCGGTGACAACAGCGACAAGGCTGGCCGTCATCTTGCTGAAATCGATGTAAGCATTGCGAATGGGCGACGCGATGGGCTGCGTCACCTCGCAGATATCCAGAATGCGCATGATCTTGTTTTCTCCCTTTTGGGCAGACACTAGAAGCCGCGTGCGGAATGGTCCAGTGGATGCAATGTCCCTCGCCACGCGCCTGCACCCGCGTTAATCTGCGCCCATGCCTGCCCTGTGCCGCGAATGTCTGACCCAATTCCCGAGCGGGCCGCGTTGCCCGCGCTGCCACAGCCGCCGCGTTGTGGCGGGGGCAGAGTTGTTCGACCTGAGCATCGCCCACATGGATTGCGACGCGTTTTATGCCAGCGTGGAAAAGCGCGACAATCCGGAACTGCGCGACAAGCCGGTGATCGTCGGCGGTGGTCGGCGCGGTGTGGTGACAACAGCCTGCTATATCGCGCGCATTCATGGCGTGCGCTCTGCCATGCCCATGTTCAAGGCGTTGCAGCTTTGTCCCGAAGCGGTCGTCGTCAAGCCTCGGTTCGAGGCTTATACGGCAGCTTCGCGCGACATCCGCGCCCTCATGGAAGAACTTACCCCCGCGATTGAACCCTTGTCATTGGACGAGGCGTTTTTGGACCTGTCAGGCACGGCTGCGCTGCACGGTGCGCCGCCCGCCGTGATGCTGGCGCGGCTCGTGCGCGCGATGGAGCACGAGTTGGGACTGTCCGGGTCCATTGGCCTGTCACATAACAAGTTTCTGGCCAAGATCGCCTCGGACCTCGACAAACCGCGCGGGTTTTCGGTGATCGCGCAGGCCGACACGGAAGCCTTCCTGCGCGGCAAACCTGTGGGCATTATCTGGGGCGTTGGGACCGCAACGCGCGCGCAGTTGGACCGCGCTGGCATTGCCACCATCGACGACCTGTTGCGCTGGGAGCGTGCAGATCTGGTCGCGCGTTTCGGGTCGATGGGGATGCGGCTGTATGACCTTGCGCGCGGGCAGGATGCGCGGCCCGTCAGCCCCGACCGGGCGGTGAAATCCATTTCCAAGGAAACCACCTTCGGGGTGGATTTGTCCGACCCGGACCTGTTGGAAGGCCATCTGTGGCGGCTGGCCGAACAGGTGTCCAGCCGCGCCAAAGCGCGTGGTCTGGCCGGGCGGGTTGTCACGGTCAAGCTAAAGCGCGCCGACCACCGAAGCCTGACACGGCGCCACGCTTTGGACGGCCCCACCGCGCTGGCGGACACCATCTGGCGCACGGCCCGCCCCTTGCTATTGGGCGCGCTGGACAAAGCGCCGTTCCGGTTGATCGGCGTCGGTATATCAGAACTGGTGGCCGATGACGGCACGGGCTTTGCACTGGACCTTTTGGACCAAGGTGCGGCAAAACGGGCCGAGGCCGAACGCACCATCGACAGGCTGCGACAGCGGTTCGGGCCGGACGCGGTCATCAAGGGGCGCAGCCTGCGCTAGGGAGAGCGGATGCACAGAGTTCTGGTTATGGGGGCAAGCGGGCGGATCGGCGCCTATCTGCGGCAGTTCTGGACAGGCTTGGCCATTGGCCCGGTGTGGCAGTATCGCGGCACCCCGATTGTCGGGGGCCTGTTTTGGGACCCTATGACGGGTCCGGTCCCCGATTGCGGTCCAATCGACGCTGTCCTGTGCTTGTCGGGGGTTACTTCTGGCGACGGATTGGGGTGCAATACCGATCTGGCACGTGCTGCGCTGGGGGCGGCGCGCAGGCTTGGGGCCGGTCGGGTACTTCTGGCATCAAGTTCGGCGGTATACGGGGCCGCGCCTGGACCGCATGATGAAAGCGATGCATGTCATCCGGCGACCGCATATGGCGCGTCGAAACTGACAATGGAGCAAGCCGCGTTTGCCGAAGCGCATGGGCTGGACGTGACCTGCCTGCGCATTGGCAATGTTGCGGGGGCTGACGCATTGCTGGGCGGCCTGCGCCCCGGGCGCGTGCCCTGTTTGGACCAGTTTCCAGACGGTGCCGCGCCGCGCCGCGCCTATATCGGGCCTCAGACGCTGGCCCGCGTTCTGGGCGCGCTGGCTTGCCATCCCACGCATTTGCCACCGGTTCTGAATGTCGCGCAGCCGGGATTGATTGGCATGGAGTCGCTTCTGCGTGCAGCCGCGGTGCGGTGGACGTGGCAGCCAGCGCCAGCCACGGCACTGCCGGAATTGGGTCTTGGTCTTGACCGCCTGCAAACCCTGTGCCCGATCGCGAGCAGCGCACCCGACACGCTTGTGGCAGAGTGGCGCTTGACTTGGGCGGTCAATCACCCGACAGACCCGGCATGACGCTTTCCAAACGCCTGTTCGATATCGGCTTCACGATAGTGCTGTCACCGGCTGCCTTTGCGGTGTTCAGCCTGATCGTCGTGCTGCAATGGCGTCGTGAAGGTCGACCGCTGTTCTATGGGTCCGAGCGGATGCACAAACCCGGCCAACCCTTTACGCTTTGGAAGTTTCGCACCATGCGGACTGTCGCAACAGATACGGGAGTATCGGGCGGGGATAAATCCGCCCGCATCACCCCTTTCGGGCGCAAACTGCGGCGTTTGCGGATGGATGAATTGCCGCAATTCCTGAATATCCTGCGCGGCGAGATCAGCTTTGTCGGACCACGCCCGCCGTTGCGCCAGTATGTCGAGACGTATCCCGACCTGTATGCGCGTGTGTTGCGGTCCCGGCCCGGTGTGACGGGGCTCGCATCTTTGGTGTTCGCGCGACACGAAGAGGCGATCCTGCGCGATTGCGCAACCCCGGAGGATACCGACGCCACCTATGCCCGTCGCTGCGTTGCGCGCAAAGCGCGCATCGATCTGTTGTATCAGGCCCATGCCAACATGGGGCTGGACCTATGGCTCATTGCGCTGACTGTGGTGCGATCGGCCGGATGGGCGCGGGGCAGGCGTTTGCCGCGCCGCCGTCCGGCCTATCATCCGGCGCGCCTTTAGCGGGTGCGCGCCAGCTTTGATTGCAGGCCGGCCAGAGTCAGATGCGTGTCACGGCGCAACCCGTCCCGAAGGCCCCATAGCATAAGGCGCGCGCGGTCCCGCCTGTTGTCGCCTCCCGACCAAAGCCGTATCAGCCATTTCGGCAAGATGACCAGCATGGCCGGCCAAAACAGGACACCTGCTGCCGCCCGATACAAGATCAGCACGTTTCGGTGGTAGAAATAGACTTTCCAATCCGGAACAAGCGCCCCGCCCGCGTCGAAACTGGTGCAGTCATGGGTAAAGCGCAGCGCGGGCAGAAAGGCGATCCGCCCGCCTGCTTTGCGCAGGGTCAGGCAATACAGGGCGTCATCGGCATAGATGAACAAGCGCCCGTCCGGGTAGCCCGCCAGTTTGATTGCGCGGCGTGACAGGAACAGACCGACAAATGCGCCGCCATCGACCGGCACAGGGGCAGTGCTGTCATAACTGTCATCGGCCATGTGAAACGCCCGCCTGCCACCGCCAAGCGCAGTGCGCAAAAACACACGCAGGTTTCGAAACGGATTCAGAAGCGGGCGGTTCATGTCGCAGATTGCCCCGTCGGGATAGCGCACCGCGCCGGCAACGGCATCCCACTCGGACGTATCGGCGGAGCGAAATGCGCTGATCGCGCCGGGGTCGGGCCACGCGTCATCATCTTGCAACAGCGCCCAGTCAGGGTCGTACTGCGCGACGGCGTGGCGCAAGCCTGCCTCGAACCCTCCGGCACCGCCCATATTGCGCTCCAGCCGCAGATTGTCCAACCGCGAGTCGTTTAGCCCTGCAAGATAGGCCGCCGTCCCATCATCCGACGCGTTGTCGACCACCACGATATGATCCAGAGGTTCAGCCAGCAGCCGCGCCAGCGCCAGCTTCAGTTTGGCCAGACGGTTATAGGTCACGACCACCGCGCAAATGCGGGGCGCGCCCTGGGTCACGGGGTCACCGCAAAGGCGGGCATGGTTTGGTCGTGGGCGGCGTGGTCCCGGAACATTGCTGCGCAATCCAGCGCTTCTCGGATGGTGACATCCATGTCCAGATAGCGATAGGTGCCAAGCCGCCCGACAAAGGTAACGCCGGTTTCTTTCCGTGCGCGGCGGATGTAATCCGACAGGAGCGATTTGTCCTCTGCCAGCCGTATCGGATAATAGGGAATATCCTCTGTCTCGCAGGCCCGAGAGACTTCTCGGTAGCACACAGAGCGCGCATGCTCTTCCCATGGCGCAAAATACTTGTGCTCTGTAATCCGCGTATGCGGTATCGCGGCATCTGCATAATTCATGACCGCGCAGCCCTGATAGTCGCCGTCATGGGTCAGGCGTTCGAAATCCAGTGTGCGATACCCCAATGCGCCGCTATCCTGCCCGAACCAACTATCCAGCGGGCCGGAATAGAACACATGGTCAAACCCGCGCGCCATGTCTTTGGTGAAGCGCGTGTTCAGCGACACTGTGATCGCCGGATGGTCCAGCATAGCGGCGACAATCGGTGTATACCCGTCCTCGGGCATGCCCTGATAGCGGTGAAAGAAGTAGTTGTCGTCATAGCTGAAGCGCAGAGGCAACCGTTTCAGGATCGCGGCGGGAAGCGCTGTCGGGTCACAGCCCCACTGCTTGGCCGTGTAGCCTTTGAAGAATGCCTCATACAGGTCCGCCCCCAGCATGGACAAAGCCTGCTCTTCAAAATTGCGCGGCGGCTCGGGTAGGGTTTGCGCCTTGGCCGCGACAAGCGCGCGGGCCTCTTGCGGGGACAGTGCCATGTCGAAGAATTGGTTAATCGTGTGCAGGTTCATCGGCATGGTATACACACGCCCGCCACTGGTGGTTTTGACCCTGTGCGTGTACGGGCGAAACCGACCGAAGCGATTGACATAGTCCCAGACCTGTTGGTCATCCGTGTGAAAGATATGCGGGCCATAGACATGCACCAAAACGCCTGTATCGGGGTCGCGCTGCGTATGGCAGTTTCCGGCGACGTGGTCGCGCGCATCCAACACCGTGACACGGTGCCCCGCCTGCGCGAGTTCGCGTGCCAGAACGGCACCCGAAAGCCCGGCGCCGACCATCAGAAGTGACTTTCGTGTCATTCTTACCTTCCGTGTTCGTCCATATACCGTGTCGACCGCGCGCTATAACACGGTTGCGGGCTTATCCCGAATAGCCCCCGGTCTGATACCAGCGCCACGCGTCTTCGATGATCAGCTTCAGGGATGAGCGTTCCTGCGTCCAGCCCAGTTCCTCTACGGCGCGACGACTGCCAGAGACAAGCGCGGCGGCATCGCCTGCGCGGCGGGGGCCGTAGCTATGCGGCACTCTGCGCCCCGTGCCGGCGCGGCATTGCGCAATCACTTCCGCGACAGAAAAGCCGACACCGGTGCCCAAGTTGAACACGCGGCTTTCCCGCCCGTTCAGCAGCCAGTCCAGCCCCAGAACATGCGCGCGGGCAAGGTCCATCACATGCACATAGTCGCGGATGCAGGTGCCGTCATGCGTCGGGTAGTCGTTGCCATTGATGACTAGGGCAGGTCGCGCACCGGCGACCGCCTCTATCATGGCCGGTATCAGATGGGTCTCTGGCAGGTGCCATTCCCCGATCTCGGCGTCCGGGTCGGCGCCGGCCACGTTGAAATACCGGAAGATAACAGAGTTCAGGCCATGGCTGGTGCCAAAATCGCGCAGCATTCCTTCGACGGCGAGTTTAGAGGCACCATAGGCGTTGAGCGGTCGCTGCGCGCTGTCCTCGTCCAGCACCACGCCGTCTTGATCGCCATAGGTGGCACAGGTCGAGGAAAAGACCATGTTGCGGCAGCCCGCGTCGACCATCGCCTCTATCAGGTTCAACGACCCGCATACGTTGTTGCGCCAATACAAGCCCGGATCGCGCGTCGCTTCCCCGACCTGGCTAAGGGCTGCGAAATGCACGACCGCGCAGGGACGGTATTGCGCAAACGCGGCATCCAGCGCGGCGCGGTCCAACAAATCGGCCTGAACCAGTGGGCCGAATTTGACCGCTTGCGCCCATCCGGTGGTCAGACTGTCATAGACAACCGGCACAAAGCCCTGCTGTGCCAATAGCTTGCACGCATGAGAGCCGATATAGCCCGCGCCGCCCGTTACCAGAACGACCTTGTTATCTGTTGCGCCGTTTGGTCCCTCGGTCACGGTATGCCTCACGCAGGGTCAGGGCGCGGAGTGCGCGATCCTGTCACGGATCAGATCGAGAAAGCGATCACGATAATCCGCATCTGCGAGGGCGACATCGACAATCGCGGTCAGGTAGCCGAACTTGTCGCCGCAATCGTAGCGCCGCGAGGGGTTTGTGATGGCTGCAACCTTGCCAGCCCGTGCCATCTGGTCGATCGCATCCGCCAACTGGATCTCGCCGCCTGCGCCGGGCTTCAGGCCGCGCAGCACATCGAAAACCTCTGCGGTGAACACATAGCGCCCGAAAGACGCAAGGTTCGATGGCGCGTCATCGACTGCCGGTTTCTCGACAATGCCATCCACCGCGATCAGCCCGTCGGCATCCACGGCGCCGGGTTTCAGGATGCCGTATTTCGACGCGTCCTCTTTGGCCACCTCGGATACGGACAACACGGTCTGCGGCTTCTTGCCAAAGGCACGCACAAGTGCCGCGGTCGGCAATTCTTCGCCCTGCATCAGATCATCGGCCAGCAATACCACGAAAGGGTTGTCGCCCACAGCGGGCGCCGCGCATAGCACGGCATGACCCAGCCCAAGCGGTTCGGGCTGGCGCACGAAAATACAGGCCACACCCTCTGGAACGATATTGCGCACCATGTCGCGCAGCTCTGTCTTGCCCTTGGCGGTTAGCTGTGCTTCCAGTTCTAGGTTAGCGTCGAAATGGTCGCCCACAGCGCGCTTGTTGCGGCCTGTCACAAAGATCAGCTCGGTTATGCCCGCTGCCACTGCTTCCTCGACCGCGTATTGCACGATGGGTTTGTCGATGATCGGCAGTAGTTCTTTTGGCATCGCCTTGGTGGCGGGCAGAAACCGTGTTCCAAGTCCGGCCACCGGGAAAACTGCTTTGGTTATTCTGGACATAGGCTCTCCCACGAGGGTGTGTTCGAAAAACGTGGTTCCACCTACACAGAAGCGCCGCCAACCTGCAAGGTGCATGCCAGATTTTATATCGCCCTGCGCTGTAAACGCCAAATGGCCCGGCGCATGATCCCGCTGATCCCTGATTTAGCCTGTGCGGTCCGTTTTGCAGACCAGCCCGGCGCAGCGTCGGATTGTAATCCGGTCGTGAACCGCTTTAGATACGCGACTGACGGCAAAGCCCGCGCGACTGCCGCTGCGCCAAGGGTATGCCACGGGTTTGTCGTGTTGCGAAGGCGCTTTTATGTTGGTTAACGACTATCTCAAAGGCAGGCTGGGTATTCCAAGACTGCTTGTCGAATTGCGGGACATGCGGCGTAGCCACAAGCAAATCCTGCTTTTGATGATAGACCTCACCACGGTTTCCATCGCCTTCTTTCTGGTCGCTGTCCTGAATACCGCAGGATCTGGTTCCTCTTTCGCGCCGGTGAAGCCGATTCCGGCGCTCGGGATACTGCTGTCGGTCACGGCGCTTGGTTCCTGGATATTGGGCCTGCCGAAGGTGCAGCTCAAATCCTACGAGGCGCGCGGAATGGGCCTGAGTGCCGTTTTGGGTGTGATCGTCGGCATCGCGGCATGGGCGGTTCAACTTATGCAGCCGTCAACCGTTTCCGGTGCCGGGCCGGTTCTGCTCGCCTGCCTGTTTATCATCGGATCGGTTCTGGCCCGGTTTCTAATGTTGCAAGTGGTGTTGGCGCTGTACCGCATCGACATTGCCGTAACCAATGTCTTGATCTACGGCGCGGGAACCACCGGAATGCAGCTTGCATTTGCCTTGCGCCCGGATCGCGGCACGCGCGTTGTCGGGTTTATAGATGACAACATGGCGTTGCAGGGCGTCAGCGTTGCGGGTCTGCCGGTCTACCCGTCAAACCAGATCGACACGGTTGCCAGCCAGAAAGAGGTTCGCCGCGTCTTGTTGGCGATGCCGTCGGTCAATGCGCCCAAAATGGCGCGGATCGCCCGACGGCTGACAGACAAAGGGCTAGAGGTTCAAAGCCTGCCATCTTTCGCGCAGTTGGTCGGGGAAGAGGAACTTGTCGGATCGCTGAAGCAGGCGCTGCCGGATGCCTTTCTGACGCGCAAAGCACTGCATTCAACGCTGGCGGGCGCTTGGAACGAGTATGCCGGAAAATCGCTGCTGGTGTCAGGCGCGGGCGGGTCGATCGGGTCGGAACTGTGCCGCCAACTGCTCTTGTGCAACCCGCGAAGGTTGGTCCTGTTGGAGTCGAGCGAGCACGCGCTCTACCAGATCCATCGCGAGCTTGAGGATATGAACCGCAAGACCGGGTGCACGATCATTCCGGTCTTGGGCAGCGTCACCGACCGGAGGGCCATGCATGCGGTCATGCTTGCGCATAAGGTGCAGGGCGTTCTCCATGCTGCCGCCTATAAACACGTTCCGCTGGTCGAGGCGAACACTTTGGCGGGCATTGCCAACAACCTGTTCGGCACTGTGATACTGGCGCGTGCCGCGAAGGCGGCGGGCGTTGAAAGATTTGTGCTGGTCTCCACCGACAAGGCGGTGCGCCCCGAAGGCACAATGGGGGCAAGCAAGCGGATGGCTGAGCTGGCCATCGCAGATCTGGCGCGCAAGGCCGGAACGGCGTCTGGCAAGCCTGGCACGGTGTTTTGCATGGTGCGCTTCGGCAATGTACTGGGCTCGTCCGGGTCAGTCATTCCAAGGTTTCAGGAACAGATTACCAGTGGGGGTCCCCTGACGCTGACCCATCCCGATGTAGAGCGGTATTTCATGACCATCCAGGAAGCCACGCAGCTTGTATTGCGGGCCGGTGCCATGGCGCAGGGCGGTGAGGCGTTCGTTCTGGACATGGGCGCGCCAGTGCGCGTGGCAGATCTGGCCCGACGGATGATAGAGGCCGCAGGCTACTCCGTGCGCGATGCCCAGAACCCGATGGGCGATATTGACATAGAGATCACCGGCCTGCGCCCCGGCGAAAAGCTGTCCGAGGAGCTTTCGATTACACGACAGCATACACCCACGGAACATCCGAAAATCTTTGTTGCGCAAGAGGTAGGCTTGTCATCCGCAGATATTGACCGAGCACTCGATATACTGCGCCGGGCATTGGCACGTGGCGACGAGGCAGAGGCGCGACAGGCTTTGATGCACTGGGTGTGCGAAGATCTGGAACTGTTGGCACAGCGGCCCGATCATCCTGCGCAACAGCTTGGGTAAGCCCAGCCGACCGCGTGTCGCAGGCGGCACGCCCCGTGAATTTGCGGTCTGAAACGGATGCCGATTCGACCTTGTCGCCCAATGTTTTGGGGTCGTTCCGAACCGCCGCCATTAAGACCATATTCACGACTGCCGACAATACTCCACATCAGTTGTTTGACCATTGCTGGCGGTATGACAGTCCCCGTTCGTTTTGCAGATTTATTAACCAAAGAACGTCGCGCAAGATTGCGCGCCGAGCGCCTGTATGAGCAGGTCCGCGAAGAGTTGAAGACCGCGAATGACAAGCTGCGCGGCCATGCCTATTCGCTGTCCGAACAGATAATGGCACAACGGCAGGAACTGGACATCGTGCGCCAGCACGCGGTTGTGCTGGAAGGTGTGAACGTCAAGGCGGCGGAAGATCTGCAAGTTGCCCATTCCGAGGTGGATCTGGCCAATCTGCGCCTGCGAGAGGCGATCGAAACCATGCCAGACGGGTTCGCGGTGTTCGACAGCGCGCAATGTCTGGTGATGGCCAATCAGGCCTATCTGGGCGTCTTCCGGGATTATCCAGAGGTGGGGATCGGCATACGCTATACCCGCATACTTGAAATCTGCGCCTATGAAGGTCTGGCGATCCTACAAGGCGAAGACCCGGCCATCTGGGTTGAAAACATGCTTGCGCGCTGGGCCTCGCCGCATATCTCGCCGGTAGAGCTGCATTTCAGCAACGGCATGAGCGTGCGCCTGATGGACCGGCGTGTGCCCAATGGCGACTATGTGTCATTGGTGCGCAACATTACGGAAGCGCTGCGCTATCAGGCCGAACTGATCGAGGCGCAGGAACGCGCCGAAGCTGCCGCGCGCGCCAAATCCGCATTTCTTGCGAATATGAGCCATGAAATCCGCACCCCTATGAACGGCGTTGTCGGCATGGCGGATTTGCTGTCGGAAACCGACCTCGACAGAGAACAGGCCATGTTCACCGATACGATCCGCTCCAGCGGGCAAGCGCTTGTCACCATCATCAATGACATTCTGGACTTTTCCAAGATGGATGCGGGGCGGATGGAACTGCATCCCGAACCGTTCGATCTGGAGAAAACCATCCATGAAGTGCTGACCTTGCTGGCACCCTCCGCCCGCGCCAAAGGTATAGAGCTTATCCTTGACTATGACATGTTCCTGACGCGCGACCTGGTCGCCGATCCGGGCCGCTTGCGGCAAGTGCTGACCAATCTGGTCGGCAATGCAGTCAAGTTCACCGATAGCGGCTATGTGCTGGTGCGCGCAGTTGGTGTGGGCGTGTCGGGCGACGGCCATGTCGTGCATCTGACGGTTGAGGATACGGGCATCGGTATCGCGCCCGAGAACCAAGAACGCGTGTTTGGGGAATTCCGGCAGGTCGAAGAAGCCGCCAATCGTCGGTTCGAAGGGACCGGGCTTGGGCTTGCGATCACGCAGCGGATCATTGCGTTGATGGGCGGTAAAATATGGCTGGAATCAGAGCTTGGGGTCGGGTCGTGTTTCGGGGTTTCGCTGGCGCTGCCGGGGGCGGAGCGCATGGTGCCACAACCCGCTTTGCCGAAAGCTATTTCCAAAGTGCTGTTGGTCAGCGATCACCTCATCAGCCGCGGCATTATAGAGCGGCAGTTTCAGTCGGCGCATGTCAAAACAACCACTGCAACGCAGCCAGAGGCCGCGGCGCGGCTGGCCGGTCAGGGCGGGCCTGACCTTGTTGTGCTCGACAATGATCTGTCAGAGGTTGATCCCATATCGGTGCTCAAGAAACTGCGTGCGGTGCTGCCGGACCGTCCAGTTGTCTTGCTTTGCGCTGCAATAACCGATGCCGCGCCGCTGGTCGCGACCGATCCCAAACTGACCGCGCTGTCAAAGCCGCTTTTATGGCGCGAACTCTGCGTGTCGGCAGCCCGGTTGTTGGGTGCGGATGTTTCGGCACCTGAAAGCGCGGTATGTCCGCCGGCCTTTGCCGTCCCTAAGGAAGCGTCCGAACAGCCTGAAAGGTGCCTGCGGGTGCTTTATGCCGAAGATAACGCGACCAATCGGCTGGTGTTCAGCAAGATGGTGCAGAATCTGCCGATAGAACTGACCCTTGCAGAAAATGGACGAGAGGCTGTTGACAGCTTTATGCAGACGCGCCCGGACCTGATCTTTATGGATATCTCAATGCCCGAAATGGACGGGCGAGAGGCGACGCGCTGCATTCGCGCTTTGCCCGAGGGGCACGACATTCCGATTATCGCCCTGACCGCACATGCCCTTGAAGAGGAGATTGCAAAAATAATGGAGGCGGGAATGAACGCGACTTTGACCAAACCGCTGCGAAAGGCGGCCCTGATCGACGCGCTTCGAAGCCACGCACCGCCCGGCTTTGACCTGACAGACAAAACGGGCAAGGTCTGACAGCGGCGCGACGAATCCCGCGCCGCCGCGCATTAGACTGCGGAACTATGGCCGGTCTTTTCCATAGCATACGCGTCGAACACTGTGACAATCATGCGGGTTAGCGCGCGCCCTTCGGGCGGGATCACCAGCGCGTCCCCTTCGCGGGCCACAAACTGTCCGAATTTTGCGCAAGCGGTTTCGAACAAGGCCGCGACAGTCTTCGCCGGCGCGCCGTAGTCGGCGGTCAACTCGCGGCTGGAGACGCGGAAATCGCACATCAACGCTTCGATTGCGCGCCCGCGCCAAATATCATCCCCCGAGAAGGCATGGCCGCGAACTGTCGCGAATTCATCCGCCTGCACGAATTTCTTCCATGCCGCCGTGGCGGGGGCGTTTTGTGCGTAACCCTGCGGAAAGCGCGAAATCGAAGACGCGCCCAACCCGATCAGCACCGGCGACAGATCGTCGGTGTAGCCCTGGAAATTCCGCCGCAGCGTGCCCGCTTTGGCGGCTTTTGCCATGCCGTCATGGGGGCGCGCGAAATGATCTATCCCGATTTCGTCATATCCGTCCCACATGAACAGGCGGCGGGCGGTGTCGAACAGGTCCAGCCGTTCTTCGGGGCGGGGCAGGGTGTCGGAGGGTATCATTTGCTGACGCCGCGCCATCCATGGCACATGCGCGTAGCCGTAAAGCGCCACGCGGTCGGGGTTTAGCGTCAGCAGCTTTTGCACCGAATCGGCAATGCGCTTGGGCGTCTGGTGCGGCAGCCCATACAGGATGTCGGCGTTCAGACTGCCAATTCCGCGTGCCCGAATCGCATCAACCGTGGCTTTCGTGATTTCGAAGCTTTGATCGCGGCCAATGACCGATTGGATTTCAGCGTCGAAATCCTGCACCCCGATAGAGGCGCGGGTCAGCCCTGCCTCGGCCAGTGCGTCCAGCCGCGCTTCGTCAATTTCATTGGGGTCAATCTCTACCGAGAATTCCCCGCCCTCTGCCAAGGGTGCGATGTCGAAAACAAGCGCCGCGATGGCGCGCATTTCGGCGGGGGGCAGCATGGTCGGCGTGCCGCCACCCCAGTGTAAACGGGACAGTTGAACCCCGTCCGGCAAGGTGCGGCGCAGCATCTCTAGTTCTGCCTTTAGGGTTTGGGCATAGGCCACGACAGGCCCGTCAGAACTGGTGCCCTGCGTCCGGCAGGCGCAAAACCAGCATAATCGGCGGCAGAACGGGACATGCAGATAAAGCGAAATCTGCGATCCGGGTTTGATCTGCCCGATCCAGTTGGCAAATGTCTTGCCGGTCAGGTCTGCGTTGAACTGGGGTGCGGTCGGATAGCTCGTATACCGTGGCACACGTGCGTCAAACAGACCGAGCTTTGAAAGTTGCGAAACATGTTTCATGTGTCTAGTATACAAGACACTTCAACAACTTCCTTGATGTAGATCAATCCCGATGACACGCGCGACTTCGACATTGAAAACATACAATCAGGATTGTTCCGATTGTCCCATTCGCCACCGTGCCGTGTGCGCGCGCTGCGAGAGCGACGAGCTGGAGCAGCTTGAGCAGATCAAGTATTACCGCAGTTTCGAAGCGGGCCAAACCGTGGTCTGGGCGGGCGATACGATGGATTTTGTCGCCTCTGTGGTGACAGGGATAGCAACCCTGTCGCAAACCATGGAAGACGGGCGCCGGCAGATGGTGGGACTGCTTTTGCCGTCTGACTTCATCGGGCGGCCGGGGCGGTCAACCTCTGCATATGATGTGACTGCTGCAACCGACACAGTGATGTGCTGTTTCCGTAAAAAACCTTTTGAAGACATGATGTTGCGCACGCCGCATATTGGACAGCGCCTGCTGGAAATGACGCTGGACGAACTGGATGCCGCGCGCGAATGGATGCTGCTTCTGGGCCGCAAAACCGCGCGCGAGAAAATCTCCAGCCTGCTCACGATTATCGCGCGGCGGGATGCGTCCTTGCAACTGACCATGACCGATGGATCACTTAGCTTCGACCTGCCCCTGACCCGCGAAGCGATGTCCGAATATCTTGGTCTGACACTGGAAACCGTCAGCCGCCAGATGTCGAGCTTGCGCAAGGAAGGGTTGATCGTGACCGAGGGCAAACGGCACATTACGATCCCTGATTTCGACCGCCTGCTGGAAGAGACCGGAGATGATTCGGACGGCGGCTTCCTGATGTGATCCATGCCGTAAACCGGCCTTGTCACTGCCATATTGAGGACGCATTGGATTGCAACCTTTGAGTGCAAGGTAGTGCGAGGAAGTGTGATGTTCGATTGGGACGAAGATCAGGAAAGCCTAGTGGCAGTGCAATCGCAGTCTGCGCCCGAGCCTGATCGCGCGGCGACTTTTGCTGCGCTGCGCGCCAAGATGGGTTTGGCCGTTCTTGGGACGCTGGTTGCGCTGGGCTTGGCCTATGAAAAAGGCGTGTTGCCACAGGTGCGCGGCGGATCTGCTCTGACCCTGACCTTGTTTGATGCGCCCACTTTCGCCCGCAATGTCGCGACCCTGCCAGAGGGGCTGGTGGTCTATGAAGATGCGCAGGCCCACCGCTTTCTGCGCGACCTACGGTTTGCAGACGCAACGACCCTGCACAGCTACATTGCACGGACCGAGTCTGACCTGAGCCATGCCACCCCTGCACTGGCACCCTTTTATCGCGATGTGCAGGCGCTTTTGACGGCAGAGATGGCACGCCGGTCCGCTAGTGCATCATGAAGATCGGCGTTTTCGTGTCGGCCAGCAGGCTGCGCGTTGTTCCGCCAAGAATCGCCTGACGCAGTCGCGAATGGCTATACGCCCCCATAACCAGCAGATCGGCGGCCTTGTCGCGCGCGTGGCGTTGTAGCGTCTGGGCAACGCCCGCTCCGCCGCTGGCGATAACCGACACTTCTGCTTTCACGCCGTGACGCGCCATCATTGTGGTCAGCAAGCCGCCCGGGTCCGAGCGTTCCTGTCCGTGCGAAGGCGGGTCAATGATTACCACATTCACAAGATCGGCGGCACTTAGAGCGCGTCCGGTTTGACCAGATTCAGGATTCCCTTACTTCATGATCCATGATTCCATGTCTTTGAGCAGATATGGAGATAACAGATGGGCAAACCACATCCACTTGCGTTGCGAGAGCGCGTTG